>CAZBBX010000005.1:5997-88355 GCA_964490325.1 uncultured Oscillospiraceae bacterium
CGGCGCAAGCGACGACATGACCGTGATGGTCGTGGAGATCGCGTAGGCGCGGCGCTCCCCCCTTTGCCGAGGAACGGGGCGGAGGGGAAACAGTGCGGCGTTCCGCAGGCAGAACGCCTGCGCGAAGCACAACCGTTGGCGGCGTGAGGCAGCAGATCTCCGTCTGCCGTGAAGCGCTGCGCCCTGTACGCAGCGTGAAGGAAAGCGCGTCCTGCACGCCTGACGCGCTGAACGAATGGGGGTGCGCGCATGAAGATCGGCATTGAGGGCTTCCTTTTGGACAACGCCCTGATGAACTGGCTGATCCTTGCGCTTGCGGCGGCGTTGGCGGGGGTGCGCCTTGCGCTGTGGCGCTGCCTTGCGATGTCGCTTTTTGGCGCAGTCTATGCCCTGCTGTCGCTTAGCGCCCTCCCGTTTTTAGCGAGCCTGCCTGCAAAGCTGCTGCTCTTGCCCCTGATGGCGCTGCCCCTGTATGAACGGGGGCTTTCCTACGGCAAGCTGCTCCTTGCCACGGCCTTTGCGGCTGTCGCCGTAGGCGGTCTGACCCTCGGCATGACCCTGCTGCTGGGCGGTCAGCTCTCGGGCGGCGGCGTACTCGTAGGCGCCATTCCCCTGCGCGCCGCCATCCTGTCCGCTGCGGCGGCGGCCGCGCTTCCGCGTGCGATGCGCCTGCTGTGGCGCTGTCGGCGTACAACGGAGGAGCGCGCCGTGCTGCTGCTGCAGCTGGGCAAGCGCCATTACCGCCTCAGCGCGCTCATCGACACGGGCAACCGCCTGTTCGATCCCGTGACGGGTCTGCCCGTGATCCTCGTTTGCGGCGTGCCGCTTGCGGGCGGGAGGCCGCTGCCCTGCTGTACGCAGGGCGGGGACACGGTTTTGTACGGTCTTCGCCCTACGCGCATCGAGCTGTTGCAGCAGGACGGCACGATCGTACCCGTGGACGCGCTCATTGCCCGCGCCCCCCGTCCCATCGTGGGAGCCGATGCGCTGCTGCCCCCGCTGCTTACGGCGCAGTCTTCCTTTGATCGTTAAAAAGCTCACGCTTTTTGACGAGTCTGCTGCGGCAGAGCTTCTCTTGCCCCTTTGGAGACCCAAAGCGACAAGCAAGGTATCAAAACCGCCGCGCATGTCGCCGGTATTAGCCGTCAAAGACGGCTTCGCCAAAAAGCTCACGCTTTTTGACGAGTCTGCTGCGGCAGGGCTTTCTCTTGCAAGCTTGGAGACCCAAGCTTACAAGCAAGGTATCAAAACCGCCGCGCATGTCGCCGGTGTTGATGGATTTGATGGTCGTTCCCTTGCTGCTTCCGTCGTCGGATCGGCGGGGCGATCCGACGGTATCTTTTTTTCAGTTCGGAGCGGCTAAAGCCGCCGATCCCCTATAAACAAGGAGGAAAGATGAAACGCTTACTGCAAAAATGGAAACGCTGCCTTTGGACGCTTTGGCTGCGGCTGTGCGGGGCGAGGCGCAGCACCCTCGATTACCTGCACTCCGGCGAGACCCTGCCCGCTCCCCTCGATCCCATAAGCGAGGCGGAGGCGATCGAGCGCTGCGCGACCGACCCTGCGGCACGGGACAGTCTGATCGAGCATAACCTGCGCTTGGTGGTGTATATCGCCCGCCGCTTCGAGAACACGGGCGTACAGACGGAGGATCTCATCTCCATCGGCACCATTGGGCTTATCAAGGCGGTGAACACCTTCAACAGCGAAAAAAAGATCAAGCTTGCGACCTATGCGTCCCGCTGCATCGAGAATGAGATCCTGATGCACCTGCGCAGAAGCTGCAAGCTCAAGTTAGAGGTCTCCTTTGACGAGCCGCTGAATGTGGATTGGGACGGGAACGAGCTGCTTTTAAGCGATATCTTGGGCACGGACGAGGACGTCGTCAGCCGCGATCTGGAGGACGAGGTGGACAAGGAGCTGCTCAAAGCGGCGCTTGCCACGCTGACGCCGCGTGAAAAGGAAATCATCGAGCTGCGCTTTGGCCTGACGCAGCAGCCCCCCTGCACGCAAAAGCAGGCCGCCGACCGCATGGGCATCTCGCAAAGCTACATTTCCCGCTTGGAAAAGCGCATCCTGCGCCGCCTGCGGCGTGAGATGCAGCGCCTGCAGGGATGAGAGGCAGGCAATGAAGTGAAAGATAAGGGGCAACGGACGCCTTCCCGCCGTACGCACCTGCTGTCGGTCGGTGCTGTCTATGGGGTTGCTTGGGGTTTAGGTTCGCCGTCCTCCCGCAGACGGGTAAGCGCAAAGTCCGCCGCCGCCCGGAGCGCTTCGCTGTCGCTTAGCAGCAGCTTTTTAAGAAGCGGGGCGTAACGCGGCTGTCCGCTTTTTCCCGCCAACACCGCCGCCTGCGCCGTCAAGCGCTTGCCGCAAAAGGTGTCGCCTGCATGTCGGTCGGTGCTGTCTATGGGGTCGCTTCGGGTTTAGTTGCGCCGTCCTCCCGCAGACGGGTAAGCGCAAAGTCCGCCGCCGCCCGGAGCGCCTCGTTGTCGCTTAACAGCAGCTTTTTAAGCAGCGGGGCGTAACGCGGCTGTCCGCTTTTTCCCGCCAACACCGCCGCCTGCGCCGTCAAGCGCTTGCCGCTGAGCAAATTTTTTCCGATATATTTTCCCGCTTCCCCATCGTCCCCCGCAAGCAAGCGTTCCGGATCAAATGCCGCCCTGAGCGCCGCGTCCGCCTGCAGTACAGGCGTTCCCTCGTTGAGCGGACAAACGTTTTGGCAGCGCTCACAGCCCAGCAGCGTATCCATCTTTTCCATGACAAAGCGGGGCATGGCCGCCTTCTCCATGTAGCTGCGCAGGCAGCGCGTCCAGTCGTACCCATCCTCTTGGATCGCTCCCGTGGGGCAGGCGGCCGCGCAGCGTCCGCAGTGCAGGCAAGCGCTTGCGGCTGCGGCGGGAACGTCATAGGCTTCGCCCTCGGGGAGGCGCAGCACAAGGCTTTGCAGCACAAAACGCGTTCCAAAGGGTTCCAACGCCAGCAGCGCATTGTCGCAGCGCGCTCCAAAGCCGTTCTCCAGCAGCAGCGCCCGCTCGGGCACGCGTGCGTGTTCGGCGCGTATCCCCTGCTCACCAAGCTTTTTGGCCAGTGCCTGCGCCGCATGATAGGAACGGTTGGACGCAAGATAGTACGCCGACAGCGGCAGCCCCTCCACCAAGGGGCAGGGCATGACCAGCAGCAGCGCCGCGTTTGCCCAAGGATACGCAGCTTGGGGATCGGCCTGCAGCAGTCTTGCGTTGGGATGCGTCTTTCCCGCATCGCGCTGCGCAGCCCAAGCCTCCAAACGCCGCAGGCGCAGCACAAAGCAGGCGGAAAAGCCCGCCTTCGCCACCAGATCCCGCAGGATCGATCTGCTTTCTTCGTCCATAGCCGCGTCCCTTCCTTTTATTGATCCAGCCGCGTTCGGCCGCCTTACGCAAGGCCCTTGTAGCGCAGCGCCGCAATGAGGGCAACGCGGTCGGACACAAGATCCATCCGCGCCGCGGCCTCGGCAGGCGGGAGCCAGCAAAGCCCCGTCAGCTCCTCCGGCTGCGGCCGCGCCTCGCCGCTGTCGCTTTCGGCAACAAAGAAGCAGATCTCCTTGCTCCCCGTCGCCTTGGGAAAACGCGTCAGCAGAAAGCGAAAGCCCGTGTCCAAGCGCGGCATAAGCCCCGTTTCCTCTTGGATCTCCCGCAGAGCGGCCTGCTCGTCCGTTTCGTTTTGCTCCACATGTCCCTTGGGCAGGGTGCTGCGACCCGCCCGTTGGCGTATGACGAGCACCCGCGTTGCCTCCCCCGTGCCGCGAAGGATCACGGCGCCGCAGGAGCGCTCAAACCCGCTGTGCTTATCGCGTCCGATCAGATCCAACATTCCTTTGCCCTCCTCCCCCATCCTACACCCCTTTTTTCCGCTTTTCAAGCCCAACAAATAGTGCGCGACAGGGGGGGTTCGTATGGTAAAATACGGGTAGGAAAATGGCAGGAAAGGGCGGGTGCTTCCATGCGGCTGATCCCCATTCAAAATTACGACGAGTTCATGACTGCGCTTTTAGACTGCGGCTTTAGCTTAAGCGGTGGGAGCAGCAAGGGCTTTGCCCTCATCCCCTTTGCTTGGGACGAGCCAGCGCCCTATAAAACGCCTGTGCGCTGGCACACGGGTGATCCCAACTTGGATCCGTGGGAGTGGCGGATGCGCGTCTTGGAGCAGCGGGACGACGTGGCCTACGCCAAGCTGTTCTTTGGCTTGGGCGGCTACATCACGCGGGAGTACTATCCGCTGTTTCTGTCCATCCGACGGCAGGGGGAAAGCTTCGCGGAGGCCTACGAACGGGGGAGCCTGTCCTACATGGCAAAACGCGTGTACCACCAAGTCGAGGCCTGCGGGCAGCTCCCGCTGCACGAGCTGCGGCGGCTGTTGGGCATCGGAAAGGAGGAGAGCGCGGAATTCTCACGGGCGCTTACGGAGCTGCAGATGCATCTGTTTTTGACCCTCTGCGGCAGACAGCAAAAAAGGAACGCGCAGGGGGAGCCTTACGGCTGGAACAGCACCGTTCTTTGCACAACGGAGACGTTCTGGGCTGCGCGAGGCGGTCTGCCCGACTCTCCGCCGCCCGACGAGGCGTTTTGCCGCCTTACAGAGCAGGCGCTGCTGCTTGAACCCACCGCGACAAAAAAGCGCATCGAGCGATTGATACGGGGCTGACAGATTCGCCATTTTTTGCTCGTTCCCGATAAATTGGGAATATTATGCAAAATGCCCTGCATATTAGTGTATAAGTCCTATGTATACACAGCCATACATTGACCTGACCCCTCTTTTGTGCTATACTTCGTTCGTGCGGAGGGATACCGCATGAAACGAAATCGGAGGAATCAACATGAAAAAAGTATTGGCGATCCTTGTGGCCGTGTTGATGCTGCTGCCGTTTGCGGCCTGCACCAAGACGCCTGACACCGACGTGACACCCACCGATGCACCGGTGGTCGAACAGCCGACCGAGGAGCCCACCGCAGAACCTACTGCGGAGCCCACGGCGGAACCTACCTATACCATTGAGACCGTTAGCTACACCTCCACCACGCGTGGTGTGGAGATCGCCGCGACCGTGACGCTGCCCGAGGGCGATGGTCCTTGGCCGCTGGTGGTCATGGCGCACGGACATGGCGGCAGCCGTCATGAGAATATCGGCTTTGACGAGATCGCAGGCGCACTGGCGGACGCCGGTGTGGCGACCATCCGCATGGACTTCCCCGGCTGCGGCGACAGCACCGAGGACTTTGCAATGAACACCGAGACCAACATGAAGGACGACATCATGGACGGTCTTTGGTACGCGCTGGACAACTACAACGTTGACGCGTCCAATGTGGGTCTGTTTGGCTACTCCATGGGCGGCAGACTGGCGCTGGAGCTGCTGGACGAGCGTGCCTACGACTTTGCGGCCGTCACGCTGCTGGCGCCTGCCGCCGACACCGAGAACCTCAAGAACCTCTTTGGCGGCGCAGATGCTTGGAACGAGCTGAAGGCACAGGCGGAAGCCGCTGCCGAGGGCTATGTCACCTACACCACCATCTACGGACAGGTGCAGCACCTCTCCAAGGAATGGTTCAGCGACATCGAAGCGTATGAAGGCGCAACGCTGATCGACGCGGCTGCCGCCGACTATGACGGACCCGCGCTGGTCATCTACGCCGCGGACGATGAGGCGGTATCGCCCTCCGTTTCGCAGGCAGTGGCAGCGGCCTTGAACGCAGAGACCATCGAAACGCCGCATGACGGCCACGGCTATGGCTTCTACAGCGGCGACGAGGAGATCCTTGGCATGGTCAAGAACGGCGTTGCGGACTTCTTCTCCGCAAAGCTCACGCGCACCGTGGCGAGCATGGAGTATGTGGTCTACATTGAAAATGACGGTCACACCATTCCCGCAACGGTCTGCGTACCCGTCAGCGACACGAAGGCGCCTGCCGTTGTGATGCTGCACGGCACCGCTTCCACCCGCGACGAGGCGGGCAACGGCTACCTCACGGCTGCGCCCATCCTTGCGGAAAAGTACGGTCTTGCCACCATTCGCTTTGACTTCATCGGCAATGGTGAGTCCACAGGCGACTATCTGGACTACAACTTCACCTCCGCGCAGGATGACGCGCTGGCCTGCGTGGCGTACATGCAGCAGCTGCCCTTCGTGGATGCGGAGCACATCGGCGCGATGGGCTGGAGCCAAGGCGGCACGCTGGCCATCCTGCTGGCAAAGAACAATCCCGACCTCATCGACGCCGTTGTCACTTGGGCAGGCGCGGTGACCATGGTCATCCCCGGTTTCTTTGGCGAGGCGGACTATGAGGAGGCCAAGACGAACGGCTACTTCGTGATGGAGTTCGACTGGCGCGACAGCCTCAACGTGTCCCTGCAGTGGTGCGAGGACGTGATGAACACCGACGTGCTGGCGGCCGTTGCGGACTATTCCGGCCCCATCCTTGCCATCGCGGGCACGGCGGACACCACGGTCGATCCCGCCTATGCGCAGCAGATCAAGGACGCGTCCACCAACGCGGCTTCCGACTGCCACTACATCGATGGGATGGATCATACCTTCAACGTGTTCACGGGCGATCTGACGCAGCTCTATGACGCCATCGACGCCACGGGCGCGTTCTTCATGGCGCAGCTCGCCGCTTAAGGCAGGGCTGACCGAAGTAAGGACTATCAAAAGAAGCCTCCCGTCCAAACGGACGGGGGGCTTTTTGACAGAAATAAAAACCGCCCTTGTCCACGGACAAAAGCGGAAGTTTTCTTGCCGTTACGGGAGTTGGACCCGACAAAGCGGTGCGACCGCGCACGTTCGGCCTCGTATCCCTGCGCCGCGTGGCGCTTCGTTCGGCGCGGGATTGCGCCCAATGGCTTCTTGTCCGTGCCGCACAGAACGGTTCCCGATCCTGTATCCCCTCGATAAGATCGGCTCTGCCGACGGCGCCAACGGACGGACGCACCATT
This sequence comes from uncultured Oscillospiraceae bacterium, assembly GCA_964490325.1. GTDB lineage: Bacteria > Bacillota > Clostridia > Christensenellales > CAG-138 > DAOPJM01. The sequence goes on from CAZBBX010000005.1 coordinate 12,973, forward strand.
CTTGTCAAAATCTTCCGTCGTGGGGCAAGGATACGATCGGTCTTGCCGACCCCTTCGACTTACCCTTCCGAGGACCTGCAGGAGCGGCCGCCGCACCGCAGCGGGTGGGCCCGCCCTCTCCTTACAGCTTTTATCCTAACGGAAAGATTTGTCAAAACTGTGTCCCCCGCGTGATAGTAGTGAAACAGTCTTGTTACGGTATCGTGAAGCTTTCAGTTTTTCTGCAACTTTATGCACATGAAAAAGCCGCGCCGCCGAGGGGGCGGCGCAAAGCGGGTTGCTTTTTCCATTACAGGCCGTAGATGGCGCTGAATTTTTCCTTCAGATACGCGCTGTAGTAAGCAGGATCGAAGGGGGCGCCGCAGGCGTTTTCGATGAGGTCGGCGGGGGCTACGGACTTGCCGAAACGCCAGATGTGCGCCTCCAGATAGTCCGCGATGGGCTTTAGCTCGCCCTTCTCCACCAGTCCCCACAGATCCATCTGTCCCTCCATCGTGCGCAGAAACTGCGCCGCGTAGGCGCTGCCCAACGCGTAGGAGGGGAAGTAGCCGATCTGTCCGTTCGACCAGTGGGAATCCTGCAGCACGCCCACGCGGTCGTTGGGCGGGGTAATGCCCAAGTATTTCTTGTAGAGCGCGTTCCACGCGGCGGGCAGCTCGCTGACGGGCAGCTCGTCTGCGATGAGCAGCTTTTCCAATTCGTAGCGCACCAAAATGTGCATCGGATAGGTCAGCTCGTCCGCCTCGGTGCGGATGAAATCGGGCTTGGAGCTGTTGACCGCCAAGTAGAAGTCGTGCGCGCCGTACCCCTCCGTCTGCGCGGGGAACAGTTCGCGTATCTTCGGCCAGAGCAGCTTGCAGAACGCCTCGCTGCGGCCGATGCAGTTTTCATAGAAGCGGGACTGCGATTCGTGCACGTCCATGCCCGATCCGCTGCAAAGCGGCGTACGGTTGAAGCGCTCGTCCACATGCAGCTCGTACAGCGCGTGTCCGCTTTCGTGGATGACGGAGTACAGGCTGCTTGCCACGGCGTTCTCGTAGTAGTGGGTGGAGATGCGCACATCGTTTCTGCTGAAGTTGATGGTGAAGGGATGCTCCACCTCGCCTAAGATGCAGTGTGCGGGATCGACGGTCATCAGCTCCATCACATACTTGGACAGCGCCCTCTGTCCCTCGATGGGATAGGCCTTGGCAAGAAAGCTGTCGTCGATGCTGCGGCCGCTCTCGCCCACGGCGGCGATCAGGGGAGCGACATCTGCCTTCAGACCGTCAAAGAAGGGCTCGCACTTGGCCTTGGTCAGACCCTTACAGTACTCGTCCAGCAGGTTGTCGTAGGGATCGCGCTCGGGGTCGTACAGCGCGGCAAAGCGCCGCGTCATGTCAAAGACGCGCTTGAGCAGCGGTGCAAAGAGGGCAAAGTCGCTTTGCTCCTTCGCCTCGTGCCAAACGCTGTTGGCCTTGGCGCGGACGCGCTCGAACTCCATGTACTCGTCCAGCGGGATGCGCTCGATGCGGCGCAGCTGCTCGGACAGCTCGTTTGCCTCCGCCAGCGCAAGTAGATCCGCCTCCATGGGAGAGGCAAGGATGGCGTCGATATCCTCCCGCATCTCGGGGCAGGTCAAAAGGCGATAGTTTTCGCCCGACAGCTCCGCTGCCGTCTTGCCAAAGTCCTCCGCCCCGCCGCGGGGCATGACCGTCTGCGCGTCATAGTACAGCGCCGCCGTCGCGTGATCGAGGGTCGCCATCTTGTCGATGCGCTCCCTAAAGCGCTTCATCCGTGTTTCGTGATCCATGTTTTGCTCCTTTCGGTGACCTTGCTCTATCGATTTAATAAGAGACTGCGCAGCCCCTTGGGATAATGATTTTTCAGCTGCTCGTCCGCAAACTTGCCAAGCCCCAAGGCGTGATTGTGCCACAGGACGGCGCAGTACCCCTTTTCGGGTCGCTTGGACAAAGCCTCCGCAGGCAGGCACTCCCCCGCCAGATAGCTTTCCGCAGCTGCATCGTTCAGCTCTGTCGTGTTCAAAAAGGGCGTCTCCCGTCCGCACAGCGCCAACGCGTGCGCGGGCAGAAAGCGACCCCGCTGCGTTTCGCCCAGCAGCAGACCCGCTCGGACGAGCTTCAGCTCGCCTATGGCGCAGGGCAGCGGCGGCAGCAGCAGCGCCCGACCGTCCGCAAGCGTACACGGGACGCCGCTTGGCAGCGCGTCCTTTGCAAGCGACTCGCACAGGAAGGCCTCGGCCAAGGGATCGGGCTTTGCTGCGGGCAGCCGCAGCGGCGTGGGACGCGGCGTGCCGTCCGCCTGCAAAAGCGCCATGTACTGCCCCTCGCCGCAGCAGGTCTGCGGGTACAGGCGGCGTTCAAGGACAAGCTGAAGCGAAGGCTCCGTAAGGAGGAGCTTGCGGACGTTCTGCTCGTTCTCCTCCTCGGAGAAGGAGCAGGTGGAGTATACCAATTGGCCGCCTGCCTTGAGCGCCATGCACGCAAGGGCAAGGATGCGTGCCTGTCGTTTGGCGCAGGCACTGACGACGGCGGGCGACCAAGCGCGCACCGCCTCTGGTTCGCGGCGGAACATGCCCTCTCCCGCGCAGGGAGCGTCCACCAGCACCACATCGCACAGCCCGTTAAGGAGGGGGCAGAGCCGCTCGGGCGGCAGGTTCGTCACAACGGCGTTGGACACGCCCATGCGCTCCAAGTTGCCCGCCAAGACGCTTGCCCGCTCGGGGACGGGCTCGTTGGCAAACAGGACGCCGCCGCGCATCCTTGCGGCAAGCTGGCTTGCCTTTCCTCCCGGTGCGGCGCAAAGGTCGAGCACCACGGGGGCGTCGGGCAGCGTGGGAAGGCTTGCGGGGACCTGCGCGGACGCCTCCTGCATGTAGAATAGTCCCGCGGCGTGCGCGGGCTGCCGTCCTACGGGCAGGGTCGGGGGAAGCAGCAGACCCGTATCAGTAAGTCCCGTGGGCGTGAGCGGCACGGACAACAGCGCGGCGAGTTCCGCTTGATCCGTCTTGCTGGTGTTGACCCGAAGCGCACGCGGCGGGGTCTTTTCCATGGCGGCAAGGTAGGCGGCATAGCCGTCTGCGCCCAAGCTCTCGCGCATACGCGCAAGGTAGGCGGCGGGCAGGGGGGGCGATGCAAAGCTGCTGCTCCTTCGTTCGCTCATCAAAGCGTCCACGCCTCCTTCGCCTCGTCCATGTCCACGATGGCTTGTGCGCGCAGCAGCACCAGCAGGCGCTTTTGCACAGGCAGACCCGTTAAAGCGGTCAGTACCTCCGCATAGAGCCGCAGCTGCTTGTCATGCCGCTGCGCCCACAGCAGGGGTTGCGTGTTGCCGATATAGTCCGTCTTATAGTCGATGAGTACCCAGCCCGTCTCTGTGCGGTAGCAGGCGTCGATGACGCCCTGCAGCAGCACGCGCTCCTCCGAGGGCGGCAGCCCCAAGCGTTCGCTGTCGGCAAGATAGGAAAACGGCCACTCCCTGTGCGCCTCGTCCGCATGACAGAGCGCGGCAAAGAGCGGGGTGTCGGTGAACCATTCGAGCGAGGAAAGGATGCTTGGTTCGTCCAAGCCCAGCCTGTTTGCAAGCGCGCCAAGCTCTCCCGCCGCAGGCGGCCGCAGGGGAAGGCGCTCCAAAATGGCGTGCGCCTGCGTGCCGAGCGTAAGGACGTTCCTGCTGCTTTCCAACAGAAAATCGGGGACGGCAAACTCCTGCTGCGGCTTATCCGAAAGCTCGGTGACGGAGCTTTTTGACGGCACGCCCACCGCGCCGCTGAAGGGATAGCGCCAAGCAAAGCGAGCAAGCAGGGCATTTTTGATCTGCTCGTTTGCCGTATCATCGGCAGGGGGAACGGCAGGCGGGGTCGCTTGCAGATCCTCACGAAAGAGGATCCTTACGGGGATATGCCCCTTGAGCGGCGGCAGCAGCCACTTTAGATAGGAAGACGCGCTCAAAAGCTCTGTCGAGGACGCGGGATCGGCCTCCAACAGGCGCTTCTCGGCGTCGCTGACGCTGCCGATGAGGTACAGCCGCCGCACGGCGCGGGTCATGCCCACATACAGCAGGCGCATCCGCTCCTGCTGCTGCTCCCGATCCACCGTCTTGATGATGAGCTTATGCGGCAGGGTGTCGCACTTGCGTCCCGCCTCGTCCAGATACTTCAGTCCCAAGCCCAGCGTGGGATGGGTCACAAAGGCGCGCCGCGTATCCTCGCGGTTGAAGGCGGCGCCCAAGCGGCACAAAAAGACTACGGGAAACTCCAAGCCCTTGCTGCGGTGGATGCTCATGATGCGCACCACATCGCTGCCCGCCGTCTGCGCCGCGCCCAGCGAGGCGTTCTTTTCCGCCTCCTCCATGTAGCGCAAAAAGCCGTGGACGGAGAAGCCGCCCGTGCCGTCGAAGCTGCGTGCCTGCGCCAGCAGCGCCTCTAAATTTGCAGCCCGCTGTGCGCCTCCCGCAAGAGCGCGCAGCTCGTCCTCCAGTCCGCTCTCGTCGAACAGATCCGCCAAGAACTCCTCCACGGGACGGCGCAGGCTGTCCCTGCGGCGGCGCTCCAGCGTGTCCAAAAAATCGCGGCATTTGAGGCCAAGCGCGTCGTCGTCCTCGCAGGCCGCCGTAAGGCAGTCGATCCATTCCCCGTCCCGCCGCTTTTGCCGAAGGGCGATCAGCTCCTCATCGGTAAAGCCGCCAAGGCAGCTGCGCAGCACGGACAGGAGCGGGATGTCCTGTCTGCGGTTGTCCATCACGCGCAGGTAGTTGAGGGTCAGCATGACCTCGATGGCCTCAAAGTAGCCGCCGGTCAGCTGCGCATAGCAGGGGATGCCCTGCTTGGACAGGGTCTGCGCAAAGCTGCGCGCCGCCGTGGTGGTGTGCAGCAGGATGGCAAAGTCACAGTAGCGCAGCGGCTTGTCCCCCTCGTTTGGGGGCTGCCGCAGCAGGGCATGGATCTCGGCGGCGCAGGCCAGCGCCTCCGCCTCCGCATCGTCGGGCGTGTCCTCAGGGGCGTCCGACTGCACCCTGCGCTCGATCAGCTCCAGCTCCACAGCGCCCTTGGGCTGCACTATGCCCGCCTGCAGCGCCTCCTCGTCGTAGTGGATCGGCCCCGTCCGCTCGGTCATCAGGCGGCGGAACACCAGATTCACCGCGTCCAAGACCTCCTTGGAGGAGCGGAAGTTGTCCTTGAGACGGATCACGCTGCCCTTGTCCCCCGTAAAGCTGTTCAGCTTGTCCAAAAACAGGCTCGGCTCCGCCATGCGGAAGCGGTAGATGCTCTGCTTGACGTCCCCCACATAGAACAGACCGCCGCTGCGGGCTATGTGCTGCAGGATCGCCTCCTGCACGCGGTTGGAGTCCTGATACTCGTCCACGATGATGCAGGCGTAGCGGCGGCGATACTCCTCCGCCACCTTCTCGTCCGCAAGACAGGTCAGCGCCAGATGCTCCAAGTCGTTAAAATCCATCAGGGCGCGGGAGCGCTTCTCCGCCTCGTAGCGCGTCAGAAAGTCCCGCGTCAGCTCCACAAGGGCGCAGGTCGGCTCGGCGGAACGGCTCTGCCGCACAAACAGCGCGTCCTCGCCGCAGCGCAGCTCGTCCGCCTGTGCGCGCACAAACTTTTTAAGAGCATCCCGCGCCGTCGTGACGGGACGCTTGACGCTCTCGTCCGTGCCGCGGGGAAAGAGCAGCCGTTCAAAGCTGTCGCCAAGCACGGCCAAAGCCGTGCCGTAGGCGTCCGCCCCCTCTGCAAGCAGGCAACCCCGCGCCTGCATCAGCTCGCCGTCCAGCTGCGCGATGACCTTGCCGTAGTCGGGCGAGAGCCCCTCCTTGGCGAAGGTCATTGCTTCGATGGCTGCCTGCAGCTCCTCGCGGGAAAACGCAAGATAGCGCTCCACCAGCGCGGCAAAGGCGGCGGGGGAGCTGAGCGGCTCCAGACATTCGTCCAAGTAGCGCTTGGGATCGGGCTGCCCCGCTAAGGTCGCAAGCAGCGCGTTGATGTTCACGATGAGGTTCCGCTCACTGCCAAAGGCGCGGATGGGCAGACGGTAGCGCTCGGGCGCTTCCTTGGCAAGCTCCGTCAGCTGCGCATCCAATACCTCCGACCTTAGGCGAGCGCTCTCGGTCTCGTCCATGGTGCGGGTGGCGGGAGGCAGCTCCGCTCGGTCGAAGTGACGGCGGATGACGCGGGCGCAGAACGAATGGATGGTGGAGATGGAAGCGCTTGCCACCGCCTCCGCCTGTGCGCGAAAGTAGCTGCGGCGCTCGGGCACGTCCGCCTTTAGGGCGCAGTCGGACAGGCGGCGGGCGATGCGCGCCTTCATCTCGGCGGCGGCAGCGCGGGTAAAGGTCAGCACCAGCAGCTGCTCCACCCCCGTGCCCTCCCCGACAAGCCGCACCACGCGTTCGGCAAGCACCGCCGTTTTGCCCGCTCCCGCGGCGGCGGAGACCAACACGTTTCCGTTTCTGTCGATGGCTTCCCGCTGTTCCTTTGTCCAGTCCATGCTTTCCTCCGCAGTCGTTCTCAGCTTCCCTGTATGGTTTCGTTATCCTAAGGCTCCGTCCTGTCGGGCAGGGGCAGGGCGATCAGCTCGTCCAAGCGCAGCGTGGGCAGACGGCAGCGCGGGTAAAGGTCGGCACCAGCAGCTGCTCCACCCCCGTGCCCTCCCCGACAAGCCGCACCACGCGTTCGGCAAGCACCGCCGTTTTGCCCGCTCCCGCGGCGGCGGAGACCAACACGTTTCCGTTTCTGTCGATGGCTTCCCGCTGTTCCTTTGTCCAGTCCATGCTTTCCTCCGCAGTCGTTCTCAGCTTCCCTGTATGGTTTCGTTATCCTAAGGCTCCGTCCCGTCGGGCAGGGGCAGGGCGATCAGCTCGTCCAAGCGCAGCGCGGGCAGATGGCGCTTGCGGCAGGCAGGCAGCTGCTCGTCAAAGCGGCAGATGCTCTTTAGGGGACAGTAGTCGCAGGCCTTGTCGATGGGATGGATGGCGGCGTCGCCGTTTAGCATCCGTTCGGCGCTCACAGCGGCGCGGGCAAGCGCCATCTCGCCAAGATACGCTATGCCGCCGCGTTCGCAGCCGCTTGCGCCGCCGCGCTTCAGCCCCTTGACCACCTTGGCGCGATCCTCGTCCGTTATGGCTGTGGCGGCCAGCGCGTCCACGTCCGTGGCGGTCACGCCGCTCATGGCGTAGCTTGGCGCTTCGCCGTCCTCATCGGTAGGCGGGGGCAGCAGCGGCATGTAGTACGCGCCCACGACCTCGCCGCCCAAGCCCTTGATGGCGCAAAGGTACAGCGGAAGCTGCAACAGCTCCCCATCGTACACCCCCGCGGGGTCGAAGGGCTTGCCGTGCGTTTTGTAGTCGATGACGCGCAGCAGTCCGTCGGGACTGCGGTCCACGCGATCCACCCGACCCCGCAGCAGCACCACGCGGCCGTTGGAAAGCTGCAGCTGCACGGGGGGCAGGCCGCCGTCCATGCCAAAGCTCAGCTCCGTTTTGAGCGGACGGAAGCGCCCCGCCGCAAGCTGCTCGCGTATGGCAAGGATGCAGCGGCGCAGCGCATCGATGCGCAGCGACAGGGTCGCCTTGAGGCGCGGGTCACGCAGCAGCAGACCATCGTTGTGCGCGGCAATGAGGGGCGGGAGCAGCTCGTCCAATATTTGATCGAGGCGCGCATCGTCAAGCGTCGCCCAGTCTAACTTCTGCGCCGCAAGCGTACGCGCAAAGGCGTCCAGTCCCTCATGTAAAAAGCTGCCCTCGTCGGCGGGATCCTCCTTGGCCTCGCGGCGTTCGGCGGCCTTCAGCCCGTAGACGATGTATTGGCGGAAGGGGCAGCTGTTGAATTGTTCCAGACGGCTTGCGCTCATGGAGGGGGCGCGGCCGTACAGCGCCTCCGACAGGCTGCTGCCAAAGGGCGTGGGCGAGAGCCTGCCCTCCCGCTCCGAAAGGATGCGGTGCAGGCGTTCGCGATACGCGGGATCCTCGCGATAGCAGTCGATCAAAGCGCCAAGCTCCTTAGGGGCGCTGCCGTCCCGCTTGGCGATGCACAGCGCAGCTGCCATGCGCGAAAAGCCCTCGGCCTTGCAGCTTGGCAGCGCCGATTCCCGCAGGGCGTCGCAGCGCGCAGCGGGAAACAGCCGCTCTATGCGGTCGATCAGGGAGGAGGGCGCAAGCGTCTCGGCGCCGTCCGCCAAGGCATAGGACAGGCAGAGCCTGCGGCGCGCCTTGGTCAAAGCGCTGTAGATCTCCAAGCGGTCTCCCTCGATGAGGCTGTAGCTGTCGCCCCAAAGGGTCAGACCCGCCTCGCGCAAAAGGGACAGCTCCTCGTTGCTTAGGATCTCGTCGTCGCCGCGCAGCAGGGGCAGCAGGCCGTCGTTGACGCCCAACACGAACAGGCTGTCCACGGGACGCGTGCGCGTGCGCTCCAAATCGCCAAGCAGCACCTGATCGCTCGTACCCGGCAGCACGCCCATGCTGTATCCCGCGATGCCCTCCTCCAGTACGGACTGAAAGTCCTTGGCGGAAAGCTTTTCCTTGCCCAAGATGGTGTACAGCTGGCTGAGCAGCTCCATCAGGGTGTTCCAAACCTGCTTTTGCGCCTCCGCATCCGCGCTGCGCCCCTCGCTAAGCGCCTGCTCCGCCTGCGCCATCAGCTGCGTCTTGAGGTCTAAGGCGCAGAGGTATTCGTAGATCGCCCTTGCCTTTTGCTCCACACTGCCGCGTGAGAGACCTTCGCGCAGCGCCATCAGCGGCGGCATGAGGACGCTGCGGACGCGCTCGGCGGCCTCGGGCACCTCGCCGAAATGGAGCGGCTCCGTGAGGCCGCTGCCGTACAGGCCGTAGCGCAAAAGATAGTTTTCAAACAGCTCCACATCGGCGCGCTCCACCCCCGCATAGCCGCTTTTTAGGATGCGCAGCAGCTCTTGGGTATTAAAGCCGCCGGAAGCGGCGCGCGCGGCGCTCAAAAGCAGCTCCGCCGCCGCGTGGCCAAGGATGGGACGGGTCGCATCGAAAAACAGGGGGATGTTCCGCGCACGGAAGGCGCGGCGCAGCAGCGGCACATAGGCGTTCATGTCCGAGACCACCACCGCCATATCGCGATAGCGTACGCCCAAGCGGGCGCGCTCCAGCACAAGATCCGCCACCAGCGCCGCTTCACGGGCGCGGTCGGGCGCGCCAAAGAGCTGCACGGCGTCGGTCTCCTTTGGATAGGGGGCTGCGCCATCGTCAAACAGACCGCGCTCCAACGCGGCAAGCGCGGGATCGCGGTCGGCTGCGGCTTTTCTTTGCAGCGGCAGGGTGGACAGGGTAAGGCCGCGTGCCGCGGCAAGCTCTCCTATCCGCTGCGCGCTGCGGCGATCCGGCTCGAACAGCGCCGCATCGGGACCATCGTCGATGCGCAGCGTCAGCGTCACGGAGCGCGCCGCAGAGGCGATCGCCCCCAAAAGGCGCAGCTGCTGCGCGGTGGGTGCGATCAGATCGTCCAAAAAGACCCGACAATGCCGCACAAAGGAATCGCCGACCAGCTCGGCGGCCAGATCGGTCTGATCCATGACGCTGTGGTACTGCGTTTGATACTGCTGTTGCGTGGCGGCGTACAGCAGGGCAAGGTCGTGGAGCTTGCGCCCCAAGAGGCTGTCGGGATCCTGCTTTTTTGCGGCGGCCTTGAGCTGCTCGGGCTCCACGCAGCACTCCCGCAGGGCGCGGATGAGGCCGTCTAACTGCTCGGCAAAGCCGCGGGTGAGCGCCACCCGTCCCCAAAGCTGCAGCTCGTCCGCATGGTGCAGCACCACGCGGCGAATGACCATGCAGCGCCCCTGCTTGGACAGGACGGGCAGGGTCTTGCCCGACAGGCGCACGATGCGTTCGCTCAGGCGCTCCAAGCTGTAGACCTCCGCGCCGATCAGTCCGCCCAAACGGTCGCAAAGGCGGCGCTCCGCCTCGAAGGTGTACTGCGCGGGGACGATGAGGATGACCTGCTCGCGCTTCTTGCACGCGTCAGCGATGCGATCATACAGTTCGGTGCTCTTGCCGCTGTCGGCTCGGCCGCTGAGGATGGTGATGCTGCCCATCTTGCCTCCGTTGTTGCTTTGCGTGTTCTAAAAACTTTCGGTGTGCAGCGGGGTGTACTGCATCTGCCCCTTGACGTTGTTGCTCTCATACAGGACGATGCTTCGCGCCCAAAATGCTTCGTTGGGAACGGTCAGCGTCAGCTTGTCATGCTCCACGGCGCGTCCCAAGGTGATGTGCGGGTCAAAACGGCCCCGTCCGTGCACGAATCCCCGCTCCCACAGCGCGGATTCCAGCGTGCTGTGGATGCGGTCCAGTTCATTGATCCCCCCCGAAAGGCGAATGAACGAGGTGCGCGCACCGCCATGCGTGAAGTAACCGTAGCCGCCCAAGCGCAGCAGAAAGGGCTTGGCGTCGCAGACAGCCTCGTGCATGGCCTCCGTCACATCATACAGCGCATCGCTTTCCCCTAAAAAGCGAACGGTGATGTGGTGATTCCCCTGCGGGACAAAGCGTCCCGCGCTGCTTTGCATACGCAGCGCCTCCTGCACGGCAAAGACGGAGCGTTGCACGTCCTTGGGCAGGGGTACGGCAATAAACAAGCGCAAATCCTTTTTCCTCCCGTTGATGCAACTTTAGTCGCATACATGTTCTCATTTTACACGTTTTTTTTCGCTTTGTACAGCACTAACCCCCTTTTCTCTTGTCGCTTTGTTTGCTATACTTACGGCATGGAAACAAGGATCAACAAAAAAGTACCGCAGCAAAAGCGCCGCCTGCTGCGCGAGGGCTGGCAGGAGCGCCTGCCCATCCGCGCCATGCTGATCGGCCTTGCGGTCGTGCTGCTCTTGGTGGTCATCCTTTTGATCAACTCCCCCACGCAATCGTATCTTGGAAGCGCGGAGATGGACGTCGTCCGTTCGCGGGGCATCCTGCGGGTGGGCGTGGACACTTCGGTCTATGGTCTCAATGTGGACGGAAACGGCTATGAAGCGGAACTGGCGCGTGCTGTTGCGGCGGAGATCTTTGGCGAGGACGCGGAGGCTCTCAGCCTTGTGGAGGTCACGCGGCAGACCGCGCTGTGGCAGCTGCATGACGGACAGATCGATCTTGCGCTTGCCGCCGTTGCCGCCCCCGCCGACAGCGCCTACGCCGTGTGTGCCCGCCCCTTTTTGCAGGAGAGCTGCGTGCTGCTGGGCTATGCGCCGTCCGCGCCCACAACGGGCTCCGAGATCGCCGTATTGAACGGCACCGCCGCACAGGAGCTGCTCGATACCTACCTGAAGGACAAGGATCCCTCCCTTGTCGCGCATCCCTATGCCGCCTACTACGACATGCTGGTCGCCCTGAGGGCGGGCACGGTGGACGCGCTCTGCCTGCCGCGCAGCGCGGCCATGACCCTGCTGGAGTCGGGCATGCACATCTATGAAGCGCCCCTGATCGGCGTCATTTCGTACTATGCGTTCTGCCGCAGCGAGGACGCGGTCTTAACGAACTATTTGGATGAGTATCTGTATGAACGATCGGAGGACGGCAGCCTTGCGGAGCTGTACAAGCGCTTTGACATTGCCTAATACCGATCAAAGGATATAGTGCGCCAGTTCGCGCCGCTGCTTGATGAACAATTTGTCATAGACGCCGCTTAGGATGGCCTTCACGCTGCTCTCGGACAGCTTGACGCGCTCAGCGATCTCGGCGTTGCTGCAGCCGTAGCGCGCCGAAGACGCGATCTGATACTCGCGGCGGGTCAGGATGAGCGTTACATTGTCCCGCGCCAGCTCGTTATGGACGCTGATCCAGTTGCCCCAGGTCTGCTCCGACTGCAACAGGATCTTTTCCTGCAGCTCGGGCGCAACACGCAAAAGCGAGGTCTCGATCAGTCCGTTGGATGGAACTAAGTTTTCGGCAAAGGGCGTGGTGATCCCGTCGGGCAGCGCAAGCTCCATGGCGTGCTCCACATGCCTCTGGGCGCGGACGGGGTCGTTGAGCAGCTGCGCAGCCTGCGAAGCCATCAGCAGCAGGTAGACCTCGGAAATGGTATAGCCCTTCTCGCGCCAACGCAGCGCCAGCGCCGTCTCGGCCACCGCCAGCATGGCTTCCGGCTTGTTTTGCGAATGCAGGTACTTGGTGTACAGGTACAGCGCCATGGGCAGCATTTCGGGTGTAAGCACATCGAAGCGGCGATCCGTGAACCAGCTCGGCAGGTTCTGCGGTGCAAACAGGCTGACGGAGATGTTCAGGATCGCCAGCTCCGCGATCCTGCGCTCGATACAGTCCTCCGCATAGCGCCTTTGGATCGCCTTCAGCGCATCCATGGCCTTGCGATAGCCCGTATAATCGCCCACGCTGATGCTTGCGATCGCGCTGACATTGCAGGCCGTGACATAGAGGGGGCTGTCCGTGCGCGTGATGCGCTGCGCCGTGGCGGCATAGGCAAAGTCGCCCCGCATATAGGCCAGCTCGCAGCGCAGCTCTCGCTCGGCGGCGGCGTGCTGCTGCTGCGGGAGGACGTCGGCATGACCCGACTCCATGCGCAGATAGGTCGTAAGAAGCGTTGGATACAGAGTGTCATCGGCGTCGGTGCGGCGGCGGGGATCGCCGGGCTTTTTGCAGTTTGCGGGGATAAGCCATTGTCCGCCCAGCTGCTCCGCTCCTGCGATGCGTCCCTCCGACAGCAGCTTTTGCACCCTGCGCGGCGTAACGCCCCATTTGTCTGCAACTTCTTTAACGGAGATCCAATCCATTTCCCTAAGCCCTTTTCATGATATGCAATAAGTATATACGGAACTGCGAATAAAAGCAAGCCGCGCTTCCCCCCAAATTCGACGGATTTTGTGCGGGAACGCCGAAAGCTTCACGGCGATATGCAGCGTTGTCCCCTAACATGGGAAAAGGGGCTTGACACGCTGCCAAGCCCCCGTTTTTAGGATCGATCTTTGCTTTTACAAAGCGCCTATTTCATCAACTTCCACTCGCCGATGATGGGCAGCTTTTTCTTCTTGCCCTTGAGGGCGTTGACGATGCCGATGATCGCCAGCACGGTCACGGCGATGCTCAGAAGCCAAATGATGAGGGAGATGTACCAAGGGGTCTGCGTCACCTCCACAGGAATGCCCCATATCTCTTTGACCGTGGTGACCTTGATGAGGTTGAGCAAAATATCCACGATGCAATAGCCGACCCACACGATGAACAGGTTGAAGCCCTGCTTGGCGTGGTACTGCGCGTAGGCGGAACCCTTGCGCGCATACAGCGGAATGAACACCAACGGCCCCAAATAGGCCAGCACTGCCATCCACTTGTTGTCCTCGTAGTCCTTTGTCCGCTCGTCCGACGGCGCAGCCTGATGCTCCGCTGCTTCTACCGGCGCTCCGCAGTTGGAGCAAAACGTGGAATCCTCTTCCAGCTTCGCACCGCATTTGTTGCAAAATGCCATTCTGTTGCCCTCCCATTGTTTAGTGTGGCGATCCCGCGAACACCTCTATGGTCGGCAAGGGTCGCCAACGCATAAACCTTTCGCGATCTCTTTATAAATATACTACAGATCTTCGCCGTGTACAATACTTTTGCGCACATCCGAAAGAATTATATTCCTTCTTGCCGCCTTCCTAAAAAAGTACTATACTGATAAAAAAGCACGGGAGGCGGCTATGGATCAACTGCGCTATACGCTGGTACTGCGTGTGTACGGCGAGGAGAAGGTGTTTGGCCCCGGGATAGCGGAGCTGCTGGAAAGGGTGGACGCGCTGCACTCTCTGCGCAAGGCTACGATCGCCATGGGCATGGCCTACTCCAAGGCGTGGAGCATCATCAAGACTGCCGAAAAGGGCTTGGGCTTTCCGCTGCTGGAGACGGCCACAGGCGGCCGCGGCGGCGGCGGCGCGGAGCTGACCGAGCGCGCAAGGCGTTTCCTTGCCGCCTATCGGCGCTTTGAGCAGGTCGTGCACGAGTACGCCGATGAGAGCTTTTTGGAACTGTTTGGAGAGGAATCATGAAATTTGTAAAAATGCACGGGCTGGGCAACGACTTTGCGCTCATCGACGCACGCTGTCTGCCCGAGACGGACTGGAACGCCCTTGCGCCGCGCATGTGCGAGCGCCACACGGGGATAGGCGCGGACGGCCTGCTGCTGCTGCTGCCCTCGGAAACGGCGGATGTGCGGATGCGCATCGTCAACGCGGACGGGAGCGAGGCCGAAATGTGCGGCAACGGCATCCGCTGCTTTGCCAAGTATGCCTATGAGCGCGGCGCAATCGAGGCGGGCAGGACAAACTTTTCCGTGGAGACGGGTGCGGGCGTGATGCGCCCAACGGTGCTTACGGACAAGGGCGTGGTCACGGCGGTGCGCGTGGACATGGGCAAGCCCTTCTTAGAGGCCGACGACGTCCCCGCACGCTGCGCCAAGGCCGTGGTGGATCGCCCCCTGCTGCTTCCAAACGGCGAGATCGTGCGCGTGACGTCCCTCAGGCTCGGCGTGCCCCATACCATCATTTTTGTAAACGACGCCTTGTCCGCCCCCGTGGAGCGGCTCGGCCCCATGGTGGAGCGCGATCCCTTCTATCCGCAGGGGACGAACGTGAACTTCGTGTCCCGCTTGGACGAGAACACCTATCGCATTCGCACTTGGGAGCGGGGCTGCGGCCCGACCCTTGCCTGCGGCACGGGCGCCTGCTCCGCTGCGGTGGCGGGCATCCTAAACGGCGACCCGCGGCAGGTGAAGCGCCTGCTGCTGCCATTGGGCGAGCTTACGATCGACTGGGCAAAGGACGAGCATGTGTACATGACCGGCCCCGCCGCCGAGGTCTATACGGGAGAATGGAACAGCTGACGGGGCTGCTGCGGGAGCTTCCCTTGCCCCTTGGAGAACCAAGGCGGCAGCGTTACTTTTTATTGATGATCTGACAGCTTGGAGGATAGTATGGCAAAAAGACAAAAGACCGCATTTGAACAGAGCGCCTCGAAAAGCGAGCTGCTGTGGAAGGATCGCAAGCGCTACTTGGGCTTGCCCCTCTCCTTCACGCGCTATTCGGTGGACAACGACCGCCTGTATGTGAAGAAGGGCTTCTTCAACACCGAGACCGACGAGGTGCTGCTCTACCGCATCTTGGACATCCAGTCCAAGCGCAGCTTTGGGCAGAAGCTCTGCGGCGTGGGAACCATCGTTCTATACAACGCCGACGCAAGCGACGGCACGCTGGAGCTGAAGAATGTCAAGAAGGTCGATAAGCTGCGCAGCTTTTTGAGCAACATCATCGAGCAGCGCCGCAGCGAAAAGGGCATCACGGGTCGCGAGATGTACGGCGTAGGCGCAGCCAATATCGGCGGCAGCAACCAGCAAAACGGCGTTGACCGCGATGGGGACGGCATCCCCGACGGACCGATGGCGCCCCCGCCTCCCCCCGCTCCCTTCCGCGATACCGACGGCGATGGCATTCCCGACAGCATGGGCGCGTAAGCGCCAAGCGCTCTTTGACCGCGGCAGCCGCCGCTTACCTGCTTAACGGTGTTTTTCGCGCATAAGCCGCCGCGGATCTGCCCGCAAAAGCGGCTTCTTGCTTTTTCTTGCGAAAATCCCGCCTCTTTTTCGGAAAATTCCTGCTGTCGGTGGTTGACAAAAGGACTTGAAATCGGTACAATAACTGTTGGCTTTAGGAGTAGCGCATGGAATTGTGGATCGAGGAAGCGCGTAAGCGCAACGGCGAAATATTTCCCTTCACCCTCCGCGAGCGGTTGACGGACACGGACTACGGTACGCGTTCCCTCCGCTTTGTGGACGAGCTGACGCTGAACGGACAGTTCCGTTTCGACGGCAAGGCTTTCTTGGTGGAGGCGCAGGCCGCCGTATCCTACGAGGCCGTCTGCGCTCGCTGCAACAGGACGTTCACCCAGCCGCTGGAATTTGCTCTTTCGGAGCGATTTGTGCGGCAAGGCACGGCTTTGGACGATGATGCGGAAAGCTACCCCTGCGAGGGCGATCACATCGATCTGACGCAGGCGGTGCTGGACAATCTGTTCCTCAACCTGCCGCTTGTCGAGCTGTGCAAGCCCGACTGCAAGGGTCTGTGCCCCGTGTGCGGCTGCGACCGCAACGAGCAAAGCTGCGGCTGCTCCGAAGGTCCGAGAAACAGCGCCTTTGATGCGCTGCTTCAATGGCAGAACGAAAATAAGGAGGTGTAATCATGGCAGTACCCAAGACAAAAACATCCAAGGCAAGGCGGAACTCGCGTCGTGCGAGTAACTTTAAGCTCGAACAGCCCAACATGATGGAGTGCCCTCAGTGTCACGAGCTGAAGCCCGCTCATACCGTGTGCAAGAGCTGCGGGTATTACGATGGCGCGCAAGTCATCGACATGGACAAGAAGGATAAAAAAGACTGATCCATGAAGCACCGCCCATCCAAATTCGGGGCTGTCTTACGGAGACGCTAAGGCAGTCCTGTTTTCTGTACACGCACATTGCGCCCCGACAGGGCGCTTTTTTTGCCGTCAAAGACGGCTTCGTCAAAGCTTTGACCTTTTGATGAGGTGGCCGCGCCCGCAGGGGCGCTTTTTTGTTGCGCATGCACGACGCCAAAATACAACGAAGGACTGCCGCTGGCAGTCCCCCGAAGCAATAGAGGATATTATCGATTCACGAGCCTGCGTTGCCGCCGACTCCTTGGATCGCTTGGTTAGACGAGACCCTGCGCCATCATGGCGTCAGCGACCTTCTTGAAGCCTGCGATGTTCGCGCCTGCGACCAGGTTATAGCCCAGACCGCATTCTTCGGCAGCCTTCATGGAGGAGTCGTGGATGTTGACCATGATGTTGTGCAGCATCTTGTCGACTTCCTCGGCGCTCCAGCTCAGGCGCTCGGAGTTCTGGCTCATCTCCAGACCGGACACGGCCACGCCGCCTGCGTTGACCGCCTTGGACGGGGCGACCACAAGGCCCTTGTTCATCAGGAAGTACAGCGCCTCGTTGGTGGTGGGCATGTTGGCGACCTCGATGTAGTACTTGGTGCCGTTGCCAAGGATCTGCTCGGCTTCCTTCATGCCGATCTCGTTTTGGAACGCGCAGGGCATGCAGATGTCCGCCTTGTGACCCCAAGGCTTTTCCTTCGGGAAGAAGGCCACGCCGAACTTCTCGGCGTAATCCTGCACGCGGTTGCGGCCGCTGCTGCGCATTTCGACCATGTAGTCGAACTTTTCCTGCGTGGCAACGCCGTCGGGATCGTAGATGTAGCCGTCGGGACCCGCAAGCGTGACGACCTTGCCGCCCAGCTCTGCGACCTTCTTGCAGACGCCCCAGCTCACATTGCCGAAGCCGGAGATGGCGATCTGCTTGCCCACGATGCTGTCGTGCTCGTGCTTGAGGACTTCGCACAGGTAGTATACCGCGCCGTAGCCGGTGGCTTCGGGACGAATGAGGCTGCCGCCGAAGCTGGGGCCCTTGCCCGTCAACACGCCGTTTTCAAAGCCGTTGCGGATGCGCTTGTACTGCCCAAAGAGGAAGCCGATCTCGCGGCCGCCCACGCCGATGTCGCCTGCGGGGACGTCGATGTTGGGGCCGATGTGGCGCTGCAGCTCGGTCATAAAGGACTGGCAGAAGCGCATGATCTCCATGTCGGACTTGCCGTTGGGATCAAAGTCGGAACCGCCCTTGCCGCCGCCCATGGGCAGGGTGGTCAGGCTGTTCTTGAAGGTCTGCTCGAAGCCCAAGAACTTCATGACGGACAGATTCACATGCGACGCAAAACGCAGGCCGCCCTTGTAAGGCCCGATGGCGCTGTTGAACTGCACACGGAAGCCGCGGTTCACGCGCACCTTTCCCTCGTCATCCATCCAAGGAACGCGGAATTCAATGACGCGCTCCGGCTCGACCAGCCGCTCGAGCAAGCCCGCTTTTTCGTATTCGGGATGCTTGTCAACGACCACTTCAAGGCTCTTGAGCACTTCTTCGACTGTCTGCAAAAATTCAGGCTCGTGCGCATCGCGCTTCTTGACCATTTCCAACACGCGTTCGGTATAGCTGTTCATGCGATCCTCCACTAAAACTTGCATTTTCGGCCAAACATGACCGATCAGTTTCATCATATCACTTTTTGCCCTCTTGTCAATCGACGCAAAGCCCCGCGGACAAGCGTTTTGAGAATATATTTAATCATATCCAAAAAGAGGGAAAACCCGCACAAAAGCGCCGTCCGAAGCGCCGCTTCCCGCATGAAAATTCGCCGCCCCGCCGCCCCCTGAACGCGTCCGTGCCCGCAGGTGAAATGCCGTTTTTCCTTTACTATCTTTGCGAACCATGCTAAAATAGGAGAAAAGCAGAGCGTGGGGTGGAAAAATGCAGGCCATTGCATCGCAGCAGATCGACGTGAAGGAAAATGGGCTTGCCGCATTGTCGTTGAGCATTCTTGGAGTACTGCTGGCAGATAAGACGACCGGCAGCAACATCCTGTGGGCGACCGATGATTACGCCGCAAACGGCGAGGGCTATCGCAGCACCGAGCGGATCGAGATCTCCAAGATCACCGGTGCGCATGGGGAGCTCATACGCCCCCGCGTACAAAAGACCAGCGACAAAAAGCAAACGCGCATTCGCAACATGGCGGAGGTCTTCACGCCGTCATGGGTATGCAACAAGCAAAACAATCTCATTGACAGCGCTTGGTTTTCGCGGGAAGCCGTTTTTAACACAGAGACGGACGGCGCTTGGATCCCGTCTGCCGAGCCGATCGCCTTTGAAAGCACAGGGAAGAAGACTTGGGAACGGTACGTTGCTGCGCAGCGCATTGAGATCACCTGCGGCGAAGCGCCCTACCTTGCGAGCCGCTATGACACGGTAAGCGGCGCTCCCATTCCGCTGCAGGCGCGCATCGGGCTGCTGGATCGAAAGCTGCGCGTGGTCAATGAAAACGCAAAGGACGACGCCGACTGGCTGCACCACTCGATCCGCGCCTTTCAGAGCGTGTACGGATTTGAGTTTCAAGGCGACAATTTGCTGTTGGCGCGGGAGAACCTTTTGCAAAGCTTCATCGACTACTACACGGCACGCATGCAGCAAGCCCCGTCTGTCAAGCTTTTGCGGATCATCGCCAACATCATCGCGTGGAATATTTGGCAGATGGACGGCCTTAAATATGTAGTCCCCTACAGCTGCCACGATGAAAAGTCCGTCACCTCTCTGCTTGGGACTACCGAGACCTTTCCCTGCCCCGGCTGTAGAAGCAACAACATGCACAGGCATAACGGAGTCTATTGCAGGGTCATGGATTGGCGTTCCAAGAGGAGCGTTCGGTTCATCGACATGATAAAAGCGAGGTAGAGCCATGGAGCAAAGAACCATACCAAAGATCGTCTATGTGCCGACCGTATCCTACAAGCTGATCTATGTGTTTTGCGTACACGATGCGGCGCATGAAGGCTTGCTCAAGGTGGGGGACGCCTCCTTGCCCACCTTGGCCGCGCCTGACACGCTTTTGCCAAATTGCAGCGCGCTCAATGCGGCTGCAAGAGCGCGTATCAACAGCTACACCATCACCGCGGGGGTCTCCTACCATCTTTTGTATACCGAGCTTGCGATACGCCGCGAGACCCGCGACGACGGGAGCACGGAAACAGTGGCATTCCGCGACGGCAGCGTACATGCGGTACTGAGCAATTCGGGCATTGCAAAGGTCTATCCCAATGAAGTCAACGCAAACGAGTGGTTCCGAACGGATCTTGCCACGGTGCTGAACGCCATCAAGGCGGTCAAGCAGGGCAGAAGAACGCTGTATGCCTCGGAGATCACCCCCGCCGACGCCGTGGAGATCCTTCTGCGTCAAGAGCAGGAGGACGCCATCCAAAAGACCATTGAGCGCTTCCGCCGCGGTGACAGCATGCTGTGGAACGCCAAGATGCGCTACGGCAAGACGGTCACGGCGCTGTCCTTGGTCAAGCGGCAGCTTGACAAGTATCAAAAGACCATCATCGTCACCCATCGCCCCGTTGTGCAAAGCGGCTGGCAGGAAGATTTCTACAAGGTGTTTCGCAATTCGGACTGCGTCTTTGCCGCCAAGGATCACGACTCGGACAATCCCGAGGAGAGCAGCAGGATCGATTCTGCCAACGAGCTGCAGCTTAAAAGCCTTGTCACAGGCGGCAAACCCTTCATCTACTTCGCTTCCATCCAAGATCTGCGCGGCTCCAAGCAGGTGGGCGGCAGCTTCAACAAGAACAACGCCATCTTCAAAATGCACTGGGATCTGGTCATCAACGATGAAGCGCACGAGGGCACGCAGACCGACCTTGGCAAGCGCGTCACAACGGAGTTGACCTCCAAGGACACCAAGGTGCTGTCGCTTTCCGGTACGCCTTTCAACATCCTCTACCAATACGATGACGACAGTATCTACACCTGGGACTATTGCATGGAGCAGGCGATGAAGCTGGAGTGGGACAAGACGCATCCGGGCGATCCCAACCCCTATGCTTCCCTGCCGCAGATGCACATCTTTACCTACGAACTTGGCGACATCATCCGTGGGCTTTCCCCGGAGCTTGCAGGCAAGGCCTTCACCTTCACCGAGTTCTTCCGCACTTGGAGCGGCGATCCCCAAAAGGACGGCGAGGACGTTCCGCACGGGAAACACATCGGCGATTTTGTGCGTGAAGCGGATATCGTCAAGTTTCTGAACCTTATCACGACCAAGAGCGACGAGAGCGACTATCCCTTTGCCACGGAGGAGCATCGGCGCTTCTTCCAACACACGCTTTGGATGATCCCCGGCGTAAAGGAAGCAAAGGCGCTCAGCAAGCTCCTTAGGGAGCATCCGATCTTCCGAAACTTTGGGATCGCAAACGTGGCGGGTGAGGGGGACGACTTTGAGGATCAGCACTACACCGACGCCCTTGCCCTCGTCAAAAAGACCATTCGGGACAACGACTATTCCATCACGCTTTCCTGCGGGAAGCTGACCACAGGCGTTACCATCAAGGAATGGACGGCCTGCATGATGCTTTCCGGCTCTTACTTCACAGCGGCGTCCACCTATCTGCAGACCATCTTTCGCGTACAGTCCCCCGGCAGCATCGACGGCAAGGCAAAGGAGCACTGCTACGTTTTCGACTTTGCCCCGGATCGCACGCTCAGGGTACTGGCCGAAGCGGCAAATGTCGCAAGGAAGGGCGGAACGGGCGGTACCAAGACGGACGATGCACACCGCGCCGCCATGCGAAAGTTTTTGAACTTCTGCCCCGTGCTGGCGATCTCGGGCACGAGCATGAAACCCTACAGCGTCGACACCATGATGCAGCAGATCAAGCGCATCTATGCCGAGAAGGCCATCCGTTCGGGCTTCGACGACGCCTCCATCTACAACGACCGCTTGTTCACACTGGACAAGGAAGCAGAGGAGCTGCTGGCGGCGCTGAAGGCGCAGATCGGCGCGACCAAGGCCATCGACAGCGGCAATGAGGTGAAAGTCAGCCACAACGGCCTGACCGAAGAGGAATACGAGCAGCAGAAGGAGATCCAAAAGAAGCCCAAGCGAGAGCGGACGCCCGAGGAGCTTGCACAGCTTGCGCAGCACAAGGAGCAGCTCAAGCAGCGCAACAACGCCATCTCCATCCTGCGCGGCGTATCGGTGCGTATGCCGCTGCTGATCTTTGGCGCGGACGTTCCCTTTGACGAGGACATCACCATCGAGCGCTTTGTCGACATGGTCGACGACAGCTCTTGGACGGAGTTCATGCCCCGCGGCGTGACCAAGGACGTCTTTAGAAAGCTGATCCCCTTCTATGACGGGGACGTCTTTCTTGCCGCCGGCAAGGAGATCCGCGAACAGGCAAAACGCGCCGACGGTCTGCTGCCCACAGAGCGCGTGCAGACGATAGCACAGCTGTTTTCGTACTTCAAAAACCCCGACAAGGAGACCGTCCTCACCCCGTGGCGCGTGGTCAACCTGCACATGAGCGATACGCTGGGCGGCTATGATTTCTTTGACGAGGCGCACGAGCAGTCCCTTGACACACCGCGCCTTGTTGACCGCGGCGCCGTGTCGTTTGAGACGCTTTTGAACCCCGACGCCAAGATCCTTGAAATCAATTCCAAGACGGGTCTGTATCCGCTGTATGTCAGCTACAGCATCTATCGCGCCAAGTGCGAGGCCTTTTTGCACCCCGCACAGGCGGAGCAAGCGCGGGAAAAGCGAGAGCTTACCATCAAAAAGCAGCAGCAGCTGTGGGAGGCGACCGTGCGGGAGTGCGTGTTTGTCATCTGCAAGACCAAGATGGCAAAGACCATCACGCAGCGTACACTGTTGGGCTATAAGGCCGCAAGGATCAATGCCCACAGCTTTGACGATCTTGTCAACCAACTGAAAAACAAGCCCGATCAATTCATCGGCAAGGTGAAGCGGGCTTCCTTCTGGAACGTACAAGGAGAAACGGAAATGAAATTCGATGCAGTCGTAGGCAATCCGCCGTATCAGATCATGGACGGCGGCAACAAAGCAAGCGCTACCCCTGTCTACAATTACTTTGTTGAGCAGGCAAAGTGTCTTACGCCAAAGTACATTTCCATGATAATGCCCGCTAAATGGTATTCCGGAGGAAAAGGGCTTGATGGATTTAGAGATGATATGTTGAATGATGTTCGAATTCAAAAGTTGGTGGATTTTGAAGACAGCAATTTTGTATTTACCGGAATCGATATTGCTGGTGGTGTTTGCTTCTTCCTTTGGGACAAAAAATACAATGGGAAATGCACTATTTACAATAGATCTAAAAACGGCATTGAACACGTCGAAATGCGATACCTTAATGCTTTTGATACCTTTATACGGAATAACAATGCTATTGAAATCGTCCATAAGGTTACCGGAGGTACGGACCACTTTATGAGCGAATTGGTTTCTGCGAGAAAGCCATTTGGTTTACCAACTAATACGAGTTCAATAACTAATGGTGATCTTTCGCTAAGATATAATGCCGGAATGGGAAAGTATGCAAGATCCCAAGTTACCGCAGGACAAGGGATAATTGATAAGTGGAAAGTTATTATATCCTACTTAAGTTCGGAACATGCCGGACAACCTGATAAGAACGGCATGTTTAAGGTGCTATCCACACTTGAAATATTGCCTCCTAAAGCAATATGTACGGAAACGTATTTAGTTGTTGATAGTTTTGAAAGTAGGAGCGAAGCGCAAAATCTAATGGATTATCTTAAGGCTAGATTCGTTCGGTTCTTAGTGCTGCAAATTGCTTTATCTCAGCATATTACTCGCAATAGTTTTAAGTTTGTCCCCATCCAAGACTTCACCAAGTCTTGGACGGACGAGGAGCTTTACGCGAAGTACGGTTTGACCAAGGAGGAGATCGCCTTTGTTGAGGCTACCATCAAACCCATGGAGTAACGCGCCTGCAGGCGAAAAAGCGTTTGACAAGCGGGGAACGGGGGAATATACTAACAGCGTAAAGGGGAGTAGCGGCGAAGGTTTTTCGCGGCTGTCCGCGTCATCACGGCGCTCATAACGCCCGCGGCTGTCAATTTCGCAAGACTTTTACGTCATCTTTGTATGGCGGAAAAGTCTTTTTTTCTGCCGAAAGGAGTTTTCCATGTCGTTTTCCGTTCCCGATTCCCTGTTTTGGACCATCGCGCTGTTTGCCGTTGGTCTTGCCGTCATCTGCCTGTCGGGCGACCGCTTTGTGGACGCCTCCGTGGACATTGCCAAGCGCCTGCGCATTCCGCAGCTGGTGGTTGGCGCCACCATCGTCTCCCTTGGCACCACCCTGCCCGAGATCTTGGTCTCCACAAGCGCCGCGCTTGAAGGCTCCCCCGAGATCGCCGTAGGCAACGCGCTGGGCAGCATCATCTGCAACACCGCGCTCATCGCCGCCCTTGGGCAGCTGTTGGCTCCCGCAAAACGCGTGGAAAGCGGCTCCGTGGGCTGGCGCTTCCTGTTCTTTGTGGGCGCGCTTGCCGCCTTTGCCGCCTTAAGCGCCGTGCTTGGCTACCTGCCGCGCATCTACGGCATCGCCTCCCTCGTCGCCTTTGCCCTGTATGCCTACCTGTCCGTGCGCAGCGCCCGCAAGGGGCAGCAGCCGACCGAAAACAGCGAGGATCTCAATAAGATCCCCTCCATTCCCATCTCCCTAATCAAGCTCGTCCTCTTTGCAGCCTTGCTGTTTGTGGGTGCGCAGCTGCTCATCGACAACGGCAAGGTGCTTGCCATCAACTATCTGGGCGTGCCCGAACGCGTGGTCGCCGTCACGCTCATCGCGCTTGGCACCTCCCTGCCCGAGCTGGTCACCACCCTCAGCTCCGTCGCCAAGAAGCAGGGCGACATCGGCCTTGGCAACATCATCGGCGCCAACCTGTTCAACCTGCTGCTGGTGCTGGGCATCCCCTCCGCGCTGTCGGGACAGATCGCCATCACCCAACCCTCCACCCTGTATCTGGACGCCCCCCTGTGCCTTGTTGTGATGCTGCTTTTGATCGTTCCCATGCTGGTGAAGAAGAAGGGCTCGCGCCTGTTCGGCGGCATCCTCATTGCCCTGTATATCGCCTACTGCGCGTACAGCTTTATTGCCGTTTGAGAAAACAGCGGCGGCTTTCCGCCATGAAAGCGCACCCGCCTAAGGGGAAGCTCGCTTCCTTTTGGCGGGTGTTTTCAATTATGCCGCAAGGCGCAGCGCTCTAAAAATTAGGAATCGAAGGTAACGTTGGAGTCGTACTTGAGCGAGTAGAAGCCCTCGGCGTCCTTCAGCGACATGGAGTTGTTGGACTTCATGTCCAGATCGGTGTAGACAAGCTGCAGACCTTCCGCGGAGCCGTCGTCCAAGATGACGGTCAACTCGTACAGCTCGGCGTTCGCCATGTCCGTCAGCACCAGATGCTTGTACTGATCGTCGCTTTCGCAGACAGGCCAGTCCTCCGTCAGCAGGTTCTCGCCCTTGTCCTCTGCGCCGCTCGGATACAGGTAGGCGGCCTTCATGGTAAGTCCCGTCTTGTTCTTGAACACGAAGCGCAGCGTGACCGTGGCCGAGCTGTCGTCCGCAGCGTCGCCTGCCGCCGCGATGGGCTGTCCGTTCTCATCGATGTTGGAATCGAACTTGACGGAGAGCGTCTCCTCGTTGTCCTTCATGGACACCGAGTTGGCGTTGACCAGATCGTTGCCGTCGAAGGTCCAGCTTTCGCCGTTGGTGAACTCGACCGTGATGTCATAGGTGTCCGCCTGCGGCCGATCCAGCACCAGCCACAGGTAGTCGTCCTGCGACTTGTTGCTCTTGTACACCTCGCTGATGACGCTTTCGCCCTTGTCCTCTGCGCCGGAGGGATACACATACACCGCCGAGCAGTCATAGGAGGTCTTGTTCTTGAACAGGAACTTGAGCTGCACGGTGTTCGTTTCGTCGATCTTGACCTCGGCAAAGTCCACCGTGACGCCTGCGTTTATAAGATCCTCCTTGGTGAATTCCACCTCGTTGTCGTTCTTGACGCTGATCTCCGTGCCGTCTGCCGACTTCATGGAGACCGAATTGTTGAACTTGAGCGCCAACTGCGGGAACACGCAGCTCGTGCCGTCGGTGAAGGTCAGGCTGATGTCGTAATACTCCGCCTCGGGACGCGCAAGGATCATGCGCTTGTACTGCGAGCTGTCCGTGTTGTTCACCCAAGTTTCACTGATGACGTTCTCCCCCTTGTCGGCAGCGCCGCTTGGGTAGACATAGGCCTCGCTGACGTCCTTACCCGTCTTGTTTTTGAACACGAACGCCAAGGCGATCAAATTTTCATCCGTGGCGGGCTCTTCGGCGTCGCCGCCCTTGTCCGCGCAGGCGCCAAGCGCTGCAAGCATGAGTACCGCCAGCAGCAATGCAAGGATCTTCTTCATACTTCTTACCCCTTTTCTTGTTTTGTGGAATACCTATCGTCCATCGAGCACGTGCTCGAGCGGAGCCGTTCGGAAGGGGCGCAGTCCCGCCGCGCCGCAGCTGCTCAGGGTCTACGCAAACGTTTGCGTTGCGATACTCGTATTATAGACTTGTCAACGAATTTTGTCAATGTAGGGCGGGTGTTTTTTACCCAATGTTCCGCTTTTGTCCCGTTTTTTAGAAATGCTGCCCATAAAAAAGACCGAACGCGTTCTTTTCCGCGCTCGGTCATTTGGCTCTGTTTGGCGAGGTCTCCCTCGCCGCTTTCCTTTGTCCCGAGAAGTTGGGACGCCTATCGGTCTAAGCCCCCTTCGTCAGCAGAGGGAAGCGACGACGCCGCGTAAAAAGTCTGCGCCGTCCTGCAAGTCCTGCGCGGTGGGGCAGCCCTTGTTGACCCCGCCCACGAAGCGCAGCACAAAAAACTTGTCCAAGCCCTTGCAGGCAAAATCGCCCACGACGGTCTTGTTTTTGCTTTTCAGCAGCTTGACGAGCTTGGCATTGTAGCTTTTGTCCCCGCCGCCGCTGGTGGAGAACACGAACGCCTTGGCGGGCATATCGGAAAAGCTCTCGATCAGCTTGACGATGCGCCTGTCGAAGCCGCCTTGATAGATGCCGCTGCCAAAGCCCACCAAGTCGAACGCGTTTAGGTCGTATGCCTGCACGCCCTTTGTGTCGGTGACCAGCGTATCGGGCACAGCCGCCGCCATCGCCTCGGCAAGCCTGCGGGTGTTGCCGCAGTGCTTGGATTCCACAACGAGCAGGGTCCTCATGTCTATGCCCCTTTCCGACGCGCTCCCGCTTCAGGACGCGTCCTTGTCCATGTGCACATCCAGCTGCGGATAGGGTATGGTGACGCCTGCCGCCGCCAACGCATCGCTGATGCGCTGTCCCAGCTCCACCTTCACATCGTAATACTTGGCGGAGGGACACCACAGGCGCAGCTTGTAGTTGAGCGAGGAATCGCCAAAGCTGTCCAAATAGAGCTGCGGCGCGGGGGTCTCCAATACGTTGGGTGTCTCCTTTGCCACCGTCAGCAGCACGCGGGAGGCCAGCGCGGGATCGACCCCGTAGCCAAGCGGCACGGCGTAATCCAGCCTGCGCGTTTCGTTGTAGCTCTCATTGACCAGCGCGTTGCCCGTGACCGTACCGTTGGGCAGCAGCACCTCGCGGTTATCTCCCGTGCGGATGGTGGTGTAAAAGATGCCGATCTCCTCCACCACGCCCGTGTAGGAGCCGTTGCTGATGAGGTCGCCCACCTTGAACGGGTGGAACAAGAGCACCATCAGGCCGCCTGCCAGATTGCTAAGTCCCCCTTGCAGCGCAAGACCTATGGTCACGCCGCAGCTGCCGATGAGCGCCACGATGGACGCCATGGGTACGCCCAAGATCGACACCGCCGTAAGGATGACGATGGCGTCCAAGGCGATGACAAGGCCGCTCTTGGCAAAGCTTTGCACGTTGACGTTGAGCTTTTTGAAGCCCTTGCCGTTTTCGATGCGGCGCGCCAGCCGCTTGACAAGCTTAAGCCCCACGACAAGCAGCACGATGGCGCCCAAGAGCTTGGCGCCAGAAGTGACCGCAAACTTTGAGATCGTGTCCCAAAGATCCGTAAAGAACTGTTCCATGTCCTAATTCTCCTTCAGCTCGCTGAAGCCCAGACCGTAGGCCTCCTCCAAGGTGGTAAACAGCACCAGCGCGTGGCTGTCGCAGCCGTAGGCTATGCGGCGAATGCGGAAGATCTCCGACTTTGCGCAGGCGCACATGAGCATCTGCCGCTCCTCGCCCGTGTAGGTGCCGATGGCCTTGACGAGTGTCACGCCTCTGCCGATCTCCTCGCTGATGCCGCGAATCACCCCCGCGCCGTTCGTGGTGATGACGATGGCCATGCGCCGTGAGCCAAGCCCCTGCATGACCTTGTCGATGACAAGGGTGCTTGCAAAGGTCATGATGATGCCGTACAGCACCGCGTCCACATAGCCGAACACCAAGCCGCCCAGTACGATGACGCAGCCGTCCACAAAGAGCGTTATCATGCCGATGGACATGAAGGGCTTCTTCTTGCGGATCGCCATGATGATAAAGTCCGTGCCTCCCGTTGAGGAGCCGCGCCAGTAGACCGCCACCAGTCCCGCACCCGCCAAGACGCCGCCGAAGATGGCCGCCAGCAGCGGTTCACCCGTGTACTGCGGCACATAGGGAAACACAAGGTCGAGCATGAGGGACAGCAGCACCATGCTGCGCAGGGACTTTAAAAAGAATTTTTTGCCCATCAGACGGAAGGTCGCCAGCACGACCGGCACGTTGAACAGAAGCATCAGCGCGCCGATGGGCAGGTTGGGCAGATAGTGGTTGATGATGAGGGACAGACCCGTCAGTCCGCCCGGGGCGAAGTTGGCGGGGGTCACGAACACATGGATGCCCGCCGAGTACAGCGTTGCGCCGATCAGGTCGAACAGGGTGTCGATGGCAAAATGCTTGACCTGCTCCCCCGTCGGACGGCGCAGCGCCTTTGCTTTTCCTAATTTCTTTTTCATTCCTTTTCCTCCAAGCGCGTCACGGCGATTACATCATCGTCCAACACGCAGGGTACCAGCAGCGTTCCTCGCGCCGCTTTTCCTTCGATACGGATCTGCTCGGTGGGCAGCGGCGTCTCCGTACCGTGCCGCTGTCGAAGCAGCAGGGTATACGGCGCCGTCACCGCGTCCGCATAGATAAGACGCGTGCCGTTGGAAGCGTTCTTGCGCCACTCGATGCTGCGCGCCCCCTTGCCGTTGCGCCCCTGCTTCTCGTACTCAAACAGGAAGCTGCGCTTGCCGTAGCCGCGGTCGGTAATGACGAGCAGCTCGCCCTCGTCGCCCACCTGCAAAAGGGCAAACAGCTCGTCGTCCGCCTCGGGCTTGATGCACTTAACACCCGCCGCGCTGCGTCCCATCAGGGGCACGCTGTCCGCGGCAAAGCGAATGCTCATGCCAAGCTTGGTCAAGGCCAGCAGGTCGCACGCCGCTTTGGCGCACTGCACGCTTAATAGCTTTGCGCCCTCCTTGAGGTTGATCGCGGCGCTGCGCTTGCTGCGCAGACGATACTCGCTTGCCAAGCTGCGCTTGACCATGCCGTCCGAACACGCGAACAGGTATTCGCCCTCGGTCTCGCCGTCCATGACGGCAATGATCTTTTCGTCCTTTTCAAAGGGCAGCAGCGCCGCAAGGTTCGTGGGCTTTGCGTTGGGCTTGCCCTCGGGGACGTCGTCCGCCCGCAGGGTCAGCACCGCGCCGTGATCGGTGAAGATGCAAAGCTCGCCGTCGCTCATCAGCTCGCGAATGAACAGCGGCTGCTCCGCGCGGATCGCCTCCAAGCTGAACTGGCGGCGGGGGCAGCGGCGCAGCTTCAGCCCCTCCAAGATCGCCATGGTGATCGGCTCGGCAGGCAGCGCCTCCGCTTCCGGCAGGGGCGTTTCCTGCTCGGCGGAAAGCAGCTTGGTGCGGCGGGGTATAAGGAACAGGGCGCGCTCCTCCAGCAGCTCCTTTTTGATGAGCGCCGTCAGCTTTTTGTCCGAGGCAAGGGTGCCCTTCAGCTCGGCGATGCGCTTTTCCACCTCGGCGTACTCGCGCTCGATGGTCAGTATCTCAAGATTGGTCAGACGCTGCAGGCGAAGATCGAGGATGGCCTGCGCCTGCGCCTCGCTGAGTTCAAAGCGCGCCATCAGGCGTTCCCGCGCCTCCTTGGGGGTCTTGCTGGCGCGGATAAGGCGAATGACCTCGTCCACGTTGTCCACCGCGATCATCAGTCCCGCCAAGATGTGCTCGCGCTTCTCGGCGATCTCCAGTTCGTTCTTGGTGCGCCGCGTGACGACCTCGCGCTGGTGACGGATGTAGTGATCCAAGATCTCTATGAGGGAAAGCTGCTGCGGCCTGCCCTCCGCAATGGCGACCAGATTGACGCCAAAGGTGCATTGCAGGTCGGAATACTTATACAGGTATTGCAGGATCCTTTCGGGGTCGCCGTCCTTTTTGACCTCGACCACGGCGCACATGCCGTTGCGGTCGCTCTCGTCGCGGATGTCGCTGACGGCGGAGAACAGCGCCTTCTTCTCCTGCGTGACCTGCAGGATCTTCTCCAGCAGCGCCGCCTTGTTGACCGTGAACGGCAGTTCGGTAAAGACGATGCGCGTCTTGCCGTTCTTCATCGGCTCGAAGTGGGACTTGGCGCGCAGGGTGAGCTTGCCGCGGCCGGTCTCGTAGGCGCGGCGGATCTCCTCGGAGCGCAATAGGTATGCACCCGTGGGAAAGTCGGGGGCGGGCATACACTGCATCAGCTCGTCCAAGCTGCAGTTGGGCTTTTCCATGCGCAGGATCACCGCATCGATGGCCTCCTGCGGGTTGTGCGGCGGAATGTTGGTGGCAAGGCCGATGGCTATGCCGCTTGCGCCGTTGACCAAGAGGTTGGGAAAGCGTCCCGGCAGCAGCTCCGGCTCCTTTAGGGTGTCGTCGAAATTCCACATGAAGGGCACGGTGTCCATGTCCAGATCGCGCAAAAGCTGCATGGCGGCAGGGGTCATGCGCGCCTCGGTATAGCGCATGGCGGCTGCGGAATCGCCGTCCACCGAACCGAAGTTGCCGTGGCCGTCCACCAGCGGCAGTCCCATGTTGAAGGGCTGCGCCATGCGCACCATGGCGTCGTAGACGGAGCTGTCCCCGTGGGGATGGTACTTGCCCAAGCAGTCGCCCACGATGCGGGCGCTCTTACGATGGGGCTTGTCCGGCGTCAGCCCCAGCTCCAGCATGGTGTAGAGGATGCGCCGCTGCACGGGCTTGAGGCCGTCCTCCACGCGGGGCAGGGCGCGCTCCAAAATGATATGCTCGGCGTAGGGCAGCATGGAATCATGCAGCACCTCGTCCATGCTCTTTTGCAGGATGTTCTCCAAACGCTCCTGCGTGGGCGTCTTTTTGTCCGCCATGGCTTACCCCCTCATCAGCGTGTCAAAAGCGCTGAGCTTGCGGCTGAAATCCGCATATTCAAAGATGTACTCCTTGCGGGACTGGACCTTGTCGCCCATCAGCACCGTCACCAGATGCTCGACGTCCGCTGCGTCCTCCAGTGTGACGCGCAGGAGCAGCCGCCGCGTGGGATCCATGGTGGTCTCCCAAAGCTGCTCGGGATTCATCTCGCCCAAGCCCTTGTAGCGCTGCAGGCTGTAGCTCTTGCCCACCGCCTTCATGGCCTTCTTGAGCGCCGCGTCGTCGTAGCAGTACTGCGGCGCCTGTCCGTTCTTTTGTACGCGGTACAGCGGCGCCATGCCCACATAGACGTGACCGTCCATGATCAGCTCGCGCATGTAGCGGTAAAAGAAGGTCAGCAGGATGGCGCGGATGTGCGCGCCGTCCTGATCCGCGTCCGCCAAAATGATGATCTTGTCGTAGCGCAGGCTCTTGAGGTCGAAATCCTCGCCGATGCCCGTGCCGATGGCGGTGATGAGCGAACGCAGCTCCTCGTTTTGCAGCACCTGCTCCAAGCGCTTTTTCTCCACGTTCAGCGGCTTGCCGCGCAGCGGCAGTATGGCCTGAAAGCGGCGATCCCGTCCCTGCTTAGCGCTGCCGCCTGCGGAGTCGCCCTCCACGATGAACAGCTCGTTGACCGAGGGATCCCGCCCCGTGCAGCTGGACAGCTTGCCCACCAGCGGCGCGTTCTCCAACTTGTTCTTCTCGCGTGCGTTCTCCTTGGCCTTGCGTGCAGCCGCCCGCGCCTTGCTCGCCTTCAGCGCCTTGTCCATGATGACGGCGGCGGTCTCGCCGTTCTTCAGATCTTCCAAATAGGGCGTCAGCAGGTCGGTCACGACCGCTTCCACAGCGGGTCTGGCCTCGGTGTTGCCCAAACGCGTCTTGGTCTGCCCCTCGAACTGGATGGTGTGCATCTTGAGCGACAGCACCACGGTCAGCCCCTCGCGGAAGTCCTCGCCCGCCAAGGAGGCGTCCTTGTCCTTGAGGATACCGTTCTTGCGGCAATAGTCGTTGCAGACCTTGGTGAAGGCAGCCTTGAAGCCCGTTTCGTGGGTGCCGCCCTCGGTCGTGGGAATGTTATTGACATAGGAAAAGACGCTCTCGGTGTAGCTGTCGTTGTGCTGGATGGCAAGCTCCACCACGATATCGCCGCTCTTTCCAAGCAGGTGGATGGGCGTGTCGTACAGGACGGTCTTGTCCTCGTTGAGATAGCGCACAAAGTCGCTGAGACCCCCGTCGTACTTGTATTCGGCATGATAGGGGTTGCCGCGCTCCCGCTCGTCGTCCAAGGTGAAGCGCACGCCGCGGTTGAGGTAGGCCAGCTCTCGAAGGCGGCGGGTGATGACCTCGCGGTTCATGTCGATGGTCTCAAACACGCGGTCGTCGGGCAGAAAGGTCACCACCGTGCCCTGCCTGCGCGTGCGTCCCTGCTCCGTCAAAGGATAGCAGGGCTTGCCCGAAACGATATGTCCCGTGCCGTCGTCCACGCTTTCAAACTCCATGCGGTAGGCGCGGTTCTCGTGATACACCTCCACCGTGACATGGCGGCTGAGGGCGTTGACCACGGACGCGCCCACGCCGTGCAGACCGCCCGAATAGCCGTAGGACTTGTTGCCGAACTTGCCGCCTGCATGGAGCTGGGTGAAGACCACCTCCACGCCGCTGACGCCCAATTTCTCGTGTATGCCCGTGGGGATGCCGCGGCCGTTGTCCGTGACCGTCACGCTGTGGTCGCGGTGCAGCTGCACGTTCACCTCGTTGGCAAAACCGTTGGCGGCCTCGTCCACCGCGTTGTCCACGATCTCCCATAAA
This sequence comes from uncultured Oscillospiraceae bacterium, assembly GCA_964490325.1. Classification (GTDB taxonomy): domain Bacteria; phylum Bacillota; class Clostridia; order Christensenellales; family CAG-138; genus DAOPJM01. The sequence continues at coordinate 45,673 of CAZBBX010000005.1, forward strand.
AGATGGTGCAGCCCTCGCGGACCTGTTGAACCGATGTACATGCCCGGACGCATGCGTACCGCGTCCAGCCCTTCCATTACGGTAATGTCGGATACCGAATAATCCGTTGCCATGGATCCTCCCAAAATACAGCTCTTTTCCGTCGTCCCTCCCGTGCTTTGGAGCGCGCCGAAGGACGGATAAACTTCATTACTATACAGTATACCACGGAAATGCGCAAGGGTCAGTACCTGCCGACCAAGCAGAAAAAAAGGTTTACGGTTTGTTAAAATCTTTCCGCTGTGCTATACTGGAGAAAATCGGGGGACGAGCCCCCTTTGGAGGTACGATATGCTGACTTTTGACGGACTGAAGATCAACGAGCTGTGCTTTGTCAACCGTATAGAAAAGCAGGGCAGGGTGGAGATGAAGCTGCAGCAGAGCATGCGCACCCGCGTGGCGTTTCGTGAGGATGAGCGCAGCTGCGTATGCACCATCTACCTGACCATCCAAAACGAGGAAGCCCCCAACGACTTCTTCCTGCGCGCCGAGTTAGCGGGGGTGTACGGCTATCCCACCGAGACGGATCAAAAGACCATCCACATCGAAGCGGTGGAGAACCTTTTCCCCTTTGTCAGCGACGCCATTGCAAATCTTTGCAAGGCAGCGGGACTGCCTGAGATCCGCCCGCACATGGAGCCTATCAAGTCGGACGAGATCAGCAACAGCTGAATAAAAGCAGCATGGCGGAGTTTCTTGCCACGCTGGAGTTCGTCGCGGGGGAAGCCGATGCGCTGCGCACGGTCGAGAGCGTCCTGCTGCGGGATTGGGGCTTTGCCCGCACCCGCATATCCCGCCTGAAGCGGCGGGAGGACGGCATCCTGCTAAACGGCGCTCCCGCCTATACGACCGCTCGCCTCAAGAAAGGCGATCGGCTGCTCGTGCGCGTGTTCGATCCGCCCGACACGCGGCGCGCCCCGCCCCGCGCCTGTCCCCTGCGCCTTGCGTATGAGGATGCCGCGCTGATCGTGTTGGACAAGGACGCGGGGATCGCCGTCCACCCCACCCACGATCCAAACGAGCTGACGCTCGAAAACGCGCTGAACGCCTACCTGTCCGACACGCCCCGTCCCCTGCGCCTCTGCCGCACACAGGGCGAGAACGCCGCACTTTACTGTCTGCCCGAAACGGAGCTGCTCCTGTCGCCGCCCATCGCGCACCCCGTCAGCCGCCTTGATCGAGGCACCAGCGGCCTGATGACTTGGGCAAAGAGCGGCTATGTCCACGAGCTTTTGCGCCGCCAACTGCACACGCCCGAATATGAGCGCAGCTACCTTGCCATTTCCGTCCGCCCGCCCAAGCCCGCGCAGGGTGTGATCGAGCTGCCTATCGGCTTTGCAAAAGGCAGCTCCTATCAGCGCGCCGTCACGGAGGACGGCGTCCCCTCCGTCACGGCGTATGAGACCCTTTCCGTCACGAAGGAGGGGCTTGCGCTGCTGCGCCTGCGCCCCGAGACGGGGCGCACCCATCAGCTGCGCGTGCATATGGCGGCTGTCGGCTGCCCCTTGGTGGGGGATTGGCTGTACGGCACGGCGGACGCTCGCCTTGCCCGCCCCGCGCTGCATTCGGCACAGCTGCGCCTTTTAGATCCCTTGAACGGCAAGCGCCTTGTGCTTAGCTCCCCGCTGCCTGCCGATCTGTGCGCCCTGTTGGAGGGGTGAAAGAACGTGCGGATACGATTGCGTTGGCAAGGCGGGCGGATGGTATCCGCCCCTACGGAATGTGGGAAAAGAGGGTACATGGTCACGGCAAAGCTTCGCTTGTAAGCTTCGACAAAATATGCTATCATTTCTCTTATGAAACGGAAAGTTGTGTATCGCGTCCTGAGCTGTCTATTGTGCTGCCTTTTGGGGCTTATGTGCGGATCTTTATCAAGTTGGGCTTCCTCGGATGCCGAAGCGGAGCGCGACCTGTCCACGCAATGCAGCTACAGCTCCACAAGCGTTTCGGGCAGCAGCTATATCGCTCGCCTGCGCGACGACGATCTGACCACGCATCAAAACTTTCACGAGAACGGCAGCGTGACGGTCAGCTGGAGCGACGCCGTTGCCGTTGACAGCCTGTTTATCGAATGGAACCTCCCCCCCGACGCCTATCTTGTCACGCAGCTGGATGCAGGCGGCGCGATCCTCACCGAGACGGCGGGACGCACGCAGAACCTCAACGAGCTGATCTACGCCGCGGAGGGTGCGCGCAGCATCCGCCTTTCCTCCGCTTACGACATGGACATTGCGGGGCTGCATGCCTATGCGGCAGGCGATCCCCCGCACGACTACCATGCATGGGAGCCGTTGCCCGACAAGCTGGACTATCTGGTGCTGTCCATGCATCCCGATGACGACACGCTGTTTTTGGGCGGAGCTGTTGCAACGCTTTGCGACGCGGGCTATACGGGCACGATCGCCTATCTGGGTACGCGGCTGCGGGAACGCTGCACCGAGGCGCTCAACGGCGCATGGATCATGGGCGTACGCTATGCCCCCATCTTGGCGGGCTTTCCCGACATCCCCCCGCAGTATCGCGAACAGTTTGAAAGCACCTTCACCGAGGCCGAGCTTGTCCAATACTTGGTGCGCCTGTTTCGGCAGTATCGTCCCGAGCTTATCGTCACGCAGGATGTGAACGGCGAGTATGGGCATTGGCAGCATATCCTGCTTGTGTCTGCGGTGCAAAAGGCCGTCCCCCTTGCCAACGATGCAAGCTTTGATCCCGATTCCGCCGCCGCTTACGGCGTTTACGAGGTCAAAAAGCTCTACCTGCACCTGTACACGGAGAACGCCATTCACCTGAACGTCACCACGCCCCTTGCCTCCTTTGGCGGCAAGACGGCGGTGGAGGTCGCCAAGGAGGCCTATGGCGAGCATCTTTCGCAGCAGGATACCCGTCACAGCGTGACCAACGAGGGGATCTACAGCCTGTCCGACTTTGGTCTTGCCTATTCGACCGTGGGGCTTGACACGGGCAGCAACGAGCTGATGGAGCATATCGATGCCTCACTCCTTTGCAATGCCGCAGCCCCAACGGAGGCTCCCTCGCTTAGTCCCTCTCCTTCTGCCGCGCCCACCCAAGCGCCCTGCCAAAGCCTTGCGCCCACGGCTGTCCCTGCGGCTGTCGAGACGAACACGCCTGCGCCCACAAGCGAGCCTCTGCCAAGCGACAGCTCCGCTCCCGCTGCGGCAGCTGCGCCGCCGCTTGTTCTGCTGCTGCTTGGCGGCCTTGTCCTGCTGCTGATCCTTGCATGTATCGCGGTCTTTGCCGCAAGGAGGAGAAGATCATGAAACGCCTGTCCTGCCTGTTCTTGGCGGGGACGCTGCTTTGCGGCCTCCTCTCCGCCTGTACAAGACCCGTGAGCAACGGGGAGCTGCCTGCAAACGCCGACACGACCGCGCCTGCCGCCATCTCGGTGGAGCTTGGCACGCCCACGCCAACGCCAACGCCCTCACCTTCGCCCACGCCCACGGAGATCCCCTCCGTCACGGTGGACGGCGCTTCGATACGGGCGGATGCTGTCGAGCTTAACGTAAAGAGCCTTGCCGCATTGGAGCAGCTGGATGCCTTTCCCCTGCTGGAAAGAGTGGACGCAAGCGCCGTCCTTGTGGATCTTGCCACGATGCAGCGCCTTGCGGAGCGCTATCCAAGCATCGAGTTTTCGTTCCAATTTACCTATCGGGAGCTGACCCTTTCCTCCACGGACACGGAGCTTGACCTGAACAACATCCCCTTGGACGGGACGAAGGAGATCTTGGACATCCTGCCGTTTTTGAACAAGCTGGAAAAGTGCTTCATGATCGGCTGCGGCCTGACCAACGAGCAGATGGACGAGCTTTTGGCGGCTCGACCCGATGTGAAGTTCGTGTGGGAGATCCAAATGGGCGACCATGTGCTGCGCACGGATGTGGTGGGCTTTTCCACCAAGAATCCAAGCAAGTACTACAACGAGTCCTCCTCCGCCGACTATATCGAAAAGGTCAAAAAGACCCGCCGCCTGTACGACGAGGACATTGCGGTGCTCAAGTACTGCACCGACCTTGTCGCCTTGGATCTTGGACACAACTACATCACCGACCTGAGCGTGCTTGCCTGCCTGCCCAAGCTGCAGATCCTCATTCTGGCGGACAACAAGTTGACGGACATCTCCGTGCTCAAGGAGCTGCCCGACCTTGTGTATGTGGAGATCTTCATGAACGCCATCACCGACCTGAGTCCCTTGGCGGGGCATGACAAGCTGCTCGATCTGAACTTTTGCAACAACGATGTATTGGATCTTAGCGTGCTGTACACGCTGCCGCAGCTGGAACGCGTGTGGTGCGCAGGCAACGCGTTCAGCCGTGCCGACGGCGCTGCGCTGCAGGCGGCTCTGCCCGACTGCAAGGTCAACTACACCGCAAGGGACGACACCGCCGACGGCTGGCGCGAGCACGAACGCTATCAATGGGTCTTGGGCTACATGAAGCGGGACAACAACCCCTACAATCCAAGCTGATAAGTATTGCTTACAAAAAACGGGATCCAAGGCCTGCGCTTCGGATCCTGCTTTTTATATGAGAAATGGATGGGGCTGCTATTCTGCGCCGCAGCCGCTTTTGTACAGCGCCATCACCGCTTCCGCAGCCTTTATGCCGTCCACGGAGGCGCTGACGATGCCGCCCGCGTACCCCGCGCCCTCGCCCACGGGATACAGCCCCGCGTGGGAGACGGAGCACATGTTTTCCCCGCGTGTGATGCGCAGCGGCGAACTGGTGCGGCTCTCCACGGCGGTCAGCACCGCGTCCGGCAGGCAATAGCCGTGAAGCTGCTGTTCAAACTGCAAAAAGCCCTCGCGCAAGGCGTCGCTGAGAAAGTCGGGCAGGCAGCGGGACAGGCGCACAGGCGTCACCCCGGGGCGGAAGCTCGGCTCCACGCTCCCAAAGTGCGTGCAGCAGCGGTCGAGCATGAAATCCTCCAAGCGGCTTGCGGGGGCGGAGCCGTCCGAGCCGCCCAAAAGGAAGGCGTCGCGCTCCAGCTTTTCCATGAAGCGCAGACCGTCCAGCGGCTCGCTGCCAAAGTCCTCGGGGCTGACCTGTGCAACGATGGCGGCATTTGCGTTTTCCTCGTCACGGGCATAGTAGCTCATGCCGTTGGTAACGATCTGCCCCGCCTCGGTCGCCGCGCAGATGACGCGCCCACCCGGGCACATGCAAAATGAGTACACGCTGCGCTCTCCCGACCGTCCCAGCAGGCGATAGTCCGCAGCGCCCAAGCGCGGATGTCCCGCATAGGGGCCGTACTGCGCGTCATCGATGAGACCCTGCGGGTGCTCGGCGCGCACGCCCACGGCAAAGGGCTTGGCAGCCATGGCTACGCCCTTGTCAAAGAGCATGCGGTAGGTGTCCCGCGCCGCCTGCCCGATGCACAGCAGCAGCGCCGCGCAGGGCACAGGCTCCTCCCGTCCGCCCTTTTCCAAGGTGACGGAGGATATGGCGCCGTTCTTGACGGCAAGGCTTTTGAGCTTGGTGGCAAAGCGCACCTCGCCGCCCAAGCGTTCGATCTTGCGGCGCAGGGTCTGCACGATATCCCGCAGCATATCCGTTCCGATATGCGGCTTTGCCAAAAAGGCGATCTCCTCGGGCGCTCCCGCCTCGATAAACTCGTCAAAAACGCGATGGATGCGGGGATCCTTGTTGTTGCGGCAGGTCAGCTTGCCGTCGGAAAAGGTTCCCGCGCCCCCCTCGCCGAAGGCAACGTTGCTTTCGCGCTTGGGCGCTTCGCCCTCCCAGCAGTCCTCCACATCCCGCGTACGCTCGGGGACGGGCAGACCGCGCTCCACGACCAAGGGGCTGTAGCCCTCCCTTGCAAGCTGCAGCGCCGCAAACAGACCCGACGGCCCAAGACCCACCACGATGATGCGTCCCTTGGGCTTCGCCTTGCCGTGTATGGGCGGCGGGGGCAGCGGATCCTCCCAAAGCTTGGCGCCAAGCGTGGGTCGGCTGAGCAGATGCCGCGCCGTTCCCTCGTCCACCGTCAAGACGAGATGATCCAAAAAGCAGACCCGCGACTTTCGTCTTGCGTCTATGGCGCGATGTACGATCAGTATGGCTTGAATAGCGATGGGATCCAAAGCCAACTGCTGCGCCGTTGCATAGCGCAGATCGCGGCAGTCGGGATTCTCTCGGATGTTTGGAATAAAGATCTGTGGCATAGAAGGCAAGGAAGGATCGCCTTTCCCGCTAAAAGGCGAGCCTATGAAAAAAGAGGTTAAAGGGTTCCTTGTTTGAAACGAAGAAAGCGGTCGGCGGGTCGACGAAAGCTGCTTTCTTCGCTCAAGCACGGGATACGTTTCGCGCCGCAGCGAGGCGCGGTTTTAGGATACGTTGTTGCGCAGGGTCACGCTCACGCTCGTGGGCGGATCGACAAGGCGGTACTCCTTTGCCCAATTCGTGCTGAGGGTCAGCGCGCAGTCGTAGACGCCCACGCTGTGCAGCTCACTAAGGTCGACCACAGCCTTCCAATCCTCAACAGCCATGTCCTCCAACGCAAGGACGGTGCCGTGCACGCGGATCTCCACGGTGACTTCCACGGGGGCAAGCCCTCTTGGGATGCTTTCAAAGCTCACGGGCAGGGTCAGCGTCAGGTCGGTCTCCTTCTCCTCAACGGTGAAGGTCGCACGCGTGGTGGAGCTGTAGTTGCTGCTGAGGGTCACGCCGTCGGGCAGCTGCAGCTTGCCGTCCAAATACTGTCCGTTCATGTCCTGCGTGACCACCATCGGCTCCAGATACACGCAGTCCACAGCGGCAAGCGTGGACGCCTCGTCCGCAAGCAGCACGACCTCGTCCTGCGAGAACACGCAGCTGGTGTCGTAATAGGTCGCATCGGGCAGCACGGTATCCGAGGAAAGCTCCACGGGCACGCGCTTGGTGGCGGAAATGTCCAGCGAGATGAGCGCGCTTGGCGCCGTCCCGCTGCGGGTCTGCACATCGATGAGCTTGCCGTCCGTGTCGTAGAAGCTCAGCTCCACGGCGCTGTAGTAGTCGCTCGTGAGCGCGCTTTGATCCACGGTCGCCACGGCATAGGAGATAGGCGCAAGATAGCGCGCCGCTCCCTCTACCGACACGGTGGAGGAGTAGCTGCGCTTGGTGATGACATAGCCCTCCGGCAGCTCTCCCGTGGTGTTGAGCCGAAGCGGAATGGAACGCGTGAGCAGATTGTCCACGGTGACGGTGACGGTCTCGGGCGTGATGCTCGACACGCTGCCTAGGTTGGACAGGACGTTCGCGTCCAGATACAGGGGGTAGGTCCCCGCCTCGGTAACCGTGGCAAGGCTTGCCGTGCAGGTGATGCGGTCGGCGTTCAGCTCGGTGAACTTGGTGATCTCCGTGCTGACCACGACGCTTGCCGTGCCCAGCTCGGTGTCCACCACGATGAGGTTGCGGGCCTGCAGGTCGCTGCTGCCCTCCAAGGCGATCTGTACGCCGCCGATGGTCTTGTTGCGTACGGGATTTTGATACACCAGTACAAAGCCCCACAGCAGCACGGAGAGGATGAGCACGATCAGCTTGGTCAGCAGATCGGTGGTGAAAAACTTGACGATAGCGCTGCCTACGGAACGAAGGAACTTCTTTTCTTTCTTTTTGTTCATGCCTTCTTCCCCCGTTTCCGCCCTCGGCCGCCCAAGCCCTGCTTGGTAAAGACGCCCTCCAGCAAATTGTTCAAGGCGCGCTCGTCCAGCCAGCGCACCAGCTTGCCGTCCCTTGCCATGGAGATGGCACCGGATTCCTCGCTGACCACGATGACCACGCAGTCCGCAACAGCGGAAACGCCCAACGCCGCACGGTGCCGCGTTCCCAGTTCGCGGGAGACGTCGTAGTCGTCGGAGATGGGCAGCAGGCAGCTTGCCGCAATGATGTTGTCGTCGTGGATGACGACCGCGCCGTCATGCAGCGGCGTGTTCGGCTCAAAGATATTTTCGATAAGGGCGCCGCTGAGCAGGCCGTCGATGCGCACGCCTGTACTGATGATGTCCGCAAGCCCCGTGGTCTGCTCGAACACCAGCAGGGCGCCCACGCGCCGCTTGCTCAGGCGCAGCAGCGTACGGGTCAGATCCCGCACCAGCTCCTCGCGCTCGGATTCGCTGGCAAGCGAACGCAGGCGCGGACCGCTGCGGCCGATGCGCTCCAGTACGCGGCGGATCTCGGGCTGAAAGAGGATGAACAGGATGATGAAGATGGAGCCGGAGGTGAGGATGGAGCCAAGCACCCACGAGATGGTGTTCAGCTGCAGCCACTCGCTTGCGACCAGACACACGAACAGGAACGCGATGCCCTTGAGTACGCCGTAGGCACGCGTTTCCTTCGTCCAAGTGATCAGACGATACATCAATATGAAGATCACCAGGATGTCCGCCACGTCGTTCAGGCCAAAATTCGAAAAGCCCGAGAACAGGGTGGAGATCACTTCCGTCAAGCCCACAGCATCAGCCTCCCATGCGGACGGGTCGCTCCGTCCGAAAGCACCTAATATATAGTATAACCCGATTGCGACCGAATTGTCACGCGTTTATGACAAAATCGCGGTAAGAATTTTTGAAACTTTTAGTGAAGCGCCATGCGCAGCCGTTCGGCGTTTGCTTTCATATACAACCACAGCCATACGCTTGCCGCAAGGAGCAGCGCAGCAGCCAGCCACAGCCCCGCCATACCCAGTAATACGGGCAAACCGGCGCTGACGACCGTAGCGCCGAGGGACGCCAGCATCGCCAGCAGCACGGGCGACCCCTGCTTGATGCACTCCGCCTCGCTGTCCCAGTCGAAGCGGGGATGCTTGAGGTTCGACCACAGACCGATCAACGCCGTAAACAGCGCGATGCTCATCGGATAGAGGAACAGCAGCACGGCGTTTAAGACTCCCGTTTGAAAGCGGAAGCCCAGCCCCACCGCTAAAAGAACGGCGGCAACGAGTGGGATGGTCAGGCTCACCAAAAGCTTGGCGCGCAGCCAGTCCGCCGCCGAAAAGGGCAGGGTCTTGGACAGCCACAGCGTCTTGCCCTCCAAGGAGACGGACGCTGTCGTGGTGGGCGCCATGCCCACAAAGAAGCCCGCCGCCACCGCAAAGAGCAGCACAACGGAGCCGCCCATAAGCTGCGCCGTGCCATTGAGCGTTTCAAGCGTCGCGTCCGACGCAAAGAAGCACAGGTAGCCGCCGCCAAGGATGGCAAGGACAGGACCTATCGCCGTGTTCATCAAGTAGAGGGAGCTGGACGTGTACCGCGCCCACTCCTTTTTGAACAGCGCCCGCCCGATGCCGCTCTGTCGCTGCGCCTTGATGCGGTAGCCCTTCACATGTCCCCGTGCGCTCACAAAGCCGCAGAGCTTGTTGAACAGCGCGCAAAGGAGCAGCGCAAAGAGGGAGATGGCGACAAGGTTTACAAGCACGAACAAAAGGATGGAGAGCAGGTCGCCGCCAAGCGCCTCGGTAAACAGGAGCGCGGGAGGATACAGGCTCGCAAGCCGCGCCGAGATCCCCTCTGCAAACGCCGCGGCCATGCCGCTGTCCACAAGGGAACTCGCGTTGAACGAGAGCAGCATCACGCCCACGACGAGCGCGGTCTGCACGATGGTCTCCAAGAGCGTGCGGAACTTGAAGCGCGCCAGCGCCGCCGCAAGCGCCGTGCCGATCAGGCCGCCAACGGCTGCGGGCAGCAGGGGTGCAAGCACGGACAAGACAAGGTACAGCGGCCAGTACCACCACGCGGCGGAGACATACAATCCGTAGATGATCCCCGCAGGCAGCAGCAGCGTCAGCGTGACATACCACTCGAACACCAAAAAGCTCAAAAGACGGGAGAGCGCCACCGTGCGCGTGGGCAGGGGCAGGCTCATCACCATGTCGTGATCGCCAAAGCGGTACAGCACGCTTGAGGCGCGCATCATACAGCTGAAAAAGCCCATCACGCAGGCGGCGCAGAGCATCAAGGCGGGCATCAGCTCGGGCTTTCCCAGCCTGCCGAACGCCTCCTCAAGCAGGACGCCGTAGCACACGGACATATACACCAGCGCGACCGCTAACACGATCAGGGTGGTGTTGGCGCTGCGTGCGCGCTTGCGCTCCTTTTCGTCTCGGGCGCAGCGGATGCGGTCGACGCCGAACAGGCTGACGAGCTGCAGGCGGGTCAGAGCAAAGAGCTGTTTCATTCCGTCAACTCCAAGAACACATCCTCCAAGGAGCTGTCGCCGCGCACCGCGTCCATGCTGCCGCAGGCGATCAGCCTGCCGCTTTTGATGATGGCGACCTTGTTGCACAGCTTCTCCGCCACCTCCAGTACATGCGTGGAAAAGAAGATTGCCGCGCCCCCCTCCGTCAGCTCGTGCATGAGCTGCTTTAGCGTGTGAGACGCCTTGGGATCCAGTCCCACGAAGGGTTCGTCCAGCAAAAGCAGCTTGGGTTCGCTCAAAAGCGCGCCGATGAGGGCGATCTTTTGCCGCATCCCGTGGGAGCAGGAGCCGATCAGGTCGCCCAAGCGGTCGTCGATCTCAAACAGCTCGGCGTACTTCTTGACCCGTTCGTTGCGGGTAGCCTCGTCCACGCCGTACACATCCGCAAGAAAGTTGAGGTAGCGTATACCGCTCAGATGCTCGTACAGGTCGGGATTGTCGGGGATGTAGCGCAAGAGCCTCTTGCAGAGCAGCGCCTCCGTCCGAACGGAATGACCGTCAACGAGGATCTCCCCCTCGTGAAAGTCGCATACGCCCGCGACACAGCGCAGGGTGGTCGTCTTGCCCGCCCCGTTGTGGCCGATAAAGCCGAAGATGTCTCCCGCCTCGACGGTCAGGCTCAGCTGATCCACCGCGACAAGATCGCCAAAGCGCTTGGTCAGGCCTTGGATCTCAAGCATGTTCACGCGTTCTCCTCCTTGTCGGGCGCCTTGCGCCACAGCACAAATTTACGTCCGATGCAGGTGATGACCTCCGAGCCTGTCGCCTCCGACAGCGCCTGCGCCGCTTCCTTGGCGGAAAGCTCGCAGCTTTCCAGGACGCTCAGCTTGATAAGCTCGCGCTTGTCCAGCGCCTGTCCCACGGACTCCGTGAGCGCGTCGCTCACGCCCTCCTTGCCGATCTGAAAGATCGCGTTCAAAGTGTTGGCCTGCTTCCTGTAGGCCGCTCGTTCCTTTCCGTTCATGCCATCCTCCCAAGTTTTCGATCAGTCGATAAAGTCAAATTCCCACTCGCCCAAGCGAATGATGCTGCCCTCGCCCGCGCCCATCTCGCGCAGCGCGGAGATGACGCCGCTCTTGACAAGGGTCTGCTGAAAACGGCGCATGGACACATCGTCGTCGGGATCGGTGCTGTCCAGCAGGCGCTCGATGTCGCCGCCCTCCACCACGAAAGCGCCGTCGTCGGCGCGGCTGACGGTAAAGCCCTTTTCATACTGCGGCTCCATGCCAAGCTCCGCCTCGTCATAGGTCAGCACGGGCGGCAGCTTGTTGAGCAGCTCGACCACGCGATCCAGCAGGGGGCCAAAGCCCTCCGTCGTCGCCGCCGACACGGGAAACACCTCCACGCCCTCCTTTTCCAACGCCGCCGTCAGACGCGGCAGCTGCTCCGCCGCCTCCGTAAGGTCGCACTTGTTGGCCGCCACCAGCTGCGGCAGCGCCGCCAGCTGCGGGGAGAAGCGCGCCAGCTCCTCGTTGATCTTGCGATAGTCGTCCAAGGGGTCGCGCCCCTCGCTGCCCGACGCGTCCAGCACATGCACAAGGATGCGCGTGCGCTCGATGTGGCGCAAAAAGTCGTGTCCCAGACCCGCGCCCTCCGCCGCGCCCTCGATCAGCCCCGGCAGATCCGCCAGTACGAAGCTGCGGCCGTGCCGCTCCGCAACGCCCAAATTGGGGATCAGGGTGGTAAAGTGATAGGCCGCGATCTTGGGCTTTGCCGCCGTCAAAACGGACAGGATGGTGGACTTGCCCACGGAGGGCATACCGATCAGACCCACGTCCGCTATGGTCTTCAGCTCCAGCTCCACGGCGCGTTCCGCCGTCCTTTGCCCGCTCTGCCCAAAGCGCGGCGCTTGCTTGGTGGGCGTGGCAAAGCGGGCGTTGCCCTTGCCGCCGCGTCCGCCGTGCAGCACGAGGCGGCGCTTGCCCGCCTCCGACAGATCCGCCGCGACCACGCCTGTTTCCACATCCCTTACGATCGTTCCCACGGGCACGGGGATGACCAGCAGCTCGCCGTCGCGTCCGCTCTGCATCTCGGCGCGGCCGTTCTCGCCGTTTTGCGCGCGAAAATGCTGCTCGAAGCGGAAGCCGTACAGCGTGGAAAGACGCGGGTCGGCCTCAAACACGATATCCCCGCCGCGTCCGCCGTCGCCGCCCGAAGGACCGCCCTTCTGCACGAATTTTTCCCGATGGAAGGCAGAGCAGCCGTCGCCGCCGTTGCCCGACTTGATGTATATGCGTATCTTATCCACAAAAGGCATACAAATTTTCCTTTCCTATACCGCCCGCTCGGGGGGCGAAAGCTCCGCCTGTCGCTTTTGGCACAGCGCCGCAAGCGGACAGGTCACACAGTTGGGGCGCTGCGCCGCACAGCAGCGCCGTCCGTGAAAGATGAGATAGTGGTGCGCAAGGCTCCACTGCTCCTTGGGGATGTTCTCCATGAGCTGCTTTTCCGTCTCCTCCACCGTCTTGGCCTCGGCAAGACCGATGCGGTTCGCCACGCGGAACACATGGGTGTCCACCGCGATGGCGGGGATGCCAAAGGCGTTGGACACGACCACGTTGGCGGTCTTGCGCCCCACGCCCGGCAGCTGCATCAGCGTGTCGCGGTCGGCGGGCACCTCGCCCCCGTAACGGGTGACAAGGATGGCGCTCAGCTCGACAAGATGCCGCCCCTTGGTGCGAAAGAAGCCGCAGCTGTGAATGTAGGGCGTCAGCCCCTCCTCGCCCAGCGCCGCGATGGCCGCGGGGGTGTTTGCAACGGCAAAAAGCTTTTCGGTGCATTTGTTCACCTGCTTATCGGTGCATTGCGCCGACAGCACCGTTGCCACCAGCAGCTCAAAGGGGGAGGAAAAGCTCAGCTCCGGCTTGGCGTCGGGATACGCCGCCGCCAGCAGACCGAGCGCCTTTGCGTAGTCCTCTTTTGTCAGCATGGCGACGCCTATGCGCGTGCGCGCAGGTATTCGAGCGCGGACGTGGCGGCTACCGCGCCGTCGGCACAGGCGGTCACCACCTGCCGCAGGGGCGTGTCCCTTACGTCGCCCGCGGCATAGACGCCGTCCAAGTCGGTCTTGCAGCGGCCGTCCGTGAGGATGGCTCCGTTTGCGGACAGCGCCAGCTCGCCCCGTACCAGCTCGCTGCGGGGCGTCACACCCACCGCGGCGAACAGACCCGCCGCCGCTAACTCGCGCACGGCTCCGTCCTTGACGTTTCGCACGGCAAGCCCCGCTACGGCGTCCTCGCCCAAGATCGCCTCGGGTACGCTGTTCCACACAAATTCGATGTTCTCCGTCCGCTTGGCCGCGTCCGCAAGCGCCGCGCTTGCCCTCAGCTCGTCACGGCGATGCACCACATACACGCGGCGGCACAGGGTGGACAGGTAGATCGCGTCGGAGATGGCGGTGTCCCCGCCGCCCACCACGATGACGTCCTTGCCCCGATAGAAAGCCCCGTCGCAGGTGGCGCAGTAGGACAGTCCCGCCCCCGTGAGCGCCTCCTCGCGAGGCAGACCCAGCTTGCGGGGCGCCGCGCCCATGCAGAGGATGACCGCATCGTACCTTGCCTCGCCCTCCGGCGTGACGATCAGCTTTTCGCGTCCCGTAAGGGTCAGGGACAGCACGGAGCTGTAGGTCGGCTCCACGCCAAATTTTGCCGCGTGGCGGGCAAAGCGTTCGCCCAAGGCAAAGCCGTCCGGCCCGTCGTCCATGCCGGGATAGTTGTCTACGCGGTGCGTCTTGACGATCTGTCCGCCGGCAAACAGTTCCTCGTACAGCGTGACGGCAGCTCCGCCTCGCGCCGCATACAGTCCCGCCGTAAGCCCCGCAGGGCCTCCGCCGATGATCGCGATCCGTTCCATGGTCATACTTCTCCATTCTTTATTGCATCGTCAGTATACCACAATCGCGCCGCGTTCGTACAGGGGAAAGCGGCCGGCAACGCAATTTTTTTGCTGTTTTTCAATTTATGGAAGGAACTTCCGCATTTTTGCCGTCGATACTTGCAATTATCGTTACAGATGATATAATAAGCTGAAAGAATAGGGAGGAATTGCATGAAGGTAGCCTATCGCATCCTATCCGGGATTTTTTTATGTCTGCTTTTGTTCAGTACGGCCTGCACGGCAACGACCGATCCGTTGGTCGGCGACGACGCTTCTTCGTCCGAGGGAACGCGCACCTATACGCCTGTGGATGCGGCGGACTTTGCCGCGCTTACCGTTGATAACGTAAATTTGGTCCACAGCGTGTATTTGGCCTTTGGCAGCACGGAGTTCGACACGGATCTTAACGACATCCTTACGGGCTGCACCGCCTACGACGGCGTGCTGGACGTGTCCGAAAACAACGTGCTGTCCAAGAAGAAGGTCGCCACGCTGGTCATTCGCATTCCCAACGCCAAGGCGGACGCCTATCGCGACGCGCTGCGCGAGAGCTATTTCAACCTGTATTATGCCGAGGACAGCGGCTCTGTGGACGCGGAGCTTGCAAGCGCCAACAGCTCGCTTGGCTTCAAGGAGGAGGCGCAGGCCAGTCTGACGCGCATGCTTGCCACTGCCGACAGCGCAGCGGAGCTTGCCTCGATACAGGACGAGCTGGAGGCGACCGCGGCCGACATCCTTGCCTTGTCGCAGCAGATCGCTTCCTACGAGCAGATGCAGAAGTTCACGACCTTTACCATCCTGTTGAGCAGTAACAACATGGGTACGGACACCTCCAACGACCCCGATCTGGTGGACGTGACCGACCTGACCTTCTTCAAGATGGTCAAAAATTACGTCAAGCAGCATAAAGTCGTCACGCTGGTGCTGTGCGCGGTGTGCCTGCTGATCGTTGTGGTCGTGATCGTGCTGGCCGTTGAGAAGAAGAAGCGCGACCGCCGCCGCCGCAGGAAGCATAAGGTGCATACGAGCGAATCCTCAAGCGGCGAGCACCACCACCATCACAGCCACGGCATCCCCGAGACGGAACGAGGCGGCGATGGCTTCAGTACCGACACGGGCACGGAGGAGACGGAGAACTGATCCAAACCGGATAGATGTTTAGCGGAGCTTCGGCTCCGCTTTTTTGTTGGACGAAAGGGGGTACGTTGGTAAGGCGGGCGGACACGGCGGGGAAAAGTGAACAGTGAACAGTGAACAGTTCAGTTTGCTTTGCGGAGCAAAGCTACATTCATTAAGCGTGTCATGTGTGCAGGACATGCTTTGCATCCTGTTGCGCCATAAGCGCAGCGCATCATGGCAGACGAAGGTCTGCCGCATCATGCCGCCAAGGGCGGCACATCCTTTCCATCCGCACGGCGGGCGGACACGGCGGGCGGATGGTATCCGCCCCTACGGATGTGGGGGAAAGGGGGTTAAGTTGGCAAGGCGGGCGGATGATATCCGCCCCTACGGGATGTGGGGGGAAGGGGGTTAAGTTGGCAAGGCGGGCGGATGGTATCCGCCCCTACGGGACGTGGGGGGAAGGGGGTTGCGTGGATTCGGCAGGCGGATGTTTTCTCCATAGCAAACGCCCCGCCAATACGGCGGGGCGCCTGCGCATGTGGGGGTCTGTGAGTTAATTCTTTTCGTACAGCGTGAAGTACACCGCCGTGCGGCTGTAGGTCGCGTAACCCGTGCTGCTGAAGCCCAGATAGACGTAGCTGTCCGCCGAGTAGCTCGTGTTCCTAAACGAGAAGGTCGAGCCGCTGCCTGCAAGCGTCCAAGTCGTAAGGCCGCTCGATGCAAAGGTCGGATAGCCGCCCGAGGTGAACGCCAGATACCCAACACTGCTGTCATAGAACGTCCAGCTGCTGCCGCTTGCCGCCGCCGTATAGGTGAACGCGTCCGCATCGGAGCCGTAGCTCGTGTTGTTCAGCGTGACCGTGCCGTTGCTGACGGTCGCGGAGACCATGCGCGGATAGCGGCTTGAGGAGGTGTTGTACAGCGTCTTGGTCATCACATAGGTGGTGCTGCCGCTGGTGTAGGTGATGAGGTACTCCTTGCCTGCGGTGATGCTCGTGGCGACCGTGTAGCTGCCGGTCTGCGCAACAGGCGTTGCGGTGGGAGCGGCGGTCGGAGCCGTGGTCGGTGCTGCGGTGGGTGCTGCGGTCGGAGCCGCAGTCGGCGCTGCCGTGACGATGCCGGCGCTGCCGTCCGTCAGCTCATAGAGCGTGAAGTACTTGGCGCTTGAGCTGTAGGTCAGATACTTGCTGCTGTTGAAGCCCAAGTAGACATAGCTGTCCGCCGTGTAGCTCGTGTTCTTGAACGAGAAGGTCGTGCCGCTGTTCGTAAGCGTCCAGTCGATCAGGTCGGAGGTGGAGCTTGTGTAGGTGGGATAGCCGCCCGAGGTGAACGCCAGATAGCCCTTCGCCGCATTGTAGAAGCGATAGCTGCTGCCGCTTTGCGATGCCGTGTACAGGAACGCGCTCAGGTCGCTGCCGTAGGTGGTGGCGCCAAGCGTGATGTTCGCATAATCGCCGCTTTCGTCAAGCGATACTGCGACCATGTACGGATTGCGGCTGTTGCTCGTGCTCTGGTAGGTCGTGGTCGCCACATAGGTGGTGCTGCCGCTGGTGTAGGCAAGGAGATACTGCTTGCCTGCCGTCACGCTGCTGACCGCCTTGTAGGCATAGTCGGAAGCGGCGGTGGGGGTTGCCGTCACCACGGGGGTGGGGGTTGCCGTCACCACGGGGGTGGGGGTTGCCGTCACCACGGGAGTGGGGGTAGCCGTCACCACGGGGGTCGGGGTCGCCGTCACCACGGGGGTCGGGGTAGCCGTCACCACGGGGGTCGGGGTCGCCGTCACCACGGGAGTGGGGGTAGCCGTCACTACGGGAGTGGGGGTAGGCGTAGGCGTCGGCGTTGCGGTCGGCGTGGGCGTCGGCGTTGCGGTCGGCGTCGGCGTCGGCGTTGCGGTCGGCGCGGGGGTCGCCGTGGCGCTTGAGGAACCGCTCAGCTTGTAGATGTAAACAGGCGACTGACTGGCGCTCGAATAGCAGGAGAAGAGCGCGCTGGAGCTGTTCATCTGCAGCACCTTGCGCGTATAGCTGCCCTGCGAGGTCACGGTCGCGCTGCCGCCCGAGGCGATGGCGATGGACCAGGTGGCGGCGGTGGTGGCGCTCGAAACGGTCTTGAGCTGGTTGGACGAGCTGGACGCCGCTGCAAGATAGCCGCTGTTGCTGCTGTCATAGAAGGTCCATGCGCCGCTTGAGCCGCCCAGTGTCAGCGTGGCCATGTTGCTTGCCAACTCGATGCTGCTTGCCGCCGAGGAGTAGCTCGAAAGCTGCACAGCCGTGCGGTTGGAGGTGTTCTGCGTGGTGGTCAGACCCCACACCGTGCCTGCGCTGCGAACGCCAACGATGGCAACGGTGTCGCCTGCCGACAGCGAGGAAGCGGAGGTGACGAGGGTGTAGCTGCCCGTGGTCGTGCCGCCGCCGGAGGTCGCCGTTGCGGTTGCCGTTGCAGTGGCCGCTGCGGTGGGCGTTGCGGTGGTGGTGCCGCCGGAGGAGCTGCCGCCGGAAGGCGTGGTCATGCCCGAAGGAATGCTCTGGCTAAAGAGCAGCCAAGCCAATTCGGGATAGTCGATGAACACGTTGCGGTTGCCCTGGATGGACTGCACGATGTCGTTCCGCTTCATTTCCCATTCGTCAACGGGATCCAGCTTCATCCAGTTGAGCAGCGTGGTCGTGCTTTCGATGACGTCGGTCAGGTTGCTCTCGCCCCAGCGAACGTAGACGTACAGCAGGATACGCGCCACATCGCCCTTGACGGAATCGACCGGCTCGTAATAGCTGCTGCTGTATTTTCCCGCTGCGGAACCCGTGGTCTTGCGGGTCATGGTGGTGCCGCTTGAAACGGTGCCGTAGGGCTTGTTGCCGCGGGTGCTGTTGATGGTGGGATCCGACGGACGCAGATGGTGCAGGTCGCTGCCTGCGTTGCTGGTGGTGAACGTACCCAGCGACTGCGGCCACACATGCTCGCGGTTCCAGGTAGAGCCGCTGTCCCAGGTGCTGGCCACTGCATCGTTGCAGTAGAACAGCAGGATCTTGCTTGTGTCGGACTTATAGGTGTCGGAATACGCGGTCAGCGTGGTGATGCCCGAATAGGTCGTCTTGGTGGAATGCGTATTCGTCATCAGGGTGCAAAGCGTGCTCTTGAGCGTGCTGCCCGATTGCCCCTTCAGCGTGGAATAGGTGTAGCTGCCCGTGTAGTAGGACTGCGCCGCGCTTGACAGCGAGGTGCAGGCCGTTCCGCGTGTGCCCGTATTATAGGAATACGACGCGGCCTCGGTCTGCTCCGTCGGAACGGCGACGCTGAGCGCAAACAGCATCAAAAAGGCCATCACGACGGCGATCCATTTTTTCCCCTTGTTCAACATGAAAGATGCTCCTTCTTCTGACTTCGTTCTTTGCCGAACTATATATCATGATAAAAGGGATAAGTTGTATAGTCAAGTATGCTACGCAGTATATCTGCATAATTTCTCAACAAATTTTACCATTTTTCACGCATAAGCCAGTTTTGCGCATTTTTAAGCCTATTTTAATGCTTTTTGTGCTGTATCCGTATTCGTATAGATGAATAAATTCTCTGTCCTCTTGCGGGAAACGTTCGCCGGTGGTACACTGGCTGCACAGGAAAAGCAACACTTTGGGAGGCGCGGATGACGGACGAACGAAGCAGCGGACGATACACGTTCCGCAAGACGGAACGCGGCGATTTGGCGGCCATCATGACCTTGGTCGGCGAGGCGCAGCGGTATATTGCGCATTTTGGCATCGATCAATGGCAGGACGGCTATCCGCAGGCGGAGCTGTTTGTTGCAGACATGGCGGCGGGGAGCAGCTATGTCTTTTTGGAGGGGGACGCGGTGCGCGCCACGGCTGCCCTGTCCTTGGCGCACGAGGCGGACTACGATCAAACGGACAGCGGCGGCTGGGTCTGCAGCGGGCCTTACGCGGTGATCCATCGGCTGGCCTTGGCGGACGCAGCGCGGGGCACTGGGCTGATCGACGAGATCTTCTCCGTCATGGAGGGACTTGCGGCCGAGGCAGGCCGCAGCGGCCTTAGGATCGACACGCATGCGGGGAACCTTGCCATGCGCGCCGTGCTGCGGCGCAACGGTTTTTGCTATCGGGGCGAGATCCGCATCTATCGCGGCACGTCCTATGAAAAACCCCGCGTGATCTATGAAAAGCAGCTGTCATCCTCAGTCGAGCGCGGGTCTTGAGCCTTGGCGGGCGGTACGGCGGGCGGAGGCTCCGATATCCAAGACCCGTGGGGAGTTGGCATTTGCCTCCTTTTAATGGAAGATGTTATTTCCCTCCTATTAATGGAAATTGTAGGGGCGGATAGTATCCGCCCGCAGAAGTGCGAGTAGCAGCAAACAGGGAACAGTGGACAGTGAACAGGGAACAGTTCAGGATGCTTTGCGGAGCAAAGCTACCTGAATTAAGTGTGTCTTGCGTGCAGGACACGCTTTGCATCCTGTTGCGCCATAAGCGCAACACATCACAGCACACGAAGGTCTGCCGGATCATGTCGCCAACGGCGGTGCATCATTTCCGTCCACACGGCGGGCGGATGATATCCGCCCCTACGGGATGTGGGGAAAAGAGGGTTGCATTGACACGGCGGGCGGATGGTATCCGCCCCTACGGATGTGGGGGAAAGTCGGTCACGCGGACACGGCGGGCGGATGGTATCCGCCCCTACGGATAACGGAGAAATCACGACCGAAGGATATTGCACTTTCATCCACCATGCGGACGGATACTCTGCCGCCTTTTCACATAGGATGCAGCAAGGGCTTGGGGGAGGCGTTTTGATGGGTCGAAGAATGGGGGCGTTGGGACTTATCCTGTGTCTGCTGCTGTGCGCCTGTGCGCCCTCCCCTTCGCCAAACGCAGCCGCGACCACCGCACAAAGCCTTGCCTCTGCCCTCCCCACCCAAGCGGAAAGTCCCCGTGCCCTGCGTGCAAGGGAGCTGCTTGCCTTGGAAAAGGCCTATCTGATCGAGCATCCCGTCGAGGGCAAGGACTTGGACGAGCAGCTGCGCCTGCTGACCATCGACCCCAATAAGCCCATGGTCGCGCTGACCTTTGACGATGGTCCCAGCCGCAAATGCACCACGCGCATTTTGGACGTCTTGGAGAAATACGGCGGACGAGCGACCTTTTTTGTGGTGGGCGACCGCATCGAGGATCACATTGCCCTGATCGACCGCGCCATCTCTCTCAACTGCGAGATCGGCAACCACACCTTTGAGCATGAAGATTACACCGAACGCAGCGAGAGCCAGCTTGTTTTGAGCCTGTCAAAGACGGACGCGCTGATGCGCTCCACCTTTGGTTATGTGATGCGGCTGTATCGTCCCACCTACGGCGGGGTCTCCGCGCATGTGTACAAGGGGGCAGCAAGCTATGGCTATCCCATCGTGCTGTGGACCTGCAGCACCCACGACTGGAGCACGGAGGACGCTAAAAAGGTGTATGCCTGCGCCCTGAACGCTGCCGCAGACGGGGCGATCATTCTGTTTCACGACCTGTATACCTCCACCGCCAAGGCCATTGAGCTGTTGGTTCCGCAGCTGATCGAGCAGGGCTATCAGCTGGTGACGGTCTCGGAGCTGCTGTACTTTGCGGACGAGACGCCAAAGGCGGGGGAACGCTTCGGGGGCTTGGTAGAGCAGTTCAAAGAGGACGCCGCGCAGGACTGACGGGTGTGTGGCTGTTGTGCTGTGAGACGGAAACGTCCAAGGCGGGGGAACGCTTCGGGGGTCTCCCACAAGTTTGCATCAAAAAGGGGCGGCCGTTTCGCCGTCCCTTTTGAGTGTCTGTCGATGGGCAAGGAAAGTCCTGCCGCAGCAGGCTCGCCAAACACATTGGTTCTTGCGGACGAAAAGGGGCGGTCGTTTCGCCGTCCCTTGCCTGCAAGCTTTTTCCTTATGAGATCATGTCGCCCTGATGCGCGATGAGCGTTGCGTCGTACACGCCGTCCACGCGCAGGAACTTGTCGACAAAGCCCGTTTCGCTCTGACGCACACGCAGTTCCACAGCCATCTCGACGCCGTCCTGCTGGACGGTCTTGCTCTTGAGCTTGGCCTGCGGCAGCTGCGCGACCATCTGCTTGACGGTCTTGGAGGCGCGGTCATCGTAGTGCAGGATGAGCAGGTACGGGAGGGTAGCCTTGCCCTTGACCACGGTGATGAGGATCATCAATAGGCCGATCAGTGCAAAGCCGATGATGCCCTCCAGGAAGTAGCCTGCGCCAAACGCGATGCCCTGCGCGATCGCCCAGAACATGAACACGGTGTCGATGGGATCCTTGATGGCCGTGCGGAAACGCACGATGGACAGCGCGCCGACCATGCCCAGCGACAGCTTCATGTTGTTGGACATGAACATGATGACCATGGAGCTGACCATGGTGAGCATCACAAGGCTGAGGTTATAGCTGCGCGAGTAGATCACGCCGGAGAAGGTCTTCTTGTACACAAAGAAGATGCCCAGTCCGAACACGAACGCGCACAGGATGGTGGCGATGACCAGCACGGGCTGGTCGCTGCTTTGGAAGGTGAAAATGGAACTTAGGACGCTGCTGCCGCCTGTTGTTGCGGTGGCAGTATCGGTCATACGCAGGGATTCAAGCATAACTTCCTCCTATTATTTCGGCCGCGCTGCGGCTCGTTTGCTTACGCTTCGTAGCGGCGGCAATACAGGTATTTGCTTGCCGCACTGTGCTGTGCGCTGTCCAGCTGCAGCAGCATACGGATGTACGCCGGCAGATAGCTGTTGAACTTGACCTCCAAAATGCACTGGCCGTCCATGCCGTCGGCGGGATAGGTCGGTACGTTTGGATCGAACAGATCGGTCTTGCGCAGCGAGCTGCGCACATCGCGGTCAAAGGTGATGCGAACGTCCTCCACGGGAAAGACGTAGGGTTCGCGCATGTAATCCACCAGTACACGCGGCTTGAGCGCACGGGTACGCAGCGCCGCATATGCCTCCTTGGCAAAGGGCTCGCTGCGATGCAGCAAAAAGCCGTACTGCCCCGCAAGCAGGGCGTCGCACTCGCGCCTTGTGAGCGAAACGCTGTCCTTTTTGATGAATTGTCCGTTCTTGTGCTTGCGCTCCAGTTTGATCGCCGCATCGCTCATGTTGTAGATGCGGATGCGATACTTGTCGCGAAACTCCACGCCGGAGACCTTCTCCGTCACGGCTCGCTCGTAGGGGTCGTCGAAGTACAGACTGCGGATGAAGTACTCCCCGCCGTTCTTGACGGCGTGGGGATCCTGCGCCAGCGTGAGCCGAAGCCGCGTGCTTAACAGCGCCGCTTCCTCCTCGCTGATGATGTATTTTAGCTCGTGCCGATACCCGCTCATGCTTGCTCCTTTGTTCCTGCCGCCCTAAGCGCCGAAGATACGCTGCATATCCTCGTCGCCAAGGTGGTAGCTCGTGTGTTCGTTCATATACTGTTGGCAGTACTTGAGAAAGTAGCTGCCGTAGTTGTTCGCAAAAGCGCGGACGTTGTTCAGATGCTTGTTCCAGTTGCTCACAGAGTTCCCAAAACGCGGCATATCCCATTTCATCTCCGCCTCGATGACGCCTGCTAACTGATCCGTCTTTGCAAGCACCTTTTCGGTGGTGAAGACCTCCTTGTAGAGCGTGGCGCAGGCATTGACGAAGCGCTCGCAAAAGTCATTATTGGACAGAAGCGCTCGAGACAGCACCGTGGAGAAGCCCGCATTGGCGCCGTGCCCCTCCGGCTTGAAGTAGCGCCAGAAGAAGTCCCTGCGGTAGCCCGAGGTGTACGCGTCCTCCTTCTCGTCGTTGCGGTTCATCGCCCAGTCAAAGTCGTAGATGATGAAGCGCCACCTGTTGTCCTTTTCGCTGGAGCGCCACCACTTGATGTTGCCCGTGTCCGTGTTGCCCACCAGGATCTCTATGGCGCAGTAGAGCGCGTAGTTGTCCACATCCACCTTGGAGCAGACATAGGCGTACTCCTCCGCGTTGAGCGAACAGTTGCGATCCTTGCAGTATTGGATGAGCGCCGCCCAGTCGTCCACGGCGCTCTCATCGCCGGAGACGTATGCGCCGTTGCCCACTAAGACGTCGATGCTGCCCTTGTCCGTGACGCTGTAGTGCTGGGCAATGAAGCTGCGGCTGATCTTCTCGCGCAGATAGTACATGCCCCAGTAGTTGCCGTTGAGGTAGACCACCGTCTGCACATAGGCCTGCGTACACAGATCCAGCCCCGCGTCCTCCACCAAGCTCTGCACCAGCACGTCGCGGATCTTGGACATGGAGCTGTCCATAGCGCTTGCGCGCAGCACCAGCGAATCGTAGCTCGTAAACGGCCGATCGTCAAAGAAGGCATAGTTCAGATCCGACTCGCCGAAGCCCTTGCGGGAGATGAGGCCAAAGCCCTTCTGCTCGCGCTGAAAGCGGGAGTACGCGCCGAACATGCGGATCATCAGATCGCCTTCGTACAGCTCGCCGCTGCCGCCGCTGTTGACATAGGTAAAGCTGGCCTGCCGCTCCCATTCGCGTCCGCTTTGGTTGTAGTTGGCGCCAAGCTTGGTCGTGTCGTTGTAGCTGCTGCTGCGCAGGTACAGGCCGATGGTGTCGTCCGTGAGATTTTTGGGATCGGTCACAAGGAACACCACCTTCAGCGAGGTGGAATGCGCCTGCTCCGTCTCGTTGGCGGGGTCGACGATGACATAGGTCTCGGTCGCAACATCGCTTGCCAAGCAGCCGTCGCGGAACGCTCTGGCGCGAACGACCGTGTTGGCGGGTGCGTTCTTGAGGCGCTGCAGGCTCTTGCTTGCGCTGTCCTCCGCGTCCGCCTCCGTTCCCGCGGGATCCACAGGCGCCGCCTTCCAGCTTGCCGTGATGACCTCGCCCGCGGTGTAGCGCGTGCTCGACTCGGTGGGCGTGCTGCAATCCAAGGTGTAGGTCACATAGCAGCCCTCCGGCACGGTGATGGTGATGCTCTGCGTCCCCGTGTACAGGCCGCTCTCCAAGGAAAGCGCGGGAGCCTCGCAGGTGGAGGTGCAGCCGCTTTGCACGTTTGCCGCGCCCATGGTGGGCGTCTCCATGAGGAGCCACTGCCCCGCGTCGTTGCGTCCGTAGGACACGCACGCACGACAGGCGGGCACCTCCACGCGGTCGGTCATCTCTCCCGCCGCGTCAAACAGATACAGGGTCTCCCCCGCCGCCGCAATATCGAAATTCAAGGTGAGCGCCTTTTGCTCGGCGGTCACGGAGCTTGCGCTCTGTCCCTCCAAGGGCAGGCTGCCCTCTAAGTATACGATGAGATATCCTTTTGCGGCGATACTCGTTCCGTCAGGAAAAACCCATTTCTTGGGATTGGCGATGTTGTCCGTCAGCGCCATCCCCGTGAGGCTCTGCTCCTGATCGGAAGCGTTGTACAGCTCGATCCACGACCCAAGATCCGCATCGTCGGGTCTGCCCTTGCTGTTGATGGTGTAGGCGTAGCCCTCCGTAAGGATCTCGGAGAAGCGAATGTCGTGCACGCCCACGTTGGGATAGCGTGCCGCCTCCCACGCGTCATAGCCCCCCTGTGTGTTGGGATAGCCGGGGGAGATGGTGGTCGTTGCCACAAAATCCGCCCCCGCCACGAACGCGCCGTTGGCGTCGTAGGGTCTGGCCATGCTGACGTCCTTCTGCTGCGCGCCAAACTCCACGCGATCCAGAATGCCGCCGTTCGCATCGGTCAGCACAAGGCTCTCGCCGTTTGACGAAAGGCCGAAGGGCAGGCAGTAGTAGCCCTCCACATCGTCCGCCGTGCTGTAAAGGACCAGATACGCGCCGGGGGCAAGGCTCGTCCCCTCGGCAAAGGTGTATTTGTAGGGCTTGGCGGGATCGTCCGAAACGCCCACGCCGCCAAGATCCAAGCTTGCGCTGCTGCTGTTGTACAGCTCCACCCAGTCGCAGAAGCTGCCGTCGGGTCCGACCACGGTGTTGTGGTTGGCAGCCATGAATTCGGTGATGTACAGCCCGTTGTGAGCGGTGGTCAGCGTGCCGGCGCCGCTGCCGTCGGTGGGGATGGTGATGCTCTGCTCGTAGGCCTCCACGCCCTCGTCCGTGTTGGGATAGCCGGGGCTGGGCAGCTTTTCAAACCATGTTTCCGTTTGGGGGTCGTAGTAGTAGGTGTTGCCTGCGCGCAGCTCGGGCAGCTCCTTTTGCAGCAGCACCGTGCCTGTGGCGTCCATGAAGCGCAGCACATCCCCCGCCGAGAGCTTGAAATTGGCGATAAGGGTGTTTTCGACCGTCTTGCCGCTGCACCACACGACCAAGTACCCGCCTGCCTCGATGACGGTGTTGTTGGGGAAGGTCCAAGCGTCGGTCTCACGATCGCTCAGCGCCCAGCCGCTCACGTCCACCGCCTCGCTGCCGCGGTTGTACAGCTCGACATAGTCGGGATGCTCGCCGTACTCGTCCGTCACAAGACCCGTGTTGGAGGTCATGACCTCGCTGACGATCACGGGAGAGCTTTGCCCCTCGTTCTTCGCCTTGCCGCTGCTGTTCACGCAGTTGGCAATGATGAGCACCACCACAAAAAAAATAAGAAAGGCCGCGATAAGGCCGAGTTGTGCTGTTCCTCTTCGCTTTGTTGCTTTCATTCCAATTCCTTCCGTCCGCGTATCGCGTCCGCATCCTGCTTGCGTACAAAAGCGGAGGCGCCGCGCTTGGCGGCAGCCGCTTTTTATGGGCACAACGGAAAAAGGCCTTCCGCGCCGACCCATTCATGTTGTTCATGATACCACAGGCTTCATAAAAATACCACGTTTGGCAAAAGAATTTACAAGTTCGCCGAAACTGTGCGCCTTTTAGCGATAGTCTGTGAGGAGGGTCAGCAGGGTCGAGCGCTCGTTGTCCTCGGGATGCACCGCGCAGTGCAGCAGCAGCTGGTGCTTGATGCGCCCCACCTCCTTGCCGGAGGACAGCTTCAGCTCCCGCATGATCTCGTTGCCGCCGATGCACAGCTGCCCCGGGCGGAAGGGCACGCCCTCCTCGCGCATGGCGGCAAGCAGGGTGCGCCAGCGCTTGGCCGTAAAGTCCAATTCGTAGCCGCTGCCGCGCACGTCCGCCTCGCGCACAACGATCAGATCCTCCACGCGCTGCTCGCCCCAGTCGCAGAAGCGTCTGCGCAGGGTGTCCTCCTTGGCGCCGTCCCACAGGTCGAACATGTGCATACGCACCCCGAAGCACACCCGCTCGATGAGCGCGTTGGAGCAGCAGAGCCGCTTAAGGATGCCGCGGGTCAGGCGTTCGCTGTACACATCGTGCAGATAGAGCTTGCCCGTCTCCTCCTTGCAGGGGGGCTTGCCCACATCGTGCAACAGCCCCATCAGGCGGTACGGCAGCAGCGGCGGGGTGTTTTCGCAGGCGTGGAACATGTGGGTCAGCACATCGTAGCGATGGTGGTCGCGGCGCTGCTCCATGCCGTCGCAGGGCAAAAATTCGGGAATGAGATACGCCCACAGTCCCAGTGAACGAAGCTGCTCCAGCGCGTCGAACACGCGCTCCCCCGTAAGGATGCGGCTAAGCTCCTCCATGCGGCGTTCCTGCGCCACATCGTCCAAGAGCGCCGCGTTCTCCCTTGCCGCCTGCTCCGTGCCCTCCTCCACAGTAAAATCAAGCGCCGCCGAAAAGCGCACAAGGCGCAAAAGACGCAGCCCGTCGTCCCTTAGTATCCTCTGGGGATCCGCCGCTGTGGTGCGCAGCTGCCGCTTTTCCAAGTCGGCAAGGCCGCCTGTCGGGTCGATCAGCCGCCCCGTGGTCAGCTCGCAGTACAGGGCGTTGACGGAAAAGTCGCGGCGGAACGCGTCCAAGTTCAACTCCGTGGTGAACGCCACCTGTTCGGGTCGATGCGCCCCGCCCGCGCCGTAGCTTTCGGTGCGGAAGGGCGTATACTCCACCTTTCGATCGCCCAAGCGGAGCAGCAGGGTGCCAAGCTGCTCGTTGACCGTTTCGCAGGGCACGGACAGCTCGCCCAAAAGCTCGCGCAGCCTTTGCGGTTCCCACGCGCCCGTCA
The DNA here is from genome assembly GCA_964490325.1 of uncultured Oscillospiraceae bacterium. Lineage (GTDB taxonomy): Bacteria > Bacillota > Clostridia > Christensenellales > CAG-138 > DAOPJM01. Next base: position 72,936 of record CAZBBX010000005.1, read on the forward strand.
GGTCGTAGTCGTTCAGGGGACGCCCAAGCAGAGCATCGCGCACGCAGCCTCCCACGGCGTACAGCGTGCAGCCGTGCTTCTCGGCTTCGTTTGCAAGCGCCGTCACCGACGGCGGAAACGCAAGCGTGTCCATGTCTGCTTGTCCCCTTTCATTCTTCCTATTAGATTGTCCCCCTCCAAAGCGTTTACGCCCGAAGGGGGACTATTTTTTTGCTATTCCTCGTCGGAGGGCGCGTCCTTTGGATCCTCGTCGTCAAGGGAGACGTCGCTCACGCCGTCGGCCTCGTCGCCGCCGCTGATGGACTGCACCGCGTTCAGCTCGTCCTCCTGCGGGGTCTCGTCCTCGTCCTGATGCGGCACGACCACCACGCAGGCGATGCGCGTCCCGTCGTCCACATGCATGAGCTTGACGCCCTGCGTGTTGCGTCCGTAGGTAGAGATCTCGGCTACGGGCATGCGGATGACCTTGCCGTCGTCGCGCATGAGGATGAGATCCTCATCGCCCACGGTGATCTTGAGGCAGGCCAGCGCGCCTGTGCGCTCGGTGAGCTTCATGGCGATGAGCCCCTTGCCGCCGCGTCCCTGCAGGCTGAACTCCGCTTCGTCGCTGCGCTTGCCCATGCCGTTTTCGGAAACGGTCAGAAGCTGTGCGCCCTTTTGCACCTTGACCATATCGACCAGCTCGTCGCCCTCGTCCAGCTTCATGGCAATGACGCCCATGCCGCCGCGCCCCGTGGCGCGCACGTTTGCTTCGCTGAAGCGGATGCACTTGGCGTTGCGGGTCGCCATGAGGAATTCGTCCTCGCCATTGGACAGCTCCACGCGCATCAGCTCGTCGCCCTCGCGGATGGTCTGGATCGCCAGCCCCGTCTTGCGGATGTTGCGGCAATCGCCAAGGCGCGTCTTCTTGATAAGCCCCTGCCGCGTTGCCGTGACCAGATAGCCGTTCTCCGCAAGCTCCTTGCCCACGGGGAACATGGCCGTGACGGTCTCGCCTGTCTGCAGCTGCAGCAGGTTGACCACGGGAACGCCCTTGGAGCCGCGTCCCGACTCGGGGATGGCGTAGCACTTGATGGTAAACGCCCTGCCGCGGTTGGTGAAGAACATGATCTTTGCATGGGTGCTGGTGACGAACATACGCTCCACAAAGTCCTCCTCGCGGGTGGACTGCCCCTTGACGCCCTTGCCGCCGCGCCCCTGCGACCGATACACAGCGGGGCTGATGCGCTTGACATAGCCAAAGTGGGTCATGGTGACCGCCATGTCCTCCTCTTGGATCACATCGTCCAGATCGATGTCGTCGATCATCTGCGTGATCTCCGTGCGGCGCGGGTCGTTGTAGCGCGCCTTGACCGCAAGCGCCTCCTCACGGATGATGTCCAAGAGCTTTTGCTCGTCGGCAAGGATGCTTTGCAGGTACGCCACACGCTCGGTGAGCTGCTTGCGCTCCTCAAGGATCTTGTCGCGCTCCAAGCCCGTCAGACGCTGCAAACGCATGTCCAAGATGGCCTGCGCCTGCCGTTCGCTCAGGCCAAAGCGGCTCATCAGGCGCTCTCTTGCAACAGCGGCGCTTTCGGAGCTTTTGATGAGCGCCACGATCTCATCGATGTTGTCCAGCGCGATGATGAGTCCCTCCAAGATGTGGAGGCGCTCCAAGGCGCGGTTGAGGTCAAATTTGGTGCGGCGCGTGACCACGTCCTTTTGATGCTCCAGATAGTAGTAGAGCACCTGCTTGAGGTTCAGCACCCGCGGTTCGCCGTCCACAAGCGCCAAGGTGATGACGCCAAAGGTCGTCTGCAGGTCGGTGTGCTTGTACAGGTTGTTGAGCACCACGTTGGCGTTGACGTCGCGCTTTAGCTCGATGACGATGCGCACGCCCGTGCGGTCGGTCTCGTCGCGCAGATCGGCAATGCCCTCCACGCGCTTCTCGCGCACCAGCTCTGCGATGCGCTCCACCAAGCGTGCCTTGTTGACCTGATAGGGCACCTCGGTGATGATGATGCGGGCATGCTGCGCCGTGACCTGCTCGATCTCGCTCTTGGCGCGCACGATGATGCGGCCGCGTCCCGTGCGGTACGCGGAGGCAATGCCCATCTTGCCCATGATGGTGGCTCCCGTGGGGAAGTCGGGTCCGGGCAGCACCTGCATCAGCTCGTCAATGGTGATCTGCGGGTTGTCGATGAGCGCGATGAGCGCATCGATGGTCTCGCCCAGATTGTGCGGCGGAATGTTGGTTGCCATGCCCACGGCGATACCGTTGCTGCCGTTGACCAAAAGGTTCGGGTAGCGGGCGGGCAGCACGGCGGGCTGGGTCAGCGTCTCGTCAAAGTTTGGATAGAAGTCCACCGTGTCCTTGTCGATGTCCGCCATCATTTCGGTGGCCATCTTGGACAGGCGCGCCTCGGTATATCGCATGGCCGCCGCGCCGTCGCCGTCCATGGAGCCGAAGTTGCCATGTCCCTCCACCAGCGGATAGCGCATGGAGAAGGTCTGCGCAAAGCGCACCATGGCGTCGTACACGGAGCTGTCGCCGTGCGGATGGTACTTGCCCAAGCAGTCGCCCACGATGCGGGCGCTCTTGCGGTAGGGCTTGTCCGGCTGCAGACCCAGCTCGTCCATGGAGTAGAGGATGCGCCGATGCACGGGCTTTAGGCCGTCGCGCACATCGGGCAGGGCACGGCTGATGATGACCGCCATGGCGTAGGCGATGAAGCTGCTCTTCATCTCCTTTTCCAAGTTGACGGGCAGGATGCGGCCGTTGTTGCCGCCGCCATGTATCTCGTTGAAATATTCGTAATCGTTCTTCATTGCATCGTCCTCAGATGTCCAGGTCCTTGACCAGCTTGCTGTTCTGCTCGATGAACTCGCGCCGCGGCTCCACCTTGTCGCCCATCAGCAGGGTGAACAGCTCGTCCGCCGCCACCGCGTCGTCCACGCTCACGCGCAGCATGATGCGCGTTTCGGGATCCATGGTCGTTTCCCAAAGCTGCTCGGCGTTCATCTCGCCCAAGCCCTTGTAGCGTTGGATCTCGGGCTTCGGCTCACGCCCGATCTCGGTCAAGACCTCCTCTAACTCCTCATCGCTGTACACGTATTTCATGTACTTGCCGCGCTTGATCTGGTACAGCGGCGGCTGCGCGATGTACACATAGCCCTGCTCGATCAAGGGGCGCATGTGGCGGTAGAAGAAGGTCAGCATGAGGATGCGGATATGACTGCCGTCCACGTCGGCATCCGTCATGCAGATGATCTTGTGGTAGCGCAGCTTGCTCACGTCAAAGTCGTCGTCCATGCCTGCGCCAAACGCCGTTATCATGGCCTTGATCTCGTTGTTGGCAAGCATACGATCCAAGCGGGTCTTTTCGACGTTCAGGATCTTGCCGCGAAGGGGCAAGATCGCCTGAAAGATGCGGTTGCGCCCCATCTTGGCGCTGCCGCCTGCGGAGTCGCCCTCCACGATGAACAGCTCGCACTTGGACGCGTCCTTCTCCTGACAGTCCGCCAGCTTGCCGGGCAGACTGGTGGAGTCCAGCACCGTCTTGCGGCGGGTCAGCTCCCGCGCCTTGCGCGCCGCGTCCCTCGCCCTTGACGCCGTGACGCATTTTTCGATGATGAGCTTGCCGTAGGCGGGGTTCTCCTCCAGCCAAGTCATGAGCTTGTCGCTGACGGCGCCGTCCACCAAGGGACGGATGTCTGCGTTGCCCAGCTTGGTCTTGGTCTGCCCCTCGAACTGCGGCTCGGTCAGCTTGACGCTGACGATGGCGGTCAGACCCTCGCGGATGTCCTCGCCCGAAAGACCGCTGTCGCTGCCCTTGATAAGGCCGTACTTCTTAGCGTAATCGTTCATCACGCGGGTCAAAGCAGCCTTGAAGCCCACCAGATGCGAACCGCCCTCGTGCGTGGCGATGTTGTTGGCAAAGGAGAGGATCAGCTCGTTGTAGCCGTCGTTGTACTGCATGGAGACCTCCACGGAGGCCGTCTCCTCGCCGTCCTCGAAGCGCGCCGCCGTGAAGCAGAGCGGTTCGGGATGCAGCAGTCCCTTATTTTTGTTGAGGTATTCGGCAAAGGACTTGAGCCCGCCCTCGTAGCAGTAGCTCTTGACAACGGGAGTCTCCTCCCGCTCGTCCGTGGCGGTGATGCGCAGTCCCGCGTTCAAAAACGCCAGCTCGCGAAAGCGGCTCTTGAGCGTGTCGAAGTTGTAGCTTGCATCCGCGTCAAAGATCTCGTCGTCGGGCATGAAGGTGACGGTCGTACCCGTGTCCGCCGTGTCGCAGCTGCCCACCGCCGTGACCTCATTCATAGGTGCGCCGCGGCTGTAATCCTGCGCATAGATGACGCCGTCACGGCGAACCTCCACATGCAGCGCCTTGCTCAGCGCGTTCACGCAGCTTAAGCCCACGCCGTGCAGACCGCCTGAGACCTTGTAGCTGCCGCCGCCGAACTTGCCGCCGGCATGCAGGATGGTCAGTGCGACCTCCAGTGCGTTCTTGCCCGTCTTCTCGTGATAGCCCACGGGAATGCCGCGGCCGTTGTCCTTTTCCGTGACCGAACCGTCCTTGTGCAGGACGATCTCGATATGCGTACAAAAGCCCGCCAGCGCTTCATCGATGGAATTGTCCACCAGCTCCGTGACGAGCTGGTGCATCCCTCGCGCATCGGTGGAACCGATGTACATACCGGGACGGCGGCGCACCGCCTCCAAGCCCTCCAAGACTTGGATCTGTGACGCGTCGTAGGATCCGTTTACGTCATGCTGAAAATCGTCTTCCATTGCTTACATCCTTTTCTTGCCATATCCTTGCATATTGTTTTTGTGTAAAAGTTTTCGAGGCTCAGACCTCCACGATCGCCCCGTCGCGCACCGCAAGCACCTGCATGCGCTCCGCGCCCGCTCGAGTCAGCGGCTCCAGCTGCGTGCAGCTGATGAAGGCCTGACAGCCCTCCACGCTCTCCAAAAGGCGCTTCTGCCTGTTCGTGTCCAGCTCGGAGAACACATCGTCCAACAGCAGCACGGGCTTTTCGCCGCGGATGCGCTCGATCAGGTCGATCTCGCTGAGCTTTAGGGACAGCGCCGCGCTGCGCTGCTGCCCCTGTGAGCCGTAGACGCGTGCGTCCAAGCCGTCCAGCTGCAGGCTCAAATCGTCCCGATGCGGCCCCACCGAGGTGTAGCCGCGATAGAGATCCTTCTCCAACGCGTCCGCCAACGCGTCCCGCATCGCCATTTGCAGCTGCTCCTCGGCAACGGGGGGCAGATCCTGCTCGTAGCCCACGAGCAGCTCCTCCGCGCCGCACATGCTGCGATGCCGCCTTGCCGCGATGGGCGTCAGCTCGCGGACAAAGTTCGCTCGCTCCGCCGTGATGGCCGCGCCCAAGAGGCTCAGCTGCTCGTCCCACTGCGCAAGCGTGTCCAAGCCCTCGCGATCCACCACCTTTAAAAGGTTGTTGCGCTGCTTGAGCGCCTGGTTGTACTGCTGCAGGCTGTAGTAGTACGCGGGCTTGAGCTGGCTCAGCTCCATGTCCATGAAGCGCCGCCGCTCGGCAGGACCGTCCTGCACCAGCGCCAGATCGCTTGGGGAGAACATGACCACGTTTAAGCAGCCCATCAATTCGCCGCTGCGGGAAAGCAGACCGCCGTCAAGGTAGACCTTCTTGCGCTCCCGCGCCGTCAGCTCCACGCGCACCTGCCGCCTGCCGCCCCGTGTGCAGACGCGCAGCTTCACGCCCGCCTCCTCCTGCGATTTTTTGATGAGGTCGGCGTCCCGCGGCGTGCGGTGGCTCCTTCCGAAGGCGCACAAAAAAACGGCTTCCAGCACGTTCGTCTTGCCTGCGCCGTTGGGTCCGGTCAGCACGCAAAGCCCCTCGTCGGGGGTCAAGCTCAGCGCGTCATAGTTGCGAAAATGATAGAGCTGTAAGCCGTCTATGCGCATGACTTTTCCTTCCGCTTCGAATGGTTTAGTATACCACATTTCCTTCCACTTGTAAATATAATATAGTAGAGACAGGCGTCTTTTTTTCAATATTTCCGAAAAATGCTTACATTTCGCCGCGTTTTGTGCTACAATGAAAAAGAAGAATTGGCAGGGTATGTCTAAAAGGAGAAACTATGTTCAAGGTCGGTGAGCTGATCGTCTATGGCGGCGAGGGCGTCTGCCGCGTCGAGGCTATAGGCGGCGCGCCGCTTCCCTTGTTGGACGCCGACAAGATCTACTATACGCTGCAGCCCCTCTATCGCAGCGGCCTTATCTATGCGCCCACGGATGTGGCGGTGCCCATGCGCCCCGTCATCGATCGTGCCGAGGCGGAAAAGCTGATCCTTGGCATCCGCGACCTCGATGAAAGCAAGCCGCAGCAGACGAACCTGCGGGAAAAGACCGCGCTGTACCGCAGCTATCTTTCGGGCTATGCCTGCGCCGACCTGATCCTTTTGATCCGTCTGCTGCATGCGCAAAACCGTCACGCGCAGGCGCAGGGACGGCGGCAGGGGCAGACCGAGGAGCGCTTCATGCGCCGCGCCAAGGAGCTGCTCTACGGCGAGCTGGCCGTTGCCCTTTCGATACAGCCCGACGAGGTGGAGGACGTCATTGCCCGCATGGTCGAAGCCTCCGCATAAAATTTCTTAATAGTCTTACAGTCAGTACAGCCCCGCTTCCTTGTGAAACGGGGCTGCTTCATGGGGAGGTCTGTCGCTCAGTCGGGGTTTTGCGTTTCGCTGCAGGCGCACTCGTGGGAGGCGCCCAGGCAGTCCACGTTCGGTTCGCCTGCGACTGCGTTTGCGCCAAAGAAGATGGGCACCTCAACGCAGAGCCGCTGACGGATCGTGAACATGCATACGCCGTTGCGTCTGCCCGTGCAGCCGTTGTTGCCCGCCGTGATGACGGGTTCGCCGCAGCAGCGCGTGACGGTCTCGCCCACATGCACATACGGCGTTACCGTGACGGGTACGCAGACGGACAGGGCTTGGTAGCCGCTTGTGGGACAGCTTGTCGTGTTCGGATCAAAGTCCATGGTCACACTTCCTTTCGTAATACTGTACTATATCGTATGCAAAAGCATATATCTGTGTGCGCGGCGGCGTATAGGGATCGGGATAGGGCAAATTTTCGGGGCAAGGGGGAAAATTCCCTGCCGTGCGCTTGTCAGCGGCGGCGGCGCATGGTATACTTTTTCGTATGAAACTGATCAGTTGGAACGTGAACGGTCTGCGCGCCTGCTTGGGCAAGGGCTTTGGCGAGTTTTTTGCCGCCGAAGCGCCCGAGCTGTTCGCCGTGCAGGAGACCAAGATGCAGCCGGAGCAAGCCGAGGTGAACTTGGCGGGCTATACGCAGTACTGGAACAGCGCCGAGAAGAAGGGCTATTCCGGCACGGCGGTCTTTGCAAAACATACACCGCTCAGTGTGCGCTATGGGATCGGCAGGGACGAGCACGACCACGAGGGACGGGTCATCACACTGGAGTATCCCGCCTTTTACTTTGTGACGGTGTATACGCCCAACTCGCAGGACGGTCTGCGCCGCTTGGACTATCGCCTCCAATTCGAGGACGCCTTCCGCGAATACCTGATGGCGCTCGATCGGGCAAAGCCCGTGATCGTCTGCGGCGATCTGAACGTGGCGCACAACGACATCGACCTCAAAAATCCCAAGACGAACCGCATGAACCCCGGCTTTACCGACGAGGAGCGCGGCAAGTTCGGGCAGCTCTTAAGCGAGGGCTTTGCCGACAGCTTCCGCCGCCTGTACCCCGAGACTGTGCGCTACTCCTGGTGGAGCTATCGGATGCGCGCAAGGGAAAAGGGCGTGGGCTGGCGTATCGACTACTTCTTGGTCAGCGAACGTCTGCTGCCCAAGGTGCGGGACAGTTTGATCTATGACGAGGTCTTGGGCAGCGACCACTGCCCCGTAGGCCTGCTCTTGGAGGAGCCATGCAGCTGATCTTAGCGTCGCAGTCCCCCCGCCGCCGTGAGCTGATGCAGCTGATGGGGCTGGACTTTGTGTGTGAACCCTCCCGTGAGGAGGAGCGGCCGCCAAAGGGCGTGGACACCGCCGCGCTCGTCAAGGCGTTGGCTCTCGCAAAGGCGGAGGACGTGTTCTCGCGGCATCCCACCGCCTGCGTGATCGGCGCGGACACCGTGGTGGAGCTTGCTGGCGAGGTGCTGGGCAAGCCGCATACCGTAGAGCGCGCCAAGGACTACCTTAGGCGGCTGCAGGGGCGTATGCACGAGGTCTACACGGGACTTTGCGTGCTGACGCCTGAGAAGCGGCAGCTGACGCATTGCGTCACAAGGGTGTTCTTCCGACCCATGAGCGAGGGGGAGATCGATTGGTACGTCGGCACGGGGGATCCGCTGGACAAGGCGGGCTCCTACGGCGTGCAGGGCCCCGCCTGCGTCTATGTCGAGCGCATCGAGGGGAATTACTTCAACGTCATCGGCCTGCCCGTTCCGCAGCTGTATGCGCTGCTGAAAAATGCGGGGGCTTTGCCAAAGGAGAGACTATGATCTATCTTGCCTGTTACGGTTTTGTTGCCCTGTTCCTTGCAATACTGGGCGTACTGGTGCGCGTCTTCCACTGGGCGGGGCTGCTCTTGGGCTTTAAGAACGTGCGCGCCATGGCCGAGGAGGGCTACTGCGTCAAGAAGCTCAGCAGGTACGCGGCGCTGTTCTTCTTCGTGCTGGCGGGGCTGTGGCTGCTATGCGGGCTTGTGTGCCTTATAGTGACCCTGCCCTACTATGTGCCGTTGGCTTTGAGCGCCGTCTTTGCCATCTTTGCCTATTGGTGGTGCAACAAGAACGGTGATCGGCTGCTTCGTTCGCAGCCTGCCGACCATGAATGATACGCTGAGCGATAAGCTTGCGCTGCTGCCCGACCGCCCCGGCGTGTACCTGATGTACGATGCGTCGGGCACGGTCATCTATGTGGGCAAGGCCGTGTCGCTCAAGAACCGTGTGCGGCAATACTTTCAAAACAGCCGCGCCCACACCCCCAAGGTGCTGGCGATGGTCTCGCATGTGGAGACCTTTGACACCATTGAGGTTAGCAGCGAGAACGAGGCGCTGTCCTTGGAAAGCAACCTCATCAAGCAATACCTGCCCCACTACAACATCCTGCTCAAGGACGATAAGCACTTTCCCTATGTGCGCATCGATCTCAAGCAGGATTTTCCGCGTGTGGAGCTGGTGCGGCGCGTCAAAAGGGACGGCGCGACCTATCTGGGGCCGTACCAGTCCGAGGGGCAGCTCAAAGAGCAGCTTGCCATCGTGCGGGAGCATTTTCCCGTGCGCCAATGCCGCAAGGATATTAAAAGGATGATCGACCGCCGCGAACGCCCCTGCCTCCTGTATCAGATCGGGCGCTGCATGGCGCCCTGCAGCGGACAGGTCTCAAGGGAAAGCTACCATGCCTGCCTCAAGGAGGTGCTCGACTTTCTCAACGGACACGGGGGCGCGCTGATCGGTGAGCTGACGGAGCGCATGGAAAAGGCCGCCGAACGGGAGGATTTTGAGCAGGCGGCGGTGCTTCGAGACCGCATCCGCGCCGTACGGGCGCTTGGCGAAAGGCAGGTGGCCATCTCGGTCAAGCCCATCACGGCGGATGTGTATGCCGCCGCGCAGCGGGATGGTCGGACACTGGTCTACGCGCTGTATGTGCGGGAGGGCAAGGTCGTCGGGTCGCATCGCTTCCATGTGGAATTGGAGGGCGACGCCGATGAAAGCGCCGTCCTGACCGCCTTTTTGCCCCAGCTCTATGGCGAGGCCGACGCGCCGCGTCCCCAAAAGGAGCTGCTGCTGCACGCCCCCGCCGAGGATGCCGAAGCGTTGGAGGCGTGGCTTAGCGAACGAGCGGGACGAAGGGTGCGGCTGTGCGTGCCGCAGCGCGGCGAGAAGGCAAAGCTCACGGCGTTGGCGTTGGATAACGCCATAAAGGCGTTGGAAAAGGAGCTGGAGCTGGAGCGGCGCGCCTTCGACCGCAGCGGGGGCGCTCTGGCGGCGCTTTGCGGCGTGCTGGGGCTTGCCGAGATCCCCACGCGCATGGAATGCTTTGATAATTCCCACCTTGGCGGCGAGGCAACGGTGTCGTCCATGGTGGTGTTCACGGATGGGAAGGCGGACAAGAACGCCTATCGCCGCTTTCGGCTGAAGGGGGAGCACGGCGGGGACGACCTTGCCGCCATGCACGAGGTCTTGGAAAGGCGCTTGGAGCGGGGCGAACCCTACCCCGACCTACTGATCGTGGACGGCGGGCCAACGCAGCTTGCTGTGGCGACCGCGCTTTTAGAGGAGCGGGGGCTTACGCACATCCCCGCCATCGGCCTTGCCGAGAAGGAGGAGCTGATCTATCTGCCCGACCGCAAGGAGCCGATCGCCCTTGGCAGGGACGACCCCGCGCTGCAGCTGCTGCAGCGCATCCGCGACGAGGCGCACCGCTTTGCCATCAGCTACCACCGCACGCTTCGGGGGAAGCAGCAGCTTTACTCCCGCTTGGACGAGGTAAAGGGCGTGGGCGACAAGCGCAAGCGCGCTCTGTTCGACCGCTTTGTCACAGTGGACGCGCTGCAAAACGCCTCCGTGGAGGAGCTGTCCGCCGTCCCCGGCATGACGGCGGCGACCGCCAAGGCCGTCTATGCTTCGCTGCATTCGCAGACGCCGCAGGACGGGGAGGGGGAAAAGGAATAGGGCTTGCTTGATAAAGAGCAGGCGGGAGAACGGGGTCAAGCGGGCGCGAAAGGCTGCGATCCGCAGGGAAAGGAGGGCGACATGGGACGCGGGCGTCGAAAAAGGATAGCCTTGCTTGTGCTGCTGCTTGCCCTTGCTTTCGTTTGGGGAATGCCCCCGCAAACGGATGCGCTTTGCGGCGTCTTTGGGGCGGGGCAGTCCGTTTTGGCGACCGCCCATACGGACGCGCTTTGCGGCGCTGTGGAGGTGGGGAAGTCCGCTTTGGCGACCGCCCATGCGGACGCGCCTTGCGGCGTCTTGGGGGCGGAGCAGTCCGCTTTGGCAGCCGCCCATGCGGACGTGCTTAGCGGCGTCTTGGGAGCGGGGCAGTCCGCTTTGGCGACCGCCCATACGGACGCGCTTTGCGGCACTTTGGAGATATCCGAGCAGTCCGTTTTGGCAGCCGCCCATGCGGACGCGCCTTGCGGCGTCTTGGGAGCGGGGCAGTCCGCTTTGGCCGCCGCCCATGCGGACGCGCCTTGCGGCGTCTTGGAGGCGGGGCAGTCCGCTTTGGCAGCCGCCCATGCGGTCGTGCTTAGCGGCGTCTTGGAGGCGGGGCAGTCCGCTTTGGTGACCGCCCATGCGGACGCGCCTTGCGGCGTCTTGGAGGCGGGGCAGTCCGCTTTGACAGCCGCCCATACGGACGCGCTTTGCGGCGTCTTGGAGGCGGAGCAGTCCGCTTTGGCAGCCGCCCATGCGGACGCGCTTAGCGGCGTCTTGGGAGCGGGGCAGTCCGCTTTGACAGCCGCCCATGCGGACGCGCTTAGCGGCGCTGTGGGGGCGTTGACCGAGGCAGCGGTGTTGCAGGCGAAAAGCGCCGATCACGATGAAAGGATGGCGGCGTCCGATACGACCACCCCGCAGAGCGTCAGCGTAAGCGTTGCGGCCTATCGCATCGAAAAGCTTTGTACCCTGCTTGTCGGCAAACGCTTCACCACCACAGGCCGCGCCTGCGGCAACAAGGCGTGCTATCGCTGCAACGTCAAACACATCCTAAACGCCGAGTGGTTCCAAAAAACGGTGGATCTGCTCCCCGACGACTGCGCCTTTCAACATTTTTACTTCGATACGCCCCTGCTAAACGGCTGCTCCTGCTGCGGCTTTGCAAACTTTGCGGGCTTCTATCTGTTTGCGCAGCGCAGCAGCGATCAGGTGCGCTTTGTGCAAGAGGCGTCGGGACGATACTGCTATGAGACCCTGCAAAAGGCGCGCCCCGGCGATGTGATACGGCTTGGCGACTACGCTTCGGGCAAGGGGCGACACTCCGCCGTGGTGGTGACGGTGGATGAAGTGGGGGTGACGGTGCTGGATTGTAACTACCTTGGCAACAACAAGGTGGGGCTGCACACGATCCGATACGGAAAGTACCGCTATGTGAGCATCAACCGCGCCGCGAACTACGACGTTTCCGACTATGAAGCCTTCCTGTGCGGCAGGGAATACCTGTCCAACTGCACGTTTGCGGCGGCGGCGTTTACCGTGTGCTTGGTGCGGGACGGCGCGCTTTTGAGCCTGCCCGCTCCAAAGGCGCAGTGCGGCGCCCTGCAAACGCTCTGTCTTGCCAAGGAAGGGGACTGCTTTACCGTCAACGGCGTTGTGACGGATGCGGACGGCGGAAGGTGGTATCGCGCGGAGCTTTCGGGCGGTGCGGCGTACCTGTGGGCGGCGGACGCCTGCCCCTGCGCCGAGACGGACGGGAGCGCCTTGCACCTGTCCAATTAGGCGCGGCGGCAAGGGCTTTGGACGAAAAAGTCTTTCTGCCACAAAGCTTTCACATTCACCACAAACTCTTGCCATATTGACTTGGTAGGATACAGCTGTGAAAAGGAAAGACTTTTCATGAATACCCCATTTATCTGATACTTCTTCCCCGAAGAAAGGCTCCGTATCCCCCCCACGGAGCCTTTTCCTTTGCCCTTGACCGCGGTGAGCGCAAGGAGCAGCGGGGCATTTTTAGGGGTTTCCCCCCTCTTCCCCTGTGGAATTTACTTTGGAAATTCGCCCTTTCCCGGACTAAATTCTACTTTATTCTTTCCCACGGTAAATTCCACTTGAAATTCACCTGTGGAATTTACTTTGGAAATTCGCCTTCGCTTTCATATCCGGGAACCTCCTTTCCCAGACTAAATTCTACTTTATTTTTTCCCACGGTAAATTCCACTTCAAATTCCGCAGTGGAATTTACTTTGGGAATTCACGGAATTCACCTTGGGAATTCGCCTGCACGGGCTGCGTGGATTTCGGTATTGTCAAGACGGCGAAAAATGCGTATAATAGAATGCTGAAAAGCAGTGCAAGCCAAGGCGGGGCGCGTCCCCGCTTTTTAGGCGGATGGGAGTACTATGACGGGACAGTTGGACGAGGCAAGACGCATTCACCTGATCGGCGCCGGCGGCTGCAGCATGAGCGGCATCGGACAGATCCTGCTGGCGCAGGGACATACGGTGACAGGCAGCGACCGCGAGGAGAGCGGCTTTACCAAAAATTTAGCGGCAAGCGGCGCCACGGTGTACATTGGGCACAAGGCGGAGCAGGTCGCGGGAGCGGATCTGGTGGTGTATTCCGCTGCCATCAAGCCCGATAACGTGGAGCGGGTCTATGCTCATGAGCACGGCATCCCCGAGCTGGAGCGCAGCGTGGCGCTGGGGCAGCTTTCTGAGCGCTTCCGCGAGGTCGTCGCCGTAGCGGGCTGCCACGGCAAGACCACCATCAGCTCCATGCTGGCCTATGTCAACGAGGCGGCGCAGATGAACGCGACCATCCATGTGGGCGGCTTTGTGGATCTGCTGCACGGCGGCGTTCGCGTGGGCGGCAACGAGCTGTTCATCACGGAGGCCTGCGAGTATGTGGAGAGCTTCCTCACCCTTTCGCCGACCATCGCCCTTATCAACAACATCGACAACGACCATCTGGATTGCTACAAGGACATCGACCACATCGTGGGCGCGTTCTTCCGTTTCTGCGCGTTGGTGCCGCCCGAAGGCCTCATCATCGGCTGCACGGACGACGAGCGCGTCAAAAAGCTCCTGCCCTTGGTGGATCGAGCCACCCTGTGCTACGGTCTTAGCGAGGGCGACTGCCACGCGGCGAACATCACCTACGATGAGAATGGCTATCCCGCCTTCGACCTGATCTATCGGGACGAGAAGCGGGGGCATATCCAGCTGGGCGTACCGGGCACGCACAACGTCATCAACGCCTTGGGCGCCTACTGCGTGGCGCGGCAGCTGGGTGTGGACGATGCGGTCTTCTGCTTGGCGCTCACGCGTTTTCGCAACACCAAGCGGCGCTTTGAGCTTCTGGGCGAACGCAACGGCGTGAAGATCTATCACGATTACGGTCACCATCCCCACGAGATCGCCGCGACCATGGAGGCCGCCAGCCGCGTGCCGCACAACAAGCTCTACTGCGTGTTCCAGTGCAACAGCTACACCCGCGCAAGGACGCTCTTTATCGATAACGTCACCTGCTTTCAAGGCGTAGACCGCGTGCTCGTGCCCGATATCTACCCGGGACGCGAGGTGGACACGGGCATCGTCCATGCAAGGGACATGGTGGCGGGCATCAACAAAACCACGGGAAACGCCATCTACCTTGGAACCTTTTCCGAGATCCGCGCTTGGCTGGATGAACACGCCGAGGCGGGGGATCTGGTCGTCACCGTGGGCAGCGGCGATGTGTACCGTCAGTCCCGCAGTCTGCTGTAACGAAATACCCAAAACAGGAAAGAGCGGGGGAAGTCCTCCGCTCTTTTTTTGTTTGCAGTGTGGTGGGAACGGCCCTACTTGAGATCCTCGATAAGGGCGGTCATGGCAAGCTTCTCGGCGCCGGTGGCGTCGGAGATGCTGTACGCATAGTCCCCGTCGCTCCAAGTGAGCAGCGACACGGTGTCGTCATTGCCCTTGACGGTCACGGTGCGACCCGAAAACTCCTCGGTGGAGGTCATCACATAGCGGGTATAGTCGCCGCTGATGTCGCTCGAACCCGCACCCTTGCGGATGCGCAGCTCGGTGTCGGCGTCGCCGTCCTTCTGATAGATCAGCTCGATCATCTGTCCTTCGATGGCGCGGATGCCGCTAAGCGTACGATCGCCAAAGACGGAGTCGGGAGCGGTGATGGTAAAGCCCGCCAGCTTTTCGGCGTCCGCCACGGTCTCGCAGTCCGTGAAGGGGTTGGGAATCTGCGATTCACCGCCGTTCTTGGCGCAGGCGAGGGGGATCAAAACGAGCAGCGCGCAAAGCGCGATCACAAGCATTTTTTTCATGGTTTTTCTCCTTTTGTTTTCCTTTTCGCCGATAACACCGCGCTTCTTGCCGCAAGGTTGCGCCACGGCGAAAGTATTTTAAATGGAGATGTCGGTGGCGACCTTGTACATGTACGGGTCGAGCGTCTTGGTCATGGTCATGGCCTCGGCGGTCGGCACGGCCACGATGTGGGAATCGCGATAGCAGACGATCAGGTCGCGCTCCCCCGCGATGAGCCTTTCCACGGCGAAATGTCCCATGCGCGACGCCATCACGCGGTCACGGGCAGAGGGACTGCCGCCGCGCTGGATGTAGCCCAAGATGGACACGCGCACCTCCATGCCCGTCTCCTCATGGATGCGGCTTGCCAGCTCGTCGCACTTGCCCACGCCCTCGGCAACGATGATGAGGGACCGTGTCAAGTTGTTCCGGGTGAATTAGGAGCAGAAGGCGTTGGGAACGGCG
>CAZBBX010000006.1:0-26681 GCA_964490325.1 uncultured Oscillospiraceae bacterium
TTCCGCCGTTCCCAACGCCTTCTGCTCCTAATTTACCCGGAACAACTTGACACGGCCGACAACAAGCGCGAACCTTGCGTTTACTAAACTTCGATGCTATACTCAATGAAGAAAGCGAGGATGTAAACTCATGGAACAGGATCCGATCCTAAAGCGTTTCTTGGATGACGAGGGAAGGCTCAAGCAGCTCCCTTCCAAACACGCGATGCGTACGCTTGCGTACGACTATTTGGCGGAAAAATTCGAATATGACAAGGATTACACTGAGCAGGAGGTCAACGCCATATTGGCGCAATGGCACAGCTTTAACGATTATTTCACGCTGCGGCGCGAGATGGTGGAAGCAGGCTGGCTGAAGCGTCTGCCCAACGGTTCCAAGTATTGGAAGAATCCCGAAAAGAAGCCGATCGACGACTAAGCGGGCAGGCTGCCCTGCTTATGCAGAATGCTTTCCGCCAAGCCTTCCATGCCGTCACGGTCACAGGGCGTAATGGAATCGACACAAAAGCGCTCCATAAGGCAGCTTAGCAGCAGACCGCCATACAGAATGACGTCGTGCCGTTTGACAAGCAGGGGGTGCTCTTTTCGTTTGTCTCCAAGCGCGAACAAGCGATCCATCAACTCGTTCAACGCGGCAGGCGTGATGTGAACATGGTCAAGCTGCGTTCCGTCGTAGACGTTTTGCCTTAAAAGCAGCGCGCCTATGGTGGTGATGCTGCCGCCCACACCCGTATAGGGAGCCGAGAAGCCCATATTGATCGTATCGGAGGGCAACAAGGCGTCCAGTGCAGCGGAGATCCTTAGGTGCGCTGTGGGCAGGCTGTCGATGGGCGTCAGATCCTTGGCGCGAACGCAGCCGATGGGAAAGCTTATTGCACGATCGCCGTTGACCAGCTGCATGCTGCCGCCGCCGATATCGATCAGCGTACCTTTTCCGCCTGAGGCGCCCAAATATGCATAACGTCCCTCCTCTTCACCGCTCAGCACCATGACCTTTAGGGAACATAGCTGCTCAAGCAATGCAAGAAAGTCTTCTCGATTTTGGGCGTCCCGCACAGCACTGGTGGCGTAGGCATACACGGGGAAGCCTTCGGATCGTGCATCCAAGCAGAAATGACGGATCGCCTGCGCGGCGTCGAGCATACGCGCTTGGGCCAAGCGTCCCGTAGAAAGAAGCCCGTCTGCAAGACGAGCTGTATAGAGCTTCTTGCTTGTTGCAACAAGTTTACCGTCACGTACGAAGGCCTTCATGCAGCGGACGGAGTTGCTGCCTATATCGATGATGCAGATGGACGCTGTTTCCATGGGATCAAGGCTCGTTGGTCGCTTCGGTGGAAGGAGCCAAGGACGGTGTAGGGGTCTCGTTGACGGAGAGCGAGGCCGAAGGGGAGACCGAAGGCGAAGCCTGCGGGGATACAAGAGGCGTGGGCGACGCTGTACCCGATGAAACGGAGATGCTGCTCGTGTCGTCGCTGATGAGCGTATCATCGTTGTAGTGGTAGCCGTACTTTTCGGCGCCCTGCTGCAGCTGGTACTCGGTGGTCTTCATATACTCCAAATTATCCAGTTGGCGCTGGTACTCGATCAATAAAGCATCTCGTTCGTTCGTTCTCGTCTCCAAGGTGGTGTAGGCGTCCTCGATCTGGGAACGCTGCGGCACAATAACACCTGCCAACACGCAAAGGTCGGCAATGAGCAGGATGACAAAATGGATGGGCTTAAAGCGCCAGCGTTTATGGGGACGATCTTTTTGCTTCACGGTTTTGATTATAGCAGAAGAATGCAAAAAGGCAAACTCCAATTTGTAGATTTGTTGTAAACTAATCGAAATGTATCCCACTTTCCCGTCTTTTTTTACGGATCGCGGCGGAAAGGCGCAGCGGCGCAGCAAAGCCAAGACCGATGCAGAGACATTGATACAAGCGTATTGCTCCGCCGGAAACATACAACAGCGTAACAACGAGCAAGGCGGCAAGCAGGAGCAAAATACACAGATCCAAGGCATGTCCCATAAGCTTTCCCCCCAAACGGCGGCGCAGAGCGTTCAGCGGCAAATACAGGATCCCCCCGCAAAGTCCTCCATAAAATGACGCAAATACGGCAAGAAGCTCGGAAAGCAACAGCTCCTTCATCTGCCGCGCAGCGCCGAAAAGAGCCCGCGCTTCTCCTGCTCAGCCTCCTGATACTCCATGGCAACGATATTGCCGTCAAGCAGCACCTGACCCTCCTCGGGATCCAGCTTGCCCAAGTGCAGCTCACTGCCGAACAGGCAGAGCGTACCCGCCTGTGTGACGATCATGGCTTCCTCCTCTTGGAAGGCAGCTACCTCGATGACGCCTGTGATGCGGACATGCCTGCGCCCCTCTACGATGAGGCAGTGCGACTGCTGCCGAGGCTTCATCAGTTCACCTGTTTTCTGCTCCATGCTGCCATCTCCCTCCTGCCGATTTCGAACGGAATGATCGTTCTGTACAAGATATGCCTTATGTTGGGCAATAGTACGAAAGGATGTGCAGAAGAGGACGAAATAATGAATAAGCAATGATTTTTTTGTGGAAACGATTGACTTTATGCGCACTTTCTACTACAATTCAAGTAGACAATTACACATCTGAATACGTGTGAATGATCGACCAAGCTTAGGAGGTATCGCATGACCCGCGAAGAACTGCAGGACAAGAGTTTGGTTGAGCTGATCGAGCTCGCCAAGAACAACGGGATTAAGTCCGCCGCACGAAAACGCAAGGCAGAACTGATCGAATTGCTGCAAAGCAATACCGAAATAGATCTAAACAACAGCAAAGAAATTCATGCAAACGAGGACGCCGCCATGATGGGCACGCCCCTGATGGAAACCAATCAGGAGGAGGCCTTTGATGCGCCTGCACCCGAACAGGAACAAGTAAATCAAGCGCCGTCCTTCCGCCCCATCAGCGAGCCGAAGCAGCGTGAGGAGCGTCCGCGCAGCGAGTATAGGCGCAGCTATCCGCCCACCGCCCCGCAAACGCGCAGCTATGCGCCGCGTGACAACGGTTATCGGCAGGGAAACTATCAGCAAGGCAATTATCAGCAGGGCAATTCATACCAGCAGGGCGGCTATCGACAGGCTCCCTACCAAAATTCCTACCAAAACAACAACAGCAATTATCAGGGCGGCTATCAGCGCCGTTATCAAAACTTCAACGAGGATCGTCAGGATCGGGGCGACCGTGTTGACAGACGCAGCTATGTCCGTGACAACAACAACGATTTTTACGATAAAGAGCTTGGCACCAGCAATCCTGTCGTGGCGGAGATGATCGCATCTGGCGAGTGCAAGGAGGCCTCCGGTATTCTGGAGATCATGGACGGCTACGGCTTCCTGCGCGCTGAGAACTACTACTCCGGCACGCACGACGTGTACATTGCCATTGCGCAGATCCGTCGCTTCTCCTTGCGTACAGGCGACTTGGTCGAAGGACGTACGCGTCCGCGCCGCGAGGGAGACAAATACGAGGCTCTCATGTACATCGACCGCGTCAATGGCATGTCTCCCGACGAGAACGCAAAGCGCTGCAGCTTTGAGGATCTGGTCCCCATTTTTCCAAACGAAAGGTACACCTTGGAGGTGCCCGGCGAGGACAACAACCTTGCCGTTCGCTTGGTAGACCTCATCGCACCCATCGGTAAGGGACAACGCGCCATGATCGTATCCCAGCCCAAGGCAGGCAAGACGACGCTGCTCAAGCAGATCGCACACGGGATCAGCGCAAACTTCCCCGATTCCCATCTGATCGTCCTTTTGATCGACGAACGTCCCGAAGAAGTCACCGAAATGAAGCGCTGCATCCAAGGCGAAGTGGTCTATTCCACCTTTGACGAGCTGCCTGAGCATCATACGCGCATTGCAGAGATGGTGCAGGAACGCGCCATGCGCCTTGTGGAAACGGGCAAGGACGTTGTCATCCTCATGGACAGCCTTACACGGCTGACACGCGCTTACAACTTGGTCATTCCGCCCACGGGACGTACGCTCTCGGGCGGCATGGATCCGGGTGCGCTGCATAAGCCCAAGCGCTTCTTTGGCGCTGCACGCAATATCGAAGGCGGCGGAAGCCTGACCGTCATTGCGACCGCATTGGTGGAGACTGGCAGCCGCATGGACGACATCGTTTACGAGGAGTTCAAGGGTACGGGCAACATGGAGATCCACTTGGATCGCAAGCTTGCCGAAAAGCGCGTGTTTCCCGCCATCGACATCTATAAGTCGGGCACCAGACGCGAGGAGCTGCTTCTGTCCAAGGAGGAGCTGGACGGTGTATACACCATTCGCCGCGTGCTTTCGGGAGGCGCTGCCACCGAGGTGACCGAGCAGTTCATCTCCATGCTGGCCAAGACCACCAACAACGATGAGTTCTTGGTTAAGCTGAAGGACTGGGTCAAGATCTACGAGAAGGACGGCTATACGGCAAGCAGCAATCGGTACGATCGCTGAGCAGAAACCTCGCAAAAGCCGCAAAAAAACCTTCAAATTCATAAAAAAAGTGCTTGCATTTTCTATCCTCCGTGGTATAATGGCTGATGGTAGTGCATTACACGAAGGAGTGATAATACATGAAGAAAGATATTCATCCGTCTTACGGCGAAGCCATTGTGCATTGCGCATGCGGCGAAACCTTCAAGACAGGCTCCACCAAAGGGGAGCTGAGCGTCGAAATCTGCAGCAAGTGCCATCCGTTCTACACGGGTCGCCAAAAGCTCGTAGACAGCGGCGGACGGGTCGATCGCTTCAAAAAGCGTTACGGACTGTAAGAACAACAAACACAAGCGTGACCGCAAACTGCGGTCGCGTTTTGTTTTAGGGGGACAAAATGGAGTTTAAAGCCGCCTTCTTTGACAGAGACTATACGCTTGTACATCCCGATGCCTTGCTAATAAAAAAGCGCAACGCCTTGTTTCTTGCGTGGACGGGACGCGAGTATGCTTCCTGCGGCGATTTCTTTGAACTTGCCAAGGAAGCAGGCGGTTTTCCCGATGCGTTCTATCTGCAGCACAAAGGGGATGAGGACGCCTGCGTCAAGGAGGAGCGAGCCTTTCTTGTTCGCTGCCAAACAAGGCGTTTGCTGCATGCGGGTCTAAAGCAGGGAGCGGAGGAGAAGGCCGAGCAGCTTACCGAGCTTTGCTATCTAAAGGGGATCCAAGCGTATGAAGACGCGAAAGTTTGCCTACGAGCCTTGCAGGCAAGAGGTCTGCGCTTAGGCGTCATCAGCGACACATCGCCGTCGCTGCGCTTGACCATCCGTGCCGCGGGGCTTGACAAATATTTTTCATCCTACACCTGCTCTAATTGGGTGGGTGTGATGAAGCCCGATCCAAGCATCTATAAGAGCGCCTTGAACGCCTTACAGGTCAACGCCGAGGAGTCGCTGTATGTGGACGATTATGTGGTCGAGGCAGACGGCGCACGCGACCTTGGCATGTGTGCGTTTCATATTCTAAGAGAGGGTCTTGACCGCGGGTACGAAGGGGAAAGGCCTTGGGACATCCATGCGCTGACGGAGATGCTTGCCTATTTGGATGGGAGGGAAACATGAAACACCTTCTTTGTCTTTTGATGGCGCTCCTGCTGCTGCCGATCTGCTTTTCGGCAAACACAAATGCTGAAACCACTGAGGAACGCTTTTACGGAACGAACCACACCTATCTGCCGTACGGCTGGGTCTATCACAGCCGCACAGACGAGTTTGTCAACGAGGAGCTGGATCGGCTGCAGGCTTACGGCTTTTCGCTGCTGTACATCAACTTGGGAAGCATCGGCTTGGCGGACGATGGAAATGGCGGCTACACCATCGAAAGCTCGTTGACCCGCAACGACGCCATGATAGCCCGCTTTATTAAGCTTAGCAGCGAACGAGGGTTGCTGCTTTGCCCGATCATCAACTGCGGCTTTACGGACGCATTTTTTGAGATAGCAGCTACGGATGCGGACGGGACAGAGCATCCGTACTACGAGCTTGTTATGGACGAGATCGTCTCCGTGCTTTACGATGATGTGGAGAACGGTTATCTTTTGGACGGTACGGCTTACTTTGCAGAGGGGTATCATTTGGATGTCGAGCCCTTCAAAAGCAACATGCAGGAGCCATATTTGGAGCTGCTCAAAAGGGTGCGCGCAGCGATCGGTGAGGAGCGGTTTTTGTCGGCTGCCACACCTGCTTGGAACGGCGCATGGTCGGCGGCATACTGCAAGCAGGCCGCGGCCTATTTAGACGAGTTCGATCCCATGGTATACGACTCCAACGGCCCCTCCTCTTGGGGCGGCGTACAGGACGGCGTGACGCAGACTGCGGCGGAGTATATCGAATTGGTGCGCACGACCTGTGTACAGTACTGCAAAGCCTTGAAAAACACCTGCTGCGCCGTATCGCCTACGGCGCCTGTATATGAGGATCGCTGCTGCTATGACGGCCAAGAGAGCTTTCCTGCTGACGGCAGCGGCCTGGTCTATTACCATCTCAACGAGGATCCTGTTACGGGTGAGGCGTTGGAGACCTTGGACAATTTCCTTGCGGGAGTGACCATCGCTAAGGCCGAAGGCGCTGACCTTGCGGGAGTGGGCGTGTTTCACTGGTACTATCTGTCGGGTGACAGCGAAGAGTATCAGCCTGCTGTCAAATCCTGCTACGACTGGGAAACAAAGCTTGCACTTTGGAAAAGCTACGTTACAACGCCTGCGAACGAACCGCTTGTGGGGACGCTTGGCAGTTCCGTTCGGCTGACCCGCCATGACGCCATTCGCTTTGGCGCTGTCCTGTATACAAAGCCCATCTGTACGTTGGCGAGCGCCCTGTATACCTCGGCAGCGGAGAACGCCATTGTCAGCATGGAATATGGTTTTGTGCTGCGGCAGCTCACAGAGGAGGAAACGGACATAGCCTCCCTTCCGCTCATGACGCTGTCGGGGACGGCGGAAACGCCCCAACAGATATGCTGCAGTGCGGCCATGGACGATGATGACCCGACAGCTGTTATTCTTTCAAAGGAATTTGTAAACGGTGTCACGGATGACACGGCGCTGTTTCACGAGATCTTTGACATACAGCGCGTTTATCTTCTGAACCGTGAGTGCGGCGGGGTAAGCTACTGCGCAGTGCTGCGCTTTGCGGAGGATCTGACGGGAGCAGCGCTCACAGAGGCACAGAACAAGCGCTTTTTGATCCGTGCCTATCTGAGCATGACCCTTTCCTCTGCCGATGGGCAGGAGCGTGTTATCACGCTGTATGGCGATCAAAAGTGCGGCGGCATAGCGCAGGTGCTGGCGCTGCTCGGCTTGGAGGGATAAAGAGTGCCGATACAGGGGGTAGACCAACCCGAACTGCTGCCCATTGACCAAGATCTGCGTTTGCGCCGCTTCGATGGGTCGTTTGCCTTTGCTTTGCCTTGGTATCAAGACGCCGAGACGCTTCACTTGGTCGATGGAAAGGATACGCCCTACGATCTTGCTCGTTTGGAGCGGATGTACCGTTTTTTAAACGAGCGAGGCGAGCTGTATTGGATCGAGCTAAGGCAGGGGAGGACTTTTCTTCCCATCGGAGACGTGACATTTTGGCAAACGGATATGCCCATCGTGGTGGGCGAAAAGCAGCTGCGCGGCATGGGGATCGGAAAGCGTGTCGTTACGGCTCTCTTGCAGCGAGGCAGGCAGCTTGGGTATCGGGAGCTGTTCATAGACTGCATCTATTTTGACAATTTGGCGTCGGTACGCTTGTTTGAAAGCTGCGGTTTCGTTCCGTATAAAGCAAATGAAAAGGGCTGCAGCTATCGCTGCACACTATAAAGGGGCTGCCAATTCCAGCAGCCCCATTTGGTGTACTCAAAAACCGCTAACGGCGGATCTTCATCTGCGTAAAAAGCAGTGGGGAGTAGTTCATATAGCGATCGGCGGAGACGCCGACAAAGTCCTTGCCAAACAGATCGAACACGTTCCCGGATACTGCAAATTCAGGCAGTCTGCCGATCAGCTTTCCACCCTGCATCAAATAGGCAAGCTGTACGGGCGTTGCATAATCCCCCTCGTTCGTCCAATCGCCTCCCGAGCAAACGAACAGGAACAGGCAGGGCATATCGGAAAGCTCCTTGACCGTCTTGCCGCAGGAGCGCATAACGAGCGGCGGCGCACCGAGGGTCGGGACGTCGTCATATGCGCCGCCAGCCGCACCCGTTGCGGGGAGATCGTAGCGCGCCGCTGTGCTTTTGTCACTGAAGCCGCAAAGGAGCTTGCCGCCGCGGATCAGGCAGTGTCGATCCCCCGGCAGGACAACGCCCTCCGTATCGAAGAACGGAACGCTCATATCATTTGCACTGCGGTCGATATCCAACGAGAAGGCGGGGGAGAAGCAAGTCGTCCCCATCCTATTAAGAAGCAGCGAGCTCTTATTGCCCAGCAGCTGCCCGTTCAAGGCATCGTAGAACAAGCCCATCATCTGATCGGCTGACACCGCCGTGGGCAGTATATCGCCGTCAGGGAGCTTGACAAGGTTTCGGAAGGCGCTTGCCTGCTCGTTTGCTTGTCCCAAGATGTCATTCGTGTTCATGTGCCGCAGAGTATAGACCAGCTCCGTGTCGAAAATGTTTGCGGATGCGGCGTCCTTCATTAGTAGATCGCAGGAATAGTAAAGATCGCGATCTGTCAGTTCCAGCCCTTCATCGTTTTTAATAGAGACCTTGGTTTCGGTGCAGCCGATCTTGTTGCTGAAGATGAAATCGGGGTGCGCCGTATGCAGCGCCGCAAGCAGCGCTTCGGAATCAGACAAAAACTTAGCGCCGTCAAGGCTGCCCTCCCTTAGGTCGCGAAGGCGCTTGCCCGTCTCCAAGGGATAGGGATAGGGAAGACCGTTCATAAGGCTGCGTTCAGCTCGCTGCCATGTTTCCTCCGTAGGTTCGCCTATGCAGCCCGCTATGCCGACCTTTCCATCGGAATACACGCGGCAGCCACTCTTTACGATGCTGCGCGTTCGTACGGAATCGATCCTGCTGCCCGTCACGTTAAAGACGGTGCTTTGCTCTGCTATCTGATAAAGTTCACGCTTCATGTCTTCCTCCTTACTCAACGTGCATTTCGCTGACGCGCACAAAAGGCCCGCCAAAGCCGACAGGCAGGGGATACTGCTCCATCTTGCCGCAGCCTCCCGTTGGGAATGACAAAAGCGTCAGCGTATCGGACAGGCCGTCGATCTTGGAAAGCGTATGCATGACGCTGCCGCTGATGACGGATACCTTTATGGGTTCTGCAAGCTTCCCGTCACGGATCATATAGGCCGTTGCAGGCGCAAGCGTGAAGGTGGACATGCCGCTGCCGTGGTTCACGTCATCGATGAACACACCCTCCTTGATCCCCGAAAACAGAGCTTCCTTCGACAGGGAACCCGGTGCAATGTAGGTCGTGGTCATGCGCACGATCGGCTCATACAAGAAACTGACGGCACGGGCATTGCCGGTCACGCTTTCGTTGAGGTCGGCGGCAGTCATGGCGGAGTGCAGACGCCCTACCAGTTTGCCATCGCGAATGAGATAGTTGCAGCGCGCCGAGGTGCCTTCATCGTCAAAGGGCGTGTAGCCGTTGCCGCCTATCGTACCGTCGTCCACAATGCTGAGGATGGAACTGCCAACCTGTTTGCCAAGCTCCCACTCCTTGAGCATCGTTTCATCGCCCACCATAAAGTCGGCCTCCGACTTATGCCCAAAGCTCTCGTGCGCGAAGATGCCCGCCGCCAAGGGCGAAAGGATGCAGGGATAGACCCCCGCCTTTACGGGAACGGCGTCCATGGCATAGGCATAGATGCTGTCGATCTTCTTCGTACAGTCTGCTTGTCCGTCTTTAAGCTGATCGAAGCGTTCGCCCATACGGACATACTGCCCGTAAGCAGGAAGACCGTCCTTGGCGATCACGAACCTGCACACGATGGCGGCATACTGCTTGTCGTAGGCAAGCTCGGCGCCTTTAGAGGAGGAAAAATGCAGCTCCAAATAGCGATCCATGTACAAAAGGCGGTGATAACTGAGCTTTGGATTATCACTTACGACAGGAAGATAGCTCTCAAGGCAGGCGCGCTTATCAGCACAGGGGATCTTGCGCACGTCCGAATCGGCAAATTTGAAGAGCTGCTCCTTATGCACCTCAAAGCGCTTTACGATGGGATGCTCGTTGATGGCGGGGTCGGGCTTTGTCAGCTTGGCAAGCTCGTTGATCGCGTCCTGTACGCCGCTTTCCTCGGACATGGAGGTATAGTACCAGCGCCTGCCGTCGAACAGGCGGATGAAAAAGCCGCTCTCCTCGCTCTCTTTACATTGACGAAGTTCGCCGTTCTCGAAGCTTATCTGCGTGGAGCAGACCCGTTCAAAACGGACGTCTCCGTATAGTCCCTGCGGATACCTGTATCGCATAGAAAACTCCCTTCTGTTTCTGACCCAGTATAGCATGCCTTTCAAAGAAAGGAAAGACCATAAAGCGTCGAAAACAGAAGGGAGCAAAGGTTGCCGCGGACTTGATCAGCCTGCGTACATCAATTCCTTAAACCAAGTTTCCTCGGGTTCGCCGTCAATGTACGGCTGCCACTCGTCAGCCTTGTAGCTCAGCTCCAGACGGACAAGGCGGCCATCGTTCAGCTCACAGATGACATAGCTTTTTGCATCGCTCATCAGCACAAGAAGCTTGGTGCCAAGAGGCAGGGAGAGGCTCTCGCCGTTGGCGCCGCTTTCCGTTACCAAGTTGACGCTCAGCGCATCGTGTTTAAGCTCGATACCGCGCTCACTGAAGGCGTCCTCCACATGCGCAGCGGAGTAGGGTGAGATCCGCTCGATGCTGCCGTCCTCGCCGAGGCGCCAAAGGCTGTAGCTGCCGTAGGAGCCAAGCACATCCAGCTGATCGGAGACCAGAAAGCTGCCGTCGCCGTAGGACTGCTCGATGCAGCCGTATGTAACGGCGGCGTGTATCGCACCGTCAGCGACATAGTAGATGTGGCTCTCATAATCATCTGAGCCTGTATCGCCCGACAGCACAAACACGTTGCTGCCGCCGCCGATGCTGGCTACATGCAGCTGCGGGTTATAGAAGTATTCCAGTTTCTCGGTATAGACCTCCTTGCCGCCTTCGATGCGCAGGGACAGTTCGTCTTCCTGCCCTACAGTACAGCTTAGCTGAAAACCTGTGCCGCCGCTTGTCATCTCGGCGCTCAGGTCTTTGGTGCTCTGCCAGAAGGCGTTGTCCTGCCCAACGAGCTTTGCGTTCTCGATGCGGCAGGGATAGCTCCCCGCTGTGTTGCCGTAGCTGATGGTGAATTCTGCCTCGCACAGTTCATTGACCTTGGCGAGGTCATATAGAGCCAGCACAGCGATGATCTTTCCGTCGGAGCGCAGATACCAGCGATCCAAGGAGCTGCAGGCGTCTCCCGCATCGGACGGCGAGAAGCTGTAGCTGTCGTTGGCGGCGTCATAGCGGACGACCGAAGCATAGTCCTTTGGGATCTCGGGCAGCTCATTTAAGGCTGCAAAGGCTGCAAACGCATTGCGCTCAACGTCCGCACGGCTCAAGACAACGCAGCCGTTCGCGTCCCGTGCAGTGTCATAGCTTGCGTAGTTGACCACGGACAGGTAGATCGCCGACCAAACGCAGGCGGGATCCGAAACATCATAGGCTTGCTCACCCTCTGTGCCCAAGGTGCGCAGTAAGGCGTCCATGAGCGGCTCCATGGCGATCAGCTTTTCTTCGACCGTCCCATACCGCTTGCTTTCAGCGGTAGGCGTGGGAACGGGAGGGGTCTGTGTTTCCGCTGCTGTGGTCGTGGCGATATCCGTTGCCGTACCTTCTGTGACCGCAGCGCTTGCCGCGGCGTCGGGAGACGACGAAAGCTGCGAACTTCCGCCCGCATCCGAACGAACACAGCCCCCCGCAAGGGAGACAAGGAACAGGAGCGCTATACAGCTTGCAACTACTTTTTTCATCATGGTTCCTTTCCAAACTGCTTGAACAGTCAAGGCAACTTTTTTCTTTTCCTATATAAAACATTGCAAGAGGAAGAATGGTTGCAGGAGCGACAGAATAATTCAGTTTATTTTCAAATTCTGCAACCTTTTGTCCGTCTTTGCGGTATAGTATATGTATGCGGAGGAATGAAATGGAAACAAGTACGTTTGTGGATGTGCGGAAGGTCGTAAAGACCTACCATGTGGGCAGCGTTGAAGTGCAGGCTCTGCGCGGCGTGGATCTGAAGATCGCACGCGGTGAGCTTTGCTGCATCATCGGACGCTCAGGCTCAGGCAAGTCAACGCTTTTGAATCTGATGGCGGGACTGGAACCCGTCAGCTCCGGCGAGATCGCGATAGCAGGCAAGCGCTTGGATCGCATGAACGAGGGGGAACTGATCGCGTTTCGGCAGAAGCATGTCGGCTTCATCTTTCAATCCTTTAACCTAATGCCCTACTACACGGCTTTGGAGAACGTTGCCTTCCCGCTTTCCTTTCGCGGCATTCCGCAAAAGAAGCGCAACGAAATGGCAAGGACGATGCTGGATGCGGTCGGTCTGTCCACGCATCTTACGCACAAGCCCTCCCAGATGAGCGGCGGACAGCAGCAGCGCGTGGGGATAGCCCGTGCCTTGGTAACGGAGCCTGACGTTGTGTTTGCCGACGAACCGACAGGCAACTTGGACTCGAACACCTCGGACGAGGTGATGCACGTCATCTGCGACATCTGCCGCAGCAAGAACAAAACGCTCATTATGGTCACGCATGATCCCAACATGGCGGCGTATGCCGATCGGGTCGTGCGCATCCACGATGGACGCATTATAGATATTTCGGAGAATGCAGCAAAACAAACGGAGGAAACAGAGCATGAAGCGTAAATTTAGCCGCGTCTTTAGCATCGTAATGGCAGTAGCGCTGATCCTGATGAGCACAGCGGCAGCCTTAGCAACGGCAGCGCCCACCGAGGAGCCCGTTGAAAACGTGGGAGAACCCTGCATCTCCTTGCGCACGACCTATGCGGACGGCAAACCCATACCCGCACCCTCAGGCAGGCACGATGGAGATGTGAGCATCTTTATCCCCCTGCATTGCGAGGACGGTCCCTTATATGATGTAAAGATCGCACCAAACGTGTCCACGGACATCGAAAGCTTCCCCTTTACGGTCTCCCAGTTGGACTATACCAAAAAGTACGGCAGTGTCATCAAAGCGGGTGACGACTTCGACTTCACCTACAACTTTACCATCGGACATTACGCGACCAAGGGCGTTAAGGACGTCAGCTTTGTTGTGTCCTATCGCTATGGCGATCCTGCGGCGCAGCTGACGACCGAAACGGTGCATATCTATCTGACGATCACACGCGGCTACAGTGCAGGCGGCGGCGGCAGCTCGGTCGAACCCACCGCCGTGCCCTACACGGAACCAAAGCTGATCGTAGAATCCTTCTCCGCTGATGTGGATAAGATCTATGCAGGCGAACCCTTCACTCTCAACCTCACCATACGCAACACCTCCTCCGAGCAGGGCGTCTGCAACCTGCAGTTCAACATCGCCGAGGCCAACGGCGTCATTCTTCCCGCCAACAAAAGCTCCGGTTCGATCTATGTAGCAGAGATCGCTGCGGGAGGCACCAAGGATCTGAGTGTGAGCTTCCAGTCGGCTCCCGATGCGGAAGCCAAGCCGTATACCTTGAGCATCACCATGAGCTATAACGGTGAAAAGAGTAAAGCAAGCTATGAGGCGGCAAGCAGCGTTACCATTTCCTTGCAGCAGCGCACAAGGGTCAAGTGTGACAGCGTGAATGCCTATGACGAGGCATGGCTTGGAAGCAGCTGCGAGCTGTCACTGCAGTTTGTCAACCTTGGCAAATCGACCGTGTACAACACCATGATCAACGTGGACTGCGAAGGCCTGACGATGAACGAAAGCTACTTTGGCGGCAACGTTACATCAGGCGGCAGCGTGTATGCGGATTTTTCCGTCACCCCCGAGATGGCGGGATACCTCAGCGGCGATGTCGTCATCAGCTATGAGGATGTGTACGGCGAGCAGATGGAGCTGCGCGTGCCCTTGGAGCTGAATGTCAACGAGACCGTCATCCCCGATGAGCCGACGGATCCTTCCGAGCCGTCCACCCCCGATACACCCACCGATAACACCTCCTTCCTTGCCAAGTACTGGTGGGCGCTTGCTTTGGGCGGTGTGGCTGTTGGCGGAGCGGTCGCGGGGATCGTGGTGAAAAAGAAGCGCCATGCGCGCAGCTTGGAGGATGTATGAGTTTCTTAGACCTGCTGCGCTTTGGATTTCTCAATCTCTGGCGACGCAAGTTAAGAACGTTTCTGACCATCTTGGGCATGGTGATCGGCATCACGTCCATCGTGGTCATGGTATCGCTCGGCTTGGGCATTGAGAAGTCCACCATCGACAGCTTTGCCGCAACGGGCAGTCTGACGATCATTCAGGTGAACACCTATAAGTCCGTCACAAACGAAAATGGCAATGTGGACTGGCAGCAAAGCTCCGCAAAGCTGGACAAGAACGCCGTACAGAGCTTCCGCAAGCTGAACGGGGTCACGGCCGTCATGCCCATGGTGACGATCTGGGGCGGGCTGAAGAGCGGCAAGTATGTATCGGACGCGAGCATTCTTGGCGTGGACAAGGCGACGGCGGAGGCCTTTGGCTTTGCGCTCTCCGAAGGTGACTTTCCCTCCGAGACGCACGGCAGCAGGTACGACATCGTGCTGAGTGCAACGACGCTCACGCAGTTTTACAACCCTTCGAACTACCAGCAGGCTGTGGACGCGGACGGGAATCCCCTGCTCAATTCCTCGTCGAGGATGCGCCTGACCTTTGATATGAGTAATATCTATCCCGATTGGGGCTCCGGGCAGGTCACCAAGGGCAAAATGTACAATGTCAACGTCGTAGGCGTGATGAGCGACGCAAGCAACGATTACTCCTACTATTGCCTGATGGACATTACGGCGGTCGAGAAGCTGATGAAGGCCAACAGCGCGTTCTTGGGCGAGCAAAGCAAGACTTACAACCAAGTGCTGGTCAAGTGCAGCAGCATGGAAGACGTTGCGACCGTCAAAGCGGCCATCGACGAGATGGGCTTTGGTACCTACAGCCTGATGGACGCGGTGAACACGGCCATGGAGAGCACGACGCGTGTGCGGCTGCTGCTGGGCGCTATCGGCGGCGTGTCCCTCTTGATCGCCGCCATCGGCATCATGAACACGATGATGATGAGCATTTACGAACGCACCAAGGAGATCGGCGTCATCAAGGTCTTGGGCTGCCGCATGAGCAACATCGTAGAGCTGTTCCTCACGGAGGCGGCGTACATCGGTTTCTTTGGAGGCTTAATGGGACTGGGCTTCTCCTACCTTGTCTCGGCGCTGCTCAATAAGCTATTGGCAAGCTCCGGGCTGATGAGCCTGATCCCCGCATACCTTGCGTTCGGCGCCGTGGCGTTCTCCATACTGGTGGCACTGCTGTCGGGTCTGTATCCCGCGCTGCGCGCAATGCGCCTAAGTCCGCTTTCGGCGATCCGCAACGAATAGGTTCTGCATAAAGCATAAATTCATACAATGGAGCAAAAGGCGGGCTCTGGTTGTCCGCCTTTTTTTGTGGCGTTGTCGGATTCCACAGGCTTACGGATAAATATAGAATAAACGGGTCAAATTTGTTAAGACATTTTCAAGACCATTACGAATGTTTACCGATCCATAAAATAAATTAGGAAAAATTAAATCAGCCGTAAATATTCAAAACAAATTCATAATGTTCCATAAAAAATCTGTTGACAAGAGCGCTTCTTTGTAATAGATTATTGCCTGTATCAATGTGACATACGTTCACATTCGATATGGGCAAGTTGTTCGGTGACACAGATCGAGAGTTACTCGTGCGTTATTCGGATTCACATGCGACCCTTGCGGGGGAAGACCCGCCCGGCCGCAAGCTTACCCAAAAGAAAGGAGCCGCTCGGCTCCT
This sequence comes from uncultured Oscillospiraceae bacterium, assembly GCA_964490325.1. Taxonomy (GTDB): domain Bacteria; phylum Bacillota; class Clostridia; order Christensenellales; family CAG-138; genus DAOPJM01. The sequence continues at coordinate 16,006 of CAZBBX010000006.1, forward strand.
TTACTATTTGTCTTGCGCTGCTATTGCTTTATGAATACCTTGCTGTACAATTGCCCTTCGCGCAGCGCGTAGGTATGGGTGCGCGCAGAGCCGTCGAACGCCGTTCCCGTCAGATGCAGAAGGCAACCGTCACGCACATATTCGCCTGCCTCCTGCTCCGTTAAGGAGGAGAAACCCTCGCCGCCCACCGTATCCAAGGTATAGCTGCCATTGGCGAAAAACTGCAGCGTCGTCACGTAGGCGGCGGTGCCGTTTGCGTTCAAAGGAGTAAACTGCAGTCTTGCGTCAAAGCGATCGCCGTCGGGGATCGTTCCTTCCCAGTTTGCCAAGGAAGCGCTGCCAAACAGAACGCCATCCGCGTAGTACAGGGGCGAGCTTGTCACGGAGCCTTCGGGCGTGAACAGCGCCACGCCGTTCGCCTCGTCAAAGACCACCGTTCCCTCGCTGCGCAGTTCCACGTTTCCGCCGCCTTGCCCCTCGTAATAGGCATATCGGTCGCCGCGGATCTCATAGTAGGGATGTACGCCGTAACTGCTCTTGTCTGTCCAAACATAACGCTCCGTGCAGCCCGACAGCAGCATCAGACCAATGAGCAGCAGGCACCATAGATACCACTTTTTTCTCATACCCTCAGTATAAAAAGAATTGGAAACGCTGTCAATCTTTGCAGGTACAGTAAAACCGCTCTCGCAGCCCCTTCCTTCGCAGTCTACAGGATAAGTTGCAGAGAATTCCCACATGCCGAACGATATTGGTTGTAAATTTGGTCATGTACTGGTATACTGAAATCAGCATTATACTTTTGAATGAATAACGGCGAGGTGGAACAGCTTTGGAAGGGGAGAAGCGCAGCATGAACGACAATTCGGTACAATCGGTCGTAAAGGCGTGTCAGCTGTTGGATATTCTTGCGGAAGCGGGACGGCCGCTTGCGCTGTATGAGCTGGCGCAGCGCACGGGCTGGGCAAAAAGCACGATCCACGGCCTGCTGTCGGGTATGCGACCGAACGCCTTGATCGAGCAATCTCCCATCGATGGTAAGTACCGCCTTGGGATACGCCTGTTTGAGTACGGCAACGCGGTCTGCTCCACGCGGGAGCTGATCAGCGCGTCCGAACGGCAGCTGAGGCACATCGTGGAGCGCTGCGGCGAGTCCGTCACGCTTTCAACGCTTGATCGCGGCGAGGTGCTTATCTTGGATCACTTGGATTCGGACAGCAATTTTCGCATCGTGACGGAGACAGGTTCGCGCCTTCCCGCGTACTGCACGGCGCAGGGAAAGGCTCTGCTTGCGTACCGTTCGCCTTCGGAGTATCGCCGCATCCTTGAGGAAAAATTCACGCCCTACACCCCGCACACCATCCAAAGCCGCGAACAGATGGAGCGAGAGCTGACGCAGATACGCGAACAGGGCTATGCCATCGAAAACGGGGAGTTCCGTATCGGGCTACGGGGGGTGGCCGCGCCCATCTCCGGTGCGCAGGGGACCGCTATGTATGCCATCGGCGTGGTGGGCATGTTTCGGCGCATCGAATCCGACGAGTTTGCGGAGGCGATCGCGCTTGTCACGGAGGCGGCAAAGCAGATCGAGCAGAGCTTGGGGTATCGGGCATGAAACGCGTCCTGTTGTGGCTCATAGTTCTTTGCCTCCTTTTCGGTACAGCCTGCCAAGGGATCAGCGGCAGCAGTATAGAGGGCGAAACGATAAAATTCACGGATTCCTGCGGCAGGACGGTGGAGCTTCCCGCGACCATACAGAAGGTCGCGCCCAGCGGTTCCGTGGCGCAGATGATCCTCTATACGCTTGCCCCCGACGTGCTTGTGGGCTGGAGCAGCCTGCCCAACAGTTCACAGCTCAAATATTTTCCCCAAAAATACTGGTCGATGCCCACCTTCGGTCAGTTTTACGGCAGCAAGGCCAACCTCAACTTGGAGGCGCTGATGGATGCAAAGCCGCAGGTCATCATCGATCTTGGCGACATGAAGGAGGGACATGCCGCTGACATGGACAGCATCCAAGACCAGACGGGCATACCGACCATCTTCATCGAGACGAGCTTTTACAATATTGCAAACGCGTACCGCACGCTGGGCAAGCTGCTGAACTGCAGCGAACGCGCCGAGGAGCTTGCCTGCTACATCGAGGAGACGGTCAAAGACGCGGAACAGAGGGCGGCGCGCATCCCCGAAGCGGAGCGCGTGACGGTCATGTACGGTTCGGGCGCAAGCGGGCTAAACTGCAATGCACGCGGCTCCACGCAGGCGGATGTGATCGAGCTGGTCGGCGCGGTGAACGCCATTGTGGTCGAATTTATCAGCAACAAGGGCGGCGGCAACACCATCTCCATGGAGCAGCTGATGGTCTTTGATCCGGATGTGATCCTTTTGACCGCCGAAGCGCCCTTTGACGGCTTGGAAACGGATTCTCAGTGGCAGGGGCTTCGTGCCGTTCGCGAAGGGCGTTACTATCAGGTGCCGCAGCTGCCCTACTGCTGGCTGTCGAACCCGCCCTCCGTCAACCGCATCCTTGGCGTACGGTGGCTGGGCAATCTGCTGTACCCCGACCAATTCGATTACGACATGTATGCGGAGGTCAAGCGCTTTTATCAGCTATTTTGGAACTACAGCTTAAGCGACGAGGAATGCACCGCGTTTTTGACGAACTCCACGCTCAAGCGGGAAGCGCAGGGGAGGTGAGCGCGATCAATAAAAGCTTTGCAGCAAAGATCATCCTTGCCGTGCTGTGCATCGCGCTGCTTGTTCCGTTGTGCGGGCTTGCGGCAGGGTATGCTTCCGATACGCTGACGATCTATGTGGGCTACATGGGCGGAACGATGTACGAAAAGGCGGTGTTCACTTGGCAGGAGCTGTATGATACCTACGGCACCGTGAAGGAGACCTATGCCTATCAAAATGGTTCGCGCTTGGTAGTGGACTGGGCGGAAGGCGTCTATCTGGAGGATCTGATGGACTGGGCAGGCGTTGATATAAGCAGCGTGACCAAGTTCTCCTTCTACACGGGTGACGATTATAACCTCGATTTCAGCAGGGGCAGTCTTTTAGGCGAACGCTACTTCTTCCCGAATCTTCTCAACGCCACCCTCAAGGAGAACGGCGACCTGCTCCTTCCCGACGATGCGGAGGCGCTGCGCTACAGCCGCAAGACCATGCTTTCGATCTGGGACAACTGGCAATGGTTTGACGCGGGACAGATCGACAGCAGCGTGGATCTTAGCCAGGATTCGCCCTTTTATGTCAGCAGCGGGGACAACCGTTTTCGCCTCCTTTTTGGGCAGACCAACGCGGCGGAGGCCAACACCAATAAATCGCGCAAGTTCATCAACAGCGTGTACTGCGTCCTGTCGGGCAGTCCGCAGTTCGACGTAGCGGACAATTTGGACTGCGTGGTGGGCAGCGACTACACGATCAGCGTCAGCATCAGCGTGGCTGATGAGGCCATATCCGTGGACGAGTATCGCGGCAAGCTGAGCTTTTCCTCCTCCGATCCGAGCGTCCTGACGGTCGATGCGGCAGGAAAGATCACAGCTCTTTCGGAGGGCAGCGCGACCGTCACCGTGACCTTGGGCAGCGAAGTCAAGACCATCTTCATCACGGTCGGCGCAGCGGAAAGCCCCACGCCCTCCCAAACGGCCTCGACAACGCCGGCGGCTTCGGGCAATGCAACGGGCAGTCCCGCGGCAGGCGATGCAACGGGCAGCCCTTCATCGGGCGGCGCGACCGCTACAGCCGCCGCAAGCGCGGGCAGCACGGCGGCGGGCAGCACGGCGTCAGCCAAGGCGACAGCTAAGGCGACCGCCAAAGCGACCGCAAAGGCGACCGCCAAACCCACGGCCACGCCCGCAGCAGCGGCAACTTCGACGCCCTTTGAGGAAGCCCCCCTGACGCAGGCGCCTTTGACGCAGGCGCCCGAGGCGGAGAAGGTCACCGAGGAGCCCACGATCGCGCCCACGACAGCGCCGCAGCAGCTCTATGTACTGGACGCAAAGGTGGCGGAGAGCATCTTTTCCGCCAAGTCGCAGCATGTTTCGGATTCAAACAGTGTGCAAAACGAGCGCGAGGAAGCCATGCGTGAGGACGCCGAACAGCTCAAATTGGAGCAGTCGGACGGGAAGGCGACGCTGTACGCCGGCATAGGCGCGGGCGTCCTGCTGCTGCTTGGCGCGGGCTTTGGCTTTATGCGCCGAAAGTATCTCAAAGAGGGAGTTGTGTTTCAATGGAAAATCAAATGAATGCCGCAGAGAGCACCCTGCGTGCGGTAGCGGAGGCAATGCGGATCCCCGTTCTTGTCATCCTGATCGCGTTGATGGCGGTCTCGCTGCTGCTGCTGGGCTGGCTCATCTATGAAGCGATCGCCGAGCGGCGCAAGCTCAAGGCGGACCTCTGCGGGCTGATCGAAAAGCTGCGCGCAGGGGAGGAAACGCCCAAACGCAGCATCGGTGCAAGCGGCCTGCTGATCCGTCAAAAGCGCGCGCTCATCACGGTGCTGGCGCATCCCGAGTTCGACCCGACCATGCGGGAAGCGCTTGCGGCAAGGCTCATCACCGAGGAGCGGACGCGCTACAAGCGCATCATCGCCATATCGGACATGATCGTGCGCTTAGGCCCCGTGTTCGGCTTGCTTGGCACCCTCATACCCTTGGGACCCGGCGTCATAGCATTGGCACAGGGCGACACCTTCACGCTTTCCAGCTCCCTGTTGACCGCCTTTGACACGACGGTGGCGGGTCTTTTGTGCGCGGCGCTCTGCGCGGTCATCTCGGCGGTACGACGCGGGTGGTACGACAACTACATGAGCATCTTGGAGACGCTGATGGAATGCGTCTGCGACTTGGAGGAGCACGGGCATGAGCAGATTCAGTGAGCGCAAATTCTCCGCACCGACGGAGGAGGCCCCGCCCAATCCCATGGACGGCGTTGCCAACATGGCGGACTGTATGCTGGTGCTGGCTGTAGGCATCATGCTGGCGCTGGTCATCCACTGGGAGGTGGACATCGGCGGCAGCGGCATGACCACGGACGGCGTGGGGGCAAACGAGAGCGCCATCCCCGCCGAGCTGGAGCCGCAAAAGGACGAGAACGACACGAATACAGGCGAGGGGGAGTGGCAGGATCTGGGCAGCGGCCGCGTTTACTACGACCCCGCGACCGAGCAGTATTATGTGATACCGGAGGAGTAGAAGATGCTGAGTGGCAAGCGTATCCTTGGCGCTTTTTTGGCGCTTATCCTGCTGTTTCCCGCTTGGCTGCAGACGGACAGCTTGGCGGAGCCCCTCGTTTGGGACGGATCGGTGGACATTAGCTGGTATGCAGAGGGGGAGACCGCCTTCACCCTGACTACGCCCGCGCAGCTTGCAGGTCTTGCGGCTTTGGTCAACGGCAGAACGGATGAAAAAGTGACCAAGGGCAGGATCACGGGGGATGCGTCGCTCCTTGTCAGCTACAGCCACGAGGGCACGGAGCTTACGGGCAGCGGCGGCGGCAACACGTCGGATACGACCTATATGAGCGCCATCGACTTTGCAGGCGTGACCATTTCCCTTGGCGCGGATATGGACATGGGCGGCGTGTACGACACAGAAAATAAGACGTGGAGCGGGCCGAACTGGACGCCCATCGGCGGCAAGTACCCCTTGGACACGACGACAAGCGGCGACTGCCTGCTGCTGGATACGCGCTTCAACGGCGTTTTGGACGGACAGGGACATACGATCACGAACCTGTACTGCGACCGTTACACTGCAAAGGGCTTTGCATACAGCCAATGCGTTGGGCTTGTGGGCTATCTTGGCAGCGATGAATATTTTGTTCGCGATGAGTACGACCGCGGCGATGCGTTTGATTACGATGGGTATGCCGCAAAGGAGAAGGCCATCTTTGACGCGGGCTGGGTGCCCGCCGTGCGCAATCTGGTCGTAACGGGCTATGTCTATGCGCGCCGCATGGTGGGCGGCGTGGTCGGACGCTGCGGCGATGCGGCAAACGGCGTTGCCGTGGAATGCTGCGCCAACTTTTGCTCCGTCTATAACACGGACAGCAAGGGCGTGGGCGGCGTGGTCGGCAGCGGCTGGACGGAGGGCGGCGTCATCCGCAACTGCTACAACGCGGGACATGTGGAAACCACCTATACCTGCCCGATGGGCGGCATTTCGGGCAGCAATTCCATGGACATATACAACTGCTATAACATCGGTTCGATCGATTCCAACGGAAATGACCGCGACAGGGGCATAGGCAGCCACAACAGCGGCGTGTACACCGTAGACAACTGTCATTGGCTGACGGGCTCCGCTTCCGAGGGATACTATACGGGAGGCAACGGCTACATCAGCGTCAACGTGACCGAGCAGACGGCGGCGTATCTGCGCTCGGACGCCTTCCTTGCCGAACTGAACGCCGACGGAGCCGTCTTTGTCAAGGATACCGACGGCCTAAACGACGGCTATCCCATCCTGTACTTTCAAGCAAAGGATTACGACCCGACAATAAGCTACCTTGTCAGCTTGGAACAGCCGACCGAGGGCGGTACGATCGGCTCCAGTCAAACGGGCTTAACACCCTGCGGCGCTTCCCTGACCTTCAGCGCCGTGCCTGACACGGGTTGGGCGTTGGACTGCTATCTTGTCAACGGCGTCGAGATCGTCGGCGACCATTGGACGCTCATGGACAACGTCACTGTCAGCGCACGCTTCTACCGCCTGCGCGAGGTAACGATCCATATTCCAAGCTCCACAGCGTACAGCGTAAGCGTCACAAAGGACGGGCAGATCTACAAGGACGGCGCCTTGTGCGCCGTGAAGAATTATCCCGTCTCAGACGGCGACACGCTCATTCAACGCGATATGCTGACCATCACGGCAGCGCTCAACGAGGGCGCAGAGCCTTCCGACGAGGCGTTGGAATACACAGGCGCATTTAGCGTCACGGCGGAGAACACCGAAAACATGATGGTCACGGGGGAGGGGGACGTACTTGTTGCGATCACGCCCCTTACCCAAAAGAAAAGCTGGGACACGCTTGCGGACACGACTTGGTATGTCCCCGAAGCGAACGACTATTGCATCGGCAGCGCCGCAGAGCTTGCGGGACTTGCCGTCCTTGTGAGCGGAGGCGTAAGCTTCGCAGGCAAGACGATCTACCTGACAAACGACGTGGATCTTACCAACACGGACGGGACGAGCGCCGTGCGCTATTTTTCCCGCATCGGCAGCGACAACGCGCACGCCTTTATGGGCGTCTTTGACGGCTGCGGCCACAGTATCTATCATATGAACGGCCTGTGCAAGTACAGCTACGGCGGTCTGTTCGGCTATGCAAAGGACGCAGTCATCCGCAGTCTGGCGGTCGAGGGTGCGTATACGGGTCTGGCAAGCGCCACAGGCGGGATCGTGGGCACGGCGGAAAACTGCAGCCTTCTCGACTGCACGAGCAGGGTCACCTTGACGGGCACGAGTACGGTGGGCGGCGTTGTGGGCAGCGTCAAAGGTACAAGCACGGTAAAGCGCTGTGTGAACGCGGGAACGGTCACGGCGTCGTCCTCCTATGTAGGCGGCGTCGCGGGTGAAGCGGCGGATACCGCAAGCCTCTGTGACTGCTCCAACACAGCGTCCGTCACGGCCACGCATACCGTAGGCGGCGTTGTGGGGCGCGTGTCGGGTACGGGAGAGATCAAGCGCTGTGAGAACACGGGGACGGTCACGGCGACCTTCTCTAACGCGGCAAACAGCTTTGCCGCAGGCGGGCTTATAGGCGTCGTAACGGGAGCCGCCACGGTGGACGAATGCTTAAATACGGCGGCTGTCACAAGCCTTGCTACGGCTGCGGGCGGCCTTGTGGGGCGCATCGGCAACAAGGACGCAAAGCTTAAAAACGCCTATAATCTTGGCGATGTTACGAATACTTCCCCCTCCGCAAACGCTGCGGCAGGCGGCTTGGTGGGCGTGCAGATCGGCAGCGCCGCGGTCGAAAACTGCTATAACGCGGGTACGATCCGCAGCACGAACGGCTCTCAAAAGGCGTGCTTCGGCATGGTGACGAGCACGGCAAACTGTAGTAACTGCTACTACTTGGATACGAGCGGTTCTGTGGATACGGCGGCAGCGGCGGTCACACGGGCGCAGCTCAAGGCGCTTGCTTCCTCGCTGGGAGACAGCTATGCCGCAGGCGCAAGCACGCCGCAGCTTTGTTGGCAGCTGCATTTCCCCGTGGGCGACGCCGATCTGAACGGTCTTGTGAACACGGCGGACGCGGCTTCGATCCTGCGCGCCACCGTAAAGCTGTGCGTGCCGAACGTGTATGCCACCCGTGCCGCCGATACGGACGGCAATGGCAGCGCGAACGCCGCTGATGCTGCGCGCATCCTGCGCTTCACTGTCAAGCTCGAACAGGCGCTTTCCCCCACCTATCCCATCTCGATCGCGGAGGATCCCCTTGGACGCTATACCGTCACAAGTACGGTCTCTGCGGCGCAGGCAGGCGAACAGGTCACGCTGACGGTCACGCGGGCAAGCAGCGCGTATTCCTTCGATCTGTGTGGGGTCCGGCTCAGTGCGGACGTCCCCGTGACGACGCTTACGCCTGTCTTGGACGCCTATGGGAGCGTGCAGCAATGCAGCTATCGCTTTACTATGCCAAACGAACCCGTGCAAATCGAAGTTCTTCTTGTATCGGAAGCTTTGAAGATCTCCGTAAAGGAGCAAGGCACACTTACAAGCGAGCAGGCGGTGTCGATGGACGCGCTGTACTCTTTGACCGCCTGTTCTGCCGTCTACAGCGTGAACGGAGAAAAGCTTGCCGTAAACGGCGTAAAGCTTTCCGACGTCTTAGCGTATGCAGACGTGAAGCTTGCGGAAAGCGACGCAGTGTCCATTCGTACCAAAACGGGGCAGAGCTTGACCATCAACGCAACAGAGCTTCTTTGCGATCGCTATGCCTATGTGGACGGCAAGACCGAGCTTGTCTCGCCCCTGCTCTGCTTCGACGGCAACGGCAGCAGCGCAAGTGCGCTCCGACTGCTGCTGGGACAGCGCGACGCCTCGGATCAAAATGCCGCGCTTTGCCTGTCCAACATCGTTTCGATCTGCGTGCTGCGCGACCATTCGCTTTCGGTGGCTGCCGATTCGGACGGCGTGTTTGGCATCTCTGCGCCTGCCTATGCAAAGAGCGGCGAAGCTGTCGCAGTCACGGTCACGCGTGCAGGTGCGGCGCTGAACGCGAGCATAGCAGGTCTGCTCCTGCGCTGCCAAGGGAAGGAGATCTCTCTTAGCCCCGCCGCAAGCGAGCAGGACGCCTACGGCGGCACGGTGTCGGCACGGTTTACCTTCGTCATGCCGTCGGGCGATGTGGAACTGCACGTTACAGCAGCGTATGCGCCGCTGACCATCTCTTCGGACGGAACGGAGAAACGGAGCTTCAGCCGCCAAGAGCTGACCGCCATGGTACAGCCGGAAACGATCTTCTTTTCGGCCAGAACCAGCTCCAACATCAGCTTCGGCCTGTGTACGGGTGTATACCTGACGGACGTTTTGGACGCGGCGGGCGTTTCGTTTGGAGAAGGGGACAGCATCCGTTTTGTGGGCAGAGACGGCGCGAGCGTCAGCGTGGACTATGCCTTCCTGTTTGGAAACGAAAGACGCGCTTACCGATCCGAGGACGATGAGGGAACGCCGCTTGCGCCCCTGCTCTCCATCACCTACGACACGGTTTCCTCCGTGACAGCGCTCGATACGCTGTCGCTGAACACGCAGTACGCATACCGCTTGGTAATCGGGCAGGAGAGCTACGCAAGCGCCAACGCTTTCTACATGCATTCGCTGATCATTGCCATCCAAGTGACGCACGGAAGCTAAGGTAAAATTCAGCATTAGGGAATATTAATTCCCATTGGCCGAACGATCTGCATGCAAAAGTACGAAATATTTGGTATCGTTATTCTTGAGAAAAAACATCGGAGGTATGGATTATGAAAAAAGTTTTCTGTATACTGCTTTCCGTCCTGCTCTTGCTTGGGTTTGCAAGCTTTTCCATGGCGGAGGATGCCGACCTGACCGTACACGTCATCACCAACGGTGAAACGGTGGATCACACCTTCACCCGTACGCAGCTGACAGCTCTGATGGGCGACGCGATTGTCTTCTCCTACGCCAACAAGAGCGGCACGGCCTACGGCAAAGCGCAGGGCGTGGAGCTTACGACGCTGTTTGACGCAATGGGCGTGAGCATGGCAGCGGGTGACAGTATCGCTTTCACGGACAAGGACACGGATTACACCAAGAGCTTCACCTATGAAGCGCTCTTTACCATACGCTATGCCTTTGACGGCGAGACCAACATGGGCGAGATCGCTCCTATGCTTGCAATCTCCGAGATGACGGGAGCCACAAGCTACACTGCGGCCGCCGATCTAACCCTGACCTCCGACAATGCCTACCGCAACATCTACGGACAGACCGCTGCGGGCGAAGTTACCTTGAACGCCATGGTCAAGGGGATCGATGAGATCACCATTACCCGCACCGTTGTGGAGCAGCCCGACCTGACCGTACATGTCATCACCAACGGTGAAACGGTGGATCACACCTTCACCCGTACGCAGCTTAACGACCTGATGGGCGACGCGATTGTCTTCTCCTACGCCAACAAGAGCGGCACGGCCTACG
>CAZBBX010000006.1:26781-70686 GCA_964490325.1 uncultured Oscillospiraceae bacterium
GCGAAGTTACCTTGAACGCCATGGTCAAGGGGATCGATGAGATCACCATTACCCGTACGCTTGCGGCGACCCTGTATGGCGATGCCAACTGTGACGGGAAAGTAACACCCGCCGATGCAGCCGCGATCCTGCGCGATACCGTGAAGATCGAAGCACTGTCCGAGCTTGGCGCGATCAACGGCGATGTGGACGGCTTGGCAGGCACCACCAGCTCGGATGCTGCCTGCATCCTTAGGTGGACGGTCTTGATCATCACCGTCTTCCCCGTTGAAGTAACGCATTAACAAAGTTTCCATAAAACACTCCGTCTATGGAAAACGTCCGTGCCGAAAGGTTCGGACGTTTTTCATTCCGTGCAGCTTGTGTGAAAAAGGCGCTTATGCTATACTCGACAGCACGGAAGGGCAAGCGAGCGCACAAAAATGTGCTTTCGCTTCGGAAGGGAGCGGCAATGTCCGTTGTATTGCGAAAACCGCAGCAAGCGTCGTTTGATGCGCTGCTAAGGACGTTTACCGGCGAGGACGCGGCGGAGGAGCTCCTCTTTGCGCTTCGCGCTCACGATCCTGCGGTGCGGTCGATCTTCCGACACGGAACGCTTGTGGGCGTTTGTCTTGCGCAGGACGGAAGGAACGGCTTTCTGTATGTCTGTCTTTTACCGCAGTTTCGCGGCAAAGGCTGCGGAGCCGCCGCTGTGCAGCAGGCGTACGAACTGTTTTCCGCGGGGATGCAGACCTGCCTATGCACCTTCCGCGAAGGGGACGCAGCAGCCGAAGCCTTTGCGAAAAAGCAGGGCTATACAAGGCAGTTTTGCTCCGAGGTATTGACGTATACGGGGCGAACCGACAGTAAGAGCGCATTGCCCGTGCGCAAGTATCGTGACGCGGATTTTGACAGGGCGCACGCGCTGTATGCCGAGGCGTTTCACCGTATGCGCTGCGCCACGGGATGCTTTCCCGATTCCAAGCCGGAGGCGGCAAGCGACAAGATCCGTAAAAGGTGGCGGGACACGGCAAGTGAGCGCCTCGTCTATACCGAGGACGATCTGCCCATAGCCGTTGCGCACATCGAGGGGGACGAGCTGTCAAGCATCGCCGTCGCACCCGAGCGGCAGGGGCAGGGGATAGGGAGCGCCTTTATACGCTGCTGCCGCGATGAGATCCTTGCAAGTGGGCAGGAGCGGGTCTTGCTGTACTGCGTCGCGGGAAATCCGGCCCGCAGGATCTACCAAGCCTTGGGGTTTCGTCCGCTGTACACAGCTGTCTATGCAGGAAGAAAATTCATTAAAGACGCGGATCAACACTTGACAGGGCGAAACATAACGGATATACTGCTATAAAAGCTATGCGTGAGAGAGTAGGCTGAATTTCGATCCTAAAGAGAGCGTCGCCGCGGTTGCAAGCGAGGCGGATCGGCTCGGTGCGAAGGACACTCACAAGCTGTGCGCAGGAAATGGCGCAACGTATTTCGGCGTTAACGGATCAGAGTGGAGAGTCTTTCTCAATCGGGGTGGCACCGCGCACACGCGTCCCCGAAGTTGGAAGGGTTCTTTATTTTTTTAGGAGGAGCATCATGGCATACAAAGCGCCCAAGGGAACCAAGGACATCCTGCCGGAGGAGAGCTATCGCTGGCAGTACATCGAGCGCGTCATACGGGACGTCGTGGCAAAATACGGATTTTTAGAGACCCGCACGCCTGTTATCGAGCATACAGAGCTGTTTTTACGGAGCGTCGGCGACACCACGGACGTCGTACAAAAGGAAATGTACACCTTCGAGGACAAGGGCAATCGCAGCATCACCCTGAAGCCCGAGGGCACGGCGGGCGTCATCCGCATGTTTGTGGAGAACGGTCTGTTCTCCGAGGCGATGCCGCAAAAGTACTACTATCTGTACTGCCCCGTGTTCCGTTACGAACGGCCGCAGGCGGGGCGCTTGCGTGAGCATCACCAGTTTGGCGTGGAGCTGATCGGTTCCCCCTCAGCGGCAGCGGACGCGGAGGTCATTGCGCTTGCAAGCGAACTGTTCACGCGCTTTGGTGCGCGGGAGCTGACGGTCAAGCTCAACTCTATTGGCTGTCCCAAGTGCCGCGGCGCCTATCAGGAGGCGCTCAAGCAGTATCTGGGGAGCCGCAAGGACGAGCTGTGTGAGACCTGCCGCGAGCGTTTCGACAAGAATCCGCTTCGCATTTTGGACTGCAAGATGGACAGCTGCAAGGCGATCGTGGCCGACGCCCCGCACACGACAGACTTTCTTTGCGACGAGTGCCGTGCGCACATGGACAAGCTTCAAAGCTGCTTGGACGCGCTGGGGCTTGCCTACGAGCTGGATCCCATGCTGGTACGCGGCTTGGATTACTACACCAAGACGGTGTTCGAGATCGTCTCGGGTGCGGCAGGCGCGCAGGGAACGCTCTGCGGCGGCGGACGCTACGACGGTCTTGTCCAACAGCTTGGCGGCCCGCAGCTTCCCGCGGTTGGCTTTGGCCTTGGCATGGAGCGCCTGTTGCTGCTGCTCGATCAGTTGGGCGTCGGCGTTGAAAAGCCGCTGCGCTACGATGTGATGCTGATACCTATGGGCGAGGCGGCCGCCGACTATGCCTTCAGGCTTACAGCGGAGCTGCGGGCGCTGGGCGTAAAGGCGGACTGCGACCAAATGGGACGCAGCGTCAAAGCGCAGATGAAATACGCGGACAAAGCGGGTGCGCTGCGCGTATTGGTGCTTGGCGAGAATGAACTTGCCGCAGGCAAGGGAAAGCTAAAGAACATGGTAACAGGCGCGGAGCACGAGATCGTTCTTGACGCCAAAGAAATTTGCAACTGGATCACAAGGGGGTAATGAAGCATGAGTGAATTACTGCAAGGGTGGCAGCGCAGCTGCTACGTGGCAGAATTGGACAAGATGCAGGTGGGCGAGACGCTCACATTGATGGGTTGGGCAAAGGTACGCCGCGACTTAGGTTCGCTGATCTTTGTACAGCTTCGGGACCGCAGCGGCCTGATGCAGATCGTTTTCAACTCGGAAACGCTCTCCGCCGAGGATTTTGCCCGTGCAGGCACGATCCGCTCCGAATACGTTTTAGCGGTACGCGGCAAATTAGAGGAGAGAACCGGCAGCATGATCAACCCCAACATGCCCACCGGCAGGGTGGAGCTGATGGTGGAGGCCTTCAAGATCCTTGCCGTGAGCGAAACGCCGCCGTTCGCGGTGGACGACGACACCAACGCCTCCGAGCTGATGCGCCTCAAGTATCGCTACTTGGATCTGCGCAGACCCGTCATGCAAAAGAATCTGATGATGCGCGCACAGATCACCAACACCGCGCACAGCTACTTTGCCGAGCAGGGCTTTGTGGAGATCGAAACGCCCATGCTGACCGCCAGCACGCCCGAGGGCGCACGCGATTACTTGGTGCCCAGTCGTGTGCATCCGGGGACCTTCTATGCGCTGCCCCAGAGCCCGCAGCTGTTCAAGCAGCTGCTGATGCTGTCTGGCTTCGACAAGTACATGCAGATCGCCCGCTGCTTCCGCGATGAGGATCTGCGCGCAGACCGTCAGCCCGATTTTACGCAGATCGACTTGGAGATGTCCTTTGTCGAGGCGGACGACGTCATGGGCGTCAACGAGGGCTTCCTCAAGCGCCTGTTCAAGGAGACGCTGAACATCGACGTTCCGCTGCCTCTGCCGCGCATCACTTGGCAGGACGCGATGGATCGTTTCGGATCGGACAAGCCCGATACGCGCTTTGGCATGGAGCTCTGCGATCTTAGCGATACGCTCAAGGACTGCGGCTTCTCCGTGTTCCATAACGCCATTGAGCAGGGCGGCAGCGTGCGCTGCATCAACGTCGTGGACGGCAGCAGCCACTATTCCCGCAAGGAGATCGATGCGTTGGGCGAATTTGTCAAGACCTACAAGGCAAAGGGACTTGCGTGGATGAACTTCAAGGCGGAAGGGCTGCAATCCCCCATCGCAAAGTTTTTGAGCGAGGCGGAGATCGATGCAATCCGTGAGAAGACCCATGCAAAAACGGGAGACCTTCTCCTGTTCGTTGCGGACGCCGACAAGGTCGTTTGGGCATCGCTTGGGGCGCTGCGACTCAAGGTAGCGGACAAGCTGGGGCTGATCGACAACAAGCGCTACGACCTATTGTGGGTCACGGAGTTTCCGCTCTTTGAGTGGAGCGACGAGGAAGGGCGCTATCTTGCCATGCACCATCCCTTCACCAGTCCCATGGACGAGGATTTGGACAGGCTGGAGCAGGATCAGGGACATGTCCGCGCCAAGGCCTACGACATCGTTTTAAACGGCGTAGAGATCGGCGGCGGCAGCATCCGTATCCATTCGCAGGCGCTGCAGGAGCGTATGTTCCGCTTGTTGGGCTTCACCAACGAGCAGGCGTGGTCTCGCTTCGGCTTCCTGCTCAACGCTTTCCGCTTCGGCACACCGCCGCATGGCGGCATGGCCTACGGACTGGATCGCTTGGCAATGCTGATCTGCGGTATGCCCTCCATCCGCGATGTGATGGCCTTCCCCAAGGTGCAAAATGCCTCCTGCCCGCTGACGAACGCGCCGTCCGAGGTCGAGCCAAAGCAGCTCAACGAGCTGCACATTCGCTGTGTTGCGGAGGACGAGGCGTAAATGGCCGCGCATGTTGAACACAGCGGCGTGGTCGTCGCGATCGAGGGCGACAAGGCACGCGTGCGCTTTATACGCAGCAGCGCCTGCAAAAGCTGCGGCGCTTGCCTGACGGTCGGCGAGAAGGAGATGGAAACACTGGTGGACAACAACCTAAATGCGGTTGTGGGTGATCGCGTGTTGGTGCAGCTTTCGGCCTCGTCCCTGCTGATCGCAAGCGTCCTCTGCTATGTACTGCCCCTCTGCGCCCTGCTCATTGGGATCTGGCTGGGTATGCCGCTCGGCGATTTCTATGCGCTGCTCTTTGGCGTAGTCGGCTGCGTGATCGTTTTTCTTCTGCTGCGCATCGTGGACAAACGCGCAATCCGCAGCAGACGATTCATTCCTACTATGACAAAAATTATCAAGGAGGACTAAAAAATGGCAAACAACATGATCGTTGGCAATGCGGACAATTTTGACAGCACGCTGAACGCAGGCCGTCCCGTTTTGGTCGACTTTTGGGCAAGCTGGTGCGGCCCCTGCCGTATGCTGATGCCTACGGTGGAGCAGCTTGGCGAGGAGTATGCGGACAGCATCACCTTCATGAAGGTGAACGTGGACGACGAGCCGGAGCTGGCGGCGCGCTATCGTGTGAACACCATCCCCTGCCTGATCCTGTTCAAGGACGGCAAGATCGTGGACAGCTCCGTGGGTGCAAAGCCGCGTCACCTGCTGGAGGCCATGCTCAACAAGGCGCTATAAGGAGCGAACCATGATTAAGCATATCGTTTGCTTCAAGCTCACGGAGCCGAGTTTGGAAAACAAGAACGAGGCGGCGAAGGTGCTGCGTTCTATGCAAGGGAACGTTCCGCTTCTGCGCGGCTTGGAGGTCGGCGTCGATTTCCTTGCATCGCCGCGGAGCTACGACCTGATCCTGCAGGTACAGCTTGACGACAAGGCCGCGCTGGACGCGTATCAGGTCGATCCCTACCATGTGGGCGTGGTCAAAAAGCACATGCATGCCGTCACGGCTGCAAGCATCGCAGTGGACTATGTGATGGACTAAAGCCCATACATGCAGTATAAGAAAGCCGCTCCCGCAAAGGAACGGCTTTTGTTGTTTTGGCTATGGCTGTAAGGATCCTCCCTATTTGATGGGTTCCAGCTCGGCGGTAAAGTGCCGCAGCACCTTGGCCTGCTTGACGATGCGATAGCCGTGAATGTCCTTGGCGCGATCGCGAACGGCAATGATCGCATCGGCGACCACGTCCAGATGCGCCTGCGTCAGCACGCGGCGCGGCACGCAAAGACGGGTAAATTCCATCTCCGCTTCGGGCTGCTTGCCCGTGACGGGATCGGGATCGAGCATATAGCTGCCCACGTCGCAGCAGCGAATGCCCGCCTCCAGATACAGCTCCAGCGCCAATGCCTGCGCGGGAAATTCGTAATAGGGGATGTTCGGCAGAATGCGCTTGGCGTCCAAAAAAATCGCGTGACCGCCTGTGGGATACTGCAGGGGAACGCCCGCTTCGCGGATTCGGTCGCCCAAGTATTGCACCTGTCCGATGCGATAGCGCAAAAAGTGATAGTCCATGCCCTCGTACAGGCCGACGGCCAGCGCCTCCAGATCGCGTCCCGCAAGTCCGCCATAGGTGATGAAGCCCTCGTAGGGGACGGTCAGGCTCTTGACGCGTTCGTACAGCTCCGCATCCTCGCGAATACCGATCAGGCCGCCCATGTTGACGATGGCGTCCTTCTTGGCGCTCATGGCGAACGCGTCTGCATAGGAGAAGGCCTCCCGCGTGATCTCGGCGATGGAGCGTTCCTGCTGACCTTCCTCGCGGGTCTTGATGAAGTAGGCGTTCTCGGCAAAGCGCGCCGCGTCTATGACAAAGGGGATGCCATACCGCTTGGCGATCACAGCCGTCTCGCGGATATTTTGCAGGGAGACGGGCTGCCCGCCTGCCGTGTTATTGGTGATGGTCATGAGGATCACGCCGATGGAGGAAGCGCCGTGTTCATTAATGAAGGCCTCCAAGCGTTCCACGTCCATGTTGCCCTTGAAGGGATAGTAGTCCTCGGTATTCGTGGCCTCGCGGACTACACAGTCCACGGGGTGTCCGCCTGCAAGACCCACATGTCCGCGGGTGGTGTCAAAGTGCATGTTGGCAACGGAGTATTGACCGGGCTTGAGCAAGCAGGGCAGCAGCACCTTTTCGGCGGCGCGCCCTTGGTGAACAGGCTGCGCATAGGCATAGCCGAAGATGTCGCGCACCGCGTCCTTGAGGGCGTAATAGCCGCGGCAGCCCGCATACGCCTCATCGCCGCGCATGATGGCGGCCCACTGCGTGTCGCTCATGGCGCCTGTGCCGCTGTCTGTCAGCATGTCGATGTAGACCTGTTCGCTGCGCAGGCCAAACACGTTGTAGCCCGCTTCCTTGAGGTAGCGCTCGCGTTCCTCACGCGTGGTCATCGTCAAGGGTTCCACCATCTTGATCTTGAACGGTTCTGCAATATACTTTGCCAAAAGATTAGCCCTCCTTATGCTGCGGGGCACGCCCCTTTTTTCCATTGTAACACCAAAAAGCGGCGTTTTTACAACGCCGCAAATATATATTATGGAGCTTTACAGATGGAACAAAACGTACAGCCAGTTGGCGGCTACGCCTGCAAAGATACCGCCCACCGTGTGGGAAAGAATGGCGGCGCCTGTCAGCTCGCTGTGCTTCAATGCCTTCATCATGGCGACATGGGTGCTTAGGTAGCCGCTCCAGCACATGCACATGGCGGTAAAGACAGCCACGTCGTGCGCATCGGCAAGTCCCGCCGTGAGCAGCGGGGGAACAAGACCCAAGGCGGCGCCTGCGGAGCCCAGCGCCGTGATGGGAACGGAGATGCCCGTGGAGGACTTCAGCCCAAACAGCGGCCGAAGCAGGAACTGGATCTTATCGGCAGCCTTGGGGATCCAACCCAAGCCCTCGTATGCAGCGCCCGTATACAGCCCGTCGGCAGGCGCTTGGTTGGTCAGCATCAGCACCAGCGTACAAATGATAAGTACGCCCGGTATGATCTCCAAGCCCAGCTTCACGCCGTTTCCGCCGCCGTCCAAGAACGCGTCCATAAAGCGCAGCGAAAGACGCTGCTTGCGTTTTTTCATCTCGTCTGCGTCATCTTCGCTTAGGGGCAGGGGAGGAGGCGGCGCTTCCTTACCAAGCTTCTTGGCGGAGAAGAACAGCATCAGCCGCGTGCTGACGATGCTGCCCAGTACGGCGGCAAGATTGCCGATCAAAACAGCGGACAGGAGGCTTTCGCCCGCTTCCTTTTCCAAGCCCAGCAAAAAGCTCGTGACGATCAGACCCATGCCAAAGGCCGTGCCGAGGTTGGTCAAGGCGGCAAGCTGATAGTCTTTAAAGCATTCGCGGAAGCGGCGGTCGCCCGTAAGAGTTAGGATGGCGGGGTTATCGGACAGATAGGTGGATACAACGCCGAGAGCCGCGGCTCCCGGCAGGCCGTACAGCGGCTTCATCAGTGGCGACAGAAGACGATTGAGCAGATCGACCACGCCGAATTCCGACATGAGCGAAGCCAACGCACCCGTCAGCACAGCGATCGCCATGATGTAGAAGGCCGTGTTGATGAGCAGGGCATAGGCGGTGTTCATAAAGGTGTTCAGCATGTTGGCAAGCCCCATGGGTATGGCTATGAGCGTGAACATGCCGATCACGATACACAAGAATACGATGGGCTCTATCCAGCGCTTCCGAAAAGAAGCGCGCGCGGGTTGTTCCAAATATATCCCCTCCTCCCGTGACCGCCTATATTATATGTGCAGGCGTGTAAAAAGTATAGCCTTCCAAACGAATATATTGTATGTGAGATTTGAAGCAAAAAGCGTATAAATCTGTAAATAAATCTGTACTTTCTGACGGTTAGATTGACTTTATGCATGCGGCGAACTAAAATACTTACATCAATACTACTTCGAGGTGTGATCAACATGATCGAAAGAATACAGGGCGAAAGCTTGTACAACCAGATCAAAACGGAGCTGCGCGAGGAATTGAAGGACAAGGCAGATAGCTATCGTATTCCCACCGAGGCCGAACTTTCCAAACGCTATGGCGTCAGCCGCGGTACGGTGCGGCAGGCGATCAACGACCTTGTCAACGAGGGACTGCTGCGCAGGGTACAGGGCAGCGGCACCTACAAGGTAGGCGACAATATGCAGCAAAGCTACCATGCAAATTGCAGCTTTACACAGGCCATCACCCGCTCCGGCAAGAAAGCGGGCATTCGCGACGTGCGCTTGGAAACCGTACCTGCCGACGAACAAATGACGCAGCTGCTCAACGTTCCCAAGGGGACGATCCTGTATCGCCTGAGCCGTGTGCGCCTTGCAAACAACATCCCTGTTGCACTTGGCGTGGCGTATATCCGCTGCGATGCAATCCCAAACCTTCGCGCAAGCGACCTAAAGCTGTCCTTTATCGACATGCTCCAAACGAAGTTTCATGTGATCCTCAGCAACAGGCGCAGCTTTTGCAGTGCGCGCATGGCGTCTGATGAGCTGATCGAGGCTTTGGAACTGCCATCGGGAGGGCCGGTGCTGCATATCGAGCATCTTTGCGACGGCGAGGGCTTCTCCCCGCTGTTTGTGGATGTGCTGGAATACTGCGAACATTTCACCATCACGCTAAACACGAACAACTAATAAGGGCTTTTTCTCACGACTTTCACGATAAAGCGCCGTGCGCGGGAACTCCTTATCGACTAAAAATTTTACAAAGCGGATCGTATCCGAAAGCACTTGAAAAACGGCGAGAAATCGCCGTTTTTTCAAAAGATTTATTGTTTATTGGTAAAAATCACGTAAAGAATATCTCTTGCTATATATTATCTTTTGCATATAATGGAAATAGAAGGCAGTATTCTGGAGGGTCAGTCATGGCATACCGTATTCTTACGATCAATCCCGGTTCAACATCCACGAAGATCACCATTTTTGAGGATACCACCCCCATTTTGGAGAAGAAACTGAATCCGTCTCCCGAAGAAGCGGAGAATGCGGGCGATTTCAACACCGTGCTCGACATTCGACGCCGCGTGATCCTGCGCGTGCTGGCGGAGAGCGGCTTCGACGTGAATACGCTCAACTGCGTGGTGGGGCGCGGCGGATTGACGCGACCCGTCGAAAGCGGCGTATACGCCATCGACGAAAAGATGTTGACCGATCTGTCCGAGGCGCGCTTTGGCTGGCACGCCTGCAACTTTGGCGCGGGTCTGGCCTATGGCATTGCAACGCCGCTGGGGCTTCCTTCCTATATGGCGGATCCCGGCGTCGTCAACGAAACGGAACCTTTGGCGCGCTTTTCGGGCTATCCCGCCATCGAGCGGCGCACCATTTGGCACGCGCTCAACACTAAGGCGGTAGCGCGCAGGGTGTCCGCATCCCGCGGCTTCCGTTACGAGGACAAGAATTTCATCATTGCGCACATCGGCGGCGGCGTGAGCGTGGGCGCGCATCGGCGCGGCCGCGTTGTGGACGTCAACAATGCTTTGGACGGTGACGGCCCCTTCTCCGCAGAGCGCAGCGGGAGCCTGCCCGTTCGTTCGGTTGTAGAGCTGGCGATGAGCGGCAAGTACAAGACCGTCCGCGAGCTTGTGACCGAGCTGATCACCAACGGCGGCGTAAAGGGCTACTTGGGAACGAACGACGGCCGCGAGGTCGCTCGCCGCATCGATGAGGGCGATGAGTATGCGCGCCTTGTATACGAGGCCATGGCCTATCAGATCGCAAAGGAGATCGGTTCGCTTGCGGCCGTGCTCAAGGGCGATGTGGACTACATCATCCTTACTGGCGGCATGGCGCACGACGACCGCTTGATGGGCTGGATAAAGGAGCGCGTCGGCTTCATAGCCGAGGTGGTCGTGGTTCCCGGCGAGGACGAAATGCGCGCACTTTGCGAGGCGGGCATACGCGCTCTGAGCGGCGAGGAGAAGGTCAAGACCTACTAAAGACCTACTAAGGAAAGAGCATGAGCGAAGTACTGTATGTCATAACGGGACATTTCGGAAGCGGAAAGACCGAGCTTGCGGTCAATTTGGCGCTGCGCCTTGCGACGGAGGGCAAAAAGACCGCGCTTGCCGATCTGGACATTGTAAATCCCTATTTCTGCTCCCGCGAGCGCAGAGCCTTGCTCGAACGGAACGGCGTACAGGTGGTGCTGCCCTCAGGCGGCGGCTATATCGATCTGCCAAGCGTCTCGGCGGAGGTACTGAGCATCTTGGAAAACGAGGATACGGCGGGCGTACTGGACGTTGGCGGCGATCCCGAGGGAGCGCGGGTCTTGGGACGCTTCTTGCCGTATTTGGAAAAGCGCGAGACAAAGGTGATCTGCGTGGTGAACGCGAACCGTCCCGAGACCAAGGATCTTTTCCACGCCCTCAAGCACCTGCGCGGGATCGAGACCTGCTGCGGCCTCAAGGTGAACGGACTGGTCAACAACACCCATCTGCTTGGCGAAACGACGGAGGCGGACGTTCGTAAGGGCGACCAACTCACGGCGGCCTTGTCCAAGGAGACGGGCATTCCCTTTCTGTACAGCATGGCAGACGAAGGACTTTTAGGCACGCTTTCGCGTGACGGGCTGGCGGCGCCGCTGCTGCCCGTGCGTATCTATATGCGAAGACCTTGGGAACCCCAAATCAAGTAAGGAGTGTGGACTATGGCAGGAAAAGTTACGTTTGATCGCGAACGATGCAAGGGCTGTGAGCTTTGTGTGCTCGTCTGTCCCAAGCACATCGTGGCCATCGACAAGGCGGCAACCAACCGCAAGGGCTATCACCCCGCGACAGTCACGGACATGAGCGCCTGCACGGGCTGCGCAAGCTGTGCAAGGATGTGCCCCGACTCCATCATCACCGTGGAAAGGATGTAAAGGCATGGCAAAGGAACTTTGGAAGGGCAATGAAGCGGTCGCCGAAGCGGCCGTCCGTGCGGGATGCCGTTATTTCTTCGGGTATCCCATCACGCCGCAAAACGAGATCCCCGAATACTTGAGCCGTCGCTTGCCCGAGGTGGGCGGCTGCTTTATCCAAGCGGAGTCGGAGATCGCCGCGATCAACATGGTGTACGGCGCAGCAGGCGCAGGCGTACGCGTGATGACCTCCTCGTCCTCACCGGGCATCAGCCTTAAGCAGGAGGGCATCACCTATATAGCGGGAGCGGAGCTGCCCGCCGTCATCGTCAACATGATGCGCGGCGGCCCGGGTCTGGGCAACATCTCCCCCTCGCAGGCGGACTATTTTCAGGCAACCCGCGGCGGCGGCAACGGCGACTATCGCACCATCGTGCTTGCGCCCGCTACCATACAGGAGGCCGCGGATTACACTCGCTTGGCTTTCGAGCTGGCGGACAAGTATCGCAATCCCGTGGTCGTCTTGGCGGACGGCATGATCGGTCAGATGATGGAAGCGATCGAATGGCACGACGAGCCGATCGATCCCAAGGAGCTTCCGCATAAGGATTGGGCGGCGGACGGTACCGACGGAAAGCGCGGGCATCACGTCATCAATTCGCTTTTCTTGAACGCGGAGGACTGCACCAAGCACAACAAGCATCTTGCCGAAAAATACGCGGCCATCGAGCGCGATGAGACCCGTTACACCGTCATTGGCAGCGATGAGCCGGAGATCGTCTTTGTGGCCTACGGAACGACCAGCCGCCTTGCCAACGCCGCCATCCTCCTCTTGGAGAAGGAAGGCATCAAGGCTTCACTGTTCCGTCCCGTGACGCTGTGGCCGTTCCCCTATGCGCAGCTGCACGACTATGCCGCAAAGCCCTCGGTCAAGGCGGTCATAACGGTCGAACTGAGCATGGGTCAGATGATCGACGATGTAAAGATCGCTTTGGAAGGCGAAAAACCCTGCCTGTTCATGGGCACGGGCGGCGGCGTGATCCCCACGCCGGAAGAACTGGTCGAAGCCGCCAAAAAGGCGATAGGGAGGGCATAAGCATGGCTATCGTTTATCAGAAATCCAAGGGCCTTACCGATGCGGAGCTGCATTACTGCCCCGGCTGCACCCACGGCGTGATCCATAAGCTCATCGCCGAATCCTTAGAGGAGCTGGGTCTTATCGACAACACCATCGGCGTTGCGCCCGTAGGCTGCAGCGTCCTTGCCTACAACTATTTCACCTGCGACATGTTCGAGGCGTCGCACGGACGCGCTCCCGCCGTTGCAACGGGCGTGAAGCGTTCGCATCCCAACCGCACGGTGTTCACCTACCAGGGCGACGGCGACTTGGCCGCCATCGGCACCGCAGAGATCGTACACTCCGCAATGCGCGGCGAAAAGTTCACCACCATCTTTGTCAACAATGCCATCTACGGCATGACGGGCGGACAGATGGCGCCCACCACGCTTGTGGGGCAGAAGGCGACGACGGCTCCCTTCGGCCGCGACAAGGCGCACTACGGTTCGCCGCTGCGCATGGCGGAGCTGCTTTCCACCATCGATGGTACTGCCTATGCCGAGCGCGTTACGGTCACGGACGTTCCCAACATCATCAAGGCCAAGAAGGCCATCAAGAAGGCTTTCGAGCTGCAGATGCAGGGCGCAGGCTTCACCTTTGTCGAGGTGCTGTCCACCTGCCCCACCAACTGGGGACTGACGCCCGAAAAGGCGATCGCATGGCTCAAGGACAACATGATACCCTACTATCCGTTGGGCGTATATGCCGACAGAACGCAGGAGGTAAAGTAAGATGACGCATGAGATCATCGTATCCGGCTTTGGCGGTCAAGGCGTAATGGCCATCGGCAAGACCTTGGCGGAAGCGGGCATGAAGGAAGGGCTGGACGTGTCTTGGCTGCCCAGCTACGGTCCCGAGATGCGCGGCGGCACGGCAAATTGCTGCGTTGTCCTCTCGCATGAATCCATCGTCAATCCGCTCGTGCTGCATCCCACCGAGCTGATCGCCATGAACAAGCCCTCGCTTATCAAGTTCGAGCCTGCCGTGGTCAAGGGCGGCGCCATCTTTGTCAACAGCTCCATCATCGAGATCAAGACCACGCGCACGGACGTGTCCGCGACCTATGTGCCCTGCTTGGAGATCGCAAACGAGCTTGGCAACCTAAAGGTGGCAAACATGGTCATGCTGGGCGCGTACATCGAGCGGACAAAGCTTTTGAAGGTCGAGACCATCCGTGAAATGCTGGTGCATATGTTCACAGGCCCCAAGGCGGCGTTGGTCGAACTGAACATTGAGGCGCTGCGGCGCGGCGCCGCTTGTGTGGAGGCATAGAAATGCAGATAGCGATCGAACGTACGCGCACGCCGAAGGCGCATGAGGCGGACGAGTCCAAGCTTGGCTTTGGCAAACACTTCACCGATCACATGTTCCTGATGCGCTATGACCGCGGCGAGGGCTGGCATGACGCCTGCATAAAACCGTATGGCCCGCTCAGTATCGATCCCGCTTCCCCTGTCCTGCACTATGCGCAGGAGATCTTCGAGGGGCTCAAGGCGTATCGTCAGCCCGACGGCGGCGTGGCGCTCTTTCGTCCCATCGAGAACGCAAGGCGTCTGAACAACAGCGCCGAGCGTTTGGAAATGCCCCCCGTGGACGAGGAGTTTCAGGTCGAGATCTTCCGCACACTGGTGGATCTGGAGCGCAGCTTCGTCCCCACGGCGGCGGGAACGAGCCTGTACCTGCGTCCCACCTGCATTGCAGACGGCGGCACCTTGGGCGTGCACGCGGCGGACAGCTACCTCTACTTTGTCATCTGCTCACCTTCGGGTGCGTATTATGCGCATGGGCTTGCACCCGTTCGCATCCGCATCGAGTCCAAGGATGTGCGCGCCGTTCGCGGCGGTGTCGGCTTTGCAAAGACAGGCGGCAACTATGCAGCCAGCCTGCGCGCAGGCGAGGCGGCAAAGCGCGAAGGCTTCGATCAGGTGCTGTGGCTGGACGGCCGCGAGAACCGCTACATCGAGGAAGTCGGCGCAATGAACATCATGTTCGTCATCGACGGAACGCTCGTTACCCCTGTGTTAAACGGCAGCATCCTGCCCGGCATCACCCGCAAGACGGTACTGGAGCTTGCCCGTGAGCAGGGTCTGCGCGTGGAGGAGCGCCGCATCTCTGTGGATGAGCTGATGGAGACCGCCAAGAGCGGCGCCTTGACCGAATCCTTCGGCACGGGTACGGCGGCGGTCATTTCGCCGATCGGCGCTTTCTGCTACGATGATGTGGAATGCAAGCTGGGCGATGGTACGCAGATCGGCCCCGTTTCAAGACGCATGTACGACACCATCACGGGGATCCAGCGCGGCTTGATCCGCGACGAACACAACTGGCTGGTGCGCGTTTGACCGCAAAGCCAAGCCAAACGAAGCAAGATCTATAAAATCGAAGCCTTGCAGAACGACGCCGTTTCGCGTTATCTGCAAGGCTTCTCCTTTAGTTCTTTGGAAATCGTACTACCACACGTTGCCGGTAACACGCCGCGCACAGTTGAAGTTCATATACTTCAGGTCGGTGATCTTGACAACGTCGCCCGTCTTGGGACTGTGGATGAACTTTCCGTTCCCCAAGTAGATGCCCACATGGGATACGGGACTGTTGAAAAACACCAGATCGCCCGCTCTCAGGTCGCTGTAGGATACGGACTTGCCCGCCTTTGCCTGCTCATTGCTGACGCGGGGAATGGATATGCCCGCCTGCGCCATCACATATTGGGTAAAGCCCGAACAGTCAAAGCCTGTCGAGGGACTGGTGCCGCCATAGGTGTATGCAAGGCCAAGATACCGTTTTGCGACCTCTAAAACATACTCTACGCGATTTGCTTCCGTTTCAACGGCTGTAAGCGTCTTGCTGCCTGCAACACCGTCTGCCGTGAGACCGTTTACCCGCTGATACAGGGTCACTGCCGTGCGGGTCTTGCCGCCGTAAATACCGTCTATGGTATCATTTAGATACCCCAACAGGCTAAGATCGGTCTGCAGCTCCGTTACGGCACTGCCGCGGCTTCCGTATTGCAGGACGCCTGCGCTTGTCGTGCTGCTTGTGCTTGCGCTGAGGGACACATAGGCTCCGTAAACATAGCCGCTGTTGCCGCCTGCCGTGGTCACGGCATACCAGCCGTTGCTCTCACCCTGAACGGATACTTCTTCCCCCTTGTAAAGGTATTGGACGCGGCTGTAGCTTAGCGCAGGACCGCTCCGTAAGTTCACGGCGTTGCCCGTGATCGTTCCCGTCTGCGTTTCGGCGCTCGCACTTACCGCAAGCGCGGTCAAAAAGACCAAGGTCAATAGGATCGCCGCGAAGCGTTTCATTCGTTTCATCATGCTTTCGTTCTCCTTTCGTTTTTCTCGGCGCAGTTCGACCTTAACACGAAGGGGGACAAAAAAGAAAGAAGGCAACGTGGGTATTCACGTCACCTTTACAAAATTGGATCATTATGGAATAAAATTTATCCAATAAAAGGAAAAATTGCTAATTTTCGGGAGTTTGTGAAGCACATTCGCCCTTTGTGCCAAGCAGCATGTCCAATCCGTGCTCAAGCGAGGGAAGGACGGCGGACAGGTTCTCACAGGCCGCCTTGGGACTGCCGGGCAGGTTGACGATCAGGCTCAGACCCCGAATGCCCGCTTCTGCGCGGGAGAGCATGGCTCTCGGCGTGATGGCAAGGGAGGCGGCGCGCATGGCTTCGGGTATGCCTGGCGTCATGCGCTGGCACACGGCCTTGGTCGCTTCGGGGGTCACATCACGGGGTGAAAAGCCCGTTCCGCCCGTTGTGACGATCAGTGGCAGCCGGATCTTGTCCGCACAGCGGATCAGGGTCTCGGAGATCATCACAGGCTCGTCGGGGATCAGCTCGGTGTAGGCGATCTCATAGCCCGCCTGCGTCAGCAAGGCGGCAACGGCGGGGCCTGCGGTGTCCTCGCGTTCCTTGCGATACCCCTTGTCGCTGATGGTGATAACGGCAGCCTGTCTCATTTGCTTTCCTCCTGTTGTATAATGCGGATCGGGTCGCCCACACGGACAAAGCCGCCAATAAGAACGCGGGCAAACACGCCCTCTGTGGGCATAACGCAGCGCCCGACGCGCTTAAAGATCTCACAGCCCTTATGACATTCCTTCCCGATCTGGGTGATCTCCACTACACATGCGCCAAGCTGCAGGCGTGTGCCGACGGGCAGGGTATGCAGGCAAAGACCTTTTGTAGTGATGTTTTCTGCAAAGATACCCGGCGTCAGTCCTTCTACGCCCAGATCGCGCATGGACTCGATGCTCTCCTCCGCCAACAGACTGAGCTGCCGATGCCAATGCCCCGCGTGTGCGTCGCCCTCGGCGCCCTCGTCGGCGAGCAGATACAGCTCCAAAACAGGCAGCTTGATCGTGCCCTTTTGTGTGCTTCGGTTCACGGAAACAATACTTGCCATTTCAGCCTCCGATCCTGTTCATGGTACGCCGCTTAGGGGCGTCCGTATCAAAATGATGTCCTGCGGGTTTATTGAAAATGCCCGCGCTAAGACGCCGTGCCAGCTCCGCTTCATCGCCCTTGCCGAGGCAGTCGCGAAGCGGTATCTCCGTGTCGGAGCCGAGGCAGGGCTTCAGCATCCCGTCGGCGGTCACGCGGATGCGGTTGCAGTCCGAGCAGAAGGGGCGGGTGATGGGATCGATCAGACCCACCTGTCCCTTATGATCGGGCAGAGCATACGCAAGCGCAGGCTGTCCCTTATAGGCGGGCGCAACGGGCACAAGCTGCGGATAGGCGGCAAGGATCTCGCCGCCGCACACACGCCGCTCGGCATAGACGTCGCCGCCGATGGGCATGTATTCAATGAAGCGTACAAAGAAATCGCCGCTGCGGGTAAGCTCCAGAAAGTCGCCGATCTCACCGTCGTTCAGTCCTTTGATCAGTACAACGTTCAGCTTGATGGGACGAAAACCCGCCGACAGAGCTTTGTCCAAGCCCGTCAGTGCCTTTTGCAGCTCCGCGCCCCCGCTCATCTTTCGATAGCAGTCCGCCTGCAGCGAATCCAAGCTGACATTGAGCCGCGTCAAGCCCGCTTCCTTTAAGGGGAAGGCAAGCTCGTTCAACCCGCGTCCGTTGGTGGTCAGCGACAGCTCCCGTATCCCGTTCGTCTCGGCAATGCCTTTTACAAGCGGGAGCAGCTCACCGTAGAGCAGGGGCTCGCCGCCCGTCAGGCGCACTTTATCGATGCCAAGCGCCGCCATTTGGCGCACGATGCTCAAAAAAGCTTCGGCGCTCAGCTCGTCGGCGGCGGGTGCGCAGTTGACTGCCGTGCGACAGTACAGGCAGGCAAGATCGCAGCGTTCCGTCAGCGACAAGCGAAGATAATGGATATTACGCCCATACCGATCGATCATTCCGTATAGCCCTCGCGCCGATAGAGTCCCGAGCGTCCGCCCGACTTTTGCAATAGGCAGGTGCTCTCCACCACCATGCCGCGATCCACAGCCTTTGCCATGTCGTACAGGGTCAGCGCGGCAAGGGAGCAGGCGGTCAGCGCTTCCATCTCAACACCTGTTTTGTAGCAGTTGGTAACGCGGCTCACGATGCGCACATGCGTGTCGTCGGGAAAGGAAAAGTCCACGGTGACGGAGCTGAGGGGCAGGGGGTGACAGAGGGGGATCAGCTCATCCGTGCGCTTGGCGGCAAAGATGCCTGCGATGCGCGCTGCGGCAAAGGCGTCGCCCTTTGGCAGAGTACCGCCCCTAAGAAGGGTCAGGGTCTCCGCCTGCATACAGAGGATACTCTGCGCAACGGCCTCGCGCCTTGTCTCCTGCTTGTCCGAAATATCCACCATGCGCGCATTGCCCTGCGCGTCCAGATGCGTAAGCTCCATCACAGCCTCCCAATTCTCGGTTGCGGCGCAGATCGCCGCAGGGCTACTGTTACAGTCCCAGCTTTTCGTTGACGAGGATGATCTCGAAATCCTCGACATAGCGGGTCGGGTATTCCATGATCGTCGTCACGTTGCACATGCGCGCCTTGCCCTTGCAGTCGGTGCAGTGCCCCGTTATGGCGCAGGGCGTAGAAAGTCCGAGCCTGCGTGCGTTTGCGGGGCAGGCGTCACGCTTGATGCGCGCTATGGCTTCGTCATAGTCCTTGACAAGCTTATTGATACCCGCAATGACGAGCACGGTGGGCGGGCCAAAGAACATGGCGGCAGCGCGATTGCCCGTGCCGTCGATATTGATGAGGCGGCCGTCCTCCGTGATGGCGTTCGTTGAGCAAAGGTAGACCTCGGTCTTCTCGGCAAGCTCCAGCATCTCGCGTTTTCTGCTTGCTTCCACCTTCCAGTGCCAGTATACGGGATTACCCTGCGCCTGCAGCAGCTCGTAAATCCCCAGATCGTTCACGGTTTTGGAGCCGCCAAAGCCGACGCTGCGGCTGCCGATCTTTTGAAGCGCCAAAGCCTGCGCTTCAGCGGCGTTTTCAACAAAGGTACAATGAAAACCGCGTGCATTCAGCGCCGCGATCACGGTATCAAACATACAACTTCACCTCCAGGACTGATGATATCATACTTTATTCCGTTTTTCCATAGCAAAAATCAAAGCATACATAGTATATAGGAACAAGTGTCATTGCGGCATATGGGATCAAAGTGTCATTTCAGTACCGGTTGACCGCCTTGGTAAAATCTGCTACAATATATCTATTGATGAATCGTTCGGAGGCTGCGTGGTCTTTTCAAGTTCCACATTCTTGCTGGTATTCTTGCCCCTGCTGCTGATCCTGTACTTTGTCTGCAACAGGCTTCGTTGGCGCAACTCCATTCTGCTCATCGCATCACTGCTCTTTTACGCTTGGGGCGAACCCATTTGGATCTGCGCACTGTTGGCGATAACGGCGCTGAACTACGCTCTTGCCTTTGCGATCGGCAGCGCACGGCGAGGTAAGAGGCTGCTCTTGTCGTTGGCGGTGGCGGCCTCGCTGGCGGCGCTCATTTGGTTCAAGTATGCGGCGTTCTTTGTCAACACCTTCACAGCTCTGCTCGGCATTGCGTACACGCTGCCCACGCAGCATCTGCCCATCGGGATCTCCTTTTACACCTTCCAGATCATCACCTACACAGTAGATGTATATCGCGGCGATGCACAGGTACAGCGCAATCCGCTGCGCTTGCTGCTGTATGTCTGCTGCTTTCCGCAGCTGATCGCAGGACCCATCGTTCGCTACGGTGACGTTGAACAGGC
Organism: uncultured Oscillospiraceae bacterium; assembly: GCA_964490325.1. GTDB lineage: Bacteria > Bacillota > Clostridia > Christensenellales > CAG-138 > DAOPJM01. The sequence continues at coordinate 46,636 of CAZBBX010000006.1, forward strand.
GCTTTCCTCCCGCAGCGTGACGTTGGACGACTTTACGTCGGGTATGATGCGTTTTATGATGGGGCTTGGCAAGAAGGTCCTGCTGGCAAACCTGATTGGACAGATCCTCTTGGAAACAACGTCGGCAGGCGGCGGGGCGGAGCTGTCATTCTTTGGGGCGTGGTTTTCAGCGCTGCTGTACTGCATGCAGCTGTACTTCGATTTCGCCGCCTACTCGGACATGGCAATCGGCTTGGGGCGCGTCCTTGGGTTCCGCTACCGAGAGAACTTTCTTCACCCTTACGCCTCCTCCAGCTATACCGACTTTTGGCACCGTTGGCACATATCGCTGACGGACTTCTTTTTGCACTACCTGTATATCCCGCTGGGCGGCAATCGCCGCGGGACGGCGCGCACCATCTTGAACATGGCCATCGTGTGGCTGCTGACGGGGCTTTGGCATGGCGCAGGGATGAACTTTGTCCTTTGGGGCTTGTACAATTTTACCGTGTTGACGTTGGAACGATTTGTCCTGCAGAGGTTCATAGAAAAGCGTCCCAAGGCTGTGGGCTATGTACTGACAACAGCCATTTCCGCCATTGGGTTTGTTCTCTTTTCTCATACCGATCTTGCTGCGGCAGTTACCCACATCCTTGCCATGTTCGGACTGGCTCCCTCGACAAGCGGCGGACTGCATTTTGTTGCCCTTGTCGATGATGCGCTGCTGACTGTGCTCAAAAAATATACCCTGTTTCCGTTCCTTGCCGCCGCGTTTTGCGCACCGCTTGGATCCTATTTTAATACGCTTCTAAGGCCGCATCCCCGTTTACAAAAGGCGGCAGCCATCCTGCAGCCCGTTGCCCTGTCCGCTGTGTTTCTGCTTTCTCTGATGTTCCTGATCGGACAAAGCTACAATCCGTTCATTTACTTTCGTTTTTAGGAGGCTGTATGAAACGGAAATTGTGCTTTATCCTTTGCTATTCCTGGTGCTTGCTGTTGGCGCTTACGGGGGCATATGTCCTGCTCTTTTCCAACGGCGGCAGCTACTCGGAAAAGGAGAACCGCACCCTGACGAAGCGGCCTACTCTCACCGCTGAAAACTGGCTGGACGGCAGTTTTGGCGATGAGGTCGAGCGCTTCTTGGCGGACGGCTTCCCCCAAAGGGATGCTGTTTTGGATGCTTCGGCCTCCATGCTGGATGTGTTCAACACGCAAAGCGAGGCAGAACGCATAAAGAACAACGATCTGATCGATGAGTTGAACGCCATGGCAAACGAGACCCCTTTCGAAAGCCAAACGCCTCCCACAGTCACGGCCGCCGCGTCCGCCGCGCCCACAGCCGAGCAGCCCGCCAATGAGACACCTGTGCCCGAAACGGTCGCCGATCCCAACGCGATCTATCGATCGTTTTATCTGCGCTGTGATGGGACAACAAGCACCATCTTTCACTTTAGCCAAACAAGTGTGGAGCGAGCCGCCGCTACGTTGAACGCATATCGGGCAGCATTGGGCGAGGATGGAGTCGTCTTCTTCACCCAAACGCCCTATTCCGCCGAAGCCAACCAATGGCTGCTCAATTCCACGCGGTACTGCGGTTGGGGCAGCGATGTCGAGCCGGCCTTGCAGGCGTGTGTGGATGCGGGCGTGTACATCATCAACACGACTGATCTGCTTTGCGTACCAATGCAAAACGGCGAATTGGTCTATTTTAAGACCGACCATCATTGGGCGGGACTGGGCGCCTGCTATGTAGAGCAGCGCATGATGGAAACACTGGGCGTTCCCCGCGTGGCTTATTCGGATTATACCTACACGATCCATGAGCGATTTTTCGGCTCCATCGCCGCCGAGGTCAAGCTGCGGGGAGGCGACCGTCTGGAAGTTCCTTCGCCATTGGCGCCCACTCGTGCGTACGAGTATCGTTACTTGGATACACTGTGGCGTGAAGTACGCTATATGGAACCGGAGCGCAGCTCCTATTCCGCCTATCTTGGCGGCACCCACACACCGTTTTTGCTCATCCATACGGGTTTTCATACGGGTCGTAACGCTTTGGTCATCTGCGACTCCTTCGGCAACGCGTTCATTCCCTATTTGGTCCCCTACTACGACACGGTCGGCCAGCTCGATCTAAGGCCGCAAAACCCGTTCACCACGCTTGGCGGCGGCTCCGTGCGGGAGTATATTGAGAAGTACGATATTGACGATATCTACTTCGTCAGCGCCACAGGCTGCGGCATCAATTCCTATTTCTTCCAAAGAACTGTGCTGTCGCTCTTGGATGGGGAGGGATAATATGGAGAAGAATAAGCGTACCTTCTCAGCTTGGATATGTCGTGTTTGGACACGGTTCTCTTTCGGCGTCAAAGGAACAGCCGCGGCGATGGGCGCTTTGATGCGCCGCACATGGGCAACATGGCGCAGCCAAGAGTATGCAGAAAAGCGTTTCATATGGCGCACCATAGTCATTTGTACTATGTTGGGCGTGCTGACGGCAGCCGCCTGGATCCTCTATCCCAAGATCGAACAGCCGTTCCGCATCGAGCGCATTGAAGAAGCCCTTGCCTCGGGCGAATATGAGACGGCGCTGTCGCTTGCGTACGGCGTGCAGGATGCAGCGCAGAAAGACGCCCTATTGCAGCGTGGACAATACGGCCTTGCAATGGAGCTGTTGGAGGACGGCAAGTATGACGAGGCGGAAGCGGCGTTTCTTCTGCTGGGCGACTGTCAAGACGCCCGCAGCAAGGTCAAAGAATGCGCATACCGCAGCGCGTGCGTCCTGTTCGATACGGGAGATTACCAAGGGGCGATGGAGGCGTTTGCAGCGCTGTCTGCCTATTACGACGCGGCGGAACGCTATGACGCCTGCGTATACGCTTTGGCTTGGCAGGCCGAAGCGGCAGGCGCGTATCGAGAGGCGTTGGAACGATATGTTTCCTTGGGAACATATGAGGACGCATATGAGCGCTCCTGTGCACTGGCTGTGCGCATCACGGGCGAGAGCGATCAAAAACGTGCGCTGCTTCTTGCATTGGGGTACAGCGAAGCAGAGTTTTTAGCCCAAGAACGGCTGACCACGATCCGAAATGAACTGCCCATCGGCCGCATCGCCGTGGGGTTTTATCACACCTTGGGCGTATGCGCCGACGGCACGGTTTTGGCCGTAGGCTGTAATGAAGATGGACAATGCGCTACAAAAGCATGGCGGAATGTCACAATGGTGGCGGCAGGCGCATATCACAGCGTGGGACTTACGGCGGACGGCCATGTTTTGGCCTGCGGACGGAATGACGAAGCCCAATGCGAGGTAGCTTCCTGGGCGAACGTGGCGGCATTGGCATGTACCGATTACGGCACGCTGGGGCTTACCGAAAAAGGCACGATCTTGTACACAGGCTATGACAATTTGGACGCGCTCACGGGCTTACGGGACGCGGCTGCCATCGGCGCAGGCTCGTATATGGCTTTTGCGCTGCGAGAGAACGGACGTTTGATCGCCACCCATCCTTCGGGTACGGTCTCCACCTATGGGACCATTGTGGCGGCGTCGGTCACCACCGGCTGCCTTGCGGCACTTTGCGCCGACGGTACCGTGGCTTGCAACAGCGTTGACCTTTCCGATTGGACGGACGTTGTTTGGATCTGCGCCTCGCCTACAGGCTGTTTTGGCCTGACCGTGGACGGACGCGTGTTGGAAAAGCCGTTCCGATCCCGAGACGCCATTGACCTGTCCGATGTGACAAACGCCGTGCTGCTTGCGGCCCACGGCACCCATGCGGCGGTACTGCTGCGCGATGGTACCGTCATCGCTCGCGGCGACAACACCTACGGTCAATGCGATACGACTGCTTGGCGTCTGTTTGACTGACCCCGCCAAACGTCAGTGCAAATCCAACTTGCAGGGTAAGGGCTCTGCTCTTGCCGTATCTCGCCGTATCACGCTGCAGAAGCGACTGCTGTCAGTGCAAATCTCTTCACGCAAAAATTCAGTTTGACCGCTCTTATTGGGATATGGTATGATATACTGAAATTGGCAAGCGGCGTGAGCAGACATATTCCTGTAAGCAGGATCGGGACGCGCCCAAGGGAAGGGTCTGCTTGCTTTACGCACCACGGGAGGCTTTATGGCTTACGACGAAGCGTATATCCGTAATTTTTCCATCATCGCGCACATAGATCACGGCAAGTCCACCCTTGCCGATCGCATGATGGAGATGACGGACACGGTTTCCAAACGCGACATGGAGGATCAGCTCCTCGATTCGATGGACATCGAGCGGGAACGCGGCATCACCATCAAGGCGTCGGCGGTTCGCATCTTCTATACGGCCAAGGACGGCCATCAATACATGTTCAATTTGATCGACACCCCAGGTCATGTGGACTTCACCTATGAGGTCAGCCGCGCATTGGCGGCCTGCGAGGGCGCGGTGCTGGTCGTGGACGCCACGCAGGGCATCGAGGCGCAAACCCTTGCCAACGTGTACCTTGCGGTGGACAATGGCTTGGAGATCCTGCCCGTCATCAACAAGATCGACCTGCCCAGCGCGGAGCCTGAACGTGTCGTCACGGAGATCGAGGACGTCATCGGCATCCCTGCGGAGCATGCGCCCAAGATCTCCGCAAAGAACGGCGTCAACGTTGATCAGGTCTTGGAAGCCATCGTAACGCAGCTTCCGCCGCCCAAGGGCACCATAGAAGCGCCGCTCAAGGCGCTCATCTTCGACTGCTACTACGACAACTACAAGGGCGCTCTGTCCTATGTGCGCGTGTTCGACGGCGTCGTCAAGCCGGGTATGCGCATCCGTTCCATGGCTACGGGCAAGGAGTTCGACGTGACCGAGGTGGGCGTGTTCGCTCCCAGCCTGTTGCCTGTAGAATACCTGCAGGCGGGCGAGGTCGGTTACATCGCCGCGTCCATCAAGAGCGTGGAGGAAACGAAGGTCGGCGACACGCTCACAGGGGCGGAGGAACCCGCCAAAAAGCCGCTTCCGGGCTACAAGCAGGTCAACCCCATGGTTTTCTGCGGCGTATATCCCGCTGACGGCGCGCATTACGACGATCTGCACGAGGCGTTGGACAAGCTGAAGCTCAACGACGCTTCCCTGAGCTATGAGCAGGAGACCTCCGTGGCGTTGGGCTACGGTTTCCGCTGCGGCTTCCTTGGCCTGTTGCACATGGAGATCATCACCGAGCGCTTGGAGCGCGAGTTTTCCTTGGATCTGATAACGACAGCGCCCTCCGTGGTCTATCATGTCCACATGACGGACGGCAGCGATCGCATCATCGACAACCCCACCAGTCTGCCTCCCGCAACGGAGATCGACTACATGGAGGAGCCGATGGTCAAGGCCACCATCATGTCGCCTACGGAGTATGTCGGTACGATCATGGAGCTGTGCCAGAACAAGCGCGGCGTGTTCCACGACATGACCTATCCCGAGGAGGGACGCGTGAATCTGCACTATACGCTTCCCCTCAACGAGATCATCTACGACTTTTTCGACCAGCTCAAGTCGGGCAGCCGCGGCTACGCATCCTTTGATTACGAGCTTTGCGGCTACCAAAAGAGCGAGCTGGTGCGTTTGGATTTTTTGCTCAACGGCGACGTCTGCGATGCGCTGTCCACCATCGTTCACAAGGATCGAGCCTATGCCAAGGCACGAGCCGTGGCGGAGAAGCTGCGCGACGTCATACCGCGTCAGCAGTTTGAGATCCCCATTCAGGCCACCATCGGCAGCAAGATCATCGCCCGCGAGACCGTCAAGGCAGTTCGCAAGGACGTCTTGGCAAAGTGCTACGGCGGCGACATCACCCGCAAAAAGAAGCTTTTGGAAAAGCAGAAGGAGGGCAAGAAGCGTATGCGTCAGGTCGGTACCGTTGCGGTCCCCAGCGACGCGTTCATGAGTGTGCTTCGCATCAATCCATGACGGCTGTTTACATCCATATCCCGTATTGCCTCAAGAAGTGCAGCTACTGCGACTTCTGTTCCGTGCCGCTTGAGGACAGCGCGCAGGCGTATCCCGATGCGCTCATCCGTGAGATCGAGCTTTCCAAGGACAAGTTCCTTACAGGCAGTGAGATCTCCACCATTTTCTTTGGCGGCGGAACGCCCACCATACTGCCCGCAGCCGCGCTCTGCCGCATTTTGGAGGCGGTCAAACGCTGTTATACCGTGCTGCCCGATGCGGAGATCTCGTTGGAGTGCAATCCCAAGACTGCAAACGCGGCCGCCTTTTTGCAGCTGCGGCAGGCGGGGTTCAACCGCCTCTCCGTCGGTCTCCAGTCTGCGGACGACGAGCTGCTCCGTGTGGTAGGCCGCGTGCATACCTACCAAGACTTTTGCGATACCCTGCGCATGGCGCGGGAGGCGGGCTTTACCAACATCAACGTGGATGTGATGCACGGCCTGCCGCAGCAAACTAAGGAGCAGTATCTGGACACCTTGGTCAAGGTCGCCGATTTTGATCCAACGCATATCTCCGCGTATTCCCTCATTTTGGAGGAGGACACGCCGCTGAAGAAGCAGGTCGCCTATCACGAATTGACCCTGCCCGATCCCGACGAGGTGGCCGATATGCAGGATGCGGGCATCGACTATTTGGAGTCGCGGGGCTACCGGCGCTACGAGGTCTCCAATTTTGCAAAGGAGGGCTATGCCTGCCGCCACAACCTGACCTATTGGAACAACGAGCCTTACGTCGGCTTTGGCGTTGCGGCGCATTCGTCCATGCCCGACCGCAAAAACGAGTGCTGGCTCCGCTGGTCGAATACGGAATCCATCAAGACCTACCTAAGAAAGCTTCAGCGCGGCAAGCTGCCAACCGAGGAGACCCTCGCGCTCTATGCAAGCGAGGAGATGTTCGAGTGCATCATGCTGGGGCTGCGCAAGACGGAGGGGCTTGACAGAGCCGCCTTCAAAGAGCGCTTCGGCATAGCAGTGGAGGACGCCTATCGCAACGCCATCTTGGAAGCGGCGCAATACGACTGGTGGGAACCAAGCGAAACACATTTGAAGCTCAACCGTCACGGCATGGACATGCTAAACTCCGTGCTCGTGTGCTTCCGCTGATTTTGGTGATGTATAGTATATAAAATAATATATCTTGACTGCGCCCCCGTGATACCTTGCAAACGGGGGCGTATTTGCGTACAATAAAGCAAGGAAGATTCATTTCGTTGGGAGGTTCGCATGATCGATTCGATTGCCAAAATGGTTGCCGAAGCACAACGCATTCCCACAAAGACGCTGGCGGTCGCCGCCGCGCAGGATTCCGAAGTATTGCTTGCCGTTCGCGAAGCGGCCGATACGGATCTAATCAAGGCCGTGCTCATCGGCGACCGTGACGAGATCAAGAAAGCCGCAGACGACGCGCATGTCGCCATTGACGATTTTCCCATCCTGCAGGAAGCGGACAAGCGCATGGCCTGCGAGCGTGCGGTGCGCATGACCTCGGCGGGGGAGACACAGATGGTCATGAAGGGCATCGTGGACACGGCTGTCATCATGCGCGAGGCGCTCAACAAGGAGTATGGTCTGCGCACGGGCAAGCTGCTTTCGCAGACGACGCTCATCGAGGTGGAAGGCTTCGACCGTCTCATCTACCTCACGGACGCCGCCATCAACATTGCGCCCGACGTCGATACCAAGCAAAAGATCATCGAAAACGCCGTGGAGCTTGCGCACATGATGGGCTTAGCAGATCCCGTGGTGGGTTGCATCTGCGCCATTGAAAAGGTCAATCCCAAGATGCAGGCGACCTTGGACGCCGCCGAGCTGGTGCGCCGCAATCAGGAAGGTCTCATCACGGGCTGCCGCGTGGGCGGACCGTATGCCTTGGACAACGCATTGTATGTCGAGGCGGCCAGGCGCAAGGGCATCAACGATCCCTTGGCGGGTCATGCGGACATTGTGCTGGTCCCCGCGATCGAGGCGGGCAATGTCATGTACAAGTGCCTTATGCACATGATGCACGCCGCGGGCGCCACCACCATCATGGGTACTCGCGCTCCCATCGTCATCACCTCGCGCTCCGACCATAACGATGCAAAACTGTACAGCATCGCCCTGTCCGTGCTGATGGCAAACGGCGGGCCGCTGCCCGAATAAGCCCTCAAAGCATCCCTGCGCCTCGCTTTTTGCGGGGCGTTTTTTGCATAGAAAAGAAGGACTTACATTTCACGTTCATTTCACATTCTACACCTCTCGTTTGCTTGACTTTTCCAGCCATAAGTGCTACCTTTACAGTACGGTTTAGCACTCGAAGGTTTTGAGTGCTAACACGAAGAAAGGAGCGGAGCGATGGAACTCGATCAAAGAAAGCTGCGCATCTTGCGTGCTATCATTGACGAGTATGTGCTTTCGGGCCTGCCCGTCGGCTCCAAGAGCATCAGCCAGCACCGCGATTTCATATGGTCGCCTGCGACCATACGCAACGAGATGGCGGATCTGGAGGAGCTTGGTTACTTAGCGCAGCCGCATACCTCTGCGGGACGGATCCCCTCCGACAAGGCATACAGGCTGTATGTGGATCGCATGATGCAGCGCGCAGCGCTCACCAAGGATGAGTTGGGCGTGATCCACAACTACTGCGGCGAACGCATCAGCGGCGTCGAATCTGTCATGAAGGAGACGGCGAAAGCCTTGTCCGAGCTGACCAACTACACGGCGGTCGTGCTGATGCCGGATGTCACCATGAATCGCTTAAGGCATTTGCAGCTTGTCCCTCTTGCAGAGGGAAGAGCGCTGCTGGTGGTCGTTACGGACGCGGGGTATGCAAGGGACGCCGTCATACGCGTGCCTGCGGATCTAACGCCCGACGAGCTGGAGAGCCTGTCGCGCAGCCTTACCGCGCAGCTGTACAACTGCCGTATGTCCAACGTTTCCGAGCGATTGTCCGAGGAGTTTGGCAAGGAGCTGAACAAGCGCAGAGACTTTTTCGAGGATCTGATGAATACTATCCGGCAGGGCATGGACGCGGGCAGCGGTATGGTCGAGCTTTCCGGGGCAACGAACATGCTGCGCTATGCCGAATACAGCGATCTGAACAAGGCGATGGTCTTTCTAAATGCTGTTGAAGGCAAGGATCTGCTGTACCACATGCTGAAAAAGGCCAGCAGAATGGAATTCACCGTGACCATCGGCAAGGAAAACGATGCGGACGCTTTGCAGGATTGCAGCGTTGTGACGGCAAGCTACCGCGTAGGGGATACGCCTATCGGGACCTTCGGCGTTATTGGTCCCACCAGAATGCGCTACGGAAAGGTCGCTTCCATCTTGGACGGGATGCGGTTGGCGCTCAACGACGTACTGAAAAATGTGATCGAGGAGGACGACAAAGATGGCGTCTAAAGATAAGGAAAAGGCAAAAGCTAAGGAGAAGGAACAGGCGGTAGTCGTGGAAACGGCAGCAAACGAAGGCGCCGCAGCACCGCAGCAAGAGCAGGAACCTGTCAAGAAGGCAGAGGAGGCCGAAAGCTTCACCCTCACCAAATCCGAGTTTGAGCAGGTGCAGCAGCGCATGGAGCAGCTCAAAAAGGACAAGGACGAGACGGTCGCCCTGCTGCAGCGCAATCAGGCCGACTTCGACAATTTCCGCCGCCGCAATGCACAGGTGCGTCACGACAGCTTTGAGGACGGCAAACGGGAGACCGTTACGGCTCTTCTGCCCGTGCTGGACGATTTTGACCGCGTGCTGGAGAATGCCGGCACGGCGGAGGACGGCTGGCTGGACGGCGTAAAGTTGGTTCGGCGCAAGCTGTGGGAATCCCTTGAAAAGCTTGGACTTGCCCAGATCGAGGCGGAAGGCGCGTTTGACGCCAATCTGCACAACGCGGTCATGGCGGAGGAAGCGGAGGGAAAGGAAAGCGGTACCATCCTTGCAGTGCTGCAAAAGGGCTACCGCATGGGCGACAAGATCATTCGTCACAGCATGGTCAAAGTCGCAAAGTAGGCAGTATCGGGCATAAAGCCCGTTCTACACAAGATAAAAAATTGAAGCGTATGAAAATACAGGAGGCATCAGTATGAGTAAAATTATCGGCATCGACCTTGGCACCACCAATTCCTGCGTAGCCGTTTTGGAAGGCGGCGAGCCTGTAGTTATCCCCAATCCCGAAGGTGCGCGCACCACGCCGTCCGTTGTCGCGTTCAAGGGCGACGAACGTCTGGTCGGCCAGATCGCAAAGCGGCAGGCCATCACCAACCCCGAGCGCACGGTCTCATCGATCAAGCGTGACATGGGTTCCGCCCGCAAGGTAAACATCGACGGTAAGGACTATACGCCGCAGGAGATCTCCGCAATGATCCTGTCCAAACTGAAGCAGGACGCGGAAGCCTACTTGGGCGAGAAGGTCACGCAGGCGGTCATCACGGTGCCTGCCTACTTCACCGACAGTCAGCGGCAGGCGACCAAGGACGCGGGACGCATCGCGGGCTTGGAAGTGCTGCGTATCATCAATGAGCCGACGGCGGCAGCGCTTGCTTACGGCTTGGATAAGGGACAGAGCCAGAAGATATTGGTCTACGACTTGGGCGGCGGCACCTTTGATGTGTCCATCCTCGAGATCGGCGACGGCGTGTTCGAGGTGCTGGCCACGGCGGGCAACAACCGCTTGGGCGGCGACGACTTCGACCAGCGCGTGATGGAATATATCGCGGCAGACTTTAAGCGCAGCAACGGCATCGACCTGCTCAAGGACAAGATGACCACGCAGCGCCTCAAGGAAGCTGCGGAGAAGGCGAAGATCGAGCTTTCGGGTACGCCGACCACCAACATCAACCTGCCGTTCATCACGGCGGATGCAACGGGTCCCAAGCATTTGGACATGACTTTGACCCGCGCAAAGTTCAACGAACTGATCGGCGATCTGATCGACAAGACACGCGTGTGCGTGCAGAAGGCGCTGCAGGATGCAGGCCTGTCCACCTCGCAGATCGACAAGGTCATTCTGGTGGGCGGTTCGTCCCGTATCCCCGCCGTGCAGGATATGGTCAAGAAGATAACAGGCAAGGAGCCCTTCAAGGGCATCAACCCCGATGAGTGCGTGGCTGTCGGCGCGGCGATCCAAGCCGGCGTTCTGGGCGGCGAAGTCAAGGACATCCTGCTGCTCGACGTCACCCCGCTTTCGCTGGGCATCGAGACGGTCGGCGGCGTGTTCACCCGCCTGATCGACCGCAACACCACGATCCCGACCAAGAAGAGCCAGATCTTCTCCACGGCTGCCGATGGGCAGACCAGTGTAGAAGTGCATGTTCTGCAGGGCGAGCGTGAAATGGCGCAGTACAATAAGTCACTGGGCCGCTTCCAGCTTGCAGGCATCGCGCCCGCACCCCGCGGCGTTCCGCAGATCGAAGTCACCTTCGATATCGACGCCAACGGCATCGTGCATGTGTCCGCTAAGGACTTGGGCACGGGCAATCAGCAGCAGGTGACGATCACCGCTTCCTCCAACCTCAGCGAGGACGAGATCAAGAAGGCCGTCAACGAAGCCGAGCAGTATGCAGGCGAGGACAAGAAGCGCAAGGACGAGGTCGAAGCGCGCAACCACGCGGATCAGCTCGTTTACACGACGGAGAAATCCCTCAAGGAGATGGGCGATAAGATCCCCGAAGGCGATAAGCAAAAGATCGAGTCTGCCGTTTCGGATCTGAAGAAGACACTTGAAGGCACCGATGCAGAGATGATCAAGACCGCATCCGAGAAGTTGACCGAGGTCAGCTACGACGTGTTCGGCAAGGTCTATCAGCAGGCGGCAGCCGAGCAGCAGGCGGCGCAGGGTGATCAACCCCACGACGACGGCAACAACGGCGGCGGCAACGGCGGTAACGGCGGAGACGACAACGTGGTCGATGCGGACTACGAAGTGGTCAAGTAAGCAACGATACAGAGTAAAAATGCGGGCGGGGCTTCGTCCCCGCCCTATTCGCGAGGTGAGGGGACTTGGCAGATAAAAGAGATTATTACGAAGTCTTGGGCGTCAACAAAAGCGCGTCTGCAGACGAGATAAAGAGCGCGTTTCGGCGGCAGGCCAAGACCTGTCACCCCGATCTGAATCCGGGCGACAAAGCAAAGGAAGCGGAGTTCAAGGAGCTCAACGAGGCCTATGAGGTCTTGTCCGATCCCGACAAGCGCGCAAAGTACGATCAGTTCGGCCACGCGGCCTTTGATCAAACGGCGGGGGCGGGCGGGAACCCCTTCACCGGCGCAGGCTTTGACTTTGGCGACCTTGGCGACATCTTCGGCTCCTTCTTTGGCGGCGGAGCAAGCGGCGGCAGCACGCGGCAGAGCGGTCCGCAGACGGGCGACGATCTGCGCTACAACCTGACCTTGAGCTTTGAGGAGGCCGCGTTTGGTGCGACCAAGGAGCTTGTCGTTCCCCGTGAGGAGCAATGCGAGACCTGCGGCGGCACGGGTGCAAAGCCCGGTACGCAGCCAGAACGCTGCTCGGTCTGCGGCGGCACGGGTCAGATCCATGTGCGGCAGAACACCATGTTGGGGAGCTTTTCCTCCTCACGTCCCTGCTCGAACTGTCGCGGAACGGGCAAGATCATCAAGGAGCCCTGCCCCGACTGCAAAGGAAAGGGAAGGGTACGCAAGAATACCCGCCTGAACCTGAAGGTGCCAGCGGGCATCAACGACGGGCAGACCATCAACATGCGCGGAGAGGGCGAGGCAGGCTTCAAGGGCGGTCCGAGAGGCAACCTGTACGTCACCATATCGGTGCGGCAAAGCCGTCAGTTTGAGCGCAGAGGCTTTGACCTGCTGCTGCTGCTGAACATTCCGTTCACTACGGCGGCGTTGGGCGGGGAGATCACCGTGCCCACCCTGCGGGAACCCGTGCGCTATAACGTGCCTGCAGGTACGCAAAACGGAACCACGTTCCGTCTGCGGGAGCAGGGCGTTCCGCGTCTGAACGCGCAGGGCAGCGGCGATCTGTTGGTCACGGTCAATGTAGAGGTACCCAAGCGCTTGACGGAGGAGCAACGTGAACTGCTTACAAGGCTTGCGGAGACGCAGGGCGATGCGCAGTCGCGCACGAACGGCTCCAAGAAGGGCTTCTTCCGAAAGTAAGAAGCGTCAGGACGGATCCAATGAACAGTAGATACGGCGTCCAAAGGCGTCGACCAACTGTAATGCAGCTTTCTCCGTTGGAGGGAGCTGCATTTTTATGGGCGCTTTGGGGCTGCAGTTCACGGCAAGCGGCGTAAAGACCTTGTCCACAACGGATCCAACCGCAGCATACACGATGCAAAGCTCCTTGCCGTCGAGTGTGGCACTGTCCACTTGTACGCTGCGCTGTCCGCGCTTGACGGGATAGGAGAGCTTGAGCTTTGCCTTGCAGGGGTCGGCGGGGTAGGCAATGGAGAATACGCCGTCGTCCTTTTTGTCGTTGAGCAGGGTCGGCGTCGCAGCGGCCTGCTCGATGAGCCTGCGCCGCAGCATGGTCGCCGCCACGGGGCAGCTGTCCGTCACAAGGAAGCGCCGCCCAAGCGCAGCGGCCACAACGGCGGTCGTTCCGCTGCCTGAGAACAGATCTAAAACAAGATCCCCCGGTCGGGAGGAAGCGGAGAGGATGCGCTTCAAGAGCGCCTCGGGCTTCTGTGTGGCATAGCCCAAGCGTTCGCGATCCTTCTGCTGCAGATGCTCAATGTCGTTCCACACGTCGGAAGGATAGACGAGGTCGTCCTCGTAATACACATAGGTCTTGCTGCCCGAACGGATTGAGTATGCCACGCGGCCGCGTTCATCGATAAAGCGCTTCATGTGATTGCGGCGTTCGGGACCACGCGGCAGGCCTACGGAGCGAATGTCAAAGTAGACCTGACGGCTCTTGCGGTAGAAGAGGATGGTGTCGTGCTTGCGCGGGAAATAGCGCGTGCTGCGCCCACCCGACTTGTACGCCCAAATGATCTCGTTCATAAAGTTGGAGGCGCCAAACAGCTCGTCCAGCAGCAGACGAAGCTGCGCGCTGAAGCGATAATCCACATGCAGGTACAACGAGCCGTCGTTTGTCAACAGCTCATGGCAGGCCGTCAGGATCGTTCGCATCCAACTAAGGTATTCATCGGGGCCGCGCTTGTCGTCATACAGCGGGATCTTCACCGCTTCCTTGCCGTGCCCCACACGCATGGTGAAGCTGTCGCCCGTACCGAAGGGCGGATCCAAATAGATGAGCGTCACCTTACCCCGCAGCTCCGAAACCAAGGCAGGCAAAATATTTTCGCAGCGATCCAGTATAAACTTGCCCTCACCCGCGTGGGAATGTTGTTCCTCTATACAATCATACCGCATATCCATACCCCCGATCCTGTTCCGTCCCTATCCATTCTACAGGAGAAATGCTATTAATTCAAGCGCTTTTGCAAAGCAAACATTTTTTGCCCTATCCACAAAAATATAGCAGGCGGCAACGAACAAACTGTCAAGACCCGTAGGCAATGCTTGACGTTTTTCCCGATCCGTGCTTAAATATACATAAGAAATTTAGTGGATCAGGAGGCACAGTATGACAGAGCCTAAGCAAAAATTGGGGTTTGGCGCTATGCGTTTGCCGCTGCTGGCGGATCGTTCCATCGACATGACCGAGTTTACACGCATGGTCGACAGCTTCATGGAACGCGGTTTTAACTATTTTGACACCGCATACCCCTATCACGGCGGTAAGTCCGAGACCGCCCTATGTGAAGCGCTGGCGAAGCGCTATCCGCGGGAAAGCTACCTGCTTGCGGACAAGCTGTCCGTTTGGTGCATCCATACGCCCGAGGATCTGCCCAAAATGATCGAGAAGCAGCTTATCAACACGGGTGCAGGATACTTTGACAACTACCTCGTCCATTCGCTGACAAAGGAGAATATCACCCACTGCGACGAGCTGGGTGTTTGGGACTTTGTTCGCGGCCTGAAGGCGGCGGGAAAGATCCGGCACTGGGGCTTTTCCTTCCACGATACGCCCGAGGTATTGGACGCGTTGCTCGATCGTTTCCCCGATGCGGAGTTTGTGCAGCTGCAGATCAACTATGCCGATTGGGATGCGACAAACGTGCAGGCACGCCGCTGCTACGAAACGGCAAGAGCGCACGGGAAACCCGTCATCATCATGGAGCCCGTCAAAGGCGGAACGCTTGCAAAGCTGCCCGATGCTGCGGAGGCGATCCTGCATGCACGGGACGCAGCTGCTTCCATGGCATCCTTTGCACTGCGCTGGTGTGCGGCCCTGGAGGGCGTCTATGCCGTTTTGTCGGGCATGAGCAGCTTAGAGCAGGTGGAGGACAATACGAGCGTCTTTGCGGCGCACAAGCCCTTTACGGACGCAGATCGGCAGGCTGTGGATCAAGCGCTTGCAGAGATGAACAAGACCCCGCTCGTGCCGTGTACGGGCTGCCGCTACTGTGTGGAGGGCTGCCCTGCAAAGATCCTCATCCCGGATCTGATGGAGTGGTGGAACGAGTATCTGCGCTTTCAAAACCTTACCGCCTCTAAAAATTCTTACGTCTGGTCGAAGGGGGAAGGGGGAGCGCCTTCCGACTGCCTAAGCTGCGGCGCCTGTGAGCAGATCTGTCCGCAGCATCTGCCCATTCCGTCCCTGCTCCAGCAGATGCGGAGCGTGACGGATCGATAAAACAAAACCACCCCTTGCAGCAAAGCAGCAGGGGGCGGATATAAAGACTTACAGCGGCGCTTCGGTGCCGCTATTCTTATTGCTCAGTCCTGCACAACGGCGATCTCTTTTCCGTCGCAATGCAGATGGACGCGGCCGTAACGCGTTTCCAACGTGTTCGCATCGATCAGGGAAAGAGCGTTCAACAGCTCATCGGAAGCGGGATTCTTGTTAGAATCCGTGATGATGGCATAACCGGGCAGGCCGTAGGCGATCAGTTCAAAGCTGCACGCGTCCCATTCGCCATGATGCGGGATCTTCATCACATCGGCTGTCAAATTGTAATTTCCGTAGCACAGCGCGTTCAGCCATGCGCCCTCCGCATCGCCCAAGAAAAGAAAGCTGCGCTCACCATACTCCATGCGAAACACCAATGACAGCGCATTGTCGTTCTTTCCGTCATAGGCAAGGGTGGACGGCCAAAATGAGAAGCGCGCTTCCCCAAGGGTCAGCTCTGTGTCGGCACTGACGCGGACAAGCTTTGCCCCGTTTGTCGCAAAGGCATCCATCATCGTGCGATAGCGCTTGCTGTCGCGCTCATAATCAGGCAGATAGATGGTGTCGATGGGGAGCAAATCGGCAACAGCATCTGCCGAGCCGATGTGATCCTTGTCAAAATGCGTGATGATAAGCAGATCTAATTTTTCCACACCGAGGGCGGCCAATTCGCTTGTGATCTCATCGGCGTCATCCTCCTCGCCTGCATCGATCAACACGCTGCGGCCGTCTATGAGCAGCAGCAGGCTGTCGGCCTGACCGATCGAAAACGCATACAGATCCAAGCTGCGCTTGACCTCTGCCGAGGGTCGGCAGGAGCAAGCGCAAGAGAAGCAAAGTATACAGCAGAGGAGCCACAAAGCACAGCGTTTCATGCCCTTAGTATGCACGAGTTTCTTTGTCTTGACAAGTTAAGTTTTTGTGATATACTTAATGCGAACATTAGTTCGTATCAAGTATAAAGGAGCGTCTGCGTATGGAACGGCGCATTCTGCATGTAGATTTTAACGGCTTTTATGCCTCGGTGGAATGTCTGTTGGATCCCGCGCTGCGTTCCCATCCCGTTGCAGTAGCTGGCGATCCCGAAAGGCGGCACGGCATCATCCTTGCCAAGAACGAGCTTGCCAAGGCGTATAAGGTCAAGACGGGGGAGGCGATCTGGCAGGCCAAGGAAAAATGCCCCGATCTGGTGGTCGTAAAGCCGCACTTTGAGGAATACGTCAAGTTTTCGCGCTTGGGACGGGAATTGTACGGGGAGTATTCGGATCGGGTAGAGGCCTTTGGTCTGGACGAAAACTGGATCGATCTGACGGGGCGAGCCTACTCTTGGGAGGAGACCTACGCCTTGGCGCAGGAGATACGGCAGCGCGTCAAGGACGAGCTGGGCATCACCGTCTCCGTAGGCGCAGCCGACAACAAGATCTTCGCCAAGTTAGGCAGCGACTTAAAAAAGCCGGATGCGGTCACGCTGATCACCCCGGCCTCTGTGGAGCGGCTGGTATGGACGCTGCCCGTGGGGGAGCTTCTGTATGTCGGTCCCGCAACGCAGTCGAAGCTGCTGCGCTGCGGCATTGCGACCATAGGGGATCTGGCGCGTGCAAACGTCGAGTTCCTGCGCGCGAAGCTTGGCAAAGGCGGCGTCACCCTGCATGTCTTTGCAAATGGCCAGGATGTGTCCGAGGTGGCGCAGAGCGATTGGCGCGCCGACATCAAAAGCGTAGGAAACGGCGTGACGGCGCCGCGGGATCTTGTTGATAACGAGGACGTGAAGCTGACGCTCATGATGCTGTGCGAAAGCGTGGCTACGCGGCTGCGCGAGCATGGCTTCCGTGCTCGTACCTTGCAGCTTGGAGTGCGTGACACGGGACTGTATTCCTTTGTACGCCAAAGAAAGCTGGAAAAGCCCAGCTGCCTTGCGGGGGAGCTTTTGCCTGCCGCCATGGGGCTGTTTTGCCGCTGCTATCCTTGGCAGACGCCTGTGCGCAGCCTTACGGTAAGCGCAAGCGAGCTGATACCCGACAATGCGCCGCAGCAGCTCAGCCTGTTCGGCGAGGAGACGGAGCGCATACGCTTTGAGAAAGCTGAGCGCACTGTGGACGAGATACGAAGCCGTTTCGGCTACGCCTCGGTGCTGCGCGGCCGCATGCTCAGCGACAGGCGCATAGGCCTAATGAACCCACGGGAGGAGCATACCATCCACCCCGTGGGGTATCGCGTAGGGGAGCAGCGTTGATCGAAGGAAGGAGCATATGAAAGGATGAAGCAATATGTGGCGGTGGAGTCGCTCACCGATGAAGCGGGGCAGGTGCGCCCCACCTGCGTTCGTTGGGAGGATGGGCGGCGCTTTGAGATCCAAGCGGTACTGGATGTTCGCCGTGCGGCAAGCCTGAAAGCAGGCGGCACAGGGCTGCGCTACCTTTGTCAGATCGGCGGCCGCACGACCTTTTTATACTATGAGGATCCCAAGTGGTTCGTGGACGCCTTGGGCGCGGACGAAAAAAAGACCGCTGCGGCATCAAGGGATGCGGAGCGGTCGTTGTGAGCTTACTGTGCCTTAGGGCTCGGGCGTGGTGATGGGCTCGGTCGTCTGATATGGCGGAGCCGTGGGTGTATCGGGCGTGGGCGTTGAAACGGGGGAGCTTGCCTCTGCCGTAGCAGAAGGAGAGGCTGATGCGCCGGTACCGCGCAGGATGACGCGTGGGTACATCTTGTAGGTGGATGTGCTCAGCGCTTCCTCCTTGACCATCTTGCCATCCTTGTAGTACTGCTTGTAGGATTTATAGATGTAACCTGTGCAGCCCTCGTACGTTTCCTCCTCGTACCCTGCGGGCAGTGTGGGATCGTCCTCATAGGTGGTGGTGATCTTGGTAGTGGACACCTTTTCGACGCGAATGTCGATCTTGTCGTACTCATCCGTGGCAAAGGGCAGGCCATAGATCTCCATCGTCAGATAGTTGCTCACATAGTAGCAAATGATGATGATGTTGCCTTGGGTGTTGTTCTTGAATTTAAAATCGATCAGATTGCCGACCGAATTGATCGTTGCGTCACGACCCTTGGGTACATAACCAACCGGCATGGAGTGGTTGGTACGGCTGACGATCTCAAGATCTGCCAGCACGGTCGCGTTATACAGGGTGCTGGACAGCTGGCACACGCCGCCGCCGGGCTGATCCTCGTGGGAGCCTGCAACGTAAGCGGGAGCGTCCTTCCAGCCGTTGGCCTTGGTACGCGTTCCAAGCGTATCGTTTGCAGAGAAGGTCTCGCCGGGCTTCAAAACGGTTCCGTTGATGATGTTGCAGCCCTTGTTGACGTTGTACTTGCGGTTGCTGGAGCCGGACACCTTTGTTTTATACGAAGCGCGCAGGCCGTACAGCTGCTTAAGGTCGTCCACGCTCACGGTGGATGCAACACTTGTCACGGCTGCGGTTAGCGTCTCGCCTGCAGAAAAGTCAGCAGCAACAAGAGCGGTCACCAGCGCCTGCTGATCAAGGGCGTAACCGTCGTTTCCATCCAGATACTGAATGCTGTGATTGTCCTTATCGACACTGATGGTTGCGTCTGTCGCGGCTTTATCGATCGTTGCTGCTAAGGAAGAGACATAGCTTGTCGCCGCTTCCTCGGAGACGCTCAGCGTTACATTGAAATTGCGTCCGTTTGTTGCAATGTCGTTGACGAGAGCCATGACCGTATCATATCCCTCGTCCGTACGCGCCAATGCAAAGGCCTCCTCGATAACGGCGTCCAGATCGCTCGTAAGTGAAACATCCTTTGTATGGATCGTGTATTCGCTTGCAGGCGGGTTTTCGCCCTCGGTGGGAAGTCCGCTGACTTGAAGCGTTATGGCGCCGTTTGCAGTTGTGTTGTCGATCTGTGACTGAACGGCAGCCTTTGCTTCCTCCTTGGTCATGCCGCCCACATTGACGGCGTCGATGCTGACGCCTTCCAGCATCGTAGTACGCGAAAGGATGGCGGAAAGCTCTTCTTGCTGCTTTGCCGTTTCATCGTTGGGATCCGGCGTGGCCACATCGATGGTCACGGCAGCGGTAGGCGCGGTCGAATCGCCGGAAGGGAGCGCACCCTTGTCGGCAAGAATGACCAACACTATGACAGCGACAGCGATGAGGACCACTGCGCTTATGCCACCTATGAGAAAGCCTTTTTTTTGTTTGTCCGCTAAACGGCTCATGCTTTACCTCCACAGACTGATACTGCCATTGTACTAGAAATTTTCGCAAATGCCATAGCTTTTAATGAGCTTTTATAATAAAGTTACAATTTTTACGAAAGACGGATACAGCGATTCCGATTTATGGTATACTGTTCGCATGGTTACGGAAGCAAGGGACAAAAGCGCTTTGGATGATGCGCTGCGCTATCTTGGCGCAAGCGCCCGAACGGAGCAGGAGATACGCGACAGGCTCCAGCAGAAGGAGCATGACCCGTCACAGATCGACGAATGCATTGAGCGCCTCAAGGAACTGGCGCTTATAGACGATGCCGCCTATGCCGAAGAATTCGTTGCTTCGCGTCTTCGGTCAAAGCCTCTGAGCCGCTTGCAGCTTTACAGGCAGCTTTGTGCGCATAAGTTGGACAAGGAACTCATCCAAGCGGCGCTTGACAGCCTCGATGAGGATACGGAGCAACAAAATGCTTTGGAATTTGCCGAAAAGCTGGAGCGCCAGCTTATAAACTATCCTTTGGAACAGCGCAGGCGGCGCATCGGACAGCGCTTGCAGGCACGGGGCTTTCGTGCAGAGGCCATCGCAAGCGCCCTAAACGCCTTGGGCAGGGAGGCAGAGGAGGAGCTATGAAGCCTGTTTTGCGTCCTTTTGAAGCAGCCTGCTTCGATCGATCCTTGATCCAAGCGGGCGTAGAGTCGATCGAACTGATGCGCCGCGCCGCGCACGGACTTGCCGAGGCTGCAAAGGCAATGGATACGGCGGGAGCCAACAGCTTTACGGCGCTCTGCGGCAGCGGCAACAATGGCGGGGACGGCTTTGCTGCGTTTTGCGAGCTTACAGAAGCAGGCGCGGATTGCTGCGCGATCACCCTTTGCGACGAAGCGCATTTGAGCGCAGACGCGAAGTGGTATCTTCATCTTGCAAGGCGCGTAGGGGTACGCATCCTCCCTTGGCCACAGCCCCTCAAGAACACGATCCTGATCGACGCACTTTTGGGCACGGGTCTGCATCGCCCCGTGGAAGGCGATTATTTAGAAGCGATCGAGGCGATGAATAACAGCGGCTGCCCGATCATCGCCGCTGATCTGCCAAGCGGCTTAAACGGAGAAACGGGACAGGTGATGGGCGCCTGCGTGCGTGCGGATGCGACCGTTACCTTTGGCGCCTACAAATTGGGCTTGCTGCTGGGGCAGGGACGCCTGTACGCAGGCGAGATCACGCTTTGCCCCTTGGCAGAGCAGGAACCAAACAGTGAGATCTTCCTTTTGATGCAGGAGGACGTAAAAGCGCTTTTGCCGCAGCGTCCCTTGGATTCCCATAAGGGCAAGAACGGCCATGCTTTACTATGCGTGGGTTCAGAGCGCTATGTGGGAGCGGCGCTTTTGTGCGCAAAGAGCTGCTTGCGGGGCGGGAGCGGCCTAACGACCGTGGCCTTGCCCGCATCCATTCGTCCCGCTTTGTATGCCATCCCCGAGGTAATGAGCGTTCCCTGCGGCAAGAGCGCATGGGACGAGGAGGCTTGTTCGGACGCCATACGCCTTTTTAGGGGCAAAAGTGCTTTGGGACTGGGCTGCGGCATGGGCGATGATGATCTTTCCCCACTGTTGAAGGCTGCGCTTCAAACAAAGCTGCCGATGGTGTTGGATGCGGACGGCCTAAACTGCCTTTCGCGCCATTCGGAACTCTATCTGCTGCTGCATGAGAAGGTCGTTTTGACGCCGCATCCGCGGGAGATGAGCAGATTGACGGGTGAGGCAACGGAGTTGATCGCGGCGGACCCCGTTCAAACGGCAAGGCAGTATGCCAAGGCGTGGGGCTGCATCGTGCTGCTCAAGGGGCATACGAGCGTCATAAGCGACGGCACGCGTACCATGCTGAACTGTACGGGGAATGCGGGGCTTGCCAAGGGCGGAAGCGGCGACGTTCTCACAGGTCTTATCACGGCGCTCTTGGCGCAGGGCTTATCCGCCTTTGACGCGGCCTGCGCAGGCGCGTATCTGCTGGGCAGCTCTGCGGAGCTTGCCTTGCAGCTATTACAGCTGCGCGCATTGACGGCGGGAGACGTGATCGACGCCATTTCAAGATCGATTTGAATAGGAGTATATATGGATAAGGAAAAGAAGATACACGGCGATACAAGCGGTATTAAGGACAGCATCAAGGAACGCATCAGCGCCCTGTACGATATGGAGCAAACAGGCGGCGTGTTCGTATCCTATGAACTGCTTGCCGAGCTTGCGGCGCTTACACAGCTGATAAACCGCGAAATATCGGTCTTCATCTCCAGAGGCGGCCGCATCATGGACGTCTCCGTGGGCGACAGCAAGACGGTCTCGCTGCCGCAGATCCGCTTGGTGCGCAACATAGACAGGCTGTGCGGCGTCCGCTGCATACACACGCACCCCAACGGCAGCGGCATCTTGAGCGACGTGGATCTGGGAACGCTGAACGCCTCGCGCTTGGACAGCATGGCAGCCGTTGGCGTTCGTGACGGAAAACCGACAAGCTTTTATGCCGCCTTTGTGTGCGAACGGGAGGGTGAAGAACGTATTCCCGTCATCTATGGCCCCCTGCGCAGCTATGAACTGCCGCAGCAACAGCTTTTGGACGCCATCATGGAGGCGGACGCTCGGCTGATGAGCAGCGCCTATACCGTCACGCAGGCAGAGCCTGAGCGCGCCGTTTTGGTGGGCATGGACGGTGGGGACGGCTACGACTCCTTGGAAGAGCTTGCGGCATTAGCGGACAGCGCGGGTCTTCGTGTAGTGCACAAGGAGTTTCGGCGCAAGCGCGTGGTAGATAACACGACCTATATCGGCTCCGGAAAGGCCGACGAGCTGCGGCTCATCGGGAACGCCATGGAAGCGGACGTCTTTCTCTTTGACGATGAGCTGTCCGCGATCCAGATACGCAATCTGGAGCTGATACTGAGCGCTCCCGTGATCGACCGCACGACGCTGATCCTTGACATTTTCGCGACAAGGGCTACAAGCCGCGAGGGTAAGCTGCAGGTGGAGCTTGCCCAGTACAAATACCGTTTGCCACGGTTGCTTGGCATGGGCGCCGTGCTTTCAAGGCAGGGATCTTCGGGCGTTGGGATGCGCGGCCCCGGTGAAAAGAAATTAGAGATCGACAGAAGGCGCATCCATCGGCGCATCTTTGAGCTGGAAACGGAATTGAGCGAGATCGAAAAGCAGCGCACGCTTCGCCGTGACGGCAGAAAACGCGGCGCACAGCCCCTTGTGGCCCTGGTCGGCTATACCAATGCGGGCAAGAGCACACTTTTGAACCGTCTGACGGACAGCGAAGTGCTGGCGGAGGACAAGTTATTTGCAACACTGGATCCCGTTGTGCGGCGCTTGACACTGCCTTCGGGACGGGAATGCCTGCTCAGCGACACCGTTGGCTTTATCAACAAGCTGCCGCATGACCTCATTTCGGCGTTTCAATCCACCTTGGAGGAGGTGCGCGATGCGCAGCTCATCCTGCATGTCATCGATTCCACAAGCGACTACTTTGATGTGCAGCAGCGCGTGGTGCGGCAGGTGCTCGATCAGCTTGGCGCGGGCAATACGCCGTGTATCGAGCTGTACAACAAGGTCGACAGCGACCGCAGCCAGTCCTGCGGCAGGCAAAATTTTCTGCCCATCAGCGCAAGGACAGGGGAGGGCGTGGACGAGCTGCTCAAAAGGATCGACGCCCTGCTTGGCGCTGCGCAGCGTGAGCTGACGCTGACCATTCCGTATGAGCGATACGAGCTGACGCGGCTCATCCACGACAAAGCCACCGTGCTGGAGGAAAGTCATGAGGCGGAGGGAACGAAGCTGCACTTTCTGATCGACGAGGACAAGCTGTGGCAGTTGGAAAAAGAGCTGCCTAAGGACTGGATACGTGCTAAGCAGGAGGACGATGGCAATGCCTAAGGTGAAGCTTACCATCCTTGAAAGCCGCTGCCGCTGTGGATACTTTCATCAGGGTGACAGCTTTCTTGTGGAGGATCTTTGTCCGCCTCTGTGTCACGAGCTGTGGGCCTGCGCCTATATGCAGGTCTATGCCCTTCGCAACGGCGCTCTTTTAGACTGCGGCGACACAAGAGCGGCGCACTTCACGCTTCGCTGCCCCGATGAAGGCCGCGTGCTGCTTTACGGAGAGTCGCTGCCCGAGGAGAATTGAATCAAAAAACGGTTCAATGTCAATAGTTGGGGTAGTGTGAATGTTAAGTAGCACAGGG
>CAZBBX010000007.1:0-27965 GCA_964490325.1 uncultured Oscillospiraceae bacterium
TGCAAGAAGAAGCACGTCACCAACATGCGCGCCTCCGGCTCCGACGAAGCGCTGCGCCTGACCCCGCCCGTGGTGTTCTCCTTGGAGCAGTGCCTTGAGTTCATCGCCGACGACGAGCTGGTCGAGGTCACGCCCAAGTCCATCCGTATGCGCAAGCGCGTCCTGTCCAAGGAGCAGCGCATGAAGATAGCCAGCCGCGCCATGAAGGCGGGCGTGGAGGAGTAAGACCTCCGCCTAAAACCTACCAAACGACAGACAGTCCGACAGAGCCGAAAGCGCCGTCGGACTGTTTCTTTTTTATGGTTGCCGCAGCTTGGCTTACCGCGCTTTCAGCCAGCGCTTCAAAAGGAAGGTGCAAAAATAGGGGAAGCTGTAAATGCCGTCGCTGCAGCCCACGTTTCCGCCGTGCAGCTTTATGCCGCTGTGGATGTCTGTATAGCTGTCGCTGCAGTATATCGGACGAAAAGCGGAAAAACAAGGGAGATACGAAAAAATGAGCGAGAATTTGTCAGGATCCCACAAAATCCCGTTTTTATGCACGCGGCAGCGGTGATACAAAAAAAGAGGGTGCGGCAAGAAAAGATCTGCCGCAGCCCCCTTATGGGCCTGTATGGGAGTGGGGAAGGCGCTTAGTCTCCTTCCGTATAGGTCGTGCCGCCCGTGCCCGTCAGGGAGGCGTAGGCCTGCTCGATGCGGGCATAGTTGCCGTCGCGGTCGAGCGCGATCCCGCGGCCGATGCCGCTGACGATCTTGCCCAAGCCGATCTGCCGCAGCTGCTCGTCCAGCTCCGTAAGGAGCGCGGGCGCGCTGCCGGGTTCGGTGCTGCGGCCGTCAAAGATGATGTGGACATACAGCTGCTCCACCCCCGCCGCCTTTGCCATGCGCGCCAAGGCCAGCGGATAGTCCACGGAACCGTGCGAGGACTTTTTGGTCAGCAGCGCGATCAGATGCAGCGCGCTGCCGTTTTGCTGTACATAGCGGAAGCTGTCCAAGAACACGGGGTTTTCTTCAAACGAACCGTCGCGCATGGCTCGATCCAGCCGCACATCGTCCTGCTCCACCACGCGTCCCGCGCCCAAGTTGCAATGTCCCGCCTCGGAGTTGCCCGCCTTGCCCTCCGCCAAGCCCACGAAGGGGCCGCTGGCGTTCAGTCTTGCGGGGGGATAGGCCTTGATAAGCGCGTCCCAATGCGGTGTGTCCGCCAGATAGATGGGGTTGCTGTCGTCCTCACGGCCAAAGCCCCAGCCGTCCAGCACGATGAGCAGCACCCTGCGCCCCTCGCCGAAGGCTGCGGTGCAAAGCGGCGCTCCCTCCATGCAGGCGGGTTTGTCCAAGCCCAGCACCCGCAGCACCGTGGGCGACACATCCGAAAGGCTGCCGTCATGCAGGGGCAGGGGGGTCTTGGCTCTCGGATCGATACAGAGGAAGGGCACCTTGTTGGTGGTGTGCGCCACATGTGGCTTGCCCTCCGCCGTGTGCATCAGCTCCAAATTGCCGTGATCCGCCGTGACCATGACCACATAGTCCCTTTGCAGCGCCTCACAAAGCACCCGATCCAGCTCGCGATCCACGCAGACCGCGGCCTTGATCTTTGCCGCGTCGTTGGCGGTGTGACCGATGACGTCGCCGTTTGCAAAGTTTGTGAGGATGAAGCGATAGCCGCCGTCCAGCGCCTCGATGACGCGGTCTGCGACCTTGGGCAGGCTCAGCTCAGGCTTTTGATCGAAGGGGATGCCCTTGGGCGAGGGGATGCAGACGTCGTCCTCCCCCGCGAAGGGCTTGTTCTCGCCGCCGTTGAAGAAGAAGGTGACGTGGGCAAACTTTTCCGACTCGGAGCAGTGGAACTGCTTCATGCCCGCCTCCGCCACGCACTGCGCCAAGGGGCGCACGACCTTGGCGGGGGCAAACGCGATGGGCAGGTTCTTGAACTTCTCATGATACATCGTTAATATGACGAAGCGCAGCCTGTCCAAGTACGTTCGCGGGAAGCGGTCAAAGGCGGGGTCCGTGAAGGCCTCCGTCAGCTCCACCTCGCGCTCGCCGCGCCTGCAGCAGAAGATCGCGCCGTCGCCGTTTTCAATGGCGCCCACGGCTTTGCCTGCCGCGTCCGTCAGACGCAGCGGGGCAAGGCTGTAGTCCGTCTGTCCCTCGTCATACGCCCGCCGCACCGCTGCGGCCAGCGCTTTTCCGCCCTGTGCCATATGGCTTACCTCCGTTTTAAGGATGTAGGATGTTCTCCGCCGCCACCCGTCCCCGTTCGGGGAAGATGTCCAGCAGCTGCGGGAAGCTTGTGATCTTTGCATCGGGCGTGTTGGCGTCCGTGAGCTTCATTTTGGGCATGTCGGGATACTCCACGCCGATGGTCATGCCCAAGCCCGCCGCCTTTGCGCCGATGATGTCGCGGTCCAGATTGTCGCCCACGAACGCGCAGTGCTCCGCGTCAACGTGCAGCGCCTGCATGGCGTAGTAGTAGATGGCGGGGTGCGGCTTGCGCAGCAGGGTGACGGAGCTTTGCTGCACCGTGGAGAAGTAGCGCCTTAGGTCGTCGTGATCCAGCCACTCGTCCACCTCGCGGGTGCCCACCAAATCGCTGATGATGCCCAGGGTGTAGCCCCGCTTGTACAGCTCCTGCGTGGTCTCCACGCCGCCCGGCGTCACCACGCGCTCGCCCTTGGTCTGCCGATACTGAAAGGTCAGCTCCGCCGCTGCGGCACGGATGCGCTCCTTGGGAAAGTCGAACGCCAAAAAGCGCGTCCAAAGCACCTCCTCGGGCGCTTCACAGTAGAAATGCAGCGCCCACTCGCGGTAGCGGTCGTAGCGCTGCTCGATGGTCTTGAAGAAAACCTCCGGGTCGCCCTCGGCGCCGCAAAGCGCGGCGATGCGCCTGCGCGCCGCCGAAGCATAGGCGGCGTCCTTGCGGATGACGCGAAAGGTCCCGCCAAGATCGTAGAAGATCACGCGAATGTCTTGCTCCACAGCTTAGCTCCTTTCGGGAAAGTACCGTTCCAGCTCGGAAAAATCGGAAAAGATAACGTCGGGACGCTTGTCGCCCACCAGTTTGTCCTTCTTTTTCTCATACTTGTCGGGCGGCAGGTAGATGAGGCAGGCGCCCAGTCCCGCCTCCCTTGCACCCGTCACATCGCGGTCGGGATTGTCCGCAATGGACGCGCAGGCGTGCAGCGGCAAGCCCATCTTCTCTCCCGCCAGCGCGTACACGGCGGGGTCGGGCTTGCGCAGTCCCGTCACGGAGGAGAGGATCACCGCGTCAAAGTAGGGCGTCAGCCCGTCGTCCGTAAGCCACCTTTTAATCTCGATCTCCCCGATGAGGTTGGAGATGATGCCCAGCTTGTAGCCCCGCCCATGCAGCAGGCGGATCGCCTCCGCCGAATGGGGCGCCAAGCGGCGTATCCCCTTGGTTTGCCGATACTGATAGGTCAGCTCGTGGCAGTTTTGCCTTACAAGCTGCTCATCCGCCTCAGGCAACAGCCACTCGTGCCACAGCTCGAAGTCGTGCGCCTCGCGGCTTTGCTCCAGCGCCCACTCGCGATACGGCGCATAGCGCAGCTCGGTCTTAGCGTAAAATTCCTCACCCGAAAGAGAACTGCCCGCCAAGCGCGCCATCTCGTCCTTGGCGGCCTGTTCGTAGGCGGCGTCGTGATGCACGATGCGCAGCGTGCCGCCCAAGTCAAAGAAGACGCCTTCGATCCCCTGCATAGGCTTACCCCTGCGTGCGCGGCGGGAAGATGTCCAACAGCTCCCCTATGCGCGTGATGATGTAGTCGGGCTCGGGCGCTGTCACACCCTTTTGCTCCTCCCGCTTCAAGGTGTTCGGCTCGTCAATGCGGATCATCAGACCAAAGCCTGCGTCACGCGTCCCCTGCACATCGCGGATGGGGTTGTCGCCCACATAGGCGCAGGCCTCGGGCGCGGACTCGATGCAGCGCGCCGCAATGCTGTAGACCTCGGGATCGGGCTTGCGCAGGCGGATCTTGGAGGAGAGGATGACCGTGCGGAAATAGTGCGCCACGCCATCGTGGATCATCCAGTCGGGGATCTCCGTTTCGGTGATGGTGTTGGCGATGATGCCTAACTTGTAGCCCCGCCTGTCCAGCTCGATGATGGTGTCCTTCACATCGGGACGCGGGTCGCGGCGGCCGTCATGATCGCGCCACAGGCGGGTCAGGCGGCCTGCGTTGGCTGCGATATGCTCCTTGTCGTAATCGGGCAGCAGATAGTGCGTCCACAGCTCCATCTCGGAGGCCTCGATGAGCGCCGCCTTGGAGCGTTTGCGATACGCCTTCCAGTTGCGCTCTAACTTCTCAAAGAAAACATCGTGCGGCTCGGTCGTGCCGACCAAGCGCATCAGCTCCGCTTCCGCGTTCTGACGAAAGGGTGGGTCGTCCACAACGATGCGCAGCGTGTTTCCCACGTCGAAAAAGATGGTGTCGATCTTGTGCGTTTGCTCCATGGCCTCTGCCTCCTCTATAGTGTGTGTTCCCCGCCCAAAAGCGGGAGCAGCTCGGAAAACGTGTGGATGCGGGCGTCGGGCTCCCAATGCCCCACGACCTTGGCGTCGCGATGCGCCACGGCGGGATTGTCGATCAGCACGACCGCCCCAAGCTCAGCGCGGCGCGCCCCAATCAGATCGCGGGAGATGGTGTCGCCCACATAGCAAAGCTCCCTTGGCGCAAGCTCCAGCCGCTCCGCCGCCAAGCGGAAGATGGCGGGATCGGGCTTGCGCATCCCCACGCCCTGCGAGCACAGTACGCAGCTCATGTAGCCTGCGATCCCGTATTCGTTGAGGATGTGCGGAACAAAGGAGTTGGAGATGATGTTGCTGATGATCCCCTGCCGATAGCCCAGCTCGTGGATGCGGGCAAGGGTCTCGGTCATGCCGTCGCGCCGCTTGAGCTTGAGCCGCGCATAATCATAAAGGAAGCTCAGCTCCTCGGCGATGGGCGCCAAGCGCTCTCGCCCGATGGAAAAGTCCCTTAGGTACCAGTCGTTCCAAATGTTCGCCTGCGGCAGCTCGCGCAGCGTCTTTTCCGTCATGGCCTTGTAGGCCTCCGCGTTGGCGTGCAGCAGCGGCGCAAGCGCCTCCTTGGTGATGGGCAGCTCGATGCCGTAGTCCCGCAGCCGCTCGATCACAAGCCCGCAAAAGCGTTCGCCGCCGTCCGTTTTTTCGATGGTGTGCAGCGTTCCCCCAACGTCGTACAGTACCGCCTTTATCATGTAGCTCCCTCTCTGTGGTCAAAATCAATAGTCCTGCGGGCGTATTTATCGCAAACGTTTACGCCCCTTCGGTATCATTGTAGTGTTTCCGCTTCAATTTGTCAAGCCATAACGCGCTTCTTTTTGTCGATACGGCTGCATATCCCTGTGCATGGCGCTTTTTTCTGTGCGCTCCCGCCGCCTTTTTCCCGAAATATTTCTTCTTTGTGGTTTTTTCCGCAACGGCTTGACAGTGGCGTTTCCCCGTTGTACAATGCTTGTAAGTGTAAACGTTTGCGAGGGCAAGGCCGTCCTCGGGATGGGAGCAGGCATGAAACGGATCACCATCAAGGACATCGCCAAGGTCGCGGGCGTATCCTATGCGACGGTATCAAGGGCGCTCAACGGCAGTCCCGAGATCGGCGAGGACACGCGGGAGCGCATCCTGAGGCTGTGCAAGGAGATGGGCTACACCACCAACTACGTTGCCCGCTCCATGGTCATGCGCCACACCAAGCTGATCGGGCTGGTGGTGGCCAACATCGACAACCCCTTCATGAGCGAGATCGCCCTGCATGTGGAGATGCACGCGCGCGAAAAGGGCTACAACATCATGCTGTGCAACTCCTCGCACGACCTTGACAAGGAGGAGCAGGTGGTGGAGCTTTTGGTCGGCAGGCAGGTGGACGGCATCCTCATCATCCCCGCAAGCTCCGACAGCTTCCGACGTTTGCGGCGCTTCTCGGACAGCGTGCCGATGGTGTATGTGAGCGAGAACCTCAAGGAGGCGGACGACAGCTATGTGTCCGTGGACAACGCCAGAGGCACCTATCTTGGGACGGACTATCTGTACCGCTTAGGGCACAAGCGCATCCTTTACTTTGGACGCAGAGCGGGCAGCACCACCCATCAGCTGCGCGCCGACGGCTATCTGAGCGTCTGCCGCGAGCATGGCTTGGTGCCGCTGTTCTTTGACAGTCCCTTTAGCGCCAGCTCCATTCAAAACGGCAGCACGCTGGCAAGGGAGCTGTTCAGCCGTCCCCGCGACTACAGCGCCATCTTTGCCTCCACCGACTCCAACGCGCTGGGCGTGATGCAGGTGGCGGACGAGCTGGGGCTGCACATCCCCGGCGACCTGTCGCTGCTGGGCTTTGACAACATCCTCTACTCCGAGCTGCCCCGCATCAACCTGTCCACCATCGAGCAGCCCAAGAAGGCCATGGCGTCGTTGGCGCTGGACATGCTGCTCGAGCGCATTGCGGATCCCGATGTGGGCTATGCCCACCGCATCCTGCCGCCCCGCCTTATCGAGCGAAAGAGCTGTCTGGCGCCGCAGGGCACGGAGGCGTAAAAAATGTTTTCTTATGAGGCGCACGCGCACAGCGCCGAGGTCAGCCGCTGCGGACAGCGCAGCGCCAAGGAGCAGGTGACGCGCTACCACGAGCTTGGCTACACGGGTATCGTGTTTACGGATCACCTGCACGAAAGCTACATCCAAAGCTGTCCTTGGAAGGACGACTGGGAAAGCTGCGTGGAGCACTACCTGCTGGGCTACGAGCTTGCAAAGGCGGCGGCCGCTCCCTTTGACATGGACGTCCTTTTTGGCATGGAGCTGCGCTTTATGGACTGCGACCGTGATTTTCTGGTCTATGGGGCGGATCGTAAGTGGCTTGCCGCGCATCCCTACCCCTACCGCTTGGGCGTGGAGCGCTTCTTCGAGCGGTTTTGCGACACGCTGTTCATCGTTCATGCCCACCCCTATCGCGGCTTTGACGAGGAGCGGGACGGCCCCCTGCGCACGGACTGCGTGCATGGCGTGGAGCTGGTCAACGCCAACCCCCGCCACGACAGCCACAACGAGTGGACGCTGGAGCTTTGCAGACGGGAGCCCGCGCTGTATCGGCTCTGCGGCTCGGACGCGCATCGGGCGGGGGACGAGGGGCAGGCCGCCGTGCTGCTGCCCTATCGCGTGGCGACGAGCCGCGCCTTTGCCGACGCCGTCCGTGCGGGCGACGCTGTACTGAAAAGCCCCGCGTATCAGTCCATTTTGGACGCGGCGGCAGAGCTTCCACCCGTGCGCCGCTAAAAACGCACGGATCGCTCAAACAAAAAAAGCGAGGGCGCAGGCGCTGCTCGCTTGGATGTTTTCCTGCGCGTCCCCACTTAGGGACGCGTAAAATGCAAAAAGGAGTCTATCATGGCGGACTTTACTTCCTTCATCATCGGGCAGCCGACCATCGACGTGAACACCGACTTTGGCGGTACGCCCAAGCGCGCCTATGGCGGCGCCGTGCTGTATTCGGGCTTTGCCGCGGCAAGGACGGGACATACGGTGGCGGCCTTGGCCAAAGTAAACCCTGCGACCCTCGATCTTGCCGACGCCTTTCGCGGGAGCGGCGTGACTCTCTATCCCGTGGACAGCCCGCAGAGCATCTGCATCGAAAACGTGTACCACACCGCCGACCGTGAGCGGCGCACGAGCCGCGTTCTTTCCATGATCGAGCCGTACCGCGCCGACGAGCTGCCCAAGGTGGACGCCGCCGTTTGGCAGCTTGCGGGCCTGGTGGCGGGCGATCTTAGCGAGGATTTCATTGGCGTGTGCGCAAAAAGAGCGCCGCTGGCGCTGGATGTGCAGTGTATGCTGCGCTGCGTCGAGGACGGCGCGATGGTCTTTCACGACTGGGCGCACAAGAAGGACTTTTTGCCGCTGCTGCGCTTCCTCAAAACGGACGCGGCGGAGGCGGAGATTCTGACAGGCAGCACCGACCGCGCCTATGCGATCCGCAAGCTGTACGACTGGGGCGCGCAGGAGATCCTCATCACGCACAACAGCGAGGTGATGGTCTATGACGGAAGGCAGCTGCTGACCGCACCCATCCGTTCGCGCTGCCTGACGGGACGCACGGGCAGGGGGGACACGACCTTTGCGGGCTACATCAACGAACGGCAGACCAAGAGCATGGAGGAGGCGCTGCTGTTTGCAACGGCGCTGGTCTCCCTGAAGATGGAGACGCCCGGGCCGTTCATGGGTACACGCAGGGACGTCGAAGAGTATTTGAACACGTTTTACACGCCCGACGACGTGCAGCGTTTGTAAAGGAGGCGCATCATGCAGGAATGGTTCCAAAAGGTCGGCTTGGCCGACATCACGCTGCTTTCCATCTGTGTAAGGCTGCTTTTGAGCGTCATCTGCAGCGCCGCGCTGGGCATCGAGCGCACGCGCAAGCTGCGTCCCGCGGGGCTGCGCACCTATATGCTGGTGTGCTTGGGCGCCACCGTTGTGATGATGACGGGCATCTACATCACCCAAACGATCGGCGGCAGCGACCCTGCGCGCTTGGCGGCGCAGGTCATTTCCGGCATCGGCTTCATCGGCGCGGGCACGATCATGGTCACGCGCTACTACCGCGTCAAGGGGCTGACCACCGCGGCGGGACTGTGGGTGGCGGCGTGCATGGGGCTTGCCATCGGCGCGGGCTTCTATGTGGGCGCGATCCTGGTGTGCGTGCTGCTGCTGTTCATCATGATCTATGCGGATCGCTTTGAGACCTACTACACGGCAAGGCTTCGGCGTATGCACGTGTATTTGGTGCTGGACGACATATTGACGCTGCGTCCCCTGATAACCTATATCAAGGAGAAGGGCATCGGCATTGCCGACCTTGAGACGATGGGCGCGGACAGCAACCGCGGCGTGGGCATGTTCTGCACGCTGAAGCTGCCGCCCAAGCTGACCCATGAGGAGGCGCTGCTCTATGTGGAGAACGCGGACGGCGTGCTGTTTATGGAGGAGATCGAATCATAAGCCGCCAAAAAGCAAAAGGTTTTTGACGGGTCTGCCGAAGCAGGACTTTTCTTGCCCCATTTACAACCGAAAAAAACAAAAGCGCTGCGTGCTGCGGCGCTTTTTTAATAAGAAATTTTTAACGTGGAAAAAGGGTAAAGAGAAAGAAGGAGGCTCGATCCGCGTTTGCCTGTCTCAGCTCTCGAGGGAGTCGAGCTGCTGCTTTTCGCGGTGAGCGATGAAGTAGGCGATGATGTCGCGGCGGGTGACGATGCCTATGAACGCGCCGCGGTCGTCCACGACGGGGATGAAGTTTTGCTCCATGGCGGCCTTCAAAAGGTCGTCAAGCGTGGCCGTGATGTTGACGGGTGGGTTGTAGTCCTTGCGCAGAATGTCCACAAGGCGCATCTTTTCCCAAGCGCGGGGCGAGTCCTCGTACAGCACCACATACAATAGATCGCCTTCGGTGACGGTCCCGCAGTAGCGTCCCTCGCTGTCGATGACGGGAACGGCGGTCAAACCAAAGGACTTGATCTTCTCGACCGCCTGACGCAGGGCATAGTCCTTGTGCAGCACGCAGACCTCATGCTTGGGCTTGAGCAGAAACAGCAGACTCTCCAAGGCAGGCTCCTTTCGCCGCAATGCTTCTTCTATTTCTATCATATAAGAAAAGGGGAGGGAAAGTCAATTCCTGCGGGGCGATTCTCACCGCTTCGTCACAATATATTCTTTTTTGGGGAACGGTTGTTGAGACGGCACGAAGGCAGAGCGCTTACAAAGCTATATTTTCGGTTGACGAAAAGGGGTCGGTAGGGTAAACTAAGGGAACAAGGAAAGTGGATAAGACCGCCCATCAGGGGGCGGAAGGAGGCGGCATGGATCAACTGTACAGCATACACGGCGGCAGCCGATTGGAGGGCACCGTCACCATAAGCGGCGCCAAGAACGCGGCGGTCGCCATCATCCCCGCCACCATCCTGGCGGGCGAATGCTGTATCCTCGAGAATCTGCCCCATATTGCCGATGTGGAATGCTTCAAAAGCATCCTTACGCGGCTGGGTGCGGGTGCGGAGTTCACCAGCGGGGACTGCCTGCGCATCGACCCCTCCACCATCAACACCTTTGACGCGACCTTCGACGAGGTGGGCAAGTTCCGCGCAGGCTACTATCTGCTGGGCGCGATGCTGGGCGCTTACGGCGAGGTCGAGCTGGCTCTGCCGGGCGGCTGCGCCATCGGAGCAAGACCCATCGATCAGCACATCAAGGGGATGCGCGCCTTGGGCGCAAAGGTCTACATGGACGAGAGCCGCAACGTCATCCGCGCACAGGCCACCCGCCTCAAGGGGGCGGAGATCTTCTTCGACGTGGTGTCGGTGGGCGCTACCATCAACCTGATGCTGGCCGCCTGCCGCGCAGAGGGACAGACCGTGCTGCAAAACGTGGCGAAGGAACCGCACGTCGTGGATGTGGCAAACTTCCTCAACATGATGGGCGCTTCCATCAAGGGCGCAGGCACGGACATGATCCGTATCCAAGGCAAGAAAAAGCTGCACGGCTGCAACTACGCCATCATCCCCGACCAGATCGAGACCGGCACCTTCATGATCGCCGCCGCCGCCACGCGGGGCGACGTCATCATCAAAAACGTCATCCCCACGCATATGGAGGCGATCTCCGCCAAGCTGATGGAGAGCGGCGCCCGCGTCATCGAGGGCGACGACGGCCGCGAATTTTTCCTGCGCGTGTCCATGGACAGACGACCCCGCGCCGTCAACATCAAGACCATGGTCTATCCCGGCTTTCCCACCGACCTGCAGCAGCCCATGATGGCCTACCTTTGCACCGCGCAGGGTACGGGCATCATCCAAGAGAACATCTTTGAAAACCGCTTCAACCATGTCAAGGAGTTCCGCAGACTGGGCGCGTCCATCACCGTGTCCAAGCGCATCGCCAAGGTGCGCGGGGTGGAGCGTCTGCACGGCGGCGAGCTGACCGCCACCGACCTGAGGGCAGGCGCAGCACTGGTGGTCGCGGGACTTATGGCGGACGATGTGACCCTCATTCGCAACGTGGAGTACATCGACCGCGGCTACGAGCATCTCGAGCACAAATTTAACGCATTGGGCGCGGACATCCTGCGCCTGCGGGAGTAAACTATGGAGCAGCAGCCTTCCCCCGCCGCCCCGGCCGCCGTCAAGCAGCCGCCGCGTTGGACGCTCAAGCGCATCCTTGCAAGTCTTGCGCTTGTTTTGATCGCCCTTGTCTTTGTATGGTTCGTCCTCTACTCCGTCGCTTCGGCCACAGATCCCGTGTTGGCGGGGCGGCTGTGGCCGCTGTCGCATATCTCTTTGGAGCTGTACAAGGGCTCCGAGGACGCCAAGAGCGGCTTGGAGGACGTTAGCTGCTACTGCACCTTCTATGCCGAAAGCGGGGAGGAAACCAACCGCGTGGGCGCGCAGAGCTACAAGTACAACGTCAACGGCGGGGAGGCGGGACGCTACGACTTCGACTTTCTGCTGACGGCAGGGACGCTGTCGGGCGTGGAAAAGCAGCTGCCCGTCAAGCTGTGCATCTGCAACGAGGAGGCGTGGGCGATGCTGCGCCTCAGCTGCCGCTTCGAGCCGCAGGACGACGGCACGATCGGCGTCTTTGTCACCCTGACCCGCAACGACGGCGCAAGCGTCGCCTATCAAACGCGCTTCTCCCCTTCGGCCGAGAGCGTTACCCTCGACCTAAGCGATCTGAGCCTGAACGACACCCTGCCCGCCGAGGACTAAACGTATGGCAAATCTATTGGACTATCTTTCATGGCGGGGCGATCTGCCGCTGACCGCCGTCCCCTTGGGCGAGGCCGACCGCGCCGTGCTGTGCCGCGTCGCCTATCTTCCGTTTGAAAACGCCGTCCCCACCGACTTTTCCGCCTCCGTCCCCTTGGACGCGGCGCTGCGCACCGTGCTGCTGCGCGCACGCATGAGCAAGGACGAGCATTTCTTTCACATCAAGGACGACCGACTCCTCTGCGAGCTGCTGCTCACGAGCGATCGCTTCCTAAACTGCCGTCTGACCGCCTACGAAACCAAGTTCAACACCGAGCGGCAGGAGCAGTTCGCGGCTGTGACGCTGCTGCTGCCCGACGGCAGCGCTGCGGCGCTGTTTCGCGGCACGGACGGTACGCTCATCGGCTGGAAGGAGGACTTCAACATGGCGGTCTCCGACGAAGTCCCCGCGCAGCGCGACGCGCTGTCCTACCTGACGCGGCTGGCAGGCGCCTATGACCGACCGCTCCATGTGATGGGACATTCCAAGGGCGGCAACCTTGCCGTCTATGCCGCCGCCTTCGGCAGCGAAACGCTCACAAGGCGCATTCTTAGCGTTCGCAGTCTGGACGGCCCCGGGCTGTCGGAAGCGCTTGCCGCCAGCGAGGACTTTCGGCGCGTGCGCGACCGCGTGCGCACCATATTGCCCAGCTCCTCCGTCATCGGGATGCTTTTGGAGCACGCGGAGGACTTCACCGTCGTGCAGAGCAGATCCGTGGGACTTTTTCAGCACAATCTGTACAACTGGCAGCTCCAGCGCGGCGACTTTGTGACGGTCGAAAAGCTGACCAACAGCAGCCGCTACACGGACGCGACCCTGCGGGAGTGGCTGCGGCGGCTCAGCCCCGAGCAGCGCGAGCAGTTTGTGGACTGCCTGTACGACATCCTCAGCGCATCGGACGGCCGCACCCTGCGGGAGCTGCGGACCGGCCGCAGCGTCGTAGCCATCGCCAAGGCGCTGCGCACCTTGGACGGCCCCTCCAAGCAGATCATGAACGAGACCCTGCGCGCCCTGATGCAGGTCGTCAAGGACGAGCTGCCCACGCCTCGCGTACAGGTGAAGCACCCAAGCCCCTCCGAAGCAAAGCTAACGGGAGTTCGTAAGCGGCAGCGCTCCACGCGCAAATAAATTTCGCAGGCAGCCACCCGCTGCTCACAGTTCGACCCGGCTTTTGCAATTTTTTCGTCCCACCGAGAAAAGTACGGATTATGGGACAGCACTTATGGTATAATCCAAGGGAAGGCGGGCGCTTGGCGCCAAGGTGAAGCTGCAAATCTACCAAAGAACGGGGAACATGCCCCAACTTGCCTTGACGAACGAACGAACGAGCCTGCCGCGGGAGGAGATACGCTATGGCACGATCCAAGAATCAAAAGCTCAAGCTGCTGTACCTGATGCAGTTTTTGCAGAGACAGTCGGACGAGCTGCATCCGCAGTCCATGGACGCCATCATAGCAGCCCTTGCCGCCAAGGGCATACAGGCCGAGCGTAAAAGCGTCTATGACGACATCGACGCCCTCAAAAGCTTCGGCATGGACATCCTGCTGACCAAGAGCAAGCCCGGCGGCTACTACTTGGTAAGCCGCAGCTTCGAGCTGCCCGAGCTGATGCTGCTGGTGGACAGTGTACAGTCCAGCCAGTTCATCACGGAGAAGAAGTCGCGGCAGCTCATCAACAAGCTGGCGGAGCTGTGCAGCGCGCATGAGGCGCAGCTGGTGCAGTGGCAGATCCACGTCTTGGGGCGTATCAAGCACATGAACGAATCCATCTACTACAACGTGGACGCCATCCACAACGGCATTGCCAAGGATCTGATGATCCGCTTCCGCTACTTTGAGTATACCGTTGACAAGAAAAAGTGCTACCGCCATGGCGATCAGCTCTACTTGGTAAGCCCCTATGCCCTGACATGGAACAACGAAAATTACTATCTGATCGCCTACGATGGGGCGGCAGGCATTTTAAAGCACTATCGCGTGGACCGCATGGAGGAGATCACAGCCACGGAGCTGCCTCGCGAAGGCAAGGAGATCTTTGAGGCGCATGACATGAACAGGTACATGCGCAGCAGCTTTTCCATGTTCGGCGGGGAGGAGCGGAACGTGGATCTGCTGTTTCAAAACGCGCTGATGGGCGTGGTCATAGACCGTTTCGGCAAGGACATCGCAATCACCAAGGTGGACGCGGAGCATTTTTGCATCCACGCGTCCGTGATGGTCAGTCCGCAGTTCTATGCATGGGTCTTTGGTCTGGGCGCAGGCGCAAGGATCCTGGGTCCCAAGGACGTTGTGGACGGCATGACGGCGCAGCTGAACGCGGTGCAGGCGGGATATTCGCAAATAATGCCTTAGGCGGCGCAAGGCGAAGGAAGCGCACATTATTTTCAAAATGGCTTGACGCAAGCATAAAAAACTCGTATCCTAAATGCAGCAAGGAGCGGCATTGCCGTCTCCGTTGGCCGCAAAAACGGAGGCGCAGCTTGGGTTGCGCAGCGTTCGTGCAGGCGGTCGCCTGTGCTTTTTTTATGCTTTACCGAAGGGAGAGTGCGTCTATGCGGTATCGTGCGCTGCTGATCGTCTTGCTGCTTGCGCTGCTTATGGGCGCCTGTACGCAAAAGATGACCCCCGCTGCTAAAAGTGCGGCCGCAAGCACCTTTACGCCAACCGCAAAGCCCACGCCGTCCCCTACGCCCGCGCCCACGGCTTTGCCGCAGTATACGGCCGCGCCGCAGCCCACGCCCTTCACCCTGTACTTTTTCTCCGATACGCAGGTCTACAGCTACCTGCAGCCCGCCGTCTTCTGTGCCATGACGGACTGGATGCTGCAAAATTACGAAAAGGACAACGCCCTGTATGCCCTCCACGCGGGGGATACCGTGGACAATTACTTGCAGGAGCGCTTCTGGGACAACGCCGATCTGGCGCTTGCACCACTTCAGGGCAAGCTCCCGCTGCTCTGCGTGGCGGGCAACCACGATGTGGGCATGGGCGCCATGAACTACGACGCTTGGAAGGAGCGGGACTATCTGTCCGTCAAGAACAAGCTGCAGCTGTATAGGGACGGCGAGTGCTTCTATGAGCCGTTCACGGCGGGGGGAACGGACTTTTTGGTGCTGGGCATCGGCTGGCAGACGGACGAGAGCTGGGTGCCGTTTGCAAGACGCGTTTTGGAAAAGTACAACGACCGTGTCTGCATCATCCTTGTCCACAGCTTTATGAGCCCAACAGGCGTTCTGACCGATATGGGCGTGGTGGTGGAGCGTGAGCTGATCCGCCCCTATACGGGCGTAAGGCTGGTGCTGTGCGGACACTGGTGCGGCGCGGGGCTTTGGACAGGCAGCTACGAGGACGGCACGCGCACCGTAAACGGCATGCTCTACGATTATCAGGACGATTTTGCAAAGGGGCGCGGCTACCTACGGATCCTGCGCTTCGATCCCCTTACGCGCAGCATCGAGGCTACGACCTACTCCCCCTATCTGGACGATTACAACTACTACAACGATGCGCGCAGCTCCCGCGAGCAGTTCACGCTGTACAACGCCTTTTAACAAAAAAAGACCCGACGAACGCTGATGCTCGTCGGATCCAAGGGACGTTGCGGCTTACTTTTCGCAGCCGCAGGAATATGAGCCGCACATGGTCTCGTTGGGCTCGCCCGAATTGCAGTTGCAGCTCGGACGGACGTCGATGTGGTTCAGCTCACACTCGCAGCCGCTGTGATTGTAACAGCAGCTCGTCACCTCACAGCCGATCGTCTGCTTCCCTGTTTTGTTATCCATGTCGCACCTCCTTTTTTGAAGATGGGGCTATTCTGTCCCCGTGCGGGGCTTTCTATACAAAATGCAGCGCCGTTTCAGAGGGGTATCGAAAAGTTGCAAATATTCCGCATATGGCCGCCAAGCGCCGCGCAGGGCGATAAAAGGGCATTTTGCAGTCCCAAAATGGCTGCTTTATTTTGAAACGCAGCTTAAAAAAGTGCGAGAAACGGGGGCTTTGTCAAAGGGGAGGGGTGCGCCTGCAGGCGCTGCTTTTTGCCCTTACAGCGCCGCTTGGGGGACAGGACGCGGGACTTGACAAAGCCGCGCCGCAGGCGTATGCTTCATCACCGAGGCGGGCAGCCTTGCCTGCCGTATCCGAAAGGATGGTGAAAAAACCATGTGTAAAATTCGTATTCTTGCGGGAGCAATGAGCCTTGCTCTCCTTGCGCTCTTTAGCGGCTGTGTGGCAAAGCCCTCGCAGCCCGACGACTTGACGCCTACGATGGAGCCGACCCACGCGGTCGAGCAGCTCCCCACGCAGGCGCCCACGGCGGAGCCGACAGCGGAGCCTACGCAAGCGCCCACAACGGAGCCGACCGCTGCGCCCACCGACGCCCCCGCCTACACGATCGTGTGCTTTACGGACGCGCCCAACGCGGCAAGCACGGTCAGCATCGACTATCCGCAGTTTGGCGGAGCGGGCATGGAAGCCCTCAACGCCCTCATCAAAGAGCGCGTGCAGGGACTGGGCTCCTTGGACGCCTCCTTGGAGGATCCAAACGCCGCTCTGACGCTCAACTATCAAACGGCGGTCACGCTGCAAAATGAACGCTATGTGAGCGTGATCTTCTACGGGACGAGCTTTATAGAGGGCGCGGCGCACGATTTTAGCGACCTTGTTGCCGTCAACTACGACCTGCAGGCGCAAAAGGAAGTGACGCTTGCCGAGCTGTACATGATCAGCGACGCCTTCGTTGCCGCAACAGCGGCGCAGGCGGCCTATCCCTCCGCACCGCGCACCTCCTGCTCCGAGGAGGAGTTTGCCGAGCAGCTTGCCTTGCAGGAAACGCCGCTGTTCACCGCCGAAACGCTGCCCACCTTCTTTTTGAAGGCGGAGGGCGTGGTGTTCAGCCTGCCCGCCATCCACGCAACGGGCTACGACCACTTTGAGCTGCAGCTCTCCTATGACGCGCTTGCGGCCTATCGGGTCGGCGGCAACGCATAACAAGGCTCCCTAAAGCATCAAAACACAAACAAAAACAGGCGGGAAGGTCAGTTGACCTTCCCACTTTGCTTATCCTTAGTTTTCGTCCTTAGTTTTTCCGATCCGTTCTGTACACGAGCTGCGGCATACGATCCTTGGCGGGATAGACGGCCGTTCTGCCCGGCCATGCGTTCTTCCCCTTGGAAAGCGTTTCAACCAGATCAAACGTTTCTAAAAGCTGCTCTGCGCTCTGTCGTCCCTCGCCATGACCGCACCAAGGCGTGTGATCCTGCGCAAGCGCAAGCAGCGTCCTGCCGCCGCGCAGCCATGCTTTTAGCGTCGTACAGCCCGGAAGCTGCATTCACAGGGAGGGATTGATGGCGTCTCCCGTCAAAAGCAGTCCCTCCCCCTCATCTGCAAATGCTGTGGAGGAGCGGGTATGTCCCGCCGCGGCGACCGTGCGCACGAGTCTTCCGCCAAGATCAAAGGTCTGCCCCTCTTGCAGGCACAGCGCCTGCGCCTTTGCGGGGAAGCGCTGCAGCTTCTTGCCCTTGGGCGTCATCAAGGACGCCGCAAAGCGAGAACTCAACAGGCCGTATACCCGCGCCCTGTCCGCCTTGCCGACATAATAGCGGGGAAACTGATCCACGCCGCCCGCATGATCGCAGTGCGCGTGGGTCAAAGCGACGTCCAGCGGAAGATCGGTCAGCTTTTCGACCTCGTCCTTGAGCCTTCCTATACCAAGCCCCGTGTCGATCAAAAGCGCACGCTCGTTCCCAAGGAGCAGGTAGCAGTTCACAAGGCCGCATTCGTCCAGCCGATAGGAGCGATCCGCGATTTTTTCAATGCTGAATTCACTGTTTTGCATATGCATCTACCTCCTGCGGCAGGGTCATGTATCGACTGAGAAAAGCAAAGATCGATGCGTAGTAACCCTCGCCGCCCCTTAGGTGCGCCGCCGCGTGCCCCGCACCCTCGACAAGCAGCAGCTGCTTATCGGTCGGACAGGCGTCATACAGCCGCTTGGAAGCCTCGCAGGGAATGTAGCGATCGGCTTTGCCGTGTACAAAAAACAGAGGCACACGGGCGTTTTGCACTGACTTTTGCGGCGTCCTCTCGTCGAAGCCACAGCCGATATGCCGCCGAAACTGCCGCTCCAACAGCCCCGTCAGCGGCCACGGCGGGAGCTTTGCAAGGAAGTGCAGCATGTAAGCAAGCTCCTCGCGTACAGCCGCGAACGAGCAGTCCGATACGATGGCGACCAGCTCGCGGGGAAGGTCTTGATCCGCCGTCATGCAGACGGCCGCGCCGCCCAAGGAGCAGCCCTGCAGCACGATCTGACCGCAGGGAAAGAGCTCTATGATCCGCTTGATCCAAAGGAGCGTGTCACGGCTCTCCCATACGCCAAAGCTCGTCCATTCGCCTTGGCTCTCGCCGCAGGCGCGGTTGGTGGGCAGCAGCAGGTTGAAGCCCCGCTGCAGGTACGCCATGCCGACCGTTGCAAAGTCCACAAAGCCCGTGGAATTGTAGCCATGCACGCAGACGGCGGTCTTGTCCGTGGGCGTTTCGTTTCGGAACAGATAGCCCACCAGCTCCAAGCCGTCCTCCGAGCGCAGCGTCAGGCGCTCCCGCGGCAGCGCCGCCATGCGCTTTTTTGAGGCGTTGGTACTGTCGTTCAGGTCGGAAAAGCCCGGCCCCATGAGCCGTTCCGAGAAACTTGTGATGGGCTGTCCTTCCCCGATCGGGTGTCTGCCAAAGACGCTTGAAAACAGCAGGGGACCAACAAAACACATGCCCCATACCTCCGATCCGTATACGACCGCGCAACTGTGCGCTGCGCCCCTACCGTGCGGGGTACGCCGCTCTTGCTTGACGGATGCGCTCCAAGACGGCCTGCTGCGTGGGAAGCTTTTGAAGCGCCGCCGCAAGCGCCGCCGCATCCGACAGATCAACATTTGCAAGCTCGCGCTTGACCGCGCCGATGCAGGCTGCGCTCATGCTGAACTTGCGAAGCCCCAGCCCCGCCAGAAACGCCGACGCCTGCGGGTCGCCCGCCAGCTCGCCGCAGACGGAAACATCCTTGCCCGCCTGTCGAAACGCTGCGATGATCTGCCCTAAGATGCGGATGCAGGCGGGGGAAAAGCTTTGGTAGTAGGGGGCGACGTCGGGCTCCATCCGATCCGCCGCGCAAAGGTACTGGCAAAGGT
This sequence comes from uncultured Oscillospiraceae bacterium, assembly GCA_964490325.1. Taxonomy (GTDB): domain Bacteria; phylum Bacillota; class Clostridia; order Christensenellales; family CAG-138; genus DAOPJM01. Next base: position 18,984 of record CAZBBX010000007.1, read on the forward strand.
CGTTGGTGCCGATGGAGGCAAAATCCGCCTCCGCCGCGATCAGATCCGAAAGGAGCGCAAGGGACGGGATCTCGATCATCACACCCAGCTGCAGCCCCCGATCGAAGGGAACGCCCTCGCTTTGCAGCTCCTCCCGCACCGCCTGCGCCGCACTTTTTGCCCTGTACCAGTCGTCCATCGAGCCGACCATGGGGAACATGATGCGAAGCGTGCCGAAGGCGGAGGCGCGGTAGGCTGCGCGCAGCTGGCTGCGAAACAGGCAGGGCTCGTCAAAGCAGAGCCGCAGCGCCCTCCGTCCCAAGAAGGGATTGGCTTCCTTGGGCAGCTCCAAATAGGGCAGGGTCTTATCGCCGCCTATGTCCAGCGTGCGAAGCGTGACGGGTCTTCCGCCCATCCGCTCCAAGACCCGCTTATAGGCCGCAAACTGCGCCTGCTCATCGGGCAGCCGCTCCGCGTGCATGTACAAAAATTCCGACCGAAACAGCCCCACAAAGTCGCACGCATCCGCCGCGTCCACATCGGCGGGACTGCCGATGTTCAGGCCGATCTCGATGCGCTCCCCGCTCTTTAGGCGGCAGGGACGTTTTTGAAAGGAGACGGCTTCCGCCAAGGAAGCGGCTGCCGCTGCCTGCTTGGCGCCATAGCTTGCCGCGACTGCGTCCGACGGCCTTGGCAGCACCGTCCCCGCGTCCGCATCCACCACCAGCGTGTCCCCGTCCCGTATCTGCATAAGCGCGTCTGTCACGCCAAGCACCGTTGGAATGCCGTAGCTCTTGGCAAGGATGGCGGTGTGCGAGGTGACGCCCCCCGTTTCGCAGACGATGGCAAGCACCTTGGCGCGATCCAAGGTGGCGGTGTCGCCGGGTAAAAGGTCGTGGGCGATAAGGATCACGGGCTTTGGCAAGTGCGAAAGATCCTGCGCCTGTGCTCCCGCAAGAATGCGCAAAAGGCGCTTGCAAACGTCCAGAAGATCGTCGGCACGCTCGCGTATTCGCTGATTTTTGGACTTGGACAGGATGCGTATGTAGGCGTCAAAGGCGTCTTGCACCGCCGCTTCCGCGCTTGCTTCGCGCTCGTTCACGGCCTCGCTGACCATCTCAAAGATCTCCTCGTCCTCCAAGATCTGCTGCTGCGCTTCAAAGATCTTCGCCTGCTCGGGCTGCGCCGCCATGGCGGCCGCTACAGCGCGAAGCTCGGCGGCGGCGGCAAGCTTCGCCTCTGCAAAGCGAGCAAGCTCCCCTGCCGCGTCCCCCTTTGCACGCTTTTGGCAAAGCCCCTCGGCAGGCAGCGGCCGAACCACAAAAGCAGTGCCTATGGCGATCCCGCTGCAGACGCCCATGCCCCTCATTTCCATGTGAATTCCTCCAATACCTGCGCCACGCCGTCCTCCGTGACGGGAGGCGCGATCCGATCCGCAAGCGCCTTAAGCTCGTCCGTGCCATTGCCCATCGCCACGAACAAGCCCACGGCGTTTCGCAAGGAACTGTCGTTGTCACTGTCGCCAAACGCAATGGCGTCGTTGGGACTCAGCTGCAGGCGCGCCATAAGGAAAGCAAGACCGCTGCCCTTGTTCACGCCCTTCTGTGTCAGCTCTATGTCCCGATTGAAGGCGGTCACTGCCTCAAAGACGCCCTTGCTGCGCAGCTTGCCTAAAAGGACGTCCCGATCCTTGGCGCTGTTGCAGGAGACGACGAGCTTCTCCAAGGTATCCTGCGGCCTTCGCTCCAAGCAGCGCCTGCAGGAGCAAACGTGCCGCGTCTGCCGCATGAAACGGCAAAACTGCCGCAGCGCATGTTCGCGACGTCCGCCTTGAAAGGCGCGCTCCCCTGAGCCAAACAGCATGGGATACAGCCCCCGCCACTCAAAGGCGACGCAGCCCTTCGTCTGCACAGAGAAGGACACGCCAAAGGGGGAGGAGAGCTGCATCGCGGCAAAGGCGTCGCTTCGGCTTAGCGGCTCCAAATGTGGCGCCTCTAAATTGCCGCATCGTGCGACCGACGCGCCGTTGGAGGTGATCAGGTAGTCGATGCAGGGCGCAGCTGCAAGCTGCGCTGGCAGCATATGGATGCTTCTGCCCGTAACGACCGCGATCACTGCGCCGCAGTCGTGCGCCGTTGTGAGCGCCTGCATCGTTCGAGGGCGCAGCTCGCCGCGCACCAGCACCGTGCCGTCCAGATCGAAGGCGATCAGCTTGGGCGCGGACTTCATTCGCCAAAGCCCGACGCGACCAGCGCGCAGAGCGCCTCCGCCGCGTCCCGCTCGTCGGGGCCGTCGGCGCAGATCTCGATATGCGTGCCCTGCCCCATGCCCTCCGCCAGCAGGCGAACGATGCTCTTGGCGTTGACCGCCTCCGCGTCCGCCTCGTCCAGATTGCGGATCGTCACGCGGGAGGCAAAGGTCTTTGCCTTAAGGACAAAGTCCGATGCGGGACGGGCATGCAGCCCCGTTTTGTTTTGGATCTCGACTGATCTTGCGTACATCGTTCGTCCCCTTACTCCGCGTCGGCGCCGTTGGAGGCGATGAGCTTCTGATACCAGAAGAAGGAATCCTTCCTGCTGCGCTTGAGCGTTCCGTTGCCGTCGTTGTCCCGATCCACATAGATCATTCCGTAGCGCTTGGCCATCTCGCCTGTGGACGCGGAAACAAGGTCGATGCAGCCCCAAGGGGTGTAGCCGATCAGATCCACGCCGTCCTTGATCGCCTGCTCCATGGCAAGGACATGCCCACGCAGATAGTCGATGCGGTAGGGGTCGTGGATGGAGCCGTCCGACTCCACCTTGTCGTCCTGCCCAAGACCGTTCTCGACCACCATCATGGGAATGCGATAGCGGTTATAGACCATGTTGAGGTAGAAGCGCAGCCCATCGGGGTCGATGCTCCAGCCCCATTTGGAAGCCTTCAGATAGGGATTGTCCGCACCCATGGACAGGTTGCCGCTCAGCTTTGCTCCCTCGTCATGCGTTGTCACGCAGGAGGACGAGTAGTAGGAGAAGGTGAACAGATCGACCCGCCCCGCACGAAGTTCGGCACGATCCTGCTCGGTGATGTCCAATTTGACGTGATACCGCTCCCACAGCGCGGGCGCAAAGGCGGGATACTCGCCAAAGACATGCACATCGCCGCAGTACCAGTTGCCAAGCTCCCACTCCTGCTGAAACAGAAGCTGATCCTTGGGGTCGCAGGTCTTGGCGTAGGCGCAGGCGGCAAGCTGCATACAGCCCACCTTGTTCTCGGGGTCGATGCGATGCGCCAACGCAACGGCGCGCGCGCTTGCGACCAACTGGTGGTGCAGCATGGTGAACACGAGCTGGTACACGCTCTCGGGCAGCCCCTTTGCAAACTTTGTGACCATGGTGAGCATGTTGATCTCGTTAAAGGTGAGCCAGTACTTGACCAAGCCCTTGTATTCGCGGAAGATGACCTCGCAGTAGCGCTCGAACAGGTCGATGAGCCTGCGGTTCGCCCAGCCGCCGTACTTCGTTTGCAGCGCCGTGGGCATGTCGTAGTGCGAGATGGTCACCAGCGGCTCGACCCCGTACTTTCTAAGCTCCGTGAACACGCTGCGATAGAACGCCAGCCCCTCCTTGTTCGGCTCCGCATCATCGCCGTTTGGAAAGATGCGCGACCACGCGATGGACATACGGAACATCTTGAAGCCCATCTCGGCAAACAGCGCGATGTCCTCCTTGTAACGGTGGTAAAAATCGATGCCCGTATGGTTGGGATAGTACTTGCCCTCCACCACGGCGTAATCATAGTCGGGCTGCAGCATGGACATAAACAGCATACTTGTCTTGACCTCGCCCGTAGTCTTGCTTTTGAGCGTGACGGAGCGCAGGGACTTGGACGCGCCCACAAGCGCGTAATCCGTCTGACTGGGGCCGCGCCCCCCCTCGTTCCATGCGCCCTCGCATTGGTTGGCGGCCGTTGCGCCGCCCCAGAAAAATCCCTTTGGAAAAGGCATTCCACTTTCTCCTTTCCTGTCAGGCACGCCGCAGCGAGCTTTCGCTGCGACGCACCGTATCGTACTGAATTGATCCTATGCCTGCACAGCGGGAGCTTCCGCCGCTTCCGCCTGCTCCTCGGCGGCAATGGCAGCTTCCTTGGCGCAGAGCTGCTTGTCGTAGGCCTTCATGAAGGGGTAGAACACAAGGAAGCCCACGATGATGCCGATCACGGGGATGAAGATGTTCTGCCAAGCCAGCGAACCCATGAACTCGCCCACGCCGATGGGCATGAGGGACATGATAAGGATGTACGCAGGCTTGAAGAAGCCGATCAGATAGCCAAGCCAGACCAGCACCAGCGTGATGATCGGGGTGAGGATGTAGGGCACCGCCATGATGGGATTGTACATCACGGGGAAGCCGAAGGTGACAGGCTCGTTGATGCCGAACAGCCCCGGGATCAGGGCGACCTTGGAAACGGACTTGAGCTGCTGCGACTTGCACCTAAGGCCGATCAGCACCGCGCCCAAGGTGTTGCCCGTGCCGCCTGCACAAGCCAGCGCCGACATGAGCAGCACCGGGTAGAACTGGGCTTCGCCGCCTGCGGCGACCGCTGCGGCGTTGGCGGTGACCGCCTGCATCAGCACGGCCATCAGCGCGATATAGGCGACCATGGTGCCGTGGATGCCAAAGCACCACAGAAGGGTGGCAAACAGGAACACAACGATCATGCCGGGCACGCTGTTGAGCGCTGCCAGCGGGATCGAAAGAATATAGGTGATCAGCAGCGGCAGGTTCAGCGCGCCGCCCGTCAGAACGTTCAGCAGGGTGCTGATGCCTTGCCAAAGGATGATGTTAAAGAGCATGGGCACGACCGCCGCAAAAGCGTCGGACAGGAAGGCGGGGACCACGTCCGGCATACGGATGTAGATCTTCTTCTTGACGCACAGGTTCATGATGCGCACGGACACGATGCCGATCAAAATGGCTACGAACAGACCCGTGCCGCCAAGGTAGCTGACGTCCATGGCGCTGACGCTGCTGCCGTCGGCAAGCGCATAGCTCGTCACGGGAGCGCAGGTGATCAGAAAGCTCGCCAAAGCGATGATGCCGCACTGCACGGCCTTCAGCCCCAAGGACTTGCCGTAGGAATACGCAATGAGGAACACCGTATACACGGACAGGATGCCTCCCGTCAGATTATACGGCATGTAGAGGATGTTGTAGATCGTGCTGCCTGTCTCGAACCAGCCAAACAGTGTGCCTACCGAAGTGATGATCTGAAAGATCGCCCCCACCAGAATGATGGCCATCATAGAGGGAGATGCTGTCCAGCACGCCCATGTAGAGCTGATCCACGCTGTCGGACACGCTTGCCGCCTTGGCCCATTGGATCGCCGCGTCCACCAGCGGCAGGCGCGCCATGCGGATCTCGCTGCCCTGCTCTGCGCGGATAAGGCGCAGGATCCTTTGCAGCTGCTCCCGGTCATAGAGCACCACCACGCCCGCACCCCTGTCCGCCTCGGCAATGCAGCGTTTGAGCAGGGGATAGACGGCCTGATCGTTCATGTCCGAGGGGATGTCCAAGCTGTACACCTGCTCCGACTTGCTCTCCTCCCGCACCACCTCCGCCAATGCCGACGCCACGGCGCCCCGCTGCACGAACAGCAGCGTAGGGACGGCGGCCTCGCTGGGATGCGGCGGCTCCATCGTCAGAAACATCGTGATGAGCGTGGCTTCCTCCACGGAGAACTTGCAGTCAAATTCCTTCTCCAGCTTTGCCGCGAACTGCCTTGCGTACAGATACTCCTCGCGGTTGCGGTCGAAGACGCCCGAGATCTGCGCTGCGGAAAGATGATGCTCCCCCGTTTGCCCCTTGATGACGCTGTCGATGTGCAGGCAGAGGCTGTAATGCACGGAGGAGGGGTAGCTCTTGGAGAATTTTTCAGCCGCACCCAGCAGAAATTCCTCCGTCAGATCGATCACCCGCTGATCCACCAAGCGCCCCAGCTGATCCAGATCCAGCGCCTTGCGCAGCAGCTCGGAGCGATACAGGTTGAACATCGCCTCCAGCTCCGCCATCAGCAGTGCGACGATGTCCTTTTCTGCCATGCCGCGTGCGCGAAGCTGCTCCGCCTTCTCGTCCAGATCGTGATACATGTTGGTCGAGTACAGAAGCTTGTTGCGGTCCATGGGCGTCATCTCCATGGCGCCCTCGCGGAAGGCATACTTGCAGGGGGAGGCGATCAGGCGCTCCACCTCGTCGCGGTGTGCGCTGTAGTGTAAAAAGCCCTTGCGGACGGAGTTGTCAAAGTCCCCGATGAAGATCTCCAGCGTCTCGCCTGCGGAATACTCCCGCACATACGCGATCGCGCAGGCGGTCTTGATGTCGCCCTTGATCTGCACGATGTTGAATTCGGCGTCATAGAGCAGCAGGCAGCAGAGCACCTCGGAGCTGACGATCAGCGTCTTTCCTGCGCGTGCGGCCTCCAGTGTGAAGAAGCGGCGGATCAGCTCCAGCCGCTCGGACAGGGGACGCTGCGGAAGGCTCGGCAGTTCTGCGGTGATGGGAAAACGGCTGCGGAAGGTCTCGGCGGCCTCCTTTGCGGCGCTGTCCGTGATCGCCACCACCAGCGGCGCGCTCTCCGTCAGCTCCGCGTACTCGCAAAGCTTGTTGCGTGCACTTACGGACAGCAGCTGGGCGTCGTTGGCAATGAGGATCCCGCTCTTCAGCGTAAAAAGCTCGCCAAGCTGCGATTCGTCGCTGCGGTACTTGCCGCAGTCGATCACTTGGATGGGAGCGTCGGCGGGAAGGACGCCGCTCTCCTTGGCAAACTGCGCGCTCAGCTCCGCAAGCAGGCTCTTGCCCGTGCCGCGGGCGCCGCTGATGTGGAAGGGAAGGCTTCGCCCCGGGTACAGCACGGCGGCCTCCACCAAGCGTATGACGCGCTTGAGGCTGCCGTTTCTGCCGGTCAGATTGTCAAAACTTCGCCATGCGGGGGACTGCTCCGATGGGAGCCTGTACAGTACGGGACGGCCGTCGCTCTTTTGTAATCTGCCTTCCTTGACTAATTCGTTGAGAAATTTGCTTGCATTGGTTCGTTGGATGCCCAGCTTCTCCCCCACTGCCTGCGTGCTCACGCCTGCAGCGGCCGCAGCGGATTGCAGCTTCACCAGCTCGTAGATCTGCTCCTTGCTTGATTTCATCGCCGCGCCTCCCATGGAGTATCGGGACATTTTCCAACGAATACACCCATTTTATTGAGCCTGCGTCGCTCTGTCAAATCGGCTTCTGTATACCTCGCACCGTCCTGCTTATACACTACAATTCACCCTTTTCCGAATAAAATCTCACTTTTTGCGGCGCTGCCCGGAGAAGACCTGCGGTTAGTGTCGCTTAGTGTATTCATATTTTAGCACATCCCGTACTTAGTGTATAGGCTGCCGCAGCGAAAACGTCAAGCTGTACTTTTTCGATGAGCGGGACGAAGATGTTCTGCCGCGGCGCTACGAAAATAGGGATTGACAACGACAGACTATTGTAATAGTATGGACTATAGAAATAGTCTAAGGGGCAGGAAATGAAGCTGTACGAGAGTGAATGGAAGCTGATGGAGCTGCTGTGGGCGTCGGAGCCCATCAGTGCACGTGAACTGGCGCGCAAGGCAGAGGAGAGCATCGGCTGGAACAAGAACACAAGCTATACGGTGCTGAAAAAATTGGTGGAAAAGGGCGCGGTACAGCGGGAGGAGCCAAATTTCCGCTGCAGCTCGCTGCTGCGCCGCGAGGACGCGCGGCGGGAGGAGACGCGTTCGCTGCTGACGCGGCTGTACGGCGGCTCGAAGAAGGCACTGTTTTCGGCGCTTTTGGAGGAGGAGCCGCTCAGCGAGGAGGAGCGCGCCGCGCTGCTCAAGAAGCTGGAGCCGTAGGGGCGGATACCATCCGCCCGCCGTGCCAGCGTACCGCCCGCCTTACCAACGGACTTACTAAAAAACGGGAAAGGAGCACCCCATGGCAGAACTGCTGTATTGGCTGTTGAACATGAGCCTGATGGGCGCCGGCTGCGCCCTGATCGTGTATGCGATCGGCCGCATCCGCGCCCTGCCCCGCCGCGCCGCTGTCGCGCTGTGGCTTTTGCCCCTTGTGCGCTTTTTGATCCCCGTTTCCTTTGCGCCCAAGCTGTCCGTGCCCGTTCTCATTGTCCGTCTGTTCGGACGCACCGTGCCCGTGGGTGAGCTTGGCTTTGCCGCGCACAATTTCCTTTCTTTGGCGGAGAGCTACGATCCCTTTATCCTGCCCGAGCGGGTGGATCGGTACTTCACAACGGCGGCGTACCTGTACGCGGGGGTGGCGCTGCTGCTGCTGATCGGCCTTGGCGTCGCTTACCTCGGCGCCATGGCGGAGCTGCGTCCCGCGTGGCGCGGAAAAAGGTACAAGCGCGGGGAGGTCGTGGAGACGAGCTTGGTGCCTTCTCCGCTGCTCGTGGGCGTGCTGCATCCGCGCATCCTGCTGCCCATCGGCATGAACGGAGCGGAGCGGGAAGCGGCGCTGCTGCATGAAAAGGCGCACCTAAGGCGCGGAGACAATCTTTGGCGGCTCACGGCGATCTTCGTCTGCTGCCTGCACTTTTTTGACCCCGTCGTTTGGCTGCTGCTGCCGCGCTTCTTTGCCGAGCTGGAACTGGCCTGCGACGAGAGCGCGGTGCGCGGGCTGGACGCGGCGGGACGCAAGGCCTACGGGCTTGCCCTGCTTGGCTGCACCTCCTCGCCCATAGGCAGGGAGGGCGTGCAGAGCGTGGGGCTGTCCTTCGGCGGCGCAAAGCTGTCGCGCCGCGTGGAGGCGCTGCTGCGGCCTCGCCGCCTGACCGTTTTTGCCTGCGTATGCACCTTTGCGCTGCTGCTTGGCGCGGCGCTGCTGCTGCTGAACTGAAGCGTTGCTGCGACCGCCTTGCCGCGGACATGACCGAAACACGCTGCGCAAGCTGACCCCTGCGGCTGCCCAACCGAACGCTGCACCGTCCGCCTTGCCGCGAACA
>CAZBBX010000007.1:28065-31076 GCA_964490325.1 uncultured Oscillospiraceae bacterium
CCCTGCGGCTGCCCAACCGAACGCTGCACCGTCCGCCTTGCCGCGAACATGACCGAAACGCGCCGCGTAGGTTGAACGCTGCTGCAGCCTCGCCGTCTGACCGTCTTTGCCTGCGTATGCACCTTTGCGCTGCTGCTTGGCGCGGCGCTGCTGCTGCTAAACTGAAGTAAAACCTATAAGCATCCACTGCCAACTTTCAAGGAGGTACACCATGCACGATCAACGCCTGTCGATCCGCCGCGCTGCGGCGCTGCTGCTTGCGCTCATCCTGCCGCTTTCCGGCTGCGCCCACGCCAAGGGGTCGGACGAAGCCGCCTTCCTCGACGCCTACGCGGGAGAGTACCTGTACGCGGGGGTGGCGGCGCTGTCCGCCTTCGACTCCCGCAGCAGGGGCTATGCCGAACGTGAGCTGACGGACGACGGCTTTACGCTTGACGCCGACGCCTATACGCCCACTGACGAAGGCGCGGCGGTGCAGACCCCGCATTTTATAAAGGAAGCGCTGCAAACGGAAGCCTATTTGGGCATGGACGACGCCCTGACGGCGTGGGGGCTTACGACACAGTACGCCCTCTATGACGGGGAGCTGCGCACGGGCGTGCTGCTCTGCCCCGTGCCCGACTGTCCCGCGCTGCTGCTTGTGATAAACGAGCAGACCACGCCTGCAGGCGGCGCTTTGATGGGGGCGCTCAAGGTGTATCTCAAGCGAGACGCCAAGGAGACGCTGCACCCCGTGCAAACGGAGCCGCCCGACGGGTTGACGGACGGCAAGGCGGTGCTTATCTTGGACGACGGGAGCTGTCTTGTCAAGGATGCGGACTGCGAGACCCTGCTGGTGCGGGGGGAGGAGCGCATCCCGCTGGGTGTTGGCTTTGGCGGCCTTGGCGTGACGCAGGCGCTGCTGCTTTCGGGCAAGCTGTACTACAGCTATTCATGGGGCTCGGGTCTGCACCGCAGCGAGCTGGCCTGCTTAGGCACGGACGGCGTGGAGCGGCGCTTGGTGGAATTTCATTATGCGAGCTATGGCAAGGGCGATGAGCTGCTGCTCGTTCCTTCCCCAGACGGCATACGGATCTTTTCTGCCGATGCCGAGACCAACGATGGTGAGGAAGGCTTCTTAAGCGTGACCCTCACGCCCCGGGAATACTTGGGACGCATCGACACGGCGGATCGGATCCTGCCTGTCGGGGTCGGAAGCGAAGCGGGGCTGCCCTCCGTCACGGTGGGCAAGTGGTCGGTGATAAACTCCTCTTGGGGCGTGTCCGTACAGCCGAACGGCGGGGAGCTTCGGGAGGAGGACTATGAACTGAATGCAAGCTGCTCGGCGGGGACGCTGTGCCTTTGGGACGCCGCTGCGGGAGAGCCCATCCCCTTGGAGGAGGCGACTGCGATCGACGCGGCGCTCATCTGGCTGCCACCGAACGGCGACACGACGACCGCCGAGCTGAACTTTCTCTTTGTGCAGCGCTCCGAGGCCTATGACATCTTCAACACCCTGCACCTTTGCGTGACCATGGAAAAGAACGGTTTGACTTGGCAGGCGGCAAATGCGGCCACAGAGGAGCCATAAACGTAAGCCCTGCAAAGAAAGGAGCGATATATGCGAAGGATCCCCGCACTTTTACTTGCTTTTGTGAGCCTTGCCGCCCTTGTGTCGCTGCTTGCGGGCTGCGGCGGCAAGGCAAAACGGGAGACGGCGACTGTCCCTGCGCCCCTGCTTCTGTCCGAGCTTCGCGAAACAGAGGCGCTGCAATTTCTAAAAGACAGCGGCGTGCGCGTTCCCGCTGTGCTTTCAAAGGGGGCAGGTGAGCTGACACGGCGCTTGCTTAAGCGCTATGATGCCGACCCTGCGGAGCCTTGCATTGTTTCCTACACGACACTGTATGATTTTTCCGAGGCGGTGTTTCACGCCGCTTCCGACTATTACGGCGCGGAGCTTCGCAGCACCGAGCGGTGTTTGGCGCCGTCCGACCTGCCCACGCCCTATCCTATCGAAGCTGCCCGCGCCGATGGCTGCGTAATCTTTACGGACGGGGTGCTGACGGCAGGCGGCGAACGCCTTCTCACCTTTGCCCTTCGCGCAGAGGCGGGGGAGACGCTGCGCCTGCGCTTGGCGTACTACTATGACGCGGAGGGGACGAGCTGCCTTTGCGACCTTAGCCATGACGCGGCGGGGTTTACCTGCTTTGACTATACGGACAGGGTGCAAAGCGCCGCCTATCCCTGCCTGCTGCGCCTTGCCGACGGGGAGGGGGAAAGCCTGTGGCTGACCCGCGACCCGAGCCTGACGGCGGAAGCGATCCGGGAAAGCCTGTGCAGCAGTCGGTCAGATCAACAAATGGACGTCCATATTATCGGCAGGCTCTCATAGAGAGCAAGAGCGCTCACACAGGACGCGAAGCGCACAGGTCGGGCGTTTTTTAGCTTTGCGGCGCTATGCCTCGGCGGCAACGGTATGTCGCCCGCCGATGCCCTGCCCATCGGCAGGAGCAAGAGCGCTCACACAGGACGCGAAGCGCACAGGTCGGGCGTTTTTTAGCTTTGCGGCGCTATGCCTCGGCGGCAACGGTATGCCGCACGCCGATGCCCTGTCCATCGGCAGGAGCAAGAGCGCTCACACAGGGCGCGAAGCGCACAGATCGGGCGCTTTTTAGTTTAGCGCGGCGCTATACCTCGGCGGCAACGGTATGCCGCCCACCGATGCCCCTGTGCATCAAAAGGAACAAGAGCGCTCACGCAGGGCGCGAAGCGCACAGGTCGGGCATTTTTCAGCTTAGCGCGGCGCTATACCTCGGCGGCAACGGTATGCCGCACGCCGATGACCCTGTCCATCGGCAGGAGCAAGAGCGCACGGTGCAGGATGCAAAGCGCACAGATCGGACGTTTTTTAGCTTAGCGCGGCGCTAAACCTCGGCACTGTTGGTATGCCGCCCCCGCCCATGCCCCTGTCCATCGGCAGGAGCAAGAGCGCTCACACAGGGCGCAAAGCGCACAGATCGGGTGTTTTTTAT
>CAZBBX010000007.1:31176-67814 GCA_964490325.1 uncultured Oscillospiraceae bacterium
GCGCGGCGCTAAACCTCGGCACCGTTGGTATGCCGCCCCCGCCCATGCCCCTGCCCATCGACAGGAACAAGAGCGCACGGTGCAGGATGCAAAGCGCACAGATCGGACGTTTTTTAGCTTAGCGCGGCGCTATGCCTCGGTGACAACGGCATGACGCACGCTGATGACCATGTCCACGCCATCCTCCCTTTTGGTCTCGTGTATGGTGACGCTTGCACCTGCCTTGCGCAGCTGTTCTGCACTGACGCGGATGCTGTTGAGAAACAGGCGATCATCGCGGAAGAAAGCGCGCATACGCGGTGGTTTGTTTTTTTCGCAGCGTTCTGCGGCATAGGCCTCGGTGCGCTGCACCGTCCAGCCGCCCGCCTTGGCGCGGCGCAATACATCCAGCCTGTCCTCCTCGCGGGACAGAAGCAGCAGAGCGCGGGCATGACGCTCCGTCAGGCCGCTTTCCAAGAACAGCTCGCGCACGGTGGGGGACAGCTTTAAAAGGCGCAGCTTGTTGGACAGGTAGGATTGGCTCTTGCCAAGACGCAGCGCAAGCTGCTCCTGCGTCAAGCCCTGCTCGTCCATCAGGCGGCGGCAGCAGTCCGCCTCCTCCAAGCAATTCAGGTTTTGCCGCTGCAGGTTTTCGATCAGGGTCATGGCGGCGCTTTGCTCCGCCCCCGCCCGCTGTACCACGCAGGGGATCTCCCGCATCCCCAGCATCTGACAGGCGCGCAGGCGGCGCTCTCCCGCGATCAGCTCATAGCGCGAACCGACCGAGCGCACCGTCAGCGGTTGGATCAGACCCACCTGCGCAATGGAGACCATCAACTCGGAGAGACTGTCGCGGTCAAAATCGCGGCGGGGCTGGTTGGGACTTTTGTCGATCTCGTCAGCGGGGATGAGCAGCAGACTGCGGTTCATGTCGCGCTTGGGCGGCACGTTCAAACTGCGACCCGAAAAGGCATATTCCATCATTTGTCTCCCTTCCCCCGTTTTTAAGGCCGCTTTTGCGGTCATAGCTTCGGGCAGTATCATCATACAGGCGAAAGAAAAGCGCTGCAAGCGATACGACAAAGGTAGGGAGAAAAGCCCAAAGAAAGACAGCATACTGTCGGAAAGGGCGAAACAGTCCCCGATCCGGGCAGCAAGAACCTTTTGATCGGCAAGAAATTTCCGTTGCTTTTTACGCCGCGCATGGTATAATGAACACATAAAAAATAGGAGGTCTCTACTATGGCTTATAAGATCGGTGAAGAATGCATCAGCTGCGGCGCTTGCGCAGCGGAATGTCCCGTTGAAGCGATCAGCGAGGGCGCGGATCGTTACGTCATCGACGCCGACACCTGCATCGAGTGCGGCAACTGCGCCAATGTCTGCCCCGTCGGCGCGCCGAAGGAGAACTGACAAAGGCTTTCCCCGAATAGGGCTGCGGCGGCAGCGCCTCCGCAAAAAAGGGATCAATCAAAAAAGGATCGGCGTCCACTGTGGCGCCGATCTTTTGTTATGTAAAGGGGGCGCAGCCTCGCCGCAGCTGCGGCAGGGCATACGCGGCTACACGATGGGCAGCTCGGCGGGAAGGTCGGTGGGAAGGGGCGGAAGCTCACGTAGGCTATGCAGGCCGAAGCGGCGCAAAAAGGCGTCCGTCGTGCCGTACAGCAGGGGGCGGCCGGGGCAGTCCTTTCGCCCCTGCGGGGTGATGAGCCCCAGCTTGTTGAGCTGCGAGAGCGCGTACTCACAGCGCACGCCGCGCAGCTCCTCGATCTCCACACGGGTGATGGGCTGGCGATAGGCGATGATGGACAGCGTTTCCAAAATGGAGCGTGAGGCGGAACGCGTTTCGTCGGGCTGCAGCAGCGCCTCCACATAGTCGATGTACACGCGGTTGGACAGCATCTGCACGCTCTGCTCCGTGCGAAGCAGGCGAAAGCCCCGCTCTTCGCGTTCGTAGGCGGCGTCCGTGTCGTCGATGAGCAGGCACAGCGCCGTTTCGCTTAGGGACAGCGCCTTGGCAAGCTGCAAAAGCGCGACAGGCTCGCCCGCCACGAACAGCAGGCACTCCAAAGCGCCGCGCTTCTGTTCAAAGCACGCGTCAAGCTCCAAGCTCGTATCGTTTGCTTCCGTAGGCGTCATGCTTCCTCCTCGTCCTGATAGCTCCTGTCCGTGTCGTCCGTCACAAGCGCCACGGGACGTATGCGGATGGGCGCAAAGGCGGCCTGCTGGGACAGGCGGATCTCCCCGCCGGCACTCAGCTCCAACAGCGCCATGAAGGTGACCACCAGCTCCATGCGGCTTGCCCCCGCTTCAAACAGCTCGTCAAAGCGCAGCACCTTTGCCGTTCGCAGGCGTTCGCGGATGCGCCGCGCCTGTCCGCGCACCGTGAACGCGTCGGCACGAACGGAACGGGTCGTGGGCGCGCTCTCCTTTCCGCAGCGGTTCAGCACGGTCAAAAACGCCGTGTACAGCGCGTCGGCGGAGACCTCGGTAAGCTCGATTTTTTGCGGCGGCAGCGGCACGTCCTCCGGCAGACGGGTGCGGCTCTCTGCGGCTTCCCGCCGCAGCTCGTCCAAGCGCAGGGACTGCTCCTTGAACAGCTTGTACGCCTTCAGGCGCTCCAAAAACACCGCCTCGGGATCCTCCTCACCCTCTGCGACAGGCGGAAGGGGACGCGGCAGGAGCTGCCGTGACTTGATGAGCAGCAGCTGCGCCGCCACGGTCAAAAATTCGCTTGCGCGATCCATGTCCAGCTCGTCCAAGCTGTCCAGCAGGGCAAGGTATTGCGAGGTGATCTCCGAAACAAAGACGTCCTCGATGTTCAGCTCCGACTTCTCGATCAGATGCAGCAACAGATCGAGGGGACCTTCAAACTGCGACAGGGATACGCGGTACGCTTCCATTTGGCTTTACAGCAGCGCAAACTGAACCGCAAGGTCCAGCACCCAGTTGGAGAAAGCGCTGATGGGACTGCTCAGCCCCAGCCAGCTCGTTCCCAAGATGAGCGCAAGCAGGATGAAGTAGCCGTAGCGCCGCATGAACAGCAGGAACTTTGCGGGCAGATAGCGACCCAGCAGCACCTCGAAGATGTGGGAGCCGTCCAGCGGCGGAATGGGGATCAGGTTGAACACCATCAGGCAGGCGTTGAACATGATGAAGTAGTAGATGATGTTGCAAAAGGCCTCGTTGTTGCCCAAGCCCAAGTACTGCACGCCCAAGCGCAGCAGCAGGAAGCTGATGAGCAGCAGGACGAAATTCATGGCTACGCCCGCCAGCGAGACCAAGATCTCATCGCGGCGGTAGTTGCGGAAGTTGCGCGGGTTGACAGGTACGGGCTTTGCCCAGCCAAAGCCAAAGAGCATCAGGCACAGAAAGCCCACCCAGTCGATGTGGGCAAAGGGGTTAAGGGTCATGCGCCCCATGTTTCGCGCCGTGGGATCGCCGCAGCGATACGCCACGAAGGCGTGTCCCCACTCGTGCACGGTGAGGCTCATCAAAAGCGCAGGCAGCATATACAGCAACAGCAAAGGTTGTTTGATAAAGGCTTGTATCATTCCCATGCGTACAGTATAGCTAAAAATGCTCCCGTGCGCAAGGCTGAATTTTGGCACACGGCGGTCGGCGGTGCGG
Organism: uncultured Oscillospiraceae bacterium; assembly: GCA_964490325.1. Classification (GTDB taxonomy): domain Bacteria; phylum Bacillota; class Clostridia; order Christensenellales; family CAG-138; genus DAOPJM01. The sequence goes on from CAZBBX010000007.1 coordinate 34,786, forward strand.
GAGCGGCGAGGCGACAGCGGAGCGTTTCTTGGTAAGGAAGGGCGAAGCGGCGGGGTCAACGCAAAGAATTTGCGCACCTTCGACAAAGATGAAAAAACGTATACGTTTACGAAACGGATAAACATTTGGCAAGCTTTTCCCCGCGAAAATCTTCAGATCCTGCGCCGAACCCTACGCTTTTCCCCGTTCGCAGCCGTCGAACGCCCCCAATTTCCGCATAAGCATACAAAAATCGCCTTGACAGAGGGGGGTCGGGTTGGTATAATAGGATTGTCATTGGAGCGCAAACGTTTGCGGAAACTGCCGCAAACAAGCGCCTCCACCCGCCCTTTGCGCCCCGCGCCGCGGGGGGCGGCCCCGTTCCGTCGCGGGAACCTTTGGATCGGAGTGAACGCTATGCCAAATGGTAAACAGCCCAAGGTGAAGCATCCCTTCTCTTGGAAACGGGTGAAGAACCTGACCTTGAACGTGGTAAGCAATCCGTTCAACATGATCGTGTTCTTTTCCCTCATCATCCTATTCTGTTTGATCGTCATCCCGCTGTTGACGATGGTGGCCAACACCTTCACCGTCGCAAAAGCGGAGCTAAGGAACATCGCGGGGGCGCAGGTCGGAGATTTTACCTTATTCTATTGGAAATATCTGCTGGCAAGCCCGCTGACCAAGGCCATCCTGTGGGAGCCGCTGCTGCATTCGCTGACCATCGGCTTCTTTGTGACGATCATCTCCATCCCGCTGGGCTCCGTGCTTGCGTGGCTGATGGTCCGCGCGGACATCCCCGGCAAGAAGCTGCTGGGTATGCTCATCATCATCCCGTACATGATCCCCTCCTGGTGCAAGGCGCTCAGCTGGCTGGCGGTCTTCCGCAACAGCACCTCGGGCAGCTTGGGACTGTTGACGGGCATGGGACTGAACATACCGGACTGGCTGGCCTACGGGCCGTTCGCCATCATCTGCGTAATGAGCATGCACTATTACGCCTTTGCGTACATCATGGTGTCAGGCTCACTGCGCTCCATCAACTCCGAGCTGGAGGAGATGGGCGAGATACAGGGCGCAAACAAATTAGAGATCCTAAAGAGCATCACCCTGCCGCTGGTGCTGCCCTCGGTACTGTCGGCGGCGATCATGACCGTTTCCAAATCCATCGGCTCCTACGGGGTAGCCGCAAACCTCGGCAACCGCATCAGCTACTACGTACTTGCCACCCGCATGAAGGATTTCATCAACGACAGTCCCAAGGGCGTGGGCTATGCGATGAGCATTCTGATGATCCTTTTGGCCTGCGGCACCATCTTTGCCAACCAAAAGATGGTGGGCGTGCGCAAGTCCTACGCCACCATCGGCGGCAAGGGCACGCGCAGCAACCTGATGCGCATCGGCAAGGCTAAGTATCCCCTGCTTATATTCATTGCACTTTTCTTGGTGGTAGCCATGGTCGTCCCCACCTTCGTACTGGTGATGGAGAGCTTCCAGATCCGTACGGGCGGCGGCTACGGCCTTGACAACCTGTCCCTGTACGCTTGGATCGGCACGTTGGAGAACGCGCCGCTGGAATCCTACGGCTATAACGGCATCTTCCAAAACGCCGAGTTCATGCGGGCGCTGTGGAACACGGTGAAGCTGTCGATCATAGCGTCCGTCATCACCGCGTTCTGCGGGCAGTTCTTGGGCTACATCTCCACGCGAGGCCGCGGAAAGTGGTACGGCAAGCTGACAGAGCAGCTCGTGTTCATTCCCTACCTCATGCCCGGCGTGGCGTTCTCGGCGATCTACTTTGCCATGTTCAGTCAGCCGCGGCTGGGCGGCATCATCCCCTCGCTCTACGGCACCTTCGCCTTGATCCTGCTGGTGTCCGTCGTCAAGCATTTCCCCTTTGCCAGCCGTTCGGGTTCTGCAAACATGATGCAGATCAGCGTGGAGCTGGAGGAGGCGGCGGATATAGCGGGAGCGGGCTTCTGGCGGCGCATAGGACGCATCGTCATTCCCTTGGCGAAGAACGGCTTTGTATCGGGCTTCATGCTGGTGTTCATCAGCATCGCCAAGGAGCTGGACCTGATCGCCATTCTCATGACGCCCAGCAACTACACCCTCTCCTATCTGGCCTTTGAGTATTCCAAGAGCCTGATGCCGCAGTGCGCGGACGCGATCGCGATCGTGATCCTGCTGTTCATCCTGGTGTGCTACCGCATTGCCAACCTCTTTGGCGCGGACGTCGGCAAGAGCTGGGGTTGATCCCATACGATTTTGAAAGGAAGTTTGGCATGAGTAAGATCGAGCTGAAGCATATCGACAAGTATTACGGCGAGAACCATGTTCTGCGCGACATCAACCTGACCATCGAGGACGGCGACTTCATGACGCTGCTCGGACCGTCGGGCTGCGGCAAAACGACCACGCTGCGCGTCATCTCCGGCTTGGAGAAGCCGCAGAACGGGCAGATGTTCATGGACGGCAAGACCATCATCGACGCGGACACGGCCTTCTATGAGGCGCCCAGCAAGCGCGGCCTCAACCTGGTGTTCCAAAGCTACGCCCTGTGGCCGCACATGACGACCTATCAAAACGTGGCGTTCGGCTTGAAGATCAAGAAGCTTTCCAAGGCGGAGGTCGAGGAGCGCGTGATGAGCGCCCTAAAGACCATGCGCATCGAGGAGTATCGCGACCGCTATCCCAACGAGCTTTCCGGCGGCCAGCAGCAGCGCGTAGCCATAGCCCGCGCCATTGCGACAAGCCCCAAGCTGCTGCTTTTGGACGAGCCGCTTTCAAACCTTGACGCAAGACTGCGTATCGACATGCGCGCCGAGCTGAAGCGTCTGCACAAGGAGACGGGCACGACCATCATCTACGTCACGCACGATCAGGTGGAGGCGCTGACCATGTCCACAAGGATCGCGCTGTTCAAGGAGGGCGAGATCGCGCAGGTGGACAGCCCGCTGGGTCTGTACACCAACCCCATCGACCTGATGGCGGCGGACTTCATCGGCAATCCGCGCATCAACTTTGTGGACGGCAAGGGCACTTGGAACGGCGAGACCCTGCGCGTTGTGAGCGAGCTTGGCGAGTATATCTACGACAAGGCGGACATGAAGTTAGACGAGGAGGTGCCGCTCAACACCGAGTTCGACTGCGTGCTGGGCATCCGTCCCGAGATGGTCGAGATCGAGACCGAGGACAACAAGCGCCCCTTTGCGGTCAAGGCGAACATCTACGCCTGCCAGCCTGCGGGCAGCGAGACCTTGGTGACGCTGACCGTCGGCAAGGCGGAGTTCCTTGCCATCCAGATCGGCCTTGTTGAGTACGAAATGAACGAAAGCGTGTACACGGTGCTTCACCCCGACCGCATTAACGTGTATAATAAGGATACGGGACGCCTCATCAAGTTCGCAAGCGCAATGCGCATGATGTGACGCACCCTATCCAACAACGAGGAAGAAAGGTCAAGGAGGTTATCATGAACGTGAAAAGACTGCTTGCAAGTTTGACGGCGCTCCTGCTGCTGCTGAGTCTGCCGCTTCTTACCGCCTGCTCAAACGGCAACGGCGGATCGACGGACATCACGGACGAGGGCTTTGCCGAGGATCCCTACAACGCCATGACGATGGAGGAGCTCTATCAAGAGGCGCTCAAGGAGACGGGGACGATCACCATCTATTCGACCACCTCCGCGGCGCAGACCGCCATGAAGAAATTCAAGAAGGCGTATCCCGAGCTGGCAAACCGCATCGAGTACATCGAGTCGGACACCAACACGGTCGCCAACCGTATCGAGACCGAAAAGGAAACAGGCAACATCAACGCGGATGTGCTGCAGGTCAAGGACAACAGCGGCGAGGTCTACTATGAGCTGGTGCAGTACGGCTATTTGGACGTCTATCAGCCCGAGGCCGTGTGTACGCATGTCGATCCCGAGCTGCTGACCTACGGCATGCCCGTGTTCGCCACCTACAGCACCTGGTACTATAACACCAAGATGTATCCCGACGGCTGCCCGCTGGACAGCTGGTGGGACATCGTCAAGGGCTATGACACGGAAACCTGCTCCTTTACGGACGCAAACGGCGTCAACAACCAGTTCTGGACGATCTACACCAAGGACATCACCTCCGCCTCCTATGCCGCGCTGTGGGCGCAGCTGATGGTGGACGGCGACGCCATTGCGGCGCAGTATGAGGCACAGTACGGTGAACCGCTGACCTACACCTATACAGGCAAGCTCAAGAACATCGAGGGCGTCATGGACTTCCCCGAGAACAACGGCGGCGTGGAGCTGTTCTGGCGCTTTACGCAGATGCTCATCACCGAGTTGGACGACGGCGATCAGGTCGTTTCCGCTGTGGACGAATCCCTGAACGGACCCACGCTGGGACTTTGCTCCGGCAGCAAGCTGGACAACGCGAACAACGGCTCGACCATCGACTGGGTGACGGGTCTGGAGCCCTACACCGCGTTCCAAGCCTGCGACTACATCTATGTGGTGGAAGGCTGCGACAATCCCGCAGGCGCTCGCCTGTTCGTGCTGTTTGAGCTGGGCGGCGAGGACGGAACGGACGGCTGCTACGAGGTGTTCAACACCATCGGCAAGTGGTCGATCCGCGACGACATCACCTTTGACAAGACCCCCTACTCCATCGAGGAGGTCAACCTCAAGAGCCCCGACTTTGCGGACATCTACGCCTACTATCCCGACGTGAAGGCCTACTGGATCTACTGGAGAGAACTTGCGCCGAGCACCTAAATTTAAAAGCAGCGACCAAACGATCAAACGGATAAAAAGGAGCAAAACGCGTGGCACAGAGCAAACCCCTCGTCAAGAAACTGGAACACTTTTGGGCAAGCCTTTTCCTCACCCCCGAGGGAAAGCCCAAGAGCGCCATGCTGCTGTACTCGTTTTGCCTGTGTATGCTCTACCTTGTCATCTACGGGGCCGCATACTGGTTCTTGATCGACGAGATCAACAAGTTAGGCGGCGGGGACGCGGTGCAGAACATCCTGCAGTGCGTTCTCCCCGGCCTTGCGGGGAGCATCCCCTGCTGCGCACTGTACTTTGCCTTCCACGACAAGTGGCTGGTGCCCACCGCCTACATTTGGATGACGGCGCTGGCTGTGGCCATGAGCATCGCCATGATCTTTTTGACGGACAAGGAGGGCTACGCCATCTACGCAAGCGTGTTCGGCAAGCTCATTGCCGTCCCACTGCTGGTGGGCTGCAGCTTCACGCACAGCCTGCATCGCAGGTACCGTAAGCGGGAAGAAGCGCGCAAGGCGGCGCTGCAAGCGGATGCTTAGAGCGGACTATCTCAACGTGGGCGACGGCGATGCGGCGCTCATTCGGCTGATCGACGAGGGGCAGACGCAATACACCCTGCTCATCGACACGGGGCGTCCCGATGTACGGCGCGAGGCGGGTTCGCTGCGCAGCGCCGTTTGGGAGCAGCTTAGTAGGGAGCGGGTGACGGCGATCGACTGCCTATTGATCAGCCACCTGCACTTGGATCACTTTGGCGCGGCGGAGGAAGTGCTCAAGACCGTTCCCGTCCGACGCATCCTGACCCTGTACCGTCCTCCCATGGACGCGGCCGCTCCGCACGAACGTCAAACAGGCTCCAAGAGCACGGCGGGACTGCTGGACGCGCTGAGGCGCTTTCTCAGGCTGTACCGCTTGGCGGAGGAGCAGGGCGTGGAGTGGATGGATGCAAAGCCCATGCTGCTGCCGCTCAAGGGGGATCTGTCGGCAAGGCTCACCCTGCCCGATGCGGCGCTCATCGACAGGCAGCGCGACTGCTTCGACCGCCTGTATCACGGCGAGGAGCCGACGGAGGAGACCCTGTATCGGGTGTCCAAGGAGCGCAACAACAGCAGCCTGCGGGTGCGCCTCCTCTACTGCGGCGCGGAGCTGTTGTTCACGGGAGACGCCTATGCCGCGTACTGGGAGAACGAGCAGGAGAGCCCCTGCACCATCCTAAAGCTCCCGCACCACGGCGATCAAAAGTCCATGACAGGGGAGCTGATCGACAAGCTCAACCCCGCGTACAGCGTGGTCTCCTGTCAGCAGGATCCCGAGTCCAAGAAGGAACGCCCCTGCCAAGCGCTGGTGTCGCTGTACGGGGAGCGGGGACTGCCGCTGTACTGCACCGAAAATCGAGCGCTTGAGGGCCTTGCGCCTGCGACGCACGAAAAGATCAGTTTTACCATTGACGCCGTCGGACGCGTGACGCGCTTGGATACGGAAAAGACCGAGGCGTCATGCGCAGCCGAGAAAGGAAGGGAACTATGCTCAAAGCCGTCATGTTCGACATGGGAGGCACCTTAGAGGACATCTCCACCGATGCGGTCACCACAGACAAGGCCGTCTTGGGGGTGCGCGCCATCCTGCGCGAGGCGGGTATGGATCCCTCCGTTTCGGATGAAGCGTTCAAGAGCGCGCTCTTAGCGGGCTTCGACCGCTACAACGCCTATCGCGACCGCACCTACTACGAGCTCAAGCCCGAGCAGATCTGGGGCGAGTATGCCCTGTCCGAGCTGGGCTTCACCCGCGAGAGCATCCTGCTCGTTGCGGAGCGCATCGCGCACATGTGGGAGATCACCAACTTTCGCCGCGCTCTGCGTCCCCATGTGGAGGAGCTGCTGCAGGGGCTGAAGGCGCAGGGATTGAAGCTTGGCATCGTCAGCAACACCGCAAGCCTCTACCAAGTGTTTTGGCAGTTGGAGCAGTATGGCATACGGCAGTATTTCGACGACGTGACGCTTTCCAGCGTCACAGGCTACAGAAAGCCCGACCCCGCCGCCTTCCAAGTTTCCTTTTTGCAGCTGCAGGTCAAGGCGAACGAGGCGGTCTATGTGGGCGACACCGTCTCCCGCGACGTCACGGGGGCAAGGCGCGCAGGCTTTGCGGCGGTCATCCAGATCGGCTCGCAGCTCACCCGCATGAAGGACGCAGGTCTATTGAACACGCCAAAGCCCGACGCCGTCATCAGCGACATCTACGAGGTGCTGCCGCTGGTGGAGGGCTGGCGAGAGGATAAGGAGAAGCGCTGCGTGGTGTAGCGCAGGCTCTCATGAAAAAGGGACCCGATCCCGCAGGCGCGGGATTACAGATAGAGAATAAATCAGGAGGGTAAGAACATGAAAAAATGGATAGCCATGCTGCTGGCGCTCGCGATGGTGTTCGCGCTGGTCGCCTGTGCGACCGACAAGGGGCAGGATACGAACACGGAGGATCCCGCGGTCGTTACCGACGCACCCGACGCGGAAAAGAAGGAAGACGCGACTGCGGAACCCGCTGCGGACGTCACGGATGCTCCCGTTACCGAGGAACCCGTCACGCAGGACGTGAGCTACGTTCCCTACGCGCTGGATTTCAAAAACAAGACGGGTCTGACCATCACGGGGTTGTACCTCTACGCCACGGGTGCCGAGGATAAGGGCAGCAGCTTCTGCGAGGCGGAGTGGATCGACAAGGACGCCGACGCGGAAGGAACGCGCTACGAGTTCTTCACGTATCTGGTACGTCCCGCTTCCGAGACCTATGAGCTGTATGTCGAGTTTGCGGACGGCACCAACGCCACTTGGGCGGGTCTGACCATCCACACAAACGACAAGCTGTCCCTCAAGGACGGCATCGATCCCGCGGGTTGGGAGCAGGAAGCCGTCGATGACGAGGCGGATCTTGCGACCATGGCGGCTCTGGTCGCCGCAGGCAAGACCGGCGACAACTTCTATCCCGGCTATGAGAAGCTTGGTCTTGAGATCAAGAACAAGACGGGTCTTGGCATCACGGAGTTCTACTTCTACGAGACCGGCTCCGAGGAGCATTACAACAACATGGTCGAGTATCTGGTAGACGACAGCGGCGCTGCGGTCAGCGTATGGCAGAGCGGCAAGGGCGGCCTGTATGTGTTTAGCTACTTCCTGCGCCCCCATGCGGACACCTATGAGATCACCGTTGTTTACGAGGACGGCACCAGCATGACCATCCCCGACATCGACCTGTGGACGCTCAACGGCGACGGCTTTGCCTCCAATGAGATCTCCATGAAGGACGCCGTGGATCCCGACCTGACCGCCATCTCCTATGACGACGGCGATCCCGAACCGCTGCAGTACATCAAGGACGCCTTGGCAGGCGGCGCACCCGCCGACGGCTGGTATCCCGTTTACTAAAAACAAAGTGTAGAACGAACAGTTTGCAGGGGGCGGCCTTTATCGGGGTCGCTCCTTAGCGGCCTTTTGGAGGAACAGAAAGGGGAAACAACCATGCGTAAACAAGGCGTATCACGCGGCCTTGCACTCCTGCTGGCGGCAGCGCTCCTACTGGCGCTCCTGCCCGCCGTGAGCATTGCGGAGGGCGAAGCCCTGCGCGAGCAGGACATTTGGGCTGAGGCGACGCTCCTTAGCTTGGGCGCCGAGCTGCCCACCTACGATGCGGCAAGCGACAGCTACCGTATCGAAACGCCCGCCCAGCTGCTGTATCTGAGCGGCAACTGGAAGACGGGCGATTCAAACGGCGACGGGGCGGCGGATGCGCCCTGCGACGGCAAGTATGTATTAGCGGCCGACTTGGACATGAGCGAGCTGATGGCAAGCATCGGCGCCGTGCTGAGCAAGGAAGCGGGGACGAGCGTGGAGGGTTACATGCCGCCCATCGCAGCCGAGGCCGAGGAGGATCAAACGGGGGGCGTGCGCTGCGCGTTCTTCGGCGATCTGGACGGGCAGGGACACTGCATCAGCAATCTGAACATCGTAAGGCTCACTTCCAAGTATGTGGGTCTGTTCGGCAACATCGGACATGACCACGGCACGGGCAGCGTGGAGAACTTGGCGCTGTACAACATCCACGTTTACGGGCTTGCAAGCTGCGGCCTTTTGGTGGGCGGTCTGTACGGCACGGTGGAAAACTGCGTCTTCACGGGCAGCATCGACTGCGTTGAAAAGACGGCGGGCGGCGTTGCGGGTAAGGTCAAAAAGAACGACGACGGCACGATCGGCTTGGTGCAGAACTGCTTTGTGTATGCAGACATCCACCTGTATGGGCAGGGGAGCGAAAACGGCGCGGTGGGCGGTATCACCAGCGCCCAGTCCGGCGGCGGCCGCGTGATCAACTGCTATGTGGCAGGCTCCATCACCGTGGACGGCGAAGGCGCGCAGTATGTGGGCGGCATATCGGGCAACCTCAAGTCGGGACAGGCGCTGACGGGCTGCGTGATGCGCCTTAGCTCCATCGTCTGCGAGGACGGCAAGGACGTGGGTCTGCTCTGCGGCTGCTACAGCGGCGAGACTGGCTCCCACCTTGCAGACAACCTCGTCTGGGCGGGCACGCGCATGGAAGGAAAGCCCACGGACGACCATCCTGCGACGGCTGCATATACGACGGTCGATACGGCGGCGCTGACGAGCAAGGCGCTCTATGTGGAAACGGCAGGCTGGGACTTCGACACGGTCTGGAGCTGGGTGGGTACGGACGAGCTGGGCTATCCGCTGCCCGCCGCCTTTGCGGATGAACGCTTCATGGAGCCGCAGGGTCTGATGACGGACGATCTGTCCGTCACAAGCCCCATCCTGCGCTCCGCAGAGCCCGCCGCCATGAGCGCCTACGAGGGCGAGGCGGCGACCCTCTCCTGCACTCTGACCCTTCCCGAAAACGTCAGCTGCAGCGGTGTTAAACTGTACTGCGGCACGGACAAGGACGCCTCCGCCTTCACAACGAGCGCGGCCATGACGCAGACGGAAGCGGGACTGTGGCAGGCGGAGTTCCCCGAGACGGCGCTTGGCAGCTACTACTACTGCTTTGTGGCGGACACGAGCGCGGGAACGGTGCGCTGGCCCTCCACCGAGACGGGCAGCGTCAAGCTGGAGCTGGTCTCTGCGGCGGCCAAGTATACGCCAAAGCAGCTCACATTGAACGTGGGCGCGACCGTCGATTGCGTGGGGATCAACTGGATCACCGACGAGGGCGGCCTTGAAGCGCAGCTCCGCTGGCGCTTGGCGGGGGAGAACGACTGGAACACCGAGGTCGTGACGGACGTGTACACCGCAGGCATCGCGGGGGATCACGGCAGCATGGTCAGCTACGGCGTGACGCTCACGGGTCTTGCGGCAGGCACGGCGTATGAGTATCAGGCGGTCTGCACCGACGGCGACAAGTTTTATGCAAGCGCCGTTTACGGCTTTACCACCCTGCCTGACGGGGACGAGTTCCAATGCGTCATCGTCAGCGACCTGCAGGCCACCACGGAGGAGGGCTACCTGCCCTTCCTGTACTCCATGCAGGGCTTTGTGACGGAGCAGCTTGGCGGAGCGGACTATGTGATCAATTTGGGCGATCTGACCGAGGACGACACCTTGGCGGAGTACGCGTCCATGTTCTCCACGCTGGGCGAGTGGTACGCCACGCAGCTGACCGCGTTTACGGCAGGCAATCATGAGTGCAAGGGCGACGTCAACTACACCATCTTTAAGGCGGTCACACGCCTGCCCAACGGCATGGAGGACGCCGCCATCGGCGACACCACGGGCTCGTTCATCGTGGGCGATGTGTGCTTTGTCACGCTCAATACCGAGCCGTATTCGGGCGAGGAGGGCGCGGACACCGCGGCGGATAAGCAGCTGTACTACGAGCTGCAAAAGGCGTATGCAAAGGCCGCGTTCGAGGCGTCGGGCTGCCGTTGGCGGGTCGTCACGGCGCACGCGGGGCTTATCCAAGACGATGAGACGGCTACGGCCTTCCTCATGCAAATGTGCGACGAGCTGAACGTGGACCTCTACTTCAACGGCCATATCCACGATTACTACCGCGCCACGGTGCGTAACGGCGAGAAGGTCGAAGCGGGAGAGGGCACAAGCTTCATCACCACCAGCCCCATGGGCAACAAGTTCGACGACTTCCGTCCCGGCACCATCGATGAGCTGCTGGCCTATCAGACGGGCAGCTCACAGGACGAGCGGCAGTACTTCACCCTGCTCAAGTCCGATAAGTCGGGACTGACGGTCACGGCCTATCAGTGCAGCGTGGACGGCGATAAGACCGAAAAGAGCACGTTTGCAAGCTTTGATATGATCGACAGCATCACGCTGACGGAAAGTCTGTCCGAAAAGGCGACTGCCGCAGCGGAGGGAACGAGTGCGCCAAGCGAACCTGCGGCGGCGCCCACCTCTGCGCCTGCGGCCGAAACACAAAAGGGCGGTGCGCAATGGATCTGGATCGCGGCGGCCGTCGTGCTGCTGGCGGTCATTTTGATCGTGGTGGTCGTGCTGCTGCGCCGCAAGCGCAAGGAAAAGTAAAAGATCCCTATACAAATGCACCGAAGCCACCCGCAGGGGTGGCTTCGTGTTGTATTTGAATATCCTTAACCGACTCTCCGCTCGGCCTGTGCGTAAAGGGCGGCGGCTCAGTCGGAGGCGCGCTCCTGCTCGGGGAAGCGCAGCGTGACGGCGGTCCCCTTTCCCACCTCGGAGCGGATGCTCAGCTCATGCCCCAAGGTATGCAGCACCTTCTTGACCAGGTACAGCCCCACGCCCGTGGATCGCTGATCCGCCCGTCCGTTGTAGCCCGTAAAGCCCTTTTCGCCCAAGCGCGGCAGATCCTCCGCCGCAACGCCTATGCCGCTGTCCCGGATGGTCAGGGTGTCACCCTCGCTTGTGATGGTGACCCCGCCCACATTCGTGTACTTCAGGGCGTTGCTCAAAAGCTGCTCGAACACAAAGCTGAGCCAGCGCAGGTCGGACAGGACGATCAGGCCGCAGGGCTCGTAACGAAGCGTGAGCTTCTTGCGGGAGAACGACCGCGCCAGCTTCTTTAGGGCAAGCTTCATCGCATCGTCCACGCGTATCCAAGCAAGCTGCAGGTCGCTGCCCTCCTCCACGCGGACGAATTGCAGCGCCATCCCCACATACTGATCGACGCGGAAAAGCTGCTCGCGCAGCTCCTCATCGCGGGGAGCGTTTGCAGGAACGCTTTGCAGCAGCAGATCCATTGCGGCGATGGGCGTCTTGATCTGGTGCGCCCACAGGGTGTAGTAGTCGCTCTGCTCGGCGGCGCGCCTTGCGCCCTGCGCCTCCTGCTCGCGCAGCGCTGCGCTCAGATCCGTCACCAGCGTGTGATAGTCCCGCTCGATCAGATCCCGCGGCTCGGGCAAAAGTCCCGCGTCATAGCGGATGCGCGCCGCGCCGCTTATGAGCGCCGCATGACGGCGTTTGTAGCGGAAAAAGCCGATCAGACAGAGGATCAGGGCGCCGACCAAGCAGAGCAGGGCGGCGTACAGCACGGGCTCCAAGGGCAGCTCGTACAGGAAGAACACCAGCGCGAACACCCCCGCCACCATCAAAAACAGCAGCAGGCTCTTGCGATGCGACCAAATATACGAAAAAAACAGCTTCATATCAGTTTTCGATGAGGTAGCCCAGCCCCTTTCGGGTCTTGATAAGATCCCGAATGCCCGCTTCCTCCAACTTCTTGCGCAGCCTTGTCACGTTCACCGTGAGGGTGTTGTCGTCCACAAAGCTGTCCGTCTCCCACAGGCGGGTCATGAGCGTGTCGCGTGCAATGACGCGGCCGCAGTTCTCGATGAGCACCTCCAAGATCCGCAGCTCGTTTCGCGTCAGCGGCACCCGCGTTTCGCCGCAGAGCAGGACGGCCTCGGCGCGATCGAGCGTCACGCCGCCTGCGCTTAAGCGTTCGGTCGGCGCACCCAGCTCGTAGCTGCGCCGCAGGAGCGCGCCCACTTTGGCGGTCAGCACGTCCAGATCGAAGGGCTTGGCGATAAAATCGTCCCCGCCCATGTTCATGGCCATGACGATGTTCAGATTGTCCGCCGAGGAGGACAGGAACATCACGGGAACGCGGGAGCGTTCGCGGATGAGGCGGCAGCGGTGATAGCCGTTGGAGAAGGGCAGGGACACGTCCATCAGCACCAGCTGTGGATCAAAGGCGTCAAAGCCGCAAAGGGGGTCGGAAAGATCTGTGACCCGCCGCGCCTCGTAGCCCCAAGCCGTCAGCCGCGCCTCGATGGAGCGAGAGATGACCTCGTCATCCTCCACGATCAAAATGCGGTACATCAGTTGTCCCACTTGAGCGTCCGTCCGCCGATAAGGTGCAGATGCAGATGGGGGACGCTCTGGCCGCCGTCCGCGCCGATGTTGGTGATGAGGCGGTAGCCCGTCTCGGCCACGCCTAAGTCGGCGGCAAGCTTGCGTGCCAAGGCGAACATGGCGCACAGCAGAGCGTCGTCCGCAGCCGTCAAAGCCTGCGCGCTTTCTTTGTGGCGCTTGGGGATGATGAGGATGTGGACAGGCGCCTGCGGCGCGATGTCATAGAAGGCCAAGAGGGTGTCGTCCTCATAGGCCTTGCGGGACGGGATCTCCCCCGCCGCGATGCGGCAAAACAGGCAGTTTTCCATGGTCATAGTCCTTTCCAAGTTTTTGTGTATCCGCCCTTGCGGAATGTTGGTGAGAGGCGGTCGCATTGGCAAGGCGGGCGGATGGTATCCGCCCCTACAGGATGTCGGCGAGAGGCAGTCGCGTCCGAAGCGCGGGCGGATGGTATCCGCCCCTACGGGATGTCGGCAAGGCGCAAGACAAGCCCGCCGTCCGCGCCGCGCTGTACTTCGCCCGATACTAAGCTGCCTTCGGGCAGCTGCAGGGGCTTGCCCGACGCATCGACGGGGCGCGCCTGCAGGTAGCGCTTGAGGTAGCCCGCGCCGTCCGTTTCGACGAGCAGCTCCTCGCGTATGCCGGGCAGACTGTCGGCATAGGCGGTCGCCAAGCGTTCGCCCAAGGCGATCAGCTCCTTGGTGCGCGCCTCCTTGACGGCGCGGGAGAGCTGTCCAGCCATCGCCGCCGCCTTGGTACCGTCGCGGCGGCTGTAGGGAAAGACATGCAGCCTTGCAAAGCCCAGCTCGCGCACAAAGTCCATCGTTTCCCCATGCTCCGCTTCCGTCTCGGCGGGAAAACCCGCGATAAGGTCGGTGGTCAGGGCGCAGTTTGGTATCAGCTGCCGAAGCGCAGCGCAGGCGCCGCGATAGCCCGCCGTGTCGTAGCGGCGGTTCATGCGCTTTAGCACGGCGTCGCTGCCGCTTTGCAGCGACAGATGGAACTGCGGACAGAGCGCGGGGCAGTCCGTGAGCGTTTGCAGAAAGTTTTCCGTGACCGCAACGGGCTCCAGCGAACCCAAGCGGATGCGCGGCAGCCCCGCCGCCTGCGCCAAGCGGATCACGTCCGCCAATTCGCCCTTGCCGTTCGGCTCCTTGCCGTAAGCGCCAAGCTGGATGCCCGTAAGCACCACCTCGGCGCAGCCCTCGGCCGCCAGCGCGTCCAGTTCGCGCCTGCAGCTTTCCAAGGAGCGGGAGCGCAGCGCGCCGCGGGCAAAGGGGATGGCGCAGTAGCTGCAAAAGTTGACGCAGCCGTCCTGAATTTTCAGCGTGGCACGGGTGCGGTCGTCGTGAATGGCGGACAGCTCCTCAAAGCAGCGCCGCTCAAAGGGCGGGGGCGTGACGGGAGCGGGGGGCAGAGCCTCGCCACGGCGTCTGGCGGCAAGGGCGCTCTCGCAGAGGCGCACAAGCTCGCGCCGTCCCTCGGTGCCCACGACCAGCGCCACACCGGGCAGAGCCGCCACCGTTTCCCGCGCAGTTTCGGCATAGCAGCCCACGGCGACCACCAAGGCGTCGGGCGCGGTGCAGTGGGCGCGGGAGAGGAGCTGCCGCGACTTCTTGTCGCTCATCGCCGTGACCGTGCAGGTGTTGACGATGACGGCGTCCGCGTCCGTGCCAAAGGGAACGAGCTCGTGCCCCGCCGCGGCAAACAGCTCGCGCAGGGCTTCCGTTTCGTATTGATTCACCTTGCAGCCCAAGGTGGCAAAGGCGACCTTCAAATTGGCGCTCCTTTCGAAGTAGATGAGGAGGAGAACGTTGGTGAGGCGGGCGGATGGTATCCGTCCCTGCGGGATGCGGGGGAAGTATCGCCCCCAATGGTTCCGTCTGTTGCTTTGCAGAGCAAAGCTGCCTTCATCAAGCGTGTCATGCGTGCAGGACACGCGTTGCATACGGCTGCGCGTTTGGCGCAATGCAGCAGGGCAGACGAAGTCTGCCGCATCCTGCCGCCACCGGCGGCACAGCCTTCTCGCGTTCCGCTCCCACCATAGGTAAAGCGAGATCCCCTATCCATCCAAATATTCCTTATTCCAGTTCGTACAGCAGCTGGGCAAGCAGCGCCATTCCCGCCGTTTCGGTGCGCAGGATGCGCCGCCCAAGCGACACGCTCACCGCGCCGAGGCCGCCAAGACGCTCGATCTCGGCTTTGGCAAAGCCGCCCTCGGGACCGATCAAAACGGCGATGCGCCGCCCCACGCCCGCACGAAGGACGCTCTTGAGGCTCGTTTCCCGCTCATCCTCATAGGCGACCAGTACGTTGTCGTAGGGGGCGGGGTCGAAGGCGGACAGGCGGACAAGCGGCAGCACTTCGGGGATCACGCCCCGACCGCTCTGCTTGGCGGCCTCCTCACACACGCGCCTGTAGCGCAGCAGGCGCTTGTCAAACTCCTTATCGGGCTGCACAACGCAGCGCTCACAGAGCAGCGGCACAAAGGCGGCCGCGCCCAGCTCCACGCCCTTTTGCAGGATCAGCTCCATCTTGCCCGCCTTGGGCAGCCCCTGCAGCAGGGTCACGCGGTGGACGGGTTCGCTTGGGGCGTCGCGCCACGGCTCGGTGACAAAAAACACCTTGTCCGCCTCGATGCTTGAAAGCTTCGCCTCGCACTCGCGTCCCTTGCCGTCGCACAGGCGCACCGTGTCGCCCACGCCCAAGCGCAGCACCCGTACGATGTGCTTGACGTCCTCGCCGCGCACCACGGCTCCGTCCTCATACAGTTCGTCGGTAAAGAAGCGGTTCATCTTGTCAGGTATGCGTTCCAGCCGCCTGCGGCAAGGTGGGTCTCGACGGTGAAGCCCGCCTTGTCAAGCGCGGCCTCGACCTCGGCGCAGCGTTCGTCGATGATGCCGGAGCAGAGGAACACGCCGCCTGTCGCCACCTTTTCCCTTGCAAAGGGGGCAAGCGCGATGATGACGTCCGCCACGATGTTTGCCGCCACCACGGGATAACGTCCCGCAAGACTGCCGCGCAGCGCGGTATCGGTCAGAACATCCCCAATGCGGATGGTATAGTCCTCGTCGGCGATGCCGTTCATCTCGGCATTCTCTCGGGCAATGCTCTTTGCGATGGGGTCGATGTCCACCGCCGTGGCGTGCTTTGCGCCCAAGAGCAGAGCCGCAATGGACAGGATGCCGCTGCCGCAGCCCAGATCCAGCATCTCGTCCCCCGCGTGCACCGCGCCCTCCAGCAGCTCCAAGCACAACCGCGTGGTGTGATGCGCCCCCGTGCCGAACGCCATGCCCGGATCAAGACGCAGCACCGTGCGGGTCGTTTCGGGGCAGGGCTCCCAGCTTGGCAGCACCAAAAGGCGCTTACCGATCTCTAAGGGCTTGTAGTACTTTTTCCAGTTGTTCGCCCAGTCCTGCTCGTCCACGCGGGTGACGGAGCAAGCCAAGCTGCCCAAGTTTACTGCGGGCAGGATGGCGGGCAGACGCAGGATGGCAGCCTTGGCCGCCTCCAATTTCGCAAGGTTTTCGGGCAGATCGGCAAGGTATGCCTTCACGCAGGGGGCGTCCGTGCCGATGGTCTCCTTGTCGGCAAAGTCCCAGTAGCGGGCGTTTTCCAAGATGAACGCCATGGCCTTTTCGTGGCTCTCCTCAATGGAAAGCTCCATCAGCCCCACGCCGTTGAGCGCGGCGCAAACGGCGTCGCTGCCCTCGTCGGTGGTATACACAGCCAATTCCCAATAGATCATGCTTTCGTCTCCTCGTTTCCCGTTGTTTTGCCTTTAGCGGCGGTCAGTGCGCCTGCGCAGTGCGCGCCTTGTTGCCTATGGCTCTGTTGCCAAGCCACAGCAGCCACGAAAAGAGCGCCGCCATGCCAAGGATCACCACGATCCAAACGCAGCTCATGTACCAAGGCTGCTCATACACATGCAGGAAGGGATAGGGGCCGACCAGCGTCCTTGTGAGGTTCATGCAAAGGACGATGGCGGCATACACGAACGTGGGCAGCAGCCCCGTAAGGACGCAGCGCTTGCCAAGGCAAGGCTCGGTCTCAAACAACAAAAAGGACAGCATCGCCAAAACGGGGCAGAGGAAGTGCAAATAGAGCATCGAGCCACTGAACAGCAGGTGCGGCAGCGAGGCAAAGCCCTGCTCGTCCATCGGCGCAAGCACGAACACCACCACAAAGAAGGTCAGCGCCACGCAGCCCGACGCCATGTGCCTTAGGCTCGCCGCCCACTTGGGCAGCGCCTTGCCGCCGCGAAGCTGCCGCAGGGCAAGGGGCAGATACAGCGCGCTTGCAAGGAGCGCCAGATAGTTGGACTCCTGCGTGTAGTACTCAAACGAACCGTCGCCGTATTCGATGATGCTCAGCGTGATGCCCACAAGCTCCAGTAGAACGATCAGCGCATTGCACATGATCGCAAGGATCTGCCTTGTCTTTTTCTTCATTTTGTATGCCTTCCCTCATTTTTTGTCAGTATACCACGTTTGCGCCCCGCTGTGAATACGCGCATTTTCATAAAAGTGCACAAGCAGGCAGGAAAAAAGCGGGGTGCAGCAGACCCCGCTTCAGATCGAGAGGAAAGTTATGCCTCCGCTTGGATCGCCGCGATGAGCGCGTCGGTCGCCGTGTCGGGGGTCGCCCAAGCAACGCACAGGGGTCAGCCCGCCCGAAGCGAGGGGCGCCCGATCTATGCCTCCGCTTGGATCGCCGCGATGAGCGCAGCGGTCGCCTCGTCGGGGGTCGCCCAAGAGACGCAGATGCGCACGGGGGTCAGCCCGTCCGAAGCGAGGGGGCGCCCGGTCTATGCTTCTGCTTGGATCGCCGCGATGAGCGCAGCGG
The DNA here is from genome assembly GCA_964490325.1 of uncultured Oscillospiraceae bacterium. Taxonomy (GTDB): domain Bacteria; phylum Bacillota; class Clostridia; order Christensenellales; family CAG-138; genus DAOPJM01. The sequence goes on from CAZBBX010000007.1 coordinate 52,717, forward strand.
TCGCCTCGTCGGGGGTCGCCCAAGAGACGCAGATGCGCACGGGGGTCAGCCCGTCTGAAGCGAGGGGACGCCCGATCTATGCTTCCGCTTGGATCGCCGCGATGAGCGCGTCGGTCGCCTCGTCGGGGGTCGCCCAAGAAACGCAGATGCGCATGGGGGTCAGGCCGTCCTTGGACGGCGCCCAAGGCTCGAAGGCAAAGTCCGCGCTGAGCCGTGCATGAAGCGCGTCGGGCAGCAGCGGAAAGATCTGATTGGTCTGGGGCGGCGCCAGGAAGGCGATCCCCTTTTCGGCAAGCGCGGCGGCAATGCGCAGCGCCGCCGTCACGGCCTGCTCGCCCAAGCGGAAGTACAGGCCGTCCTTTAGGAGGCAGTCGAACTGCAGCCCCAGCAGGAAGCCCTTGGCAAGCATCGCTCCGCGCTGCTTTTGAATGTAGCGAAAGTCCCTGTCAAGCATTGGCTCGTTGAGCACCAGCGCCTCGCCGAACAGGGCGCCCTGCTTGGTGCCGCCCAGTGTGAACGCGTCGCAGCGGCAAGCCAAGGCGGCAAGATCCATGTCGCAGTACGGGGAGCCCAAGGCGTAGCCCAGCCTTGCGCCGTCGATATACAGCAGCAAGCCCAGCTCGCGGGTGACGCGATACAGCGCGTCCAGCTCCGACAGGCTGTACACGCAGCCCTTTTCGGTGGATTGGGACAGGTAGACCAGCGCGGGCTGCACCATGTGCTCGCAGGTGGGATCGCCGCGATGCAGAAGCACTGCCTGTCGGATGGCGTCCGCGGTGATCTTGCCCGTTTCATCGGTGGGCAGCGGCAGCACCTTGTGCCCGCAGGCTTCGACCGCCCCCGATTCATGCACGGCGATATGCCCCGTTGCGGCGCAGAGCACGCCCTGATGCGGCCGCAGCGCCGCCGCGATGAGGGTAAAGTTCGTTTGCGTCCCGCCGATGCAAAAATGCACCGCCGCGTCGGGCCGCTTTGCCGCGCTGCGCACGGCGTCCCGCGCCCTGCCGCAAAGCTCGTCCTCGCCGTAGCCCACATGCTGCCGCAGATTCTCCCGCGCCAGCGCCTCCAAGACGGAGGGGTGCGCCCCCTCCAAATAATCGCAGACAAAACTGTACAAAGCGTCGTCCTCCTTGTTTGCACCAGTATACCACGCCAGAGGGAAAAAGCAAAGCGGCACGCTGCATCAACGGCGAGACCGTTGACACCTACAACTGGGTCGACTACCAGAAGATCACCGCAGCCAACTAACAAACTGTAATTGGTGGGGGTCGCGCATAGAATGTCCCATGCGCGATCCCCCTTCTTTTCATGGATCAACAGGCGGAAATGCACAAGCAAGGGGGCAACATGTCGGAATACATCCTGGAAATGAAAGGGGTAAGCAAATCGTTCCCCGGCGTGAAGGCGCTGGACAACGTTGAGCTGCACCTGCGGCCCGGAAGCGTTCACGCGCTCATGGGCGAGAACGGCGCGGGGAAATCCACGCTGATGAAGTGCCTGTTCGGCGTCTACAAAATGGACGCGGGAGAGATCCTCTACAACGATCAGGTCGTGAAGATCGAGAACCCCTTTGATGCGCTCAAGAAGGGCATAGCCATGGTGCATCAGGAGCTGCAGCCGATCCCCGACCGATCCATTGCGGAGAACATCTATTGTGGGCGCTATCCCATCAAAAAGTTTTTAGGCTTCATCAAGATCGTCGATCACAAGAAGCTCTACAGGGACACCGGCGAGCTGCTCAAGCGCTTGGGCATGGGCTTCGATCCGAAGGCCAAGCTGGGCTCCCTGTCGGTCTCACAGATGCAGCTTGTGGAGATCGCCAAGGCCGTCTCCGCCAACGCCAAGATCGTTATTATGGACGAACCCACCTCCTCCCTGACGCAAAACGAGGTCGAGGTGCTGTTTGGCATCATCAACAAGCTGCGGGATCAGGGCTGCAGCATCATCTACATCTCGCACAAGATGGAGGAGATATTGCGCATATCCGACGAGGTCACCATCATGCGCGACGGAAAATACATCGGCACTTGGCCCTCCAAGGAACTGACCACGGACATGATCATCACCAAGATGGTCGGCCGCGAGCTGACCAACCTCTATCCGCCCAAGGAGAACGCCCCCGGCGACGTGGTGTTCAAGGTGGAGCACTACTCCTCTATCCATGCGCGCTCCTTCCAAGACGTGAGCTTCGATCTGCGTAAGGGCGAGATCCTTGGCGTGGCGGGCTTGGTGGGCGCACAGCGCACCGAGCTGATGGAGGGCGTCTTTGGCCTGCGTGCGATCACAAGCGGCCACGTGACCTACCTTGGCAAGGATCTGAAGATCACCCGACCGCAGGACGCCATCCGACACGGCATCGCGCTGCTCACCGAGGATCGGCGCGGCAGCGGCATCTTTGGGGTGCTCAGCGTGGCGGACAACGTGTCCGTGGCGTCGCTTAGCCAGTATTTGGAGTATCGCATCATGCTAAACGACCGAAAGATCGCCAAGCTCGTCAAGGACAACGTGGAAAAGCTGAGCATCAAAACGCCTTCCATCAAGACGCCCATCAAGTCGCTTTCGGGCGGCAACCAGCAGAAGGTGATCATCAGCCGCTGGCTGGCCAACGACCCCGACGTGCTGATCATGGACGAGCCGACCCGCGGCATCGATGTGGGCGCCAAGTACGAGATCTACTGCATCATCGAGGAACTGGCCAAGCAGGGCAAGTCCATCATCATGATCAGCTCCGAAATGCCGGAGCTCATCGGCATGGCCGATCGGATCATGGTCATGTGCGAGGGCCGCTTGACAGGCGTCGTCGAGGGCGGCGACATGAACCAAGAGAAGATCATGGAACTGGCCACGCGCTTTGCTTCCTAAAGAACGGAGTACAGTATGCAAGAAAAAAATCAATCGGGAATTTCCTTTTGAACAACGCCATCATCATCATGATGATCGGCGCGGCGATCGTGGTCGGCATCCTGCGCCCCACGTTCTTCTCCCTGTATAACCTCAAGAATTTGGTCAGCAATACGGCGGTTCGTTTCATCATTGCACTGGGCGTGTCGGGCTGCCTTATCACCAAGGGCACCGACCTGTCCGCAGGCCGCGTGGTGGGTCTTGCCGCGTGTCTGGCCGCCACCTTCATGCAGCGCGGGGATTACGCCTCCCGCGTGTTCCCCAACATCGGCGAGCTGCCCATCTTGGTGGTGCTGCTGGGCGTGGTGCTCATCACCATGTTCATCGGCCTGCTCAACGGCGTGGTCGTGGCGTACCTTTCGGTGCCGCCCTTTATTGCAACGCTGGGTATGCAGACCATCGTGTACGGCGTCTGCTTGGTGTTCACAGGCGCACAGCCCATCGGCGGCCTGCGCTACGACTACACCAACATCTCCTCAGGCTCCCTGTTTGGGGTGCAGTTCCTTCCCTGCTTGGGACTTATCGCCTTGGTGATAGGCATCATCATGTGGTTCGTGTACAACAAGACCCCGCACGGCAAGTACATGTACGCCATCGGCGGCAATGAGAACTCGGCGGAGGTCTCGGGCATCAACACCTCCAGGACCAAGATCATCATTTATGCCACGGCGGGTCTGTTGTACGGCATCGCAGGCTTCCTGCTGGGCGGCAAGTCCGGCGGCGCCTCGGTGAACATGGGCATGAGCTACGAACTGGAGGCCATCGCAGGCTGCACCATTGGCGGCGTATCCACCAACGGCGGTATCGGCAGGATCAGCGGCATCCTCATCGGCGTGCTGGTGTTCGAGCTGCTAAAGATCGCCATGCAGTTCATGGGCGTGGAGACCAGCTACACCTACATCGTACAGGGCGTGGTCATCATCATCGCAGTCGCGCTGGATATCCGCAAGTACGTTGCAAAGAAGTGACGCGTATGGAGCAGAAGGTAAACGGCAGCAAATGGGACGGAAAACGCCCCGACCCCATCACGGTCGTCAAGCAGGGCTGGTATGACAAGCTGCTTGAACGCGTCCCGCTGACGGTCAAGGCGCTTGACATCATCATTGCCATCCTGTTTGGGATCCTGATCGCCGCACTCGTCCTTGGATACCTCAAGGGCAACGGCCTACTCTAACCTCACCCCAAAAACACCTCGCCCCGCAGACCGACAACGGCTTTGCGGGGCGAATTTTTCATGCGGGCGGCGTTCGCCTTCCTGCACGGGACGGCGGCGAAAAGGGGTCAGCAGCCCGTTTCGCCTTGATGCGAAAGTCGACGGAGCGTTTCAGATACTCCAGATACTCCGCATCGCGGCACATGGCCTTACCCGGCGTATCGGACAGCTTTGCCACGGGTCTGCCGTTGACGCATTGCAGCTTGATCACGATGTTCAGCGCTCTTTGGCAGCTGTCGTTGGAGCAGAACGTCCCGATCCCAAAGGACACCTTGGCCTTGTCGCAAAAATGCTCGTACAGCGCCTGCGCCTTGTCAAAGTCCAGACTGTCGCTGAACAGCAGCAGCTTGGTCTTGGGATCCACGCCGAAGGCTCTGTAGTGCGCCAGGATCTTCTCACCCCAAGCGTAGGGATCGCCGCTGTCGTGGCGAACCCCCGTGTAGTTGTTGACCATGGATCGATCGAAGTCCAGCAGGAACAGATCGGTGGTGATGGTGTCCGTCAGTGCGGTGCCGTTATCGCCCCTGTACTCGTCATACCAGTCCTGCATGGCATAATGGTTGGTGTACGCCAAGGGGATGGAGTCGATGCCCTGATACATCTGCACAAATTCATGCGCATAGGTGCCGATGGGGGTGATGTGATACTTCATCGCCAGATACACGTTGGAGGTGCCAACGCAGTTTTTGGTCTCCGTAACGAAGCGCCGCACGACCGTGTCCTGCCATTCACGGGAGAGGCGGCGCCTGCAGCCGAACTCCGCAAAACGGAAGGTATAGGTGCCGTCGTTCATCGCACGGATCTTGGCGTCCAAGCGTTCTGTGGCGGAACGAAGCAGCAGCTCGTACTCATAGGAAAGGCGGAAGTACACCTCATTGATGATCTCGAGAAGATAGATCTCAAACTGCATGGCGGAAAACAGGGGACCGTCCACCACAACGGACAGCTCGCCGTCTGACGACAGATCCACCGCAACATAGTCGCGCAGAGGCCGCCAAAGGCGCAGGAACTCGACATAATCGTCCTTGATGAAGCGGATGGAGCGCAGGTAGTCCAGCTCCTCGCGGCGGAAGGTCAGCGTACAGAGCTGATCGACCTGAGCGCGGATCTCATCGGCCATCTCCTGCGTAAAGACCACGTCCTTGCTGCGGCACTTGAAGTAGTACTGTCCGCACAGATCCGTGTGCTTGTGAAAGATCACTTGATCCATGTTGAACTTGTAAAGATCCGTGTCCAACAGCGACACGATGATGGGCTCCAGTTTCATTCCGATCCTGCCTTTCTTTGTTTCGATCGTCCTTGCCGCCGCGGCTCAGCATTTGATGGGGATCTTGGGATCAAAGGAGGGCATCAGCTTCAGCTTGAACAGGTTGACCCGGTGCAAGTGATCGATGTGTGCCTTCTTGATCGGATCCGCCATGACGCCCTCCCTCAGATAGCTGTCCAGCTCCGCATAGCGAAAGCCCAGACTGTCCTCGTCCGTCTTTCCGCACAGTCCGTCGCTGGGGACCTTGTCAACAAGGATCTTCGGCAGCCCCAACAGGCGGCCGATCTTTTTCACCTCGTCCACCGTCAAAAGGGAGCAGGGGCTGAAATCTCCCACGGAATCACCGTAGCGGGTGGAATAGCCCACCCAGTCCTCGGAGAGGTTGCAGGTGTTCGCCACGCGGCCGTTGTTGCTTTGAGAAACGGCGTACAGCGTGGCCATGCGGATCCTTGCAGGCAGATTGATCATGCTCTGCGTACTGAGCGGAAAGGGGATGCTGTTGATCACGCCGTCCACGGCATCCTTGATGTTCACCACAAAGTGGCGAATGCCCAGATGCTCGACAAGGAGCTTGGCCATATCGATGTCGGCCTGCACGCCGCAGGGCATCAGTACGCCTATGACGCGCTCACGACCCAACGCCTCCACGCACAGCGCGGCTACGATGGAGCTGTCCTTGCCGCCCGAAACGCCCAGCACAGCATTGCAGCCCTTTCCGTTCTCCTCGAAAAAGCGGCGGATCCATTCCACGCACTCGTCCTTGACTCTGTTTGCATCAAACATGTATATACCTATCCCTCCTACAAAAATGGTTGTCCCGCAGACGGATCAAAAGCCTGCGCTCCGTAGCCGCAGCGCCGTCTCGCTTTAGGTATCCCGCTGAACAAGCTCCTCGCAGAAGCCGCAGACGGGATGTCCCGGTCTTGCCTCGATATAGGTCTTGAGCCTGCTCGGCCGCTCGATGCTGCGCGGAACCTGCGTGTGTGCCTCTGCGTGCTTCAATGTCGTCGGTCCTTGCCTCCGGGCTCGTTCCGCCGTCGGGCAGGCACAGCAGACCACACAGCTGAACGCTCCGATCGCAGTCGGTGTTCGCATGCGCTTCCGCAAAGGCCTTTACCGCTGCACAGCCCACACTTTGCTCGGACAAGGGGCAGGCGCAGATGCAGGACAGATCCCCGTTGAGAAAGGAATGCGTCAAGCAAATATAGGTATCGTCCGCACAGCCCTGCTCCGTCAGGAAGCGATAGCTCGCACAGATGTGGTCGTTCGGATCGATCCTGCGGCCGATATCGTGCAGATAGCCAAGCTTGGCCGCATACTCGCCGTCCAAGCCCAAGGCGTTTGCAAGGAGAGCGGCTAGGTCGCCCACAGGGCGGCTGTCCCGTACATACGCGATGCTCTCGGGCGTCTGCAGCCCTTCAAGGAGCGGGGCATAGGCCTGCCTTGCGATCCAAGCTCATGGGCGTCCCTCTGCGGCAAATGCCGCCCGTTGGCAAGCGGCGTCAGACCGCTGCAAAATAGCGGATGGTGCGGACCATCTGGCTGGTGTAGCTGTTTTCGTTGTCATACCACGCGACCACCTGCACCTGATACAGCTCCTCGCCAAGCTTGCCCACCAAGGTCTGCGTGGCGTCAAACAGGGAGCCGAAGCGGATCCCGATCACATCGGAGGACACGATGGGATCCTCGGTATAGCCCAGCGTTTCGTTGGACGCGGCCTTCATGGCGGCGTTGATGCCTTCCTTGGTGATATCCCGTCCCTTGACCACGGCGATAAGGATGGTGGTGGAGCCTGCGGGCACGGGTACGCGCTGCGCAGAGCCGATGAGCTTGCCCTGCAATTCGGGAATGACAAGGCCGATGCCCTTTGCGGCGCCTGTGGAATTGGGAACGATGTTGATGGCGGCGGCACGAGCGCGCCGAAGGTCACCCTTTTTGTGTGGGCCGTCCAGCACCATTTGATCGCCTGTGTAGGCGTGAACGGTCGTCATGATGCCGTGCTGAATGGGCGCGTACGCGTTGAGCACCTTCGCCATGGGCGCAAGGCAGTTGGTGGTGCAGGACGCCGCAGAGATGATCGTGTCCTCTGCCGTAAGGGTATCGTGGTTGACGTTGTACACGATCGTGGGCATGGCGTCCTTGCCGGGGGCGGAGATCACCACACGCTTTGCTCCCGCCTTGAGGTGCTTGCCTGCGGCCTCCTTGGTCAGGAAGAAGCCGGTGCATTCCAAGACGATATCCACGCCGTATTCCTTCCAAGGCAGCTGCTCGGGATCGGGATTCTTGCAGACGCGTATCTCGGTCCCATCGACGATGATGCTGTCCGCCGTGGCGCGAACGGTATCGGCCAAGGCATAGCGGCCTTGGGTGGAGTCGTACTTCAGCAGATGCGCGAGCATCATAGGATCGGTCAGGTCGTTTATGGCGACGATCTCGTATCCTTCCGCTCGGAACATTTGCCGAAAAGCAAGACGCCCGATGCGCCCGAACCCGTTGATGGCAACCTTTACCGACATGATACTTTCCTCCTTGCATACTATATACAGCCTCGCTGCTGTGTGAAAATTGAAATGGGATGGGTCGCCTTCCCGCCGCAGCCCCCCCAAAAAAGGAGCCTTACTGAAGACATACCTTCTTACACCCATCCATTTGATGATAATATAATCAGAATTGCAAGTCAAGCAGGAACACATATGAAATGCAAAATATGTTGTAAAACAAGCAAAAACTGTAATACGCTTGCGGAACGGCGGCAAGTTTTGTAGAATACAGGCAGGCACATGCGATACGCGTAAAGAAACGATCAAAAGGGAGGGGGCGGACGATACGGACGAGGCGACCCTGATGGAATTCATACGGCGGCTGCTGTCCTGTGACGACGAGTACAAAGCGCGCGGCACGCTTCTTTCGCTCAAAAGGATCCTGATGCAGCAAAACGTTCCCCAAGTACTCATTCTTCAGGTGGATGCGGCGATAGGCGGACTTCCCACCTCTTTATATGCAAAGACGCGAAGCAAAATTTCAGCGGAGGATCTGTGGAGCTGGCAGGAAGAGCAGCGTCGTCAAGAACAGCTGGTAAATGGCAGGTGTTGAGGATGGATACTTACTATTTAGACGAGTCCTATGCCATTATGGACAAGACCCTGCTTTCCTATTCGGGGAAGATGCCCGTGCTGTCACTGCCCGGTCGACTGGGAGATATTGACGTGGATTCGGTCGGCGAGGAAGCGTTTTATGGCAGCAAAACGCTGCAGGCGATCGCGATCCCTTTACAATATGCATTGATCGGCAGCTGCGCCTTTGCTAAGAGCGCCGCGCTGACCAACGTTGTTCTGTCGGCGAAGACAACGCTGAACAGGCCGAAGCAGCATACGGAGCGGATCTTTTATAACTGCGAAAAGCTATCGAGCGTTACACTGGTCGGCCTCAAGCTGAGCAACGAGCAATATGAGAGGCTTAAGAGGAGCAATATTCGGTACGGGAACGATGGCATTTTGCTGCGGAGAAATCCCGAGCTGGCCGCAGTGACGAATCTGATGGAAAACGTGGAGTGTCCGCTTGCGGTGTGCATACCCACGCATGTGTATGCCCTGCTTCACACCCCCTTCGATCCGAACCGAGAGCCCGTGACCGAACCTCGGTGTACCACTGCCTTGGAGGCGTTCATTTATGGCGGCGGGTCGCCGTTCACAACGGAGGAAACGATCTTTCAAAGGTGCTTCGTATCGGATCGAATGTTGCCGCTGCCCAAGGGGATCGAAGAAGGTCACACTACTTCTGTACGGATCGGGAAAGCTGCAACGTATACAAAGTCGTCCATCCTTACCATAGATGATACGAAGACGCTGCATGGTGCGGACGGCTGCCGCGTCTCAATTACGCTGCGCATGGGATACTTTTACTGGTTGTCCTTCTTGCCCATCCTGTTTGAAGGAAGCAGGTACTACCTGTACCGCAGACATTATCTGACAGGAAAAGCAGAAACGATCTACGATCAAATGGACGTCGCGATCCTTGATGAAGATGGAGAATGGGTACAGGGGGAGGTGGCAAGTCTTGTCTATGCAAAATATCGCCTCCTTTCCGTCCTGTGAGCAGAGCTTGCCCGGGCGGGAGGTCGTCCTGTTCGGCAAGAGACTGCGAGTCAAGGACTATATATGCTCTCACAACGGCGGTCCCTATCTAAAAAAGCCGGGAGAGCTGCCGCGCCTGCAGCTGACGGTCTGCCTTACGAGCTACTGCAATTTGCATTGCCCGTTCTGCTGTGCGCACGATACCGACAAAAAGCGCAAAGTCAACCTAAAGCAGCTGGAGCACGTGCTGCGCTTGCTCAAGCGGGACGAACTGCTGCGTGGGGTAAGCATCAGCGGCGGCGAGCCCTTTATCGACTTTGCCCTGCTCAACGATGCGATCGATCTGATCTTTGACATTGTGGGCTTTGACTGCGAGCTGTCGATCAACACAAACGGCACGGGGGTGGACAAGCTGCACAGGATCCATCAGCTCGCGCATTTGGATGCCATCCATATCAGCAGGCATCATGACGACGATGCCCTTAATCGTATGCTGTTTGGGGCGGGAGCGCCAAGCGGGGCGCAGCTGAAGCGCGCACTCAAGGCGATCCCCTACAGGGAGCTGATCGTCTTCAACTGCCTGCTGCTTAAGGACTACATTCACACGGCGGACGATGCGCATCGCTTCATGGATTTTGCCATTGAAACAGGGGCGGGCAAGGTCGCCTTTATCGACTGCATGCCTGTCAACGAGTATGCACGGCGGCAGCGGGTGGAGTACACACAGCTGCTGCGGAAGGACGATCCAAGCCTGCTCATGACGCAAAGCTACAGGGACTATGACTGCTGCAGATGTCAAGACGGGGTTTACGCTTCCCCCAAAGGGAAGCTGATGCCGTTCTATGCCCGCTGCACTTCGGCGAGACAGCCCTATGTCCGCGGTCTTGTATACGGGGCGGATGATCGCCTGCGCGGCGGCTTTAACGGGGAGATCCTTTACGATGGGAAGGGGAACGCAGAATGAAAGCTTCAAAGGTCATACAAAAATTTAAGTTCGAGCTGCAGTGGAAGATGCCGTTTTACGGGGACATTGTTGCGCAGTTGCCCTTTACGGAGGATACGAAGATCCAAACGGCCTGCACCAACGGGAAATGCGTTTTATACAACCCCGCGTTCTTGGAGCAGTTCAACAGAAAACAGCAATACTTTATCCTTCTGCACGAGCTGCTGCATATCATGCTTCTGCACTTCTCGCGCTGCGGCGAACGGGATCCGTTCGTCTGGAACATCGCCTGCGACTACATGGTCAATGCCATGCTGCAAAAGAACAAACAGTACTACAAAGAGGCCTCGGATTTTGTCATAGAAGAACCGCCAATGGGCACCTTTTCCGATACAGGAAGCATCGTCAGGCGCAACGTTGACGACGTCTATGCGCAGCTGATAGGGATGCGCAAGCTCAATGACGAGCGGTTCCCGTCGAAGGCGCAAAACGCAGAGGATGCAAAGCAGGAGCCTAAAGCGGGAGATCTGGCTCCTGCGAATATTTTGATATGGAATAAAAAAGGCCGCATTGCCATGGATCTGATCAGCGCAGAAACCGAAGAGACGGAGCAGCAGGCGAACCGCGTTAGGGACATGATACTTGCTGCTGCGGCCAAGGGTCGGGGCGATAGCATGGGTTTTCCCATATCGCAGCCGGAGCTGCAAAAGACAAAGAGCAAATTGCTCCCGTGGCGGACACTGCTGCGCTCTTCTCTGACCGAGGAAATAGGGGAAGACAGCGCTTATGCTACGCCCGAGCGCAAGTATCTGCATATGGATATGCTCCTGCCCGGACACTGCTTGGAGGAAAAATGGATCGATGAGATCTGGGTCTTTATCGATTGCTCCGGCTCCATCTCCGCAGATGAGATGAATCAGTTTATTACGCAGCTGTGCCGTATCCTGGCAGAGTTCCATTGCACGTTCAACCTTTGCTACTGGCATACATCGGTCTGCAGCGTCTATAGAGGGCTCCGAACGGAAAAGGACGTCCTAAAGAACGCGCCCGGGGAAACAGGAGGGACGGACATCAACTGCGTGTACCAATGGATCGCGGATCATCACATTCGACCGGAGGTACTGCTGATCCTTACAGATGGATACTTTGGGGAGCTCCATACACCGCCGTATCTTCCATCGCTCAGGAGAAAGACGATACTGGTGCTCGGTTCGAATCACCCAAGCGAAGACGGGATGCCCGATCTGGGCAAAATGGCGATTCTATGACGAAGCGACAAGGGAGGCAGATATGACGATCCGAGAATTCGGCAAATGCGTAGAGTACAATATCGAACACGAGCTGAAGTATGCGATCTTGGGCTTGGGGGCGCCCGGTGTGGGAAAGTCTCAGGTCATCCAACAGATCGGCAGGAAACACGGCTATACCGTCATTGACCTGCGCTTGGCGCAGATGTCCGAGGTGGAGATAGGCGGGCTGATCTATCCCAATAAGAGCCGCACCAAGACTGTATGGCTTTCCCCCGACATTCTCCCCGATGAAGAACGCGATGGAAAGAAGACGATCCTGCTGCTGGACGAGCTTACCTCCTGCACCAAACGCGTGCAGGTAGCAGCCTATCAGCTGATCTTGGATAGGCGCATCGGTCAGTACAGGCTGCCCGAAGGCACCTTCGTGGTCGCCTTGGGAAATCGCGAGGACGACGACGGCGTGTATGTACATCTGGCAGGCCCCCTCGCCGACCGCTTCGAGATCCACTATATCGAACCGAACTTCCAAGAATGGAAGGAGGACTTTGCCCTGAAGGCAGGCGTCCATCCCTATGTGATCCAATACTTGGAGTTTAAGCCCGCTGCTCTGCATAACCAAGCCCTTGACGTCAACTGCATGGTCTTTGCCACGCCCCGCTCTTGGGTGCGGGTCAGCGATATCCTGCGCATCGATCAAAACGTGCGGGATCCCGTCATTGCGCACAAGATCATCGGAAACATCGGCGAGACGGAGGGGCGACAGTTTCTCAGCTATTGCAGCAATTTGCAAAACATGACAGACATTGACGACGTGCTGAACGGGAAGGCTCCCCTGTACGAGCGACCCGAGTATCTCAGGCTCTATACCAACGCATTGGTGGACAGGGTATTTTACATCAAGGACGCGAACAGCCTTGCGGATCTGACCCCTGCGCAAAAGAAGCAGCTGGAGCTGATCCTAAAGGCATTGCTTGGGATCCCGCAGGGGGAGTATGTGACGCTGGGCCTGAAGGACCTGCTGGCAAGGAATCGTATGGTGATACAGGAGACCTTTTTGGAGATGGACGACCCCATCGTTTCAAGCTTCATCAAGAATAACGCCTTCCTGCTGGGATTGGAAGAATAGTATGAAGCAGAAGCTTACGACATTTTTCAGAAACGAGATCAAGGGCTGGACGGCATTGGAACTGCTTTGGCTGGGCCTTGCAACGACTGTAATTCTGGCGCTGTCCCTGTATTGGAAGGACAGCCTCATGGGGATCGTGTCTGCCTTAACGGGGGTCTGGTGTGTGATCTTCACGGGAAAGGGCAAGACCTCAAGCTTCCTGTTTGGGACCGTCAACGCCCTCCTGTATGCCATCATTGCATATCGCGCCGCGTATTACGGTGAAGTCATGCTCAACCTTCTCTACTATCTTCCCTGCAATGTGCTGGGCGTCATTCTGTGGAACAGGCATAACGATCCGATCAAGGGAGAGGTCATCAAAAAGCGGCTCAGCTTGAAGGCGAGCCTGCTTGTCTATCCTCTTACGGCAGCGGCCGTAGTTGGTTATGGATTTGTCCTTAAGGCACTGGGCGGGGCGCTGCCTTTTGTAGACAGCCTGAGCACGGTTTTGTCCATCGTTGCGCAGATCCTTTGCCTCAAGCGCTATGCCGAACAGTGGATCCTCTGGATCGTGGTGAACGCGGTGACCATCGTCATGTGGCTGATGGACTTCCTGCATGGCGGGGAGAGCATAGCGACCCTCATCATGTGGACCGTATTCTTCCTTAATTCGATCTTCATGTATAGCAAGTGGTACAGGGATGTGAAACGATGCGCTATGAAATAGGTCTATACTGGGGCTCCTTCGACCCCCTTCATCTTGGACATGTTGACTGCCTGATACAAGCGGCAAGCAGCTGTGAGACTCTGTATGTGCTGTTGAGCGTGGGCACGCAGCGGGACGAGATCGAACCTCGGATCCGCTATCGCTGGCTGTATCAGGTGACGCAGCATTTCGGCAATGTGCGCATCCTCCCCTTTGAGGACGACGCTCCGTCCAAGGCCGCGTATTCGCAGACCGCCGCCGCGTCGGACAATCAAAAGCTTCGCGCCTTGATCGGCAGCCCCATTGACGTTGTATTCTTTGGCAGCGACTATACGGAGACGCATCCTGTTCGCAGGCTGTTTTCGGACTGTCGGCAGGTGATCTTTCCCCGCAGTCCGATCAATTCCACGCAGCTGCGCCAAGCTCCCCTTAAACACTGGGATTGGTTGCCCAACGTGGTCAAACCGTACTATGCAAAAAAGGTGCTGCTGATCGGCGGGGAAAGCACGGGAAAGACCACGCTGACGATTTCTCTGGCGCAGCACTACAGCACCAACTATGTGGAGGAGGCGGGGCGGGAGCTTTCCATGCGTTCGGGCACGGATGAACGTATGCTGCCTGAGGACTTCACCGAGATCCTGCTGCAGCATAAGCTCAACGAGCTGCGCGCATTGGGCGCCTGCAATCGTGTGCTGTTCATCGATACGGATGCGCTGACGACACGTTTCTTTTTACACTTCTTCAAAGAGACGTCAAGCAGGGAAAATCTTGCGCTTTCGGAGGCAATAGACGCGCTGGATCACTATGATCTCATCCTTTTTTTGGAAGCGGATGTTGCGTTTGTGCAGGACGGCGGCAGAAGCGAAAAGATGCGCTGTGACCGCAGCCGCTACAGCGAACAGCTGAAGCGGGAATTCATTGAGCAGGGAAGGCACTTTATCTGCATCGGCGGCGACTACCTAACGCGCTATACAAGAGCCGTGGAAGAAGTCGACGCACTACTGGATAAAGAAGGAGCTTGTTCGCATGAAGGATCATAAGGAAAAAAAGAATGCATGCCTCGTATATATCGGCATAGGCGTGGTCTTCCTGATCGGAGGGCTTGCTATGCGGACGATTGTGGGCATCTTCCTGTTTGTTGTTAGCATATTTATACTGCTGTTCAGCACGCTAAGCTTGAAAAAGCTAATGAGGCAGGAGGAGGAAGCGGAGCGTGCAAAGGACGGAACAAACCAAGGGAAAGGATCGGATTGGGCACAGGCGTTGTCTCTGGCAAGAAAAAAGCAAGAAGCAAAGCAGCAGCAAACGCCGAAACCCGCTGCCGCACCGATCCCCGCCGCGCCGCAGCAAGACCCTGCGCCAACGGCCGCCGCATCACGGAAAGGAATTCTTCCGCGAACGGATACCGTCAACAAACGGGCGGAGGAACGCTGCGGACACTGCGATCAACTGTTCCCACAGGAGATGCTGCATCAGATCGATAACAGGCAGTTGTGCGAATCCTGCTTTAGCGAGCTGTATGTGCAGCCCCTGTATGATGAGCTGTATGCGGCGGAGGAGAATCGTGCCGACTGACGCAAAGATCCGCCAGCTCTCTTTGTCTTCTTTCATACCCTCCGCAGCGCCGATCACTTCCCGGA
>CAZBBX010000008.1:0-67471 GCA_964490325.1 uncultured Oscillospiraceae bacterium
GCGGGATAGCCCTCCTCGCCCGGCATCTCCTCCAAGCGGCCGCTCATCTCGCGCAGGGCTTCCGCCCAGCGGGAGGTGGAGTCCGCCATGATGGCGACCTTGTAGCCCATGTCGCGGAAGTATTCCGCAATGGTGATGCCTGTATAGATGGAAGCTTCACGCGCCGCAACGGGCATGTCCGAAGTGTTGGCGATCAGCACCGTGCGCTTCATCAGGGACAGTCCCGTGCGCGGATCCTTCAGCTCGGGGAACTCCATCAGAACATCGGTCATTTCGTTGCCGCGCTCGCCGCAGCCGACGTAGACGATGATGTCCGCGTCCGCCCACTTGGCAAGCTGATGCTGCACAACGGTCTTGCCGCTGCCGAAGGGACCCGGCACCGCCGCCACGCCGCCCTTTGCCACGGGGAACAGGGTGTCGATAACGCGCTGTCCCGTGATCATCGGTTCGCTCGGCGCGACCTTTTCCGCGTAGGGACGACCCCTGCGGACAGGCCATTTTTGCAGCATGGGCAGCTCGACGAGCTTGCCGTCGGCTGTTTCAAGCTTTGCAATGGGCGTGACGATGTTCGCCTCGCCCGCGTAGATCCATGTGACTGTGCCGCTGACGTTCGGCGGCACCATGACGCGATGCAGCACGGCCTCGGTCTCGCGTACCGTGCCCAGTACATCGCCGCCAACGAGCTTGTCGCCCACCTTGGCGACCGGCTCGAACGCCCACAGTTTTTCGTGATCCAACGCGTCCACCATGATGCCGCGGGTGATGCGGTCGCCCGCCTGCTCGCGGATCTTTTCGAGCGGACGCTGAATGCCGTCGTAGATGGATTCGATCAGCCCCGGCGCCAGTTCCACGGACAGCGGCGCACCCGTGCTCTCGACGGGCTCGCCCGGGCCGATGCCCGTCGTGTTCTCGTAGACCTGAATGGACGCCCGTTCGCCGCGCAGCTCGATGACCTCGCCGATCAGACGCTTTTCGGACACGCGCACCACGTCGTAAAGCTGTACGTCGCCCATGCCGTCCGCCGTGATGAGGGGGCCCGATACCTTTATGATAGTCCCTTGCATAGTTCGTCCTCTCCTGTTATGGTTCGTTGAATAGAATGTCGACGCCGACCGCCTTTTCGACGTTCTGCTTGAGCGCCTGCATCCCCACGCCCTTGGCGCCCAGCGCGTCGGGAATGGGTACGACGGCGGGATACGGCTCGGCCGCGAAGGCCTTGATGGACTCCGCGCAGGCGGGATACAGCGTTTCGGTCAGGTATATGACGGCATAGCCCTCACGCCCCAAGCGATGCAGCAGCATGTTGGCCTTCTCCCCGTTCGTTTCGCAGTACACGTCGATGCCGACCGCCTTGAACAGCAGTACGGAGTCGCGGTCGCCGATGACGGCGCACTTAGCCATACAGCTTCACCAGCCTTTCCGTGATGACCGAGTCGCTAAGGCCGTTGCGCTTGGCGGTCAGAACCAGCCGCACCGCCTTGGCCTCGCGCTGCTTGGCCAGATAGTAGCCCACCAGCGGGTACAGGCTCTCCGTGTCGTGGCGTCTTTCGTTGACCAGCGACAGCAGGTAGTCGTCCCGCGCCTTTTCGACCGCGCCGATGTTGCCTGTGCGATCCATCTCGTTGAGCCCCGTCAGCAGCGCCCTTCTGCACACGCTCTGATCGAGTATGCGCATAAGCCCCTCCTCCGACAGCTCGTAGCAGTCCAAAAGGCTCTTGTGCGTGATGCCGCCCTCGGGCAGCAGGAGCTTGCTGAGCGTATCGCGATCCGCTCCCATGGCGCGCAGCCGCAGGAAGGTCAGCACGTTGTCGAAATCCGCCTCGGCCGCGAAGTAGCGATACATCAGGGGCGAAGCCTTGGTCTCGTTGAGCGCCCACCGCAGGTAGGCCGCGTCCAGCGAGATGCTGATCCACTGGGGATCCACCCGCAGCTCCAGCTCCTTTTCCAATTTTTTGAGCGCCTGCGCCAGCTCGTCGGGCAGGGAGCGATAGTCCCGCTCCCGCACGAAGCGCGTCAGCTCGTCGGCGCTGTACAGTCCGCCCGTTACCGCAAGCGGGGTCTGCTCGTCCAAGAGGCGCTGCTTTAAAAGCAGCTTGAGCGCCTGCACATCCTCCCGAAGGAGCAGCAGGTCGGTCAGCTTGGGTTCGGGCGAAAGATCGCGGATCTCACGCCGCGCCGCCGTCAGCTCACGGGCAATGAGCGCTTCCGCGTCAGGCTCCGTCGTGTCGGTCAGACCGCCGTAGCGCCGATCCTGCAGGATGCGCAATGCGTCCGCAAGGCTGCTTTCCGCCATGCGCCGCACCGTCTGCTCATCCAGCAGGCGCTTGGATAGAGCGCTCAGCCGCGAGCAGGCATAGACATAGCTGCCGTTCGTCACGCCTCCACCTCCGTCCTGCCCTGCGGCACGCTTGCGCCGCAGGAGGTTGTTGTCGTTTTTGTCCTCATGCTCATGCGAACAGGAGCTGTGCCGCGCCCGATTCCTCGCGCTCGCGCAGCAGCGTCATCAGCGCGTGAAAGGAGCAGTCCTTCTCGTAGCCGTCGCCCACGACCAGAAATCCGCCCGTGATGAGGGCGTCCGCCTCGTCCATGTGCGCGGCAAAGGGCAGCTTTGTGAGCATACCCGCGAGCGCCTCGCGATCCGCCTTGGCGGGACGGATCCCGCAGTTCGGCTCGGCCTCCGCAAGCAGCAGTTTACTAAGGATGTTCCCGCGCTTCTCTTTGGGCAGGGCGATGAGCGCCTGCTCCGCCTCCAAAAAGGCCGCGTCCAAACGTTCCCGCTTGGCCGCCAGAGCCGCCTTGCGTCCGTCCAGCTCGGCACGGGTGCGACAGCCGTCGATCACGCCGCTCACAGCCTTTGTTCGCTTGTCCGCCGCCTCCAAGCGCAGCGCGGCAAGCTTCTTGTCGCGCTCCGAAAGGACGGCTGCGATCTGCAGGTCGGCTTCCGCCTGCACCTTGGCCGCGTCGGCGCGTGCGTCGGATAGGATGCGTTCGATCAGAACGTCCGCCTGTTGCTTTACCGCTTCCATGGTGTTTCCTTACGCCATGACGTTGAGCACCAGCAGGATGGAGATCAGCAGGGAGAACACCGCGTAGGTCTCGACCATGATCGTCATCAGGATGCCCTTGCCGCTTTCCTCAGGCTTCTTGGCCGTCATGTTGATGGCGGCGCAGGCAGTCTTGCCCTGATAGATGGCGCTCAGCAGGCCGCCGAAGGCCATGGGCAGCGCGGCAAACACAAAGCGCCAGCCCTGTGCCACGCTGACGGCGACTTCACCGCCCAGCAGGCCCGTCTGCGTTGCAATGACGAACGCCACCAGCAGACCGTAGATGCCTTGGGTGCCGGGCAGAAGCTGCAGCACCAGGCAGGAGCCGAAGCGATCGGGATCCTCCGACACGACGCCTGCGCAGGCCTGACCCGCTTTACCAACGCCAATGGCGCTGCCGATGCCCGCCAGCGCGGCCGACAGGGCTGCCGCCAAGGTTGCCAGGACTTGTCCCAATTCCATTTCCATACTTGATTTTCCTCCTAATCGTTGTCTTTTTTTCGTTTATTCTTTGTTGTCGTTCAACTTATTTTTCAACGACGCTGTGCTTGGTGCGGTAGGCCAACGGCTTGAAGGGTCGTCCGCCTGCCTCGTAGAATTTTCCGTAGAACTCGACGTACTGGAGTCTTGCGCAGTGGACGAAGGCGCCCAGTGTGTTGATGCTCAGATTGAACAGGTGCAGCACGACAAGCAGCGCGCAGGCAAGGATGAAGCCCACAACGCCCATCACGCCCGAGCCGCCCATCAGCATCCCGCAGATGTCGTTGAACACCGACGCGATGACGCCTGTTGCAATGCCCAACGCGAACAGACGCGCATAGCTGAGCACATCGGAAAGGATGCTCGTCACATCGTACAGGCCGCCAAGACCTGACACCACGCGCTTGATGGGGTTGCGCTTTGCCCTTGCCTTGAAGAACACGATGAAGAACGCGCCCAAGCTCGCCGCGGCAAGTCCGATGGTGCTGATGACAGCAGGCAGTCCCGCCGCAAAGGAGGGCAGGGCAAACGCGATGAGTCCAAGGATGATGAGTATCCAGCTCACGTTGTCGAACAGGGCGCTCTGCCAGTCGTGCCGCTTGAGGCACATGCCGATGCGGATGCAGTACCCGCAGAGCATGTGTACAATGCCCAGCGCAAAGCAGATGATGAGCATTTGGATGGGTTCGTCCAAGGGGTTCATGATGAGCGGGAAAACGCCCGCCGTGCCAAAGATGTTGTTGAAATCTACGCCGAAGAAGGTGCCGATCAGCACGCCCCACACGATGGTGGACAGGCCGCCGTAAAACAGCACCCGCGCAATGCCGCCGCTCATGCCCGTGGGCTTTTTGAGCTTGATGTAGATCGCCGTACCCAGCACCAGCAGCAGGCCGTAGCCCGTGTCGGACAGCATCATGCCAAACAGCAGGATGTACCACGGCGCCATAAAGGGCGTGGCGTCGATGCCTCGCGGGTCGGGCTTGGAGTAGAGGTCGTTGACCGCCTCGAAGGGGGTGTTGAAGACGTTGTTCTGCACGACCGAGGGCGGGGTCTCGTCCTCCGTGGGGTCGCGGAACGCCAGATAGTAGGCGGGCGTGACGGCGCCTATCGCCTTTTCCACCTTGTCCGTGTCGTCGCCGCGCAGCCAGCCCTCCATTGCAAAGGTAGCCGTGGTGTGCGCGACCTTGCAGGCGGCCTGCTCACGGGCGCATTCGATGCGGCTTGCGTCCTCGCCGTTCTCCAGTGTGGGCAGCACGGCTGCACGCTCCGCCAGAGCCTTTGCGATGCTGTCCAGCTCCGCGTTGATCTCCGCTAAGCGCGTCTCCAAGCGCAGCGAGGCCGCCGCGGGCGTTCCGTTGAGCTTGGGGAAGACCACATCCTGCCAATCGATGGATTTGAAGAACACGTTGGCGGCGCGCACGTCGCTTTCGTGACAGCAGACCAAGGCGGCGATGGTCGAGCCTTCGCAGTAGGTCTCCGTTACCAAAAAGTCTGTTTCCCGCAGCCGATCGATGTCGCGCACGGAGACCAACCCCAAAAAGTAGTGGACGGCGGGGCTGTTTTTGACGCTCTCCATGGGCTTTTTGAAATCCAGCCACGGACGCAGCGCATCCAAGGTGGAGCGGGATTTTTCGTACTCCGCGTTCAAGGCGGAGCGGCGCTCGCTCAGCTGACGGATCTCGTCGCTTGCGGCCTTTGCCGCCGCCTCGGCGGAGAGCAGCGCCTCATGCGTCTCGCGGCGCAGGGGCGTGAGCATACCCGCTTTCTTGGCATAGGCGCGCACGGCGCTCTGTGAGGCGGCAAGCTCGGACACCCGCGCCTCGGCAGCCTCCAAGGCGGGGCTTTTTTGCTCCCCCTCGTTGAGGCTGACAGGCTCGACCGCCCCCGTGTCCTGCAGGGCACGAAGGATGGCGTCCTCGTCGCTCGTGAGCGCCACCAGCGTCAGGCGCTTCATCGGAACGATCATAGCTGTGCTTCCACCCTTTCCATTAGATACGCCACCGCCTCGGCGGTATGAGCGTCTGCGGCGGCAAGCTGCCGCGTGGTCTGTTCGGCTTGCTCCTTTGCGACCTTGGCCGCCAAGCTCTCGCCTTCTTCAGCGGCCTTGGCAAGCGCCTCCTTCGTGGCGGCGCGCTCCGCGTCTCCCGCCAAGGAAAGGGACGTCTCCGCGTCCTGCTTGGCTTGTGCGATGCGCTCCCGCGAATTGGCTTCGGCCTCGCGGCGGATGGCCTCCGCTTCGCTTTCGGCGGCCGCGATCCTGTCCATGATCTGTTCCATCCGTTCCTCCCCGACGCGCAAGGCGCGCCGTTCTTCACTGCGTTTTATGTATCTTACCCGCGAACGCTTGTCCCCCGCAAGGGGCAAAACGTCCGTCTTGCGTAATTTTACTTGGTTCCGAACAGGCGGTCGCCCGCATCGCCCAAGCCCGGCACGATGTAGCCGTGCTCGTTGAGCTTTTCGTCAACGTCCGCAACGTAGATGTCCACGTCCGGATGCGCCTGCTGCATGGCCCGAAGTCCTTCGGGGCAGCCCAGCAGACACACGAAGCGGATGCTGTTGGAGCCGTGCTGCTTGACAAGGCGGGTCGCCTCGATGGCGGAGTTGCCCGTTGCCAGCATGGGATCGACAATGATGGTCTCGCGCTCGGCGATGTCCTGCGGGAGCTTGCAGTAGTAACCCGTGGGACGCAGGGTGTCGGGGTTGCGGTACAGACCGATATGCCCCATCTTGGCGTTGGGAATGAGGTTCATCATGCCGTCCGCCATGCCCAAGCCTGCGCGCAGGATGGGGACGATGGCGATCTTTTCGTTCGCCAGCACCTTCACCGTGGCTGTCGCGATGGGCGTTTCAACGGTGGACTCCACCAAGGGCAGGTTGCGCGTCACTTCGTAGCCCATCAGCATGGCAAGCTCGCCTACCAGCTCGCGGAAGGCCTTTGTACCGGTCTCCTTGTCCCGAAGGTGTGCCATCTTGTTCTGTACCAGTGGGTGATCGATCCGTATGACTTGGCTCATGTTCTTCGTTTACCCCCTTTTTTCGTCGTATGCGTTGATCTTGTTCACGCGGCGCGCATGGCGGCCGCCCTCGAACGCGGTCTCTAAAAAGATGTTGCAAAGCTCCTTTGCCATGGGTGCGGTGGTGATGTTCGCGCCCAGCGCCAGCACGTTCGCGTCGTTGTGCAGGCGGCAGTACCGCGCCATGGTCTCGTTGGTGCAGAGCGCGCAGCGCACGCCCTTGACCTTGTTGGCCGCAATGGAGATGCCCACGCCTGTGGTGCAGATCACGATCCCGCGCTCCGCCTTGCCTGCGGCGACCGCCTCGCCCACGGCAAAGCCGTAGTCGGGATAGTCCACGCTGCTCGTGTCGCAGCAGCCAAGATCCGTGACCGCCTGTCCCCGCTCCGTCAGGTATGCTTTGAGCGTTTCCTTGAGGGCATACCCGCCGTGATCGCAGCCGATCGCTATTGTCATAGTGCCTCCTTGCCGATGAAAAAGCGCTCGCTTTCTTCATCATTCTTCATTGTACATGATTCCCCCGCGTTTGTACAGGAAAATCCTGCATTTTTATTCAGAAATTTATGCGGCTTCAGACCCGCTCCGCTCGGAAGCCCGCAGCCCGCAAAAGTCTGTTCATAAAGGCCAGTCCCTCGTCGTCAGGCTCCACGCCCTCGGCAAAGATGAGGTCCACGCCCTCGTCGTCCAGCTCCCGCAGGGCGGAAAACAGTCCCGCGCAGAGCGTTACAGGCTGGTTTCGGTCGCCCAGTACGATCACATGCCGTCCGCGATAGAAGCCCTGCGTCTGCTTGGTGGCGGCGATGGCAGGCGTTCTGCCCGCGTCCTCCGCCTCGCGATACAGGAAAAGGATGCGCTTGGCTGCCGCACGGGGCTCCCCCGTGACGACCAGTACCTCCGCCTTGGGCGCGTAATGCTTGTACTTCATGCCGGGAGAGGCCGCCACCGCGCCCTCCTTCATGGGGGCAAGCACGCTGTCCGCCAGACGCACGGGGCCGATCACCGCCTCGAGCATCTCCCGCGTGACGGCGCCGGGGCGCAGGATCACGGGTCCGCCCACCAAGGACAAAACCGTGCTTTCCACCCCGTAGCGGCAGGGTCCGCCGTCCAAGATGAGCGGAATGCGGCCGTCCATGTCGGCAAGGACGTGCTTGGCGGTCGTGGGCGAGGGTCGTCCCGACAGGTTGGCGCTGGGCGCAGCGATGGGTACGCCCGCTTTGCGGATCAACAGCCTTGCCGTCTTGTCGAGCGGCATCCGCACCGCCACCGTGTCCAGTCCCGCCGTCACCGCGTCGGGTACGCGGTCGCTGCGGTTGAAGATCAGGGTCAGCGGCCCCGGCCAAAATGCGTTTGCCAAGGTGTCGGCAAGCTTGGGCACATGCGCCCACAGCTCCTTGAGGTCGCTCTTTTTGGAGATGTGCAGGATGAGCGGGTTGTCGGCGGGGCGACCCTTGGCGGCAAAAATGCTGCGCACCGCCTCCTCGTCAAAGCCGTTTGCGCCCAAGCCGTACACGGTCTCCGTGGGAAACGCCACCAGCTGTCCTGCGCGGATCAGCTCCGCGCCCAGCGAAGTCCCTGCCTCCTCCATCGAAACGGCCGACACTACCCGCGTGAGCATGCTTACGCCTCCCCGCCCGCAAGCTGTGCGGCGCGTTCGGCAACGATGAGCGCATCGATCAGCTCATCCATGTCGCCGTCAAGGAAAGCTTCCAATTTATATAAGGTCATGCCGATGCGATGATCCGTCACCCGCCCCTGCGGGAAGTTGTAGGTGCGGATGCGCTCGCTGCGGTCGCCGCTGCCCACCATGCTCTTTTTCTTGTCCGCCAACTCCGCGTGCTGGCGGGAGGCATAGTACTCGTACAGCTTGCTCTTCAAAAGGCGCATGGCCTGCTCCTTGTTTTGCAGCTGGCTGCGTTCGTTTTGACAGGCGACCACCATCCCCGTGGGCAGATGGGTGATGCGAATGGCGCTGCTCGTCTTGTTGACATGCTGACCGCCTGCGCCGCTGGAGCGATAGGTGTCGATCCTAAGATCGCCCTCCTTGATGTCCACCTGCACATCGTCCACCTCGGGCAGCACCGCAACGGTCGCCGCGCTTGTGTGGATGCGTCCCTGCGACTCGGTCTCGGGCACGCGCTGCACGCGATGCACGCCGCTTTCGAATTTCAAGCGGCTGTAGGCGCCGTGCCGTCCCGAAAGCGACAGCACGACCTCCTTGACGCCCCCTAACTCCGTATAGTTTTCGGAGATATACTCCACCTTATACCCGTGCCGCTCGGCATAGCGCAGGTACATGCGCAACAGATCCGCCCCGAACAGGGAGGCTTCATCGCCGCCTGTGCCGGCACGGATCTCCAGCATCACGTCCTTGTCGTCGTTGGGATCCTTGGGCAGCAGCAAGAGCTTCAGCGCGTCCTCGCGCTCGGCAAGCGAGGTCTCCAACGCGGCGATCTCCTCGTCCGCCATCGCCCGAAGGTCGGGATCGTTCGTCTCGTGCAAAAGCTCGCGGCAGGAGGCCAGCTCCTTTTCGTCCGCGACATAGGCGTCGTATTCCGTCACCAACGGCTCTAACTCGGCGTGCTCCTTGGTAAGGGTGCGCCAAGCATCCAGATCGTCCATGGCGTCGGGCGCGCTCATGCGCTCGCCCAGCAAGATATAGCGCTCCTTGAGACGCTTTAGTTTTTCCAGCATCTTGGGTCTCCTTCCGCCGCGATCACCCGCGGCAGTCCGCAAATATCGGTAAATACCGTTGTATCGTCGAAAAGCGCACCTGCGCTCTTAGCTTGTCCGCTGCCGATCTCCATAAGGAGCAGGCCGTTATTCGTGAGGGCTTCGCGATACGAAGCGGCGATCCTGCGATAAAAGCGCAGACCGTCCGCGCCGCCATCGAGGGCAAGGGCAGGCTCATAGCTAAGCTCCCTTTGCGCACTTTTCAGCTCCGCTTCCGTCAGGTACGGCGGATTGCACACGATCAGCTCGAAGTGTTCGCCCAACAGCGCTTCCCACAGGTCGCCTTGGACAAAGCGGGGAGCCAACCCCAGACGGCGGGCATTTTCCTTGGCAAGCGCAAGCGCCTCGGGGGAAATGTCCGACAGGGTCAGCTCCAACGCGGGATCCCGCGCCAACAGTGCCAGTCCCACGCAGCCGCTGCCGCAGCACAGATCCAGCACCTTTTTATAGCCGCGCTCACGGATGCGCGCCTCCGCTAACTCCGCCAAAAGCTCCGTGTCTTGGCGTGGGATCAGAGCGGCGGGACTTACCAAAAAGGAAAGACCCATGAACGACCACTCGCCCAAAAGGTATTGCAGCGGTTCCCCGCCCGCCCGCCTGTCGGCAAGGGCTGTGAGCCTTGGCAGGAGCGCATCGTCAAACGGCTCAAAGGGCGGGGTCTTGCGGCCAAGCACAAAATCCACCATGCGCGCCGCCTGCTCGTGCGCCTCCTCCGCCGCCGCGGGTCGGATGCGTTCCGCCGTGCGCCGCACGGCCTCCCCCACGTTCACGCGTGGGCTTCCGCCTCGGACGGCTCCGCCGCGGTGTCAGCGGAAGAAGCTTGTGCCTTCGCAGGCTCCGCTTCGGCGGCGGTCTCGTTTTGAGCGTCGTCCTCCTCGCGCAGCTTTGCGATGCGCTTGGCCTTTTCCGTCTCGGTGTCCACCTCGATGTCGTGATCGGGCGGATCCTCCGCCAGTTGGAAGGAAGCGATCGCCACCTCCAGCATTTCTTCATCAGGCTCCTTGGTGGTCAGCCTTTGCAGCGCCATACCGGGGGCGCGCACGATGCGGCAGAAGATGTTGTCGGACTTGGCTGCGCCGCGCAGCACCTCGTAGGACAGTCCCGCCACCAGCGGCAGGAACAGCAGGCGAATGGCAAAGCGCAGGATAAAGCTGTTCTGCGGCAGCCAAAGCTTGGTCAGCGCGGTCACAACGGCAAAGAACAGGATGGAGATCGCCATCACAAGGAACAAAAAGTTCGTGCCGCAGCGGGGGTGAAAGCGGGAGCAGGTCTTGGCGTTTGCGGGGGTCAGCGGCAGATCGTGCTCGTAGCAGGCGATGGTCTTATGCTCCGCGCCATGGTACTGGAACATGCGCTTGACGTCCTTCATCAGGCTCACGGCGACCAGATAGGCAAGGAAGATGATAAGGCGGATCAGCCCCTGCGCCAAGCTTTCCCACACGGGATGCTCGGCAAGCGGCAGCCAGCCCACGATGAGGGCAGGCAGCGCAATGAACAGCCCCACGCTCAAAATGAGCGCCAGCACCACGGCTACGCCCAGCGCCACATCCATGGCGGACTTGCCCAGACGCTTTGCCAGCCACTTTTCAAACTTGCTCGGCTCCTCCTCGAAGCCCTCGCCCATCAGCTCGGCGGAGCGGGTGACGATCTTCATGCCCGACACCAGCGACTCGACAAATACGACCACGCCGCGCACCACGGGCCAAGTGGCAAAGCTCCCCTTCTTGCGCTTATTGGTATTCTTATGATATTCTTTGACGATGGCGCCGTCTGTACGGCGAACAGCCAAGGCGACGCCTTCGGGGGAGCGCATCATCACGCCCTCCATGACGGCCTGTCCGCCGATCAGCGTTTTTTTCATCCGTTTGCTCCTTCAATACATTGACCGTCCCCTGACAGTCTACCCTATAATATAGCACAGCCGCCCCATGACGCGCAAGCTTTTCACCGCCTCGGCGGGAAAAGTTCACGGTAGATACAATATTCCGTTTCGCCACGGCGCGGCGTGTCTGTTTTGAAACGCGGCTGCTTTAGAAATTCCCCAAAAGTGCAGCCCCGTCCCGCAGGCGCCCCGCCTCGCTTGCTTTTTTTAGGAAGACCGTCTATACTATATATGGAATATTATCCTTTGACAGATCCAACGACAGGAAAGGAGCTTTGATTCATGAAACGCAAACTTGCCGCAGTGCTGACGGCGCTTTTGATGGCGCTGACCCTGCTGCCCGCCCTGCCCACAGCGCGAGCCGATGCGCCGACCTATACCTACAGCGTACCCACAGTCTACAGCGATGAGATCACCGTGGAGGTCTTTGCCGTGAGCTACCGCGTGGCAGCGACGACCTATGTTGACCATGTCTGCGTCCCCACCGACTACAGCAGCATCGCAGCCGTTGCCGAAGCCTATGGAGTGTCGGCCGACGCCGTCGTCTCCGTGGGGCGCTACCTGCGCTACGACGTGCGCCTGAGCGATCTTGGCGACTACCGCTTGAGCAGCGGCACCTACTACATCGCCTATGACGATGCGCTCCTGCAGCTCTATATCGGCTCTGCCGAGAGCGGCGTCAGCTACCAGACCTTCAACAGCGACAGCAGCAACAAATGGACGGTCAATGAATCAGAGGGCGTTTTCCGCGGTACCATTGCGACCGCCTACGGTTATACGCGGGATACGGACTTGATCTACTCCCTCTACTTCGAGCTGCCCATGGATGTTGACGGCGGAACGGTCATCGATTTTGCCTTCACCCGTACGGAGCTTGGCATGGTGGACGCAAGCGAAAAGGTGCGGCCTGCCGCCGACTTTTGCGTGGCAAGCGTGGACGGCAGCATCACCATCCGCACGGACAAGACGGCGCTGCAGCTGGCCTACGACCTGAACAAGGCCGCGTATGACGCCTCTAAGATCGGCGATCCGTACGGCATGAGCAACGGCAGTGTGTATCTTTCAACGGCGGACGCCGCCACCGACGCAGCCGCGCTGACGACGGCCTTGACGGTGCTAAACGATGCTGCAGCCACGCAGACGGAGATCAACGCTGCGCTTGCAGTTTTAGGCGCCGCTTGGATCGCCCCCTCCGTGGTCAGCACCGACAAGACCGCGCTTTGGACGGCGTACAACGAGCACAAGGCCGTCTATGACGGCGCACACAAGGGCGATCCCTACAATTTCCCCAACGGCAGCCTGTACCTTACCGAGGCTGACGCCTCTGTGGATTCGGCCGCGCTGGCAGCGGCCATGGCCATCCTGGTGGATGTGACGGCCTCGCAGCAGCAGATCGACGCGGCGCTTGCCGCTTTGAACACCGCGTGGATCGCGCCCTCCACCGTGACCACCGACAAGACAGCGCTCCTTGCTGCATACAACGCGGACAAGGCGATCTATGACGGTGTGCAGAAGGGCGATCCCTACGACATGGATAACGGCAGCCTGTACCTGTCCGAGGCGGACGCAGCGGTGGATAAGCTCGCGCTTGCTGCGGCGCTCTTGGTGCTGGACAACAGCGCGGCCTCGCAGGCCGTCATTGACGCGGCGCTTGTCGCCTTGAACACCGCATGGATCGCGCCCTACGCGGTCAGCGTAAACACGTTTGCTCTGGACGCTGCCATTTTGGACGCGGAGACCTTCATGGCAAGCGATTCGTATGCGCTGCTGGGTCCTGTGCTCCAAGCGCGCTGGGAGGCTGCCTATGCCACAGCTGTGGCGGTGCGGGACGATGCAACGCATACGCAGCACGAGGTGGACGACGCGGCGGCGCTGCTCAACGGTCTGCCCCGCAGCAACATCAAGTATGGTGATGCGGACTGCAGCGGCACAGTCAATCCGCAGGATGCGGCTGCGATCCTGCGGGATACGGTCAAGATCGAGTTTCTGAGCGCACAGGGCAGGCTCAACGCCGATGTGGACGGGATCGTGGGCGTCACCGCCGCCGATGCAGCCTGCATCCTGCGCTGGTCGGTCAAGCTCATCGCACAGTTCCCCGTAGAGGCGCAGCCCTAAAGGGCGGCGGCGTCCCTGCTTGAAAGGTGTGAAGAAGCACAGCCTTAGGACGCGGGTCTCCGCGTCCTTTTTGCTCTCAAAGCGGGCTGCGGGGAGGAAGTGAAGGATTGAGGTGGGAAAGCCTTCTGCTGCGCGGGCAAGACGGGCGGAGATGGGGGAATGAGGGTTCCGTCCGCACGGCGGGCGGATGGTATCCGCCCCTACGGGTGTGGGGGAATGAGGGTTCCGTCCGCACGGCGGGCGGATGATATCCGCCCCTACGGATGTGGGGAAAAGGCGGTGCGCGGACAAGGCGGGCGGATGATATCCGCCTCTGCAGCAGGATCTGATCCTGCATCCGTTTCTCCTTCGCCCCAATCAGCTGCGAAAGAAAATATCGTCCCTTTTTGTAAGATTTCTTCCTTTTTGGAGTCTAACAGTCGAGGAGGTGAGAGGGTGACGAACCTTGAATTTGAACGGATCTATCGCAGGTACTTTGACCGCGTCTATCGCTATCTTCTAAGGCTAAGCAAGGATCAGCCGCTGGCCGAGGAGATCACGAGCGAGACGTTCTTTAAGGCGCTTCGAGCGATCGACAGGTTCAAGGGGGACTGCAGGATCGAAAGCTGGCTGTGTCAGATCGCCAAGAATACGTACTATTCCTATTTGAAAAAGGAACGGCGCACGGACGACTTGGACACGCTTGACGAGCTTGCAAGCAAGGAGCCCACCGCTGACGAGCAGCTGCTCTCCATGGAGCTGTCCGCATCCGTTCAAGGGGCGTTACAAAGCCTCAAGGAGCCGTACAAACGCGTGTTTTTGCTGCGTGCCGCCGAGGCGTACAGCTTTCGACAGATCGCGGCGCTCTACGGAAAAACGGAGAACTGGGCTTGCGTCACCTATCACCGCGCCAAAAAGAAACTGCAAGAGCTATTGGAGGAACCATCATGAAGCTAACCTGCGAGGTCGTACGCGACCTGTTGCCGCTGTATGCGGAGGGACTGACGAGCGAGGCGTCGGATCGCCTGCTTGCCGAGCATTTAAAGGACTGTGCGGACTGCAAAAAGGAATTGGAGACCCTGCGCTGTGCGCCTGCGGGCAACGAGCCGCCGCAGAACGGCGCGGCGCTGCTGCGCGTGAAGAAGGACATCAAAAAGCGCAAACTGCGCACGGCGGCGTTTTCGGTGCTCTGCGCCTTTTTGCTCCTGTTTATGGCGTTTTCCTACCTGACCAAGCCCCACTGCCTGTCCTATGCGGACAGCGACGTCCATATCACCACGGAAGCGGACGGTCGGGTGTACGCCTCCTTCTCGGAGCAGGTCACCGCGTGCAGGACGAATCGGTATATCAACGAGGAGGGCAAGGTCAGCGTGGATGTGGAGGCGTGGAGCTCGTACTTCGATCACCTGCTGGGGAAGGCCTCGCCGTCGGTGCTGCTTGCCTCCAAAGAGGAGCCTGCCGATGTTGTATACTACTGCGACTATACGGTGTCGAGCGACAACATGACCGTCATCTATGGCGCTGCGGCCGATGTGGGCGGGCAGGCGCTGCCCCGCTTGGTCATGGGGTATTACGCCCTCATAGCCCTCATCGCAAGCGTTGTGCTGGGCGTGCTTTTCCTGCTGCTTCGTAAGAAGAAGACCGTCGGCATGATCGCTAAGGCGCTGTTTCTCGTTCCCGTATCCTACCTTTTGGGGCAGCTGCTCTTGGCAAACGGGTTCGTGACCTACTTTGCGGCACGCGATTTTGTGATGAACTGCATCGCAGGCGCAGCCGTCTATGGCGTCCTTTGGCTGGGAAGCTCGCTCATTTGGCAGCGGCGCAGGGACGCGGCGGAGCTGTAGAGGGGCGCCCGGTAACGTTAAAAACAGATCCCTAGCGGAAGCTCAGAAGCGGCGACCGCGCAGGGATCTGTTTTATTTTAATTTATGCTTAGGCATCAAATTTCGCAATCTCCGCCGGCTGCTATTTCACATCCGCAGGATATTTCATTTCCGTACGCATGGCGGGCGGGTGCTATCCGCCCCTACGGATGCGGGAGAAAGAGGGTCGCGCGGACAGCTTTTTAGTCCCATTGCCGCTTGCAGGAGCGGTATTTTTTTGTCCACTCGTCCATGGCGACCAGCTGCATTAGGCTGCTCAGGTCGACATACGGACGCTTGGCCAGTCCCTCGGGGCAGTCCAACCATTCCATTTGCTCGCCGTTTGGGTCGCCCAAGGCGCTGACCACTGCGTCGGCCTCGGAAAAGTCCTCCCCGCGAGTGTAGTAGCTGGGCGTCATGAGGCAGTTCATGCCCGCGGCCTTTGCCGCCAGCAGGCCGTTGCGGCTGTCCTCCACCACCAAGCAGCGCTTGGGTTCCAGTCCATAGCGTTCTGCCGCCAGCAGATAGACGTCGGGAGCGGGCTTCTTGTGCGCGACCACATCGCCGCAAAGCAGCGCCGTGAAGCTGTCAAGGGTCTTTTGCCCAAAGTCCGCCAAGATGAGGGTCGCCACGCTCTTTTCATGCGAGGTGGAGCACACAAAGGTGCGCACCCCCGCCTCCCGCGCTTCCCGTACAAGGCGGCCTATGCCCGACCTGCCCGGCAGCTTGCCCTCCACGGCCATCGACTTGAAGATCTCGGTCTTGGTTTGATAGATCCTTTGGATCAGCTCAGCGTTGTACCGCTCGGGCGGAAAGCGATCCGGATACTTGTTGAAGTAATACCTTAGCCGTTCCTTGCCCCCGGAGACGCGCACCAGCTCGGCATACTCCTCCACCGACCATTCGCCGTCGATGGAAAGCGCCTTTAGAGCTGTGTTGTAGGCGACGCGGTGGCCGTCGCGCTCCGTCTCGGCCAAGACGCCGTCGCAGTCAAAGAGGATCGCCTGCAGCTTTTCCATGTCAGGTATCCTTTCCCGCCATGGCAACGGTGCCAAAGCGGCGAATGTGCGCCGCCACGCAGGCCTTCACGCCAGCAAAGGCGGCGTTGTCCAGCTTGATGGGGTTGTACTCGTCGGGATGCGCCGTAAGATAGCCACTCAGCGCATCGGCATAGGCGTGCTTGAGCGCGGTGGAAACATTGATCTTGGCTGCGCCCACTTGGATCAAATGCGTGAAGTCCTCGTCGCTCAAGCCCGTGCCGCCATGCACGACAAGGGGGAGCGGACAGGCCGCGTTGAGCCTTTCCAGCAGGGCAAAGTCCAGATGCACAGGCCCCTTGTACACGCCGTGTGCGGTACCGATGGAGGGGGCGAAGATGTCCACGCCCGAACGCGCCGCAAAGTCCATTGCCTCATCAAAGTCGGTCGTCTTGCCGACCGCAGAGGAGACGTCCTCCTCCACGCCGCTGATGATGCCCAGCTCCGCCTCGATATCCACGCGATGCTTGTGCGCATACGCCGCCATTTCGCGGCTGATGGCAAGGTTTTCGGCAAAGGGCTTCTTGGACATGTCGATCATGACCGAATCCCAGCCCAGATCCACGCAGCGCTTGAGCAGCGCCGTATCCGTGCAGTGATCGAGGTGCAGGATGACTGGGACGCTTGCGTCCTTCCGCGCAAGATCCACAAGCGCAAGAAGCGTCTCGGGTGTGAACTGCCGCACGGTGCCAACCGAGGTCTGCAGGATGATGGGCGTATGCACCTCCTCCGCAGCGGCGATGGCGGCCTGTATGGACAGAAAATTAAAGATGTTGAAAGCGCCTATGGCGCAGTTGTTTTCGTTTGCTGCATTGAGCCATTCCTTGATCGAATTTTTCATGCTTTACTCCTCCTTTGTGTCGCCGCACACGGCTTTATGGATCTCGTATGCGCCGCGTATGCACAGCGCGGCCACGTCCGCTTCCTCAAAGATGCAGCGGATCTTGGTCAGACCGAACTCCTTGCGGAGCAGGGTGCTGTAGAGCTTACAGCGCCGCTCCTTTCCGTAAAGGACGAAACGCTCCGCCATGCAGCCCTGCTGTTGCAGGTAGGCAAGCGTGGTCAGATCGTCCGCTGCAATGGCTGCGTTGACAAACAGATCCCGCTCCTGCGCGCTGCTGTTCTTTGTCAGCACCTGCAAAAAGCGCGGTCCCATCAGCGCGTGCAGCAGTCCCGACTCGCGCACGCAGCGCACGGCGACGTCCACCAGCTCATCATAGCGCACCTCGGGGGGCTCTCCCCCGTCCGAAGCAAGGCTTTTACTCAGAAGCGTTTGCTTTTTCAGCGCCTCGTACACCTGTCCGCTGATGGTCGTCTTGCAGCAGGCGATCCTTTCGTCGGCGTCGATGTAGCAGATCTTCGTGTGCGAGCTGAGGGTGATGATGTTCAGAGGCGCCGCTGCGCCGAGGCTCTTGACCACACCCAGATACTGCGTCTCCTCCCCGCGCATGAAATCCACATCCATCAGCGCCCCAAGCCCCTGCTCGGTTGGCACGCGATTGGTCACGCCGCGCACGAAATACACGGGTCCGCCAAGGTCTATAACGCTTGGATCGGCAACGCGCACCACCCCCGCCGCAAGCTCCTTCAGCCCCGCAGGCGCGGTCAGGTGCTTCAGCTCGATCAGCCCCAGCTCGGAGGTGAGCATACCCGTCGCCATGATGAACGAGATCGCCGCGGGCGTAAGCCCGTTCTCCCGCAGCAGCTCGGCATACTCACGCTCGATGGTCTGCTTCAGGGACGCCGTGCTGCCGCTCAAGGAGACGTCGCGTCCGCCCATGCGAAAGCTGCGCACAGCCAAGGGTCTGCAGCGTTCGTCCGCCAGATAGATCCTTGTGTTCGTTGTGCCCCCATCCAATACCGCGAACATAGCGTTCCTCTTGCTTTCCTGTTTCATTTGATCGTGTCGCCCTGCCGCGCAGCGCCTGTCGAACGCGGCAGCCGCCGTCTTGGGGCAGGGTCACGCCTGTGATATAGTCGGAGGCGGCGTCCTTGCCGCCAACTTGCTTACCGTGCGAGACAGCCCCGTCTTGGGGCAGGGTCACGCCTGTGATATAGTCGGAGGCGGCGCTTGCCGCCAACTTGCTTACCGCACGAGATAGCCGCCGTCTACCGGCAGGGTCACGCCTGTGATATAGTCCGAGGCGGCGCTTGCCAAAAAGACTGCCGCGCCCTTGAAGGAGGCGGGATCGCCCCAATCGCCCAGCGGGATGCGTGACACGATGCCCGCGCTGCGCTGCGGATCGTTGCGCACGGCTGCGGACAGCTTAGTCTTGATCCAACCCGGGGCGATGGCGTTGACGCGAATGCCGAATTTTCCAAGGTCGCTTGCCATGGACTTGGTCAGTCCCACAATGGCGTGCTTGGTGGCGGTGTAGGCGCACACGTTTTGTCCGCCGTGGTAGGACAGCATGGAGGCAAGGTTGATGATCTTGCCGTAGCCCTGCTCCTTGAACCGTCCTGCGGCCTCCTGCGAAAGATGATACGCGGCGCTGAGGTTCACCTGCAGGGTGTTCTCCCACATCTCGTCCGTATACTCCAAGGCGTTGGCGCGCAGGCATACGCCCGCGTTGTTGATGAGGATGTCCACGCGGCCGTACCGCGCCATGCAGGCGTCCACGATGGCCTTGGCGTCAAAGGCGCGGTCGGAAAGATCGGCCTGAACGGCGCAAAAAGCGCGTCCCGCCGTCAGCACCGCTTCCTCGGTCTGCTTGGGCGAGGTGCTGTTGTACACGCCAAAGATGTCGGCGCCCGCCTTCGCCAAGCCGATGGTCATCGCCTGACCGATCCCGTCGGAGCAGCCCGTCACGATGGCGACCCTGCCCTCTAAGCTGAACATTGTTTGCTTCATACTGTTTCTTAGCTCCTTATGCTGTGTTCGGGCGGATCAACGAACTCCCGAACCGATAAAAGGCAGGAAAGCTCCTGCCGCCGTTTACCTTATTCCTCCGTGTCGAAGTCCGCCACGGCACGCTCTTGGCGGATCTCCACCGCGAACTCGTGGATGGTCAGATGGCCGGGATACTTGAGGTACTCCTCCAGCGTCTGGCGATCGTCAAAGCTCAGGATCTGCACCATGTCGTAGTTCTGTCCGCCCGACTTGAAGTTGCGGCCGATCTCGAGCTTGCGCACCTTGCCAAACTCCTTTGCAAGCGCCGTTGCGCGTTCCTTCATGATCTTGTAGTTGGTCTCGCGGTCGTTGCCTGCGGCAAAGGGCTTGAGGTTCCAAAGGGTAACATGTTTAATCATTGTTTTGCTCCTCTCCGCTTCATCTTAGGAAGCTGAGTTCTTTATAGTTTTTTACGCGAACCCGCAGCCTTGCGTACACGGCGTTCCATTCCTCCTCGTCCTTGGCGGCCTCCACAGGCACGACCACGGCGGCGTTGGACAGCGTGTACAGCATCAGGCGGGTCTTTGTCTTGATCATGTCGCAGATCTGGGCGATGGGGACGACCAAGCTGTTATCCCCGTTTGCATACACCAGCTCGCTTGCGGTGATGTACAGATCCGCGCCGCCCTCCTCCACAAAGGGGATGAGCAGCTTTGCATCCCGCTCCACCGTGTGCCGAAGAGCGGGGGAAAAATTGATTAGGTGGGAAAGGTTCAGCACGAGTGCAAGGGCTGCGGCGATGCCCAGATGTAACAGCGAGTAGTCCATGACGACCCACACGACAAGCGCCGCCGTGAGCGCCGCCTTAATGAGCATCGCGCCCTTCCAAAATCGTGCCGTCAGGTACTTGAGACGATAGGCGCGGACCTGATCCAAGCAGCAGTCGGGCTTTGTGTAGCGCAGGTGCAGCAGGTATTCCGCCTCCTTGGGGATGGGAGAATCCGCCGTGGTCTCGCCGTGAAAGACGTCGGGAGCGCGCTTGGGGACGTCGCTTTCCGCCAAGGCCTGCATCAGCTCGCTGCGCTGACTTGACGTAAAGGTGTCAAGGGGAAGGATCAGCTTGGCCTCGCCGTCAAAGAGCAGCAGGAAGGCGCGCTTATACTCCGCCGTGCGGGTGAAGCTCGTCAGCGGAAAGCACAGGCTCTCGCTGCCGAAGCTGTCGGTCAAAACGCCGTCCTCTATTCGGAGGGTATGCTCGCCGTGGTAGGCGGGGGACAGCTTACCTGTGGCGGTGAGCCGCTTGTAGAGCGTCTTGGCGCGATAGCCTACGGTGCATCTTCTGAAGACCTGCATGGCGCAGATCGCCAAGGACAGCCCCAAGAGGATCCCGCGCTGCGCTGCGGGGATGGCGCCGCTCAAGCAGAGGTACAGGCACAGGCCGAACTGGACGACCGTGCAGGCAAAGAGGCAAACGAGGCTCAACGCCTGCTTGCCCTTCTGCCGCAGCCGATACTCCAGATAGTCGATATACGCCTCTTCGGATACGCGATACTTCTGTTGCAAGCTTCCTCCGTTTGGGGGACGCCGTCAGACGCCCCCGTACCGTATTTTACGTTTCTACTTTTTCCTTCCCACTGCCGGAGCGCCCGATGCACGGTTGGAGCGCGCTATAAGGCGCGGCGCCAGAATAAGGGACAGCACCGCCAGCACAAGGAAGATGATGCAGATGGGACTTTTAAGGAAGGGGACAAAGCTGCCCTGCGTCGTTTGCAAAGCGATGCGCAGATAGCTTTCGCAGTCGTCTCCCAGGATAAAGCCCAGTATCAGCGGCGTGAGCGGCATGTCGATCTTTGTGAAGAAGTAGCCCAAAGCGCCGAAGAACAGCAGGCTCCACGAATCGAACAGGCGGTTGTTCAAGCTGAACGCGCCCACGATGGCAAGCACCATGACCACCGAAAGCAGAATGTTCTTGGGAACATACAATAGCTTTACGAACGCCCGAATGAAGAAGTACTCCACGATCAGGGTGATGAGGTTGGCGATGACCAGCGCCGCAAACAGCGCGTACGCCACGTCCACATGCTTGGTCATGAACAGCGGCCCGATGGACAAGCCCTTGAGCATCAAAGCGCCGATGAACACCGCCGAGAAGCCGTCGCCGGGGATGCCCAGCGTCAGCATGGGGATCAGAGCGCCGCCCACGGACGCGTTGTTGGCTGTCTCGGAGGCGACAACGCCGCCGATGTAACCCGTGCCGAACTTTTCGGGCGTCTTGGACATGTTCTTTGCCGCCATGTAGGAAAGGATGTTGGACGTCCCGCCGCCGATGCCGGGCAAAATGCCGATGAGCGTTCCGATGACGGAGGAGCGCAGGGCGTTGGGAAGCTGTCCGACAAATTCCTTGCCGGAGAAGCCCAAGCCCTTGATCTTGTAGTTGCGCGTGACCTGCGTTGCCTTGCCCACCGTGCTGGACTTGATCAGCTCCGTGATGGCATAAGCGCCGATGAGGGCGGGGATCATGTTGAAGCCGTTGTTCAGTTCGGTGATTCCCATGGTAAGGCGCATGGTGCCATCTACCGTGGACACGCCCACAAGCGACAGAGAAAAGCCTACAAAAGCAGAGATCAGGCCTTTCCAAACGGATTTTCCGCACAGACCCGAAATAAGCGTCAGCGCGAAAAAGATGATGCAAAACAGCTCCTTGTTGGTAAACTTGAGAGCAAGTCTGCCGAGCGGCTCCGCAATGAGAAACAAGGCGATAAAGCTGATACAGCCGCCGATGAACGAGAAGAAGATGCCCGTGCCCAGCGCCTTGCCCGCTTGGCCGTTCATCGCCATGGGATAGCCGTCGTAAGAGGTGGCTATACTGGCAGGCGTGCCGGGTACGTTCAAAAGGATGGCGGAGATCAGACCTCCCGAGGTGCCGCCGATGTATACGCCGACCACCAAGCAGACGCCCGCGATCGTGGGAAGCGCATAAATGAGGGTCAGGCACAGAGTGATGGCGGTCGTTCCAGTAAGACCGGGGATGCAGCCAAAAGCAATGCCAAGCACGACGCCCACCAGCATCCAAAGCAGGCAAGACCAGTTGAGCACCGAGCTAAAGCCTACAGCAAAATTTTCCAGCACGACCGTTCCCCCCTAAAAGCGCCAGTGATTCACAGGCAGGCTGAGGTTGAACCCCTTGGCGAACGCGAAAAAGATGAGCACCGCGATGACCACGGAAAGTCCAAAGTAAAACAGCAGATTCTTCCAGCCGCGTTTGTTGGACAGCAGGGTGATCTGCGCAAACAGGTACAGCACGGTGCTGATCGTAAAGCCGAAGCAGGGCATGATCAGCAGGTACAAAAAGATGAGGCCAAAGGTCAGATAGGGGGTGGCCTTGTGCAGGAAGGCTAAAAAGCGCGCTTTCTTGCCGTCCGCAGCTTCTTCCGTCTGCGCGCAGGCTGCGTTCTCGGCTGCCTGCTCCGTTTCCTCCGCTTCGGCGGTCTCGCTCAGGGTCTCTGCCACGACTTCGCCGATGCTCTCCTTGACGCCCTGCGCTGCGGAGCTTTCCGCAGCAGCGGCGTTTGCGTTTGTTTCGGCTGCAGCTTTAACCGCTGCCGCCTTGTCTTTCTTGTCCCGCACAAGCGCTTGAATGATGACGATCGAACCGCAAAGCGCCAAGAGACCTGCCAGTACACGCGGCACGAACGCGGGTTGGAACAAATTATCCGTATAGCTGGTCATACTGAACGAGCAGGCGACCAGCCATATTGCCACAGCCCAGCCTACCATGCCCGAGATCAGATTTTGCCATTTTGTAGATAACATCTTCGCTCACTCCTTGCGTATGGATCGCGAGCCGCCGCCATTATATGCGACGGCTCGCTGCCAACTGCAATACTTTGTGGAATTACGCCTCGTAATAGGCGCAGAGCTTCTCGTATTCCTTCTCCCACTGGTGCATCCACTCCAGTGCTTCGTCGCCGATCTTGCAGACGGGGGAGTAGAAGTAGCTCTCCAGCGAGGTGGTGAAGTTCGCGTTCTCGATGGCCTGCGGCAGGCTGTCATACAGGATCTGCATGACGTCGTCGGGCGTGCCTTCGGGTGCAAGCAGGAAGAACATCTTGTACAGGTTGATGTCCTCGATGCCGCAGGCGTCCTTCAGGGACGGGATGGTGTAGCCCGCATGTGCGGACAGCGCGGTGTTCTCGGTGCTGGAAAGGACCGCTATGGCGCGGAAGTCGCCGCTCTCAATGTATTCGGCACTGGCGCCGTAAGCGCCCATGTTCACGTCAACTTCGCCTGCCAGCAGAGCCGTCACGCGCTTGCCGCCGCCGCCAAGGGAGACGGGGTTGACGTCGATGTCCAGATCATGCTCGAGCTTGAGGATGGTCATGTGCAGGTTGCCGCCCGCCTCGGTGGCGAAGTTCAGCTTGCCGGGGTTCGCCTTAGCGTAGTCGATGATGTCCTGCATGGTGTAGAAGTTGGAATCCGCACGAACAAAGATGGTGTCCGTGGTGCCCTCGCAGCAGACGCCCACGACCTTAAAGGCTTCGTCCCATGCCTTTTCGGTGCGGCCCAAGAGGGTCTGATAGATCATGTCGGTCTGATACCACATGAGGGTATAACCGTCGGGATTGGCGTTGTACATGTAGGACAGAGCAACCGTGCCCGTCCCGCCTGTTACATTGTTAACGGTAACGCTCTTTCCCCAGACCTCGCTCAGAGCTGCCGCCATGCCTCTTGCCGTGGTGTCGGTGTCGCCGCCGCTGCCGAACGGGCATACGATGGTGACAGAGTACTCGGGATACGTCGCGCCCTCTGCGCCCTTGTCGTCCTCAGTCGCACAGGCCGCCAAAGCGATCAGCAGCGCCAAGGCCAAAACGATTGCAACTATCCTCTTCATTGCTTCTTACTCCTCCGTGTCTTTTTTTGTGTATTCAAAACCCTTTGGGTTTCGTCCCTTTATGTTAATCGATTTACACGGGTGTTGCTGTCCCCTCTGTGCAAAAGCATCGGGGCTGCTTTTTGCTTGTTGCCCTCCGCATACGGTTGCATGAAGTTGCATCCAGCATGCGAAAATGCGTTTCGCTTGTGTTTATCGATTACGTTGAAAATTATACTATGAATTTTTTCAAATTGCAACACTTATTTTTACAGTAATCGATAAATAATCCCATTTTTGAAAAAATATTTTTACCTATTGACAACTTATCGCATGAGTGTGATAATGTTGATATGCATAGAAATCTGCATAAACGCGGTATTCTGTATGAAGCGGAGGAAGTATGGAAGCGACAAAGCCGATCTCCATGCGCGACACAGCGCGAGAACTGATCATCGACTACATCGCTTCCGCCAAGCTGGCGCCGGGGGACAAGCTGCCCAGCGAAGCGGAGATGCAGGAGCAGTTTGCCGTCAGCCGCGCTTCGCTGCGCGAGGCGCTTAGGATGCTCGAGGGCGCAGGCATCGTGTATGCCAAGCAGGGCGGCGGCGTGTACCTGTCAGAATACGACCCGTCCATGCTGCTCGACCGTCTGCAGTACATCACCTTTTGCAAGCAGGACGTTTCCGACCTGTTTGAGGTGCGGCGCTGCGTGGAGCTGTGGTTCATTCGGCAGGTGGCGGTGAGCATCGACGAAGTGCAGCTGACAAAGTTAGACGACATCATGAAAAAGATGACCTCCTCCACCTCGGCGCGGGAGAGCCACAAGATCGACAGCGAGTTTCATATTGCGCTGTACGAAAGCATCCCTAACCGCTTGGTGCAGCGGCTCGTTGCGCTGTACTGGGATATGATGCTCAACTACTACCTCCCCCGCGGCATCGACAGCCTGCCTGCGATGAACGTGACGATCCACAGGCGCCTATTGGCGGCGCTGCACCAACACAACGCGGAGCTTGCCTACGCCTGTATGCTGCTGCATCTGGACGACATCCTTGCTCTGCCCGCCATCGATCAAGCTGCGGATCCAACCGAAATATCGGATCCGCTCGGAAAGAAGGAAATATGAAGTTCTATACCTGTTATGACCAAGCGGCGGGCAAGCCCTTTCCCGCCGTGGCGTTTGACGGAGACACGCTCTATCCGCTCCGCCACTTCCTGCCCGATTGTCCGTCCGTGGCCGCGCTCATCGAAAGCGGGGACGAGGCGCAGCTTGCAGCACTTCAAAGCGCCGACCTTAGCAAGGCAAGCGGCTTCCCGCTTGGCGAGGCCGAGCTGCTGGCTCCCATCGAGTACCCCCGTCAGGACGTGATCTGC
Organism: uncultured Oscillospiraceae bacterium; assembly: GCA_964490325.1. Lineage (GTDB taxonomy): Bacteria > Bacillota > Clostridia > Christensenellales > CAG-138 > DAOPJM01. The sequence continues at coordinate 25,221 of CAZBBX010000008.1, forward strand.
TTGGGCATGAACTATCGTGCGCACGCGGCGGAGGCGGGCAAGTACAAGGAGGATGCCTTTGGCGGTGAGCGCGTTTGGCCCATCTATTTTTCCAAACGCGTCAACAGAGCCGCCGCGCCCACAAGCGACCTGCCCGACTATGCGGGGCTGGTGGACAGCCTGGACTATGAGGCGGAGCTGGGCGTTGTCATCGGCAAGACCGCAAAGGGCGTTCGCAGGGAGGACGCCTATAAGTATGTGTTTGGCTACACCGTCATCAACGACGTGTCCGCAAGAAATCTGCAAACGCGGCACAAGCAATGGTACCTCGGCAAGAGCTTGGACGGCTTTACGCCCATGGGTCCCTGCATCGTCACGGCGGACGAGTTTCCCGTCCCGCCTTCACGCAATGTTCGCAGCTTTGTCAACGGCGAGCTGCGGCAGGACAGCAACACGGATCTGATGATCTTTGACGTGGCGGAAACCATCGCCGACCTGTCGGCGGGCATGACGCTGCTGCCCGGCACCATCCTTGCCATGGGTACGCCCGCAGGCGTGGGCATGGGCTTTACGCCGCCGAAATTCTTGAAGGCGGGGGACAGGGTCTGCTGTCAGATCGACGGCATCGGAAGCCTGACGCAGCGCATCGTCCCTTGGACACGCTGAGAGCACCGCACGGAAGCTAAAGAACCGCCGAGCAGTTCGGCGGTTTTTTCTGTCCCGTTTTTCCTTGTTAAGAGGTAGGAAAATCCCAAAGCGGCAGACCCATAAAAAGAAAAGTTTTAGCGCAAAGTCAGACGCGGGATCGATCCATTTGGATCGACCCCGCGTCCTTTGCCGAGCAAGAGAAGGGAAGGAATGCTCGATGAGTAGGCTTTTCTGCTGTGCCGCGTGCGTCAGAACAGGTACTCGTTTGCTTCTGCCAGGAAAGTGTCGATGTCCCGCTTGTCGCGTTCCGTAAGGAAGTAGCGCGGCCGCCGCGTTGTGCTGCTCTTGAGGATGCCCCTGCGGCGCAGGATCTCCTTTTCGACGTTGACCAGCACCTCAGGCGTCGCCATCCACACGGGAAGATATTTCTCGTAGATGGCATGGATCTTTTCCGCCTTGTCGCGTTCGCCCGCTTGAAAGGCTTCGTACTCGGCGACATACAGCTCCGTAAAGGAGCAGCCCGGCATGACGCCGCGCACGCCGATGGCATACTGATCCAAGATGTCCATACCGGCATAGCCGCCAAGAATGCAAAGCGAGCTTTCCTGCTGCAGGAGGGTAGAAAGAAAGGGCTTGGGCGGCTTGTATTCGATCTTGAACGCGGTATTCGCGTGCGTTTTTGCCATGGCGATCAGCTCGTCGTTTTCGATGCGGTAGCCCGTCACCTGCGGCGCGTATTGCAGCAGCACGGGGATGTCCACCGCCTCCAGCACGCTCATCATGTGATGGCGCACCTCCGAGGCGGCGGGGTTGAGGAAGGAGGGAGGCAGGAGCATCAGCGAATCTGCTCCCGCCTTCTCAAAGCGCTTGGCGCGGCGAACCGCTACCTCCGTGCTGTGATGCGTGACGGAGGTCAGACTGTGCGCGGGGCTGTCCTTCACGACGGAGAGGAAGATGTCCGTCAGTTTGTCCTGCTCGCAGTCCTCTAACTTGTAGTATTCGCTGACGATCGCCCAAAGTCCCACGCCCTGCGCGCCAGAACGGTTCGCAAGGTATTCGACCAGCTTTTCGAACTGTGGATAGTCCACATCGCCGCTGTCCGTAAAGGGAACGAAGGCAAGGGTGTATACGCCCTTGATGATGTCTGTTACGCGCTGCATAGGCTCCTCCAAGTCAGATCTCGTAGTCTACGACCGCCTTGCATTCGCGGATGCGTGCCACGAACTCGCGGTCGGAAGGGTCGTGATGCGCGTCGGAGCGCTGCATGCGCTCCAAAGCGTCCCGATCGGCAAAGTCCATGACGACCACAAAGTCGTAAAAGTCCTTGCCCTGCTTGATGGCGGGATAGACGGTGAGCGCCTCGATCTCGGGGATGCGTGCCTGCATGGCACGAAAGCGTTTCGTCTGCTCCGCGATTACGGCGTCCAGCGCTTCCTTTGTGGGCTTGACTTCGTCCTTGAGCTTCCACATGACAAGATGTTTGATCATAGCTTTACTCCTCGTCCCAAGCCTTGTCGATGAACTCGAAATTCTTGTCCTTAAAGAATTCCGCGACCCAGCTGCGATCCAGCGTACCATCTAAGGTACGGCGCATCTTTTCCAGATCCTTGAGGGCGAACGCGTCCACCTTGTCGGCGATCTCCGCCGCGTCCTTGGGACGGATGACGACGATGCCGTCCTCATCCCCGCGGATGATGTCGCCGGGGAAGACCACTACGCCGCCGATGGACACGGGGATGTTGATGCCGCCCGAATTTGCCGCCTTATAGGCGTTGGACTGGACGGATCTGCCGTAGACGGGAAAGTCCGTATAGCTTCTTGCCGCGCCGCTGTCGCGGATGGCACCGTCCACTACGAAGCCCTTGATGCCGCGCTTGCGCGCCAGAAGCATCATGCCCTCGCCGCAAAGTCCGCGTTCGGTGCAGCCGTTGGCGTCAACGACGATGACGTCGCCTTCCTTGGCCATATCCAACGCCAGATGGAACAGCATCCCCTCGCCCACGGGGGCCTTGACCGTGAAGGCCGTCCCGATGAGGGAGGAATCGTTGAAGGCGTGTATCGCGGAGTTGACGCAGGCGGTCCCGCCCAGAACATCGTCGATGTTGGCGACGGGCTTGTCCTTAAAGCGCTCCACGAGCTTGGGATCGGGTCTGACGATCTTGGTATAGATCCTGTAACCGGCACTCATACCTATTTCACCTCGTCTTTCAATAGGGAATGTTCTTTAATTACTTGGTCAGCTTTTCGCCGCGGCTCAGTCTCATGAACGCGTCGACGCAGTCCTTCAGATCCTCAGGCGTCTTGTTGTCAAAGTACGCCTTGATGTCGCTTTCGGCAGACCAAGCCAGCTTCTTTGTGGAGGCCTCGGACATGATGTTGCTCATGCCCGCTTCCTTGAGCATATCCGAGATGGCGCCGATCTCCTCGCCCCTGCGCTTGGCATGGAGGACGTCGGTGCGCACCATCATGGCCAGCTGGTCAACGGAGGGCGTGCCGTCCATCATGTCGCAGATGGAGGCGAACACCTCGTCCATCACGCCGTAGGCCTTTGCGGAGGCAAGGCACTCGATGAGGATGGCTTCCAAGCCCTTGGTGAAGATGCTGCGCAGCACCTTCAGTGCGGAGGCCTGCCCAACCTGATCGCCCACATAGCCAAGACGCATGTCAAAGCCGTTGAGGTAGTCCACGACCTCCTTGGCACGCTTGCCCGACATGAAGCAGGGGTTCTTGTGCCAATACTGCAAGGGGGACTGCATGGTCACGGCGTCCACAAAGTCGGCGCCTGTCGCCTCGATGATCGCCTGCGCCGCCTTCTTGACGGGGGGAACGGACGAGTTGTAGTCCACATAGATCTGCCCCGCCTTGAGGTAGGGCGCGTACATCTTGGCGCAGTTGACGGTCTCGGCGCAGGAGGTGGGAACAAGGATGATGTCCGAACCTTCGATGACGTCCCTTTGATCCTTCGCCATGGCAACGCCGTGCTCCGTGATGCGCTCCTCGTACTCCTTGAAGACGGGCTGTCCAAAGCGCAGGTCAAAGCCCTTTACATCCGCGCCGTTGTCGCTGATACCGGAGGAATAGCGGCTGCCCACATCGCCCAAACCAATGAATGCTATCTTCTTTTTCATGGTAAACTGTCTCCTTTTTCGCTTATAAAAAGTTCGTCAGATGCCTACGTCGATGCCCTTTTTCTTCAGCTTCTCGCTGAACTTGGACATCTCCCAAGAGGTCACGCCGTTTGTGAAGGCTTCGCGTACCTCCGTCTCATGGTCCTCACGGTCCTTGCAGATCTTCAGCACCTCGTCTGCGATCTCCTTGGGAACGACCACCACGCCGTCGTCGTCGCCGATGATGACGTCGCCGGGGTTGACGATCTGTCCGCCAAAGGCGATGGGATGGTTGACCGTGCCGAACTCCTCCTTGACGGTGCCGTTGACGCAGTGCCCCTTGCAGAAGACGGGGAAGCCGATGTCGCGGATGGTCTCGCCATCGCGAACGCCGCTGTCAATGACCAGCCCGCAAATGCCTCTTGCCTTGGCGCAGGTCGCCATGCAGTCGCCAAAGGGACCCTGCTCGGGGTAGTTGCCCATGGTGCAGACGATCACGTCGCCCTCGCCCGCCACCTGCATGGCGGCATGAAGGGTGATGTTGTCCATCTCCTTGCACTCGCAGGTCACGGCCACGCCGCAGACCTTCATGCCGGGATAGAACTGCTTGATGGAAGGATCGATGTAGCCCTTGCGGCCCATGGCCTCATGCGCCGTTGCCGCGGAGTATTCCTTGAACCCCTCCACGGTCTCCTTCTTTGCCTTGGTGTAATTCCGAATGATGTATTCCATGATACTGCCTTTTGCCTTTCTGTCAACTTTTTTAGATGGCGCCGATCTCCAAATAGGTCTTGACGATGGACTCGCCCGCCAAAATGCGGTCGCGCACAACGTTTTCACTTGCAAGGATCTTCAGCGCCCGATCCAAGACCTTTTCCTCCGCCTCCTTGGGGATGAACACGACGCCGTCCACATCGGCAAACACGATGTCGCCGGGCCGGATCTTCACGCCGTCGATGATAACGGGGGTCTGCCATGCGATGATCTCCGCACGACCCTTCGAGGTGGTCGGCAGATGTCCCTTGGCAAATACGGGGAACTGCATCTGCTGCACCATCTTCGTGTCGCGCACCATGCCGTCGATGATCGCGCCCAAGCCGCCCTTGACGCGAACGCCTGTGGACATGATCTCGCCCCAGATACCGCAGCAGTACTCGCCCAGCATCGCAAGAATATACACGTCGTCCTCGCTCACATCCTCAATGGAGCGGCACTGGTTGACCAGCGCGTCCTTGGGGATCTCGTAGACCTGCTGAGCGGTCACTGTGTAGGCCTTGCCCATCAGGTTCAGTTCGGGTATGATGGGTGCAAACTCCCGTCCCAAGCTTTGATTGCGATAGCCGAAATAGTCCAGACAGTCGCAGATCAGGCCGGAATACAGCTCCTTGGCCAATTCCTTATAGTCATACTTCTTTTCCAACGTATTTGTGCCTCCGTTATGTTTTCCAAACGCCAAGCCGCAGCGGGTGGAGCGCCGCAGACGACGATTCAGACGATCCTACAATACGCCAAGCTCGCGCAGCCGTTCGCCCATGCGCGCCTTTTCCTCCGCCGTGGCGGCGGAGAAGGGGGAGCGCGGCGTGGAACGGATGATCCCGCGCAGCTCCAGCATGGCATAGACCGCGACCTGCGTGGAGCGGGCGCAGTACATGATGTCGCGCAGCTCGTTGACGCAAAACTGCGTCTTGCGGCAGGCTTCATAGTCCCCTGCCCTGCCCTCGCGATACATCTTTTGGCAAAGCTCGGGAAAGGCGTTGCCCAGCCCCGGGATGAACGCCTCGCAGCCCAGTACGCAGGCGGACAGCCACATGGCCTCCGTGCCGAGCGCCACATCAAAGCGCTCGTCCTTGAGGGTGCGCAGATAATTTGCATGTTCGATGATGTCGAAGGTCGCGTCCTTCACGCCGTCCACGCCCACCTGCTCCTTGAGCCGCCGCATGAGCGCAAGCGACATGGGATAGCCCTGAAAGCGGGGGTTGTTGTAGACGTACAGGGGCGCAAGACCCGCCGTCGCCTTCTTGATGCCCTCATAGAAGGCGCAGATCTCATCGTCATTGTGCTTATAGTAGTAGGGGCCGACGGCGGAAACGGCCGCCGCGCCCTGCTCCGCCGCGTGCCGCGCAAGCCTTGCGGAGCTTAGGGTGTTGGTGGTGCCCACATGGATGATGACGGGGATGCGTCCGTTCACAAGGCGCAGGATCTCCTCGGCAAGCTGCATCCGCTCGCCTTCCTCCATCAAGGTGCCGCCGCCGTAGGAGCCTACGGCAAACAGGCCGTCCACGCGTTCGCACAGGAAGTTGACAAGCTCCTTGAGCGCTTCATGATCGACCTCGCCGTTCTCGTGAAACGGCGTGATCATCGGCGGGATAACGCCCTGCATTCTGAACATATGCTTTTTGCCCCCGTTTTCATATCAATCGATAAACATTTCCGCAAAGGATTGCGTTAATCGATTACTATTTTCTTCATTATATCGACCCTCCCCCCGCTTGTCAAGCGTGCAAATGAATTTTCTTGCAAGATCTTGTTATGGATATACCTTCCGCTTTTGACGCGCCGCCTGCTCCCGCGCTTTATTTATGCCGCCTCCTTATTTATGCGCCGCCGCAAACAATAACGGCGGCTTTTTCTTGGCGGGGTCGCCGCAGAAAAGCTGCGCCGTGACGGGCAGGATCGCCCAATCCTATTGGGACGCCGTGCTGCCGACATTGGACGCAGGTATGCAAGGCGAGTGGGACAATATTTCGGCAGATATTTGATGCTGTCATGAAATTGCCGCAAATTCCATTGACGAACTTACTTTTCTTGGTTATACTATGCTTGTGTAAAGATCGCGCAACGCAAGAAACGGAGAATGCTATATGACCTACATCAAGCGACATATGGAAGAAGTGGTCCTGTCTTTAAGCAAAAGTTGGTCAGTAATCCTGCTGACCGGGCCGCGGCAGGCGGGTAAAACGACCATGCTCAAGATGCTTGCGGCACAGGAGGGCGCGGGACGCGCGTATGTATCCCTTGACGATCTGAATATGCGCGAACTGGCAAAGACCGACCCTAAGCTTTTTTTGCAGCTGCACAAGCCGCCGATCCTGATCGACGAGGTGCAGTATGCACCCGAGCTGTTCACCTATATCAAGATCCATGTGGATGCGCACCATACCCCCGGTGATTTTTGGCTCACAGGCTCACAAATTTTCCGTCTGATGCAGGGCGTGCAGGAATCGCTGGCGGGACGCGTGGCGCTGCTGCATATGTCGCCGCTTTCTCAGCGGGAGATCATCGGCGCAGAGCCCCTGCCGTTCACCACCGATCTTGATACGCTGGCGGAGCAAAGCAAGAAAATACAGCCCGTGTCCACGCCGAAGCTGTATCAACGCTTATGGAACGGCTGTATGCCGGGGCTTATCAGCGGCAATCTTTCCGAACGGGATATTTTCTATTCCTCCTACCTGTCCACCTATGTGGAACGGGACGTGCGCGACCTCTCCGGCACGGTGGACGCGCTGAAATTCCTCCGCTTCATCACAGCTGTGGCGGCGCGGGCTTCACAGCTTGTCAACTGCAAGTCCATTGCCGATGACGCCGACATCGATCAAACGACTTGCAAGAGCTGGATCAACCTATTGGAGACGCTGGGCATCGTGTTTCTGCTGCATCCGTATTCCAACAATGTGCTCAAGCGCACCATCAAAACGCCGAAGCTGTATTTTTACGACACCGGTCTTGTCTGCTATCTGACGCGCTGGTCTTCCCCCGAGGTTGCGGAAAGCGGCGCGATGAACGGCGCGCTGTTGGAGAATTTCACGGTATCCGAGATTATGAAAAGCTATCAAAACGTTGGGCGCGAACCCTATCTCCACTACTACCGCGACCGTGACGCCAAGGAGATCGACGTCATTTTGGAGGGCGACGGCAAGCTCTGCCCGCTGGAGATCAAAAAGACCGCCACGCCGGACAAGCGTCTCGTGCGCACCTTCGATGTGATCGACAAGTCCCCGCTGCAGCGCGGCGTCGGCGCGGTGCTCTGCATGGCGGATACGCTCAGCGCCATCGATCGGGAAAATTTGATCGTGCCTGTGTGGATGCTGTAGAGCGCACTTAAAACCGCGCCCCCTTGCCGCACAGCTGTAAAAATACTTTCTGCTTCGACTTACCGTTGCACCTTACCGTTGTGTTTGTACGATCACCCGCATAGGCGGATATGCAGTAAAGACGATCTCTGCTTCGATTTACTGTTTGTGTTGGCACGATATACCTGTTCCGTGCAGGACAGGATGCTGTTGCGACCGCGGACTGCGTTTTAAATGGGCGAAGATCCCTTTGCGCCTGCTTCCTTACTTGAGCGACAGGGAACTGCGCTCCACAAAGCGCCCCGGCAGAACGATGGTCTGCGGGAAGGGCAGCGGCGAGCCTTCAATGCGGTTTATCAGCAGCTCGAAGGTCTGCTTGGCCATGTCCATGAGCGGCTGCTCGATGACCGTCAGGCGCTGCGAGGTATGGTAGTCGTCGGAGGGCAGGTCGTAGCCCCACAGCCCCATCTCGTCGGGATAGCGGATGCCAAGGTCGGAAAACGCCCGATCCACGCGGAACAGCAGGGGCGAGTTGGTGACGAACACCGCGCCCTTCTTGTCCATGTACAGGCTTCGCAGCTCGATGAGTACGCGGCGGATGCCCGCCTCGGTGTTTTCGGGGTCGATGCGATAGACCCCCGCCTGTATGCCGTGCGCCTCGCAGAAGGCGGCAAAGGCGTTTTCACGCTTGATGATGGTGCTCTGCGGCATGCGGTACACGTCGCTGGTGATGAGGGAAAACTCCCGATAGCCGCCATCGTACAAGCGCTTGAGCGCGTTTGTGATGGTGCCCTCGTGATCCACGGTCACGCTGTCCAGCTCCACGCCCGCCTCCATGCGGTCACACGCCACCACGGCAATGCCTGAGGCGTTCAGCTTTTTATAGTAGTCGTAATTGCAGCCCGTCATGGTGATGATCCCCTCGACACGGTGATCCAGCAGGCGCTGGATGCAGGCGTTCTCGCGGCGCGCATCGTCCTCGATGGACAAAAAGAGCGGACTGTACTGCGTGTCGGAGCAGGCTTGACAGATGCCGCGGATGACGGTGGACGCCATGGTCGTGTTGATGTGCGCCATGACCACGCCGAACAGATAGCCCTTGTTGACCTTGAGCCCCTTGGCGACAAGGCTGGGATGATAGTTGCGCTCTGCGATGGTCTTTTTGATGCGCTCCCGCGTTTCCGTGGACATATACTCGTAATGCCCGTTCAGATAGCGGGATATGGTGGCGGTGGATACGCCTACCTCGCGAGCGATATCTGAGATAGTGTATCGTTTACCTGTATTCATGGCAAAGCTCCTTCATCGACAGAAAATGGGCTGAAAAATATACCTTCTATGTAGTATGAAACCATTTTTTAAACGAATTGTCAATAACGAATTCGCTTGATCCGGGAAAAAATGGAAGAACACTTCATTGCCCTTTGCGTAAAACAGCCCCCTTCATACAGCGGTATGCCCCCGTCATGCAGCCGAACGCACCAAAAAAGCGTTTGGAAAAGCCCCGCCGCACGGGATATCTTACGAAAATCGACAAAAAGGCACACTTTTTGAACGTGTTTTTATGTAAAATATTTTTTATTTATCGATTGACAAGACCATAAGGGCAATGTTAAGATAAGCACGTCAGTCAGGTAATCGATTTAGTAGACGCGGCTGAGAGCGTTTTTCGCGGAAGGGGTGGAGCCTTTCAAACGAAAATGCGAGGCGGTCGGGGTCGAAGGGTCGATGCCTGCAAGAGCGCAAAGACATTTTTAGAAAGGAACAGGGGATCATCCATGAAAATTGCAAAGATAGAAACTTTCTTATACTATCCGGGTACCGCGAAGAACCTGCTGTTTTGCCGCGTAGAGACCACGGACGGCGTGTACGGCTGGGGCGAGGCCTATGTGGGCAAGGGCAAGGAAAAGGTCGTTCAGACCTACATCGAGGCCATCACGCCCACCATCCTTGGCGAGAGCGTTTTTGAGATCAAGCATCTGGGCACGGCGACCTTCGACGATTTCCAGATCCGCCGCAGCGCGGTGGACTTCTTCTCCGCTTGGAGCGCCATCGAGATCGCGCTTTGGGACATCGTGGGCAAGATCTGCGGTCAGCCCGTGTACAATCTGCTTGGCGGCAAGTATCGCGACAAGGTGCGCCTGTACGCCAACGGCTGGTGGTTTGGCGCAGCCAACACCGAGGAGACCGTCAAGCGTGCCCTCAAGGTGAAGGAGATGGGCTTTACCGCGCTCAAGTGGGATCCCTTCTACTCCCCGTGGCGCTACTACATCACAAAGGACGAGGAGGACGGCGCTGTCGAAAACGTCAAGGCCATGCGTGAGGCTCTGGGCCCCGACATGGATCTGATGATCGAGTGCCATCGCCGCCTGTCCCCCTACCATGCCATCAGCTTTGCCAAGCGCGTGGAGGAGTATCGCCCCTTCGTGTTCGAGGAGCCCTGCCTGTCCGACAATTTGGATCTGGTTCGCACGGCCAAGGCTTCCATGCCGACCATGCGCGTGGTGACAGGCGAGACCTGCTACACCAAGGCCGAGATCAAGAACATCCTTGAGACCAAGGCTGCGGACGTCATCAACCCCGACACCTGCGTATGCAGCGGCATCTTGGGCATGCTTGAGATGGCATCCATGGCGGAGCCGTACAACGTCTGCTTCTCGCCGCACAACTACAACAGCTCCATCGTGGGCCTTGCCGCCACGCTGCATGTTTCCGCAATGGCGCCCAACTTCAACATTGCGGAGCTGTTCATCAACATCAAGCCGGGCTGCGATCTGATCGACCGCTGTCCCATCAAGATTGATCACGGCTTTGCAGAGGTACCCTCTGCGCCTGGTCTGGGCGTTGATATCGACATGGAGGAGCTTTTGAAGCACCCCTATCAGGACTCCAAGGCCGCGCACGTGCTGCCCATCACAGCCGAGTACCCCCGCAAGTCCTCCTTTGTAAAGTAAAGCGTACCTAAGCGGTATCCTTCCCTCGGCAGGCACGAGCGGCTTCCCTGCCGCCTGTGCCTGTCTTTTTTCTTGAAATGTAGTATCGGAGGTGTTATCCATCATGCGAGCCTGTGTCCTTACCGATTGGGAAAAGCTGGAGATCAAGGACGTTCCCATTCCCGCCATCGGAGAAAACCAAGCGCTTATCAAGACCGTCTATGCCGGCATCTGCGGCAGCGACGTCACCGTTTCCCGTCACAAGCATCCCACCGCCACCGTCCCGCGCATCATGTGCCACGAGATCCTTGGACGCATTGAAAAATTAGGTTCCCCCTCGGAGGAGTTTGCGATAGGCGACCGCGTCGTCATCCATCCCCTGTCCCACTGCGGCGTGTGCGCCGCCTGTCAGGCGGGAAACTTCCATGTGTGCGCGCATCTGGGCATCAAGGGGCTGCACTCCGACGGCGGCTTTGCGGAGTATGTCAGCTCCGACACGGACGTGCTGTTCCGCGTACCCGATGACATTCCCGACAAGGTCGCCATCCTCACCGAGCCGTTTGCCGTGGGCTTCCATGCCCTTGTGCGCGCAGGCGTCACGGCGGGAGACAGCGTGCTTGTCATCGGCGGCGGCCCCATCGGCATCCTTGCCGCCATGTGCGCCGTCTACTTTGGCGCAAAGCCCGTCATCTCGGAGCCGAACCCCGAGCGTGTGGCGCTCATCCAAAGCTTGGGACTGGACGTCATCAACCCTGCCGAATGCGACATCCGCCAAGAGATCGACCGCCGCACCAAGGGCGTCGGCTTCGACCGCGTGGTGGAGGCCTCCGGCTCCGCAGCGGGTGCGGCGCTGCTCTGCTCCGCCTGCCGCATCAGCGGGAGCGCGGTGCTCATCGGCATCCCGACCGTTCCCGTCAGCTACGAGACGCCTAAGCTCATCCTTAAGGAGATCACCATTTACGGTACCCGCGTCTATACCAAGGATCACTTCCGCCGCAGCTTGGAGATGGTCTGCGCCTTCTATCGCAGCAAGCGCTTTGACCTTAGCAAGCTGATCGACTGCGTCCTGCCGCTTGAAAAGCTTGCCGAGGGCATCGACATGCAGGCGCACGGCAAGAACCGCGGCAAGATCCTCATCGACACCCACGCCTGAGCGCTCCCACCGCCCCTGCCGCTGCATAGTATGGTTTCTCCTTCCTCGAACTGCCGCGGCGGCAGGGGCAGACCCATCCTTTCGGAGGATCCCATGAAATTTACTAAAGGCATCCTTGCGCCCATGATCACGCCCTTCACCAAGGAAGGCGCGTTGGATCGCGAGGCGCTCCATCGGAACGTTTCCAAGCTCACCGAGACCCGCCTTGCGGGGCTGTTCATCCTTGGCAGCAACGGCGAGGCCGCGTTTTTGACCGACGACGAGCAGCTGGAGGTGGTGCGCATCACCCGCGCCGCGCTTGGCGCCGACAAGCTGCTGATGGTCGGCGCGTCCAAGCAGTCCGCCTACGCCGCCGTCTCCTTCCTGCGCGATGCGGCTTCCTACGGTGCGGACTGCTTTTCCGTGCTGACGCCGAGCTTTTTTGCCTCCGCGATGGACGACGACGCCCTCATCCGTTTCTACACGGACATTGCGGACGCGTCTCCCGCGCCGATCTTCATTTACAACTGTCCCAAATACGCAGCATCCGTAGCCGCTTCCCCCGAGGCGGTGCGCGTGCTGTCGCGCCATGCGAACATTGCGGGCATCAAGGAATCCTCCTCCCGCGCCATCGAGTATGCAGACCTGCAAAGCGAGGACTTCAGCGTCATTTCGGGCAGCGTCAACAGCGTGCTGTCCCTGCTCAAAAAGGGCAGCCGCGGCGGTGTGCTGTCCATGAGCAACTACCTGCCCGATGAGACCGCCGCGCTGGTCGAGCTGTGGGACGCGGGCAAGACGGCAGAAGCGGAGACGCTCTCCGCCGAGCTGATCCGCCTCAACCGCCTCGTCTCCGGGCGCTGCGGCGTGGCGGGCATCAAGGCGGCCTGCGACCTGATGGGCTATCGCGGCGGCAGCGTGCGTTCGCCGCTGCGGGACTGCACCACGGCGGAACGGGAGCTTATCCGCGAGGCGCTCCTCTCCCACGGCTGCGGAAAGGCGGTAAGGCAATGAGCATTCTATCCTTAGATTTTGGCACCTCCTCGCTGAAGCTGGCGCTTGTCGATTGGGAGGGACGCATCGAGCGGACGGCTCGCGTTCCCTACGCCTATCGGCTGTTCGACGGCAACAAGGTCGAGATCGGCGGGGACGTCCTCATGCAGGCGCTGTTTTCGGGCATTCATGCCTTGGAAACGGACAAGCGCGACATCGAGCTGATCTGCTTTTGCACCTTCTCCCCCTCGGGGGTGTACATGGACGGGAGCGGCGAGCTGCTGCAGCCCGTCATCACGCATCTGGACAGGCGCGCCGCCAAGGAGAGCGCCGAGGTCGTCAAGCGCTTCGGCGCCAAGGCGTTTCAGCAGATCACGGGGCTGTTTCCGTTCAACGGTGGCGCTTCGATGACGACCCTGCTGTGGATGTACAACAACCGCCCCGACCTGATGCGCCGCGTCAAGACCTACGGGCATCTGCCGACTTGGCTGTATCGCCAGATGACGGGTGTGACCGCCATGGATCCCGTGAACGCGTCCATGTCGGGCCTGTATGAAACGCTGACGGACGGCGGCTGGTCGCGGAAGATCTTGGACGCCTTTTCCATTGACCGCGACATCCTGCCCGCGCTTCTGCCCATCGGCACAAAGCGCGGCCTGAGCGCTCGCTTTGCGCTGGAATCGGGTCTTATCGAAGGGACCCCCGTGGCCTTCGGCACCAACGATGTGGCGGCGTCCCTCGTAGGCGCGGGCTGCGTGACAGCGGGCAGCGCCCTGAACGTGTGCGGCAGCAGCGAGATGATCTCGGTCATCACGGACAAGCCCGTGGCCAACGACAAGTACTACCTGCGCAAGGCCGCCATCGACGGACAATGGCAGTGCTACTCCACGATGGTGGGCGGCTTTGCACTGGACTGGTTCCAAAAGCAGTTTTGCCGCGAGATGGACGAGGCCGCCTTCTACGGCGACTATCTCAACGAGGTGGTCAAGTCGCACGCAAAGGGGACGGCGGTCAACTGCCTGCCCTTCCTAATGGGCGATCGGCAGAGCCTGCGCAAGCGCAGAGGCGGCTTTGGTGGGCTGACCCTCGGCTCGACAAGGGAGGACATGCTCTACTCGCTCCTGTTGGGGATGAACGAGCATATCAAGACCACCCTTGCTCTGGTGGAGGAGAACGTGCCGCTGACGGGCAGGCTCGCCATTACGGGCGGACTTGCCAACGACAGCATTATACAGATGAAGAAAAAGTTGTTTGCGCCCCTGCAGCTCGTGCGCTGTGACGACTGCTCCCTGACGGGCAACGTGCAGCTGGCGCTGCGGGACGGCAAGTGATACTTGGAGGCGAATGAATATGGATGTCTATGAAAAAATGAAGGCCTGCGGCGTCGTACCCGTCGTGGTCATCGAGGACGAACGGGACGCCGTCCCCACTGCCGAGGCGCTGCTTGCGGGCGGGATCGACGTGATGGAGATCACCTTTCGCACCGCTGCGGCGGAGGCGTCGATCCGTGCCGTTGCAAAAAACGTTCCCAACATGTGCGTGGGCGCAGGGACGGTGCTGACGAAGGCGCAGGCGGAAGCTGCCAAGGCGGCAGGCGCGAGCTTCATCGTGTCGCCGGGTCTTGACGAGGAGCTGGTGCGTTGGTGCTTGGAGCAGGGCACGCCTGCGATCCCCGGCTGCGTCACCCCCACGGAGCTGATGCAGGCAAGGAAGCTGGGTCTTAGGATCCTCAAGTTCTTCCCCGCCAACGTGTATGGCGGACTTGCCGCGCTCAAGGCGCTTGCGGCGCCCTTTCCCGACCTGCGCTTTTTGCCGACAGGCGGCGTGAACGCGGCAAACCTTGCGGAGTATTTGGCTGCGCCCTCTGTGTTTGCGGTGGGCGGCAGCTGGCTGTGCGCAAAGAAGGACATCAGGGAGCACAACTTTCAGAAGATTACGGCGCTTTGTACCGAAGCAAAGGCTGCGCGCCTGCAGGCGGAAACGGAGGCGCGGGCATGAAGGTGCTGACCTTTGGCGAGATCATGCTGCGCCTGAAGCCCCCAAGCGTGGAGCGCTTCTTTCAAACGCCCCTGCTGGAGGCCACCTTTGGCGGCGGCGAAGCAAACGTTGCCGTGTCCCTTGCCAACTACGGCATGGAGGCGGAGTTTTTGACCGTGCTGCCCAACAATGCGCTGGGAGATGCGTGCATCTGTGAGCTTCGGCGGCAGGGTGTGGACACGCACAAGATCCTGCGCGGCGAGGGGCGCATGGGGCTGTACTTTTTAGAGCAGGGCGCCAACCAACTGCCAAGCAAGGTCGTCTATGACCGCGCCTACTCCGCCATCGCCAACGCCAAGGTCGGCGATATCGACTGGAACAAGGCGTTTGACGGCGTGGACTTCTTCCACATCACCGGCATCACCCCCGCCATCTCCCGCACGGCCATGGAGCTGTCCTTGGCGGCGGTCAAGGAGGCCAAGCGGCGCGGCGTCACGGTGTCCTGCGACCTGAACTATCGCAAGAACCTTTGGAAGTACGGCATCGAAGCCCACACGGTCATGTGCGAGCTGGCCAAGTATGTGGACATCGCCATCGCCAACGAGGAGGACTGCCAAAAGGCGCTGGGTATCTCGGCGGAGCTGAGCGTTTCCGGCGGCGACTTGGATGTGAGCAAGTATGAAAAGCTGACCCGCACCGTACTGCAGCAGTTTCCCAACATGAAGCTGATCGCCGTGACCCTGCGGCAAAGCGTCTCCGCCGACGTCAACGGCTGGCAGGCCTGCCTGTGCGATCGGAGCGACTTCTATCTGTCGCGGCGATACGAGATTCGCGACATCGTGGATCGCGTGGGCGGCGGCGACAGCTTTGCAGGCGGACTGATCTACGGGCTGCACGCCTACAAGGACGCAAAAAAGGCGCTGGCCTTTGCAACGGCGGCATCCTGCCTGAAGCATTCCATCATAGGAGACTTCAACCGCGTGTCCGTGAGCGACGTGGGAAAGCTCATGGCGGGCGACGGCAGCGGCCGCGTGCAGCGCTGAGCCGTTCTCCCCTTATTCGCATCCCTCTCATACCTGCGCTGTCGGGTCGCCCTGCCGATCCGACAGCCTCTTTTTGGGCGTCCGACCGCGATAAAGGGCGTCTTTCCTACATTTCGATTGACGAATACTTCAAAAAACGGTACAATGCAAAACGTAGGTAGCTATGCCCAATGTCGCGGCCTCGGCCTGCGGCGCCACGGGCGGTAACGACCGAAAACAGGGGGGAGCGATCCGTCGCCTTTGCGCGGACAGCCGTCCCTATCTAAGAGCGCAAAGCGCGGAAAGAGGAACTGTACCTATGGATCTGTTTGACAAATGTCACAATGCCGTCGTGGACGAGAGCCGTGCCGCGGGGATCTATCCCTACTTTCACGAGCTGGAGTCCCGCCAAGACGTGGTGGTCACCATGGAGGGAAAACGCCGCATCATGCTTGGCTCCAACAACTATCTGGGCCTGACCATACGACCCCGCGTCATCGAAGCGGGCGTCCACGCTCTGGAAAAGTACGGCACGGGCTGCTCCGGCTCCCGTTTTCTCAACGGCACGCTGGATCTGCACCTGACGCTGGAGCGGGAGCTTGCCGCCTTCTTGGGCAAGCAGGCCGTCATGACCTTCTCCACGGGCTTTCAAAGCAATCTGGGCATCATCGCCGCCATCACGGGCAAGGACGACTATATCCTGTGCGACCGCGAGAACCACGCCAGCATCTATGACGGCTGCAAGCTCAGCTACGCCACGATGGTGCGCTATCGCCACAGCAACATGGAGGATCTGGAAAAGAAGCTCGCTTCCCTGCCTTGGGACGCGGGCAAGCTCATTGTCACGGACGGCGTGTTCTCCATGGGCGGCGACATTGCAAAGCTGCCCGAGATCGTGGCGCTTGCCAAGCGCTATAACGCCCGCACCATGGTGGACGATGCGCACGGACTGGGCGTCTTGGGCGAGGGCGGCCGCGGCACCGCCTCGCACTTTGGCCTGACCGAGCAGGTGGACATCCTCATGGGCACCTTCTCCAAGTCCCTTGCAAGCTTGGGCGGCTACATGGCCGCCGATGAGCGCGTGGTCGATTATGTGCGCCACGCGTCCCGACCCTTTATCTTCTGCGCGTCCATTCCGCCCTCCTGCTGCGCCACCGCCCTGGAGGCGCTGCGCGTGCTCAAGGAGGAGCCGCAGCTTCCCGTCCGCCTAAAGGAGCTTTCCGCCTACATGCGCACGGGGCTGAAGGCACGCGGCATCGCCATACGCGAGAGCGAAACGCCCATCATCCCCATCTATACCTACGACGCCATGCGCACGCTGCGCAAGGCCAAGGAGGTCTATGATGCGGGTGTATATGTCAATCCCGTCCTCCCGCCCGCCACCGCGCCGGGCGAGTGTCTGCTGCGTACCAGCTACATGGCCTCCCACACCGAGGCGCTGCTGGACGAGGCGCTGGACGTGTTCGAGCGCGTGCTGGTAAAGAGCAATGACTAAGCAGGCAGGCGGGCGTATCGTCGTCATAACGGGTGCATCGGGGGGCATCGGCCTTGCGGCTGCCGAACGCTTTTTGGCGGCGGGGGATCGGGTCTACGGCCTGAGCCGCCGTCCCTACGACAGCGGCCGCGTGACGCACATACCCTGCGACGTGTCGGAGCGCTTGGACGCGGAGCGCGCCATCAAGCAGGTGTTGGACGAGGCGGGGCACATCGACGTCCTTGTCAGCAACGCGGGCTTCGGCATTTCGGGCGCGGTCGAATTCACCGAGCCTGTCGAGGCGCGGCGGCAGTTCGACGTCAACTTCTTTGGCGCTGTGAACCTGCTGCACGCCGCTCTGCCCGCGATGCGCAAGCAGGGCGCGGGCTGCATCCTCTTTGTCAGCTCGGTGGCGGGCAGCATCGCCATCCCGTTTCAGGCCTTCTATTCCGCCTCCAAGGCGGCGATCAACAGCCTGTGCTGCTCCTTGGCAAATGAGCTGCGCCCCTTCGGCGTGCGCGTTGCCGCCGTCCTGCCGGGCGACGTCAAGACGGGCTTTACCGCCGCAAGGCGCAAGTCCGCCGCGGGCGCGCAGGTCTATACGGCGCTTACAAAGTCCGTCGCCACCATGGAGCACGACGAGCAGAACGGTCTGTCGCCCACGGTGATCGCGAACATCCTGTATCGCCTGTCCGTCAGGAAGCATCCAAAGCCCCTCACCACGGGCGGCGCAAGCTATCGGGTGCTGATGGTCTTAAATAAGCTCTTGCCCATCCGCCTTGTCAATTGGCTGGTCGGCAAGCTATATTAGGAGGTATTTTTATGCGAGCCTACGAACGATTGCTGCAATACGTCCGCGTTCACACCGCTTCGGCGGAGGACGCGCCCGACCTGCCCTCCACCCGTCGGCAGTTCGACCTTGCCAACATGCTGGTTGAGGAGCTGAAGGCGCTTGGGGTCAAGGATGCAAGGGTGGACGAGCACTGCTACGTCTACGCCTCCCTGCCCGCAACAAAGGGCTGCGAAGCGGCTCCCGCGCTGGGATTCATCGCCCACATGGACACCATCCCCGACTTTTCGGGCGAGAATGTCAAGCCGCAGGTCATCGAAAACTACGATGGAAAGGCCGTCAAGCTGGGCACGAGCGGCCGCGTGCTGGATCCCAAGAACTTTCCGAACCTTCGTGAGCTGGTCGGACGCACGCTCATCACCACGGACGGCACCACCATCTTGGGTGCGGACGACAAGGCGGGCGTGGCGGAGATCATGACGCTCGTGGAGCAGCTGCAAGGCTCCGCTGCGCCGCACGGACGCATCGCCATTGGCTTTACCCCCGATGAGGAGGTGGGTATGGGCGCGTCCAAGTTCGACCTTGCGGCCTTCGGTGCGGACTATGCCTACACCGTGGACGGCGAGGCAGAGGGCGAGATCGTGTACGAAAACTTCAACGCCTGCGATGCGGTGGTGGAGACCAAGGGCTTCAACGTGCATCCCGGCAGTGCCAAGGACACCATGATAAACGCGCAGCTGGTGGCGATGGAGTTCAACGACATGCTGCCCAAGGGCGATACCCCCCGCGACACGGAGGGCTACGAGGGCTTCTTCCACCTTTGCACGATGGAGGGCGTGGTGGAGCATGCCAAGCTGCACTATATCGTTCGCGACCACAGCGCCGCCGCCTTCGACTGCCGCAAGGCCTGCATGGAGCATATTACAAAGCTTTTGAACGCCAAGTACGGCGCGGGCACGGTCACACTGACCCTGCGTGAGCAGTATCGCAACATGGCGGAGCTGATCCGCCCCGTGTTCCACCTTGTGGACAACGCCGTGGCTGCCATCAAGAGCGCGGGGCTTACGCCGAAGGTCGAACCCATTCGCGGCGGCACCGACGGTGCGCAGCTCACCTACAAGGGCTTGCCCTGCCCCAATTTGGGTACGGGCAGCTTCGCCTGCCACGGCCCCTATGAACACGCCACCGCCGAGGGCATGGACGCCTGCGTGGCTGTTCTGATGGGACTTTGCGCCATCTACGCCGCCAAACAAAAATAGCGGCGAGAGATAGATCATTCTTTAGGGAGGGACAAGTTCATGGATCAACAAAACGAGATTTCTCAACTGCCCGAAAAATACCGTCCGTTGGGCGCGTGGGCGTACTTTGGCTACGGCCTGCTGTTCAGTATCCCCTTGGTGGGCTTCATTCTGCTCATCGTGTTCTCCTGCAGCCAAGCCAACATCAACCGCCGCAACTTTGCACGCTCCTACTTCTGCGTGTACGCGCTTGCCGCCATCGTGGTCGTCATCCTGCTGCTGACGGGCGTCAGCCTGTCCGCGATCACGGATCTGTTCAGCTGAACAAGCGTGGCTTAGCCGCAGCAAGTCCGTTCTATGCGACAGATCGAAGCCGACTAAACGGCAGAGCTTCCCTCTGTTGCCTTCCGTATCGAAAAAGCGCCTGTCGCGGGAGAAATTCCCACGGCGGGCGCTTGCATATTTGGGTCACTTGCAGGGAACAGGGCTTGCCGCTACGAGGTCTTCTTGGTCAGCGTGAAGTAGCTGTCGGACTGCAGCGCCACAAAGCAGTAGCCGGAATTGCCCACAAAGCTGTAGGACGCGCTGCCGCCGCTGCCCACAGCCGTGATGGTGTGGGTGCGCTGCGCCGTTGTACTGCTGCGGGACTCCGCATAGAAGGTGAAGGTCATCAGGTACTGACTGCTCGCCTCCAGCGTCCTTGTGAAGCTTGCGGAGGGATACTTACTGTAGTAGGAGCTGGCGGGGTTCGTGGGGAAGGTGAAGGTGTAGTCCCCCGCTCCGTCCGCATCGGTGGTGACGATATAATAGTACCTGTAGCCGAACAGCACGCCGCTTTGGTAGATGGCCTGACTGACGAGGGGACTGTTCCCCGCAAGCTGGATATGGCTTGCGCCGGCTGTGGCCGTTGCCGTGGGGGTGGGCGTTGCCGTTGCCGTGGGGGTAGGCGTTGCCGTGGCGGCAGGACTTGCAGTGGGCGTAACGACATGCTCACAGGGCGGGATCGTCGCCAGCTTGACGGTATAGCGCAGGATCAGCGCAGCATCGGCGGCGGCGGGCAGGCTGCCGTCTCCGTTCGCATCGCCGCGATGGAGCTGGTCTGCGTCAAACGTTTCGAGACGGACGCTGTAACGCAGGATCAGTGCGGCGTCGTCCGAACCGATCTTGCCGTCGCGGTTGACGTCGCCGCGGCAGACCGTGCTGTCAGCTCCGCTCACGGCTGCAAACGCGGCCGTCAGAAGCGCAAGGGAAAATGAGACAGAACAAGCGTTTTTTCATGGGTACCTCCTGTGGATCGTCTTCTTTGTTCTTTCTGTCGGCAAAGGGCTTGTCGGACGGCAGGGGAAGCGGATCCGCCTGTCGGGCGTCTGCGCTCGGTGAATGTCTGTTCAAATAGAATATACTATAGATAGAACGCATTTTCAAGCGTTTTCAAAAAATGTATGAACAGTTTTAAGTATTGGTGGGTGGGGGCAGGGGTCAGGGGGCAGGTGCAGTGGTCAGTGGGAAGTGGGCAGGGGGCAGGGGGCCGTGAACAGTGAAAAAACGAGGTTGAAAAAGAGAGTTGCCATGAAACGATAGCATTTGATGCTTTGCGGAGCAAAGCGACATTCATTAAGCGCGTCTTGCGTGCAGGACGCGCTTCACATCCTGTTGCGCAGTAGGCGCAATGCAGCATGGCAGACGGAAGTTTGCCGCATCATGCCCCCAACGGCGGCGCAGCATTTCCGCCCGCACAGCGGGCGGACACGGCGGGCGGGCACGGCGGGCGGATGAGGGGGAAAGGCGGTCACGCGGACACGGCGGGCGGATGGTATCCGCCCCTACAGCGCTGCCTGAAAGTACTCCGCCAGACGCTCGGGCGCAAAGATCCCCTTATCCGTGACCACGCCCGTGACCAGCGTGGGCGGGGTGATATCAAAGGCGGGATACCAGCCCTTTACCCCCTGCTTGGCGGTGCGAACGCCCATTGCGTGCAGGACCTCTTGGGGGTCGCGCTGCTCGATGCGGATCCCGTCTGCCGTGGGATGCACGGCGTTGGGATTCCCGGTGCAGTAGTACGGCACGCCAAACTGCCTTGCCGCCAACGCCACCTGCAGGGTGCCGACCTTGTTGACGATGTGGCCGTCCACACAGATCACGTCCGCGGCGGTGGTGAACACATCCACGGACAGCTCGTGCATCGCCCAAGCGGGCATGTTGTCGGTGATGACCGTCACGTCGAAGCCCATGTCATAGGCCACCGAGGCGGTGAGCCTTGCGCCCTGCAGGTAGGGGCGCGTCTCGGGGCAGAGCAGCTTGACGCGTTTGCCCGCCTCCCGAAGGGCGCGCAGGGTCATGCCAAAGTCGCAGTCTGGGTAGCACATGGTCATCATCGTTCCCCCGTCGGGCACGCGATCCGCTAAGTACTGCCCGATGCGCGCAATGCGTTCGTAGCGCTCCTCCAAATAGGAAAGGGTGTAGGCCGTCAGCGCCGCTGCCGCGTCCAAACCCGCTTCGAGGGCTTCGGCGGCTGCGCGCTCGCAGGCGTCCGTCACCTGGCGCATCTTCTTTTCCGTGGTGGGTCGTGCCGTGGCAAGGGTGGTCGCAGCGGCGGCAAGACAGCTAAGCTGCGCCGCCTTGCTTTGACCGCGGCATTCATGGGCGGCAAGGGTCATGCCCGCACAAGCGGCTTGGAAGGGACCGTAGCTCTGCGTGACCATGTCGCGGATGGCCTTTGCCACCTCTTGATGGGTGCGGCAAAGCACAAATTCTATCTTGGCGGGGTAACAGCGGCGATCCAAGATGCGCACAACGCCGTCCTCGTACCAAGCAATGTTCTCATATCGCAGTAAAAATGCCAGATCGTGATCGTTTCGCATAATATATTGCCTCCGCGTTTTTTTTCAGTATACACTTATTTGCAGAAGTATGCTATGCTGTATTTATCAAGCAAGGAGGCGGTCGATATGAAATTTGCGATCATCGGCGGCAGCAGCTACGGACAGCTTCGTTTGCCGCATCAAATGCAGCACTGCGAGACGCCCTACGGCGATGTGGACGTCGCTCTGTGCAAGACGGAAAGCGGCAAGTGCTTTGCCTTTCTCACCCGCGGCGGCTTCACGGACAAGCAGGACGCACGCGATGTGAACTACCGCGCCAACCTCTACGCGCTGTATCTGATGGGCGTGACCCATGTGGTGAGCATCTCCTCCGTGGGCACCTGCGATTACTCCATCAAGCTGGGGGAGTACTGCCTGATCTCCGACTTCATCGACTTTACGAGCGGACGGGAAAACAGCTTTCGCCGTGAGCATCGCGTGGTCAAGCACGCGGGCATGGAAAACGTTTTTGACGCCGAAATGAACGACGCGCTGGAGCATTTGATGGATAAACACCACATCGCCTGCGCGGGGCGGGCAGCCTATGCCTGCACCAACGGCCCCCGCTTCGAGACGGCGGGCGAGGTGCGCATGATGCGTATGCTGGGCGCGCAGGTGCTGGGCATGACGCTGGTACCCGAAGCGCCGCTGGCGGCCGAGCTGGGCATGCGCTACGCCTCCATTGGCATCATCGCCAACTATGCCACGGGCATGGCGGGAGACCTCAATGACGACGACATCCGCATGATGGTGGAGGCCTACAAGGGGCGCGCCTTCGACCTGGCGGTGGAGCTGATCGAGCGTACGCGTTAGCTTCCGCCGCGCTTTCCCACCCTCTTGCGCGGCGGGACTGTGCGGGGGATCCTTTTGTGGTAAGTTTTTACAGAAAAGTTAATAAAAATTTGGTTTCGGAACCAATCTTTGCGCATTAGGCGATTGACTTTTATACGTTTTTGCCGCATAATATATCTGTATACGGTGGGGCGGTAACTATCGGAGCCTGTGGGAGGCGTCCGTTGGAAATTTCGACCGACACGACATAGAATTTTCTGTCGTACGTTTCGTTCGAGGCGCTCCATTTGGTAAACCAATATTTTTAAGCAGGAGGATAATACCTATGAAGAAAGCCTTAGCGCTTATTCTCTCCCTGGCGATGGTTCTCTGTTTGATCCCATCGCTTACCATGGCGCGGATCGAATCACCATGGTATAGAGTGGGATACTCCTATACCGACGACAGCAATAGGGTGATCGACGGCAAGGACTGTGTGGCCATCGATGTATACTGCTTGCTGCCCGAAGGCTATCGGTTCAGCTCCGGTCACATCGATATCAGCTATGACGCGGACAAGCTGACCTATGTGTGCAACTCGCAGGATCAGGGGGTCTACTCCTTGGGCGAGGAGAATCCTTGGCAGATCAACACTGAGGAAGCCGGCATCATCCGCGCGGCTGCCGCCACGGGAGTTGGCGCCACGTTCGAGGCGGGCACCATCTTCACCCTGTACTTTGAATACGATCTCGAGTGGGGCGAAGTGACCGAGCTGTTTGTCGGCAACGAATACCTGAGCATGGTAGACGCCGACGAGGCGATCGTGGACGAGTCTGCGTATGGCGTGAACACCATGAGCGGATACATTGTCTGCGGTCATTACGAGGATGTTATCCTGTACGGCAACGATGAGAACGGGTATGACATTCTTGTTGACCTGTACACGGATGCGGACGGCAAGCTGATCGAAGTGGAATACATGGGCGACGCTCCCGAGGGCGCTTCCTATGTGGACAGCTGCTACAAGTATAATGTTTACATCGAAGGGCTCGATCAGTATGGTCTGAGCAGCTTCAAGGCGGACATTGTGTACGATGATGACGCGCTGCGCTATGTGGCCAATTCGCAGGATATGGGCGTTTATACCTATGGCGAGGAGCAGCCGCTGAACATCAATCCCGCAACGGACGGCCACATCCTTGTAAACGGCGCCTTTGCACACGGTCAAAACTACAACGGCGCGCTGCTGACCGTCTACTTTGCCAATGCCGATGCGGGTATCCCGCAGGGGAACAGCACCCCGATCGATCCCTTCATGCTCTTTGAGTCCGACAGCGTCACTTTGGTGGATCTTGCGCAGGAGACTGAGCCTTTGATCCCGGACACGCTGTGGGGCTGCTATAGCCTCAGGGGATACATCAACATGGCGCCGGACTACTTCTACATTGCCGATAACGCCATCGTCTATGCGGACATGACCACCGAAGAGGACGGCAGCCATCTGCTCAAGTACGACATCGATGTGTCACGTCTGAATGGTTTTCAGATCAGCTCCCTGTCCATTGGCCTTGCCTACGACACGGAAGCCCTGACCTATGTCCGCTATGAGAGCGCCTTTGAATGGCAGATCAATGCCACCATCGAAGGCGGTATGCTGGCCGCTGCTGCCACGGGCGAACCCGTTCTTGAGGGCAACCCCGTTTTGTCGCTCTACTTCGAGGTCTCCAAGGACATCGAAGAAGACACGATCCTGCCTGTGACCTTCACCAAGACCAAGCTGGGTCTGTGCGATGCGGATAACGCCATCATCGACGAAGAAGGCTACTCGGTCGGCGGCGTGGACGGCACTGTGACGGTGCATGTCTATACAGCGGATCTTGAGGCGGCCTTGGCTGACGCCGCAGAGTACATGGCAAGCGACGCCTTCAGCGCCCTGACCGCTGAGGATCAGCAGGCTTGGAACGACGCCGTAGCAGCCGCTGTCGCGGTTCTCAACGACCCGACCCATACGCAGAACGAAGTGGACGATGCGCTGGCAGTTCTTGAAGGTCTGCCCCGCACGGAGCCCCTTAAGCCGCTGTACGGCGATGCGGACTGCAACGGCGAGGTCACCTCGGCGGACGCCGCTGCAGTGCTGCGCTACACGGTCAAGCTGCAAGAGCTCAGTGAGCAGGGTCTGATCAACGGCGACGTCGACGGCGTGCCGAAGGTCACCTCTGCGGACGCGGCCTGCATCCTGCGCTGGACGGTTAAGATCATCACCGTCTTCCCCATCGAAGAAATGCAGCCGTAAGGCCTCTTTCAAAGGTATATCCCGCAAGGGAGCCACAATGGCTCCCTTTTTTGTGGGCGTCAGGGGGCTTTTACGGGTCGGGGCAGCAGTCAAGCTGCAAGAGCTCAGCGAGCAGGGTCTGATCAATGGCGACGTCGACGGCGTGCCGAAGGTCACCTCTGCGGACGCGGCCTGCATCCTGCGCTGGACGGTTAAGATCATCACCGTCTTCCCCATCGAAGAAATGCAGCCGTAAGGCCTCTTTCAAAGGTATATCCCGCAAGGGAGCCACAATGGCTCCCTTTTTTGTTGCGCGAAACCTTGCTGTCGGTGCGGGTCTGCCGCCGCACAAATTTTCTCCCCCTTAAGGCGCAAGGCGACGGAGGAAAAGTTACACATCGTTCACAGCAGGGTCGCGCACGGGATGGTATAGTATATATGTAGTATTGTCGCTTGGAGGAACGGATGCGGAAGCTCTGGAAAAACCGACCCCTGTGGATCGCCTTGATCGCCCTGATCCTTTTGGTGATCCTGACGGCCTTTACCCTGGGAGAGCGCAGCGAGGCGGGCGCCCAGTCGCTGTTTGCGCAGGCGGCTCTGCCTGTGCAGCGCTATGTTTCCGAGCTGACCGACAACGTGAGCGACTTTTTCACCCGCGTGTTCACCCCCTCCGCCTTGGAGGAGGAGAACGCCTATCTCAAGGCGCAGGTCAACGAGTATGCGCGCCTCACCGCGCTCTACGAGGAGACCGCCCGCGAGAATGCCCGCCTGAGCGAAATACTGGACTACAGCGCGCAGGATCCCAACGTACAGTTTTTGACCGCGTCCGTGGTGGCGCGCAGCACCAACGCCTATGTGGACACGCTGACGCTGAACGTAGGGCTGCGGCAGGGCGTTGCGGAGAAGATGGCCGTCATTGCCCCCGGCGGCGTGGTGGGACGCGTCGTGGAGGTCGGCACCAACTGGTGCAAGGTCAAGACGCTGCTAAACGACGACCTGCGGCTGAGCGTTTTAGTCGAGAGCAGCCGCGACGAGGGGATGCTCGGCGGCTGCATTTGGTCGGGGGACACGATGGTGGGGCTGCAGCTGTACTATCTTCCCGCAAATGCGCAGCTCTCGGTGGGCGACACCATCGTCACCTCGGGCTTGGGCGGTCTGTTTCCCAAGGGACTGAAGGTCGGCACGGTGCTGTCCGTCAGCAGCGGCAGCGAGACCTATGACGCCTGCGTGGTCAGCGAGGTGGATTTTGCGCATCTGGAGGAGGTCATGGTGGTGCTGGGCGTGAGCGAGGGAACGGGCGAATGAAGAAGTGGCTGACGCTCATTCTTCTGCTGCTTGCAGCTCTGCCGCTGGACTGCGCCATCCTGCCCGCCATAGCCCCCGCCGACATACGCCCCTTTGTGTCCTTGGCGCTGGTGCTTGCGGCAACGGCTCTGTTTTCGCCCCGTGAAGGGCTGCTTTTGAGCGTGCCTGCGGGTCTTGTGATCGACCTTGTCTGCAATCCCTACTGGGGACTGAGCGCGGCGCTGCTGCTCCTTTTGGTGATCCTTTTATCCCTGTTTCAAAAAAAGCAGCAGCCTAAGCCCCTTGTGCTTTTTTTGCTCTTTACGGCGCTGACGCTCCTTAGTGAGCTTCTGTTGGCGGTGATAAGCGTGCTGCTTGGCGCACGCTTTCCCTTCCTGTATAAGATCCTGACCTACAGCCTGCCCTGCTCCCTGCTCACGGGTGGCTTGGCACTGGGGCTGTACGCCCTCATGCGTCCCCTGAAGAAGGGACAGCTTGGCCGCGGAAAGGAGGACGCGTATGAAAAAGGATAAACGTTGGCTGAACAGCCGCGCCATCCTGCTGACCGTGCTGCTTGTAGGCATGACCGTCCTGCTGTGCTATGGCCTTTGGAAGCTGACCATCAGCGACACGGAGGCGTATCAGGCCGCCGTCAAGCAGACCAGTGAGGTGACGCTGTACCAGTCGGGACGGCGCGGCTCCATCGTGGACCGCAACGGCGTAGTGCTGGCGTATGACGAGACGACCTACAACGTGCTGTTCTACCGCGACCCCAACAACCGCACCCCCGTGGACAGTGCGCGCTATACCAACGCCCTCCTCCGTACGGTGGAGATCATCGAGGCGGGGGGAGGCAGCGTCATCGACAGCTTCTACATCCGCATGGAGCCGAACGGTACCTATGTATACGACTGGGGCACCGACTCTGAGAGCGCGGCGGCGGCGCGCAGGGAGCGCTTTGTCACCGCCTGCAATTTTTCAAACCCCGACCTGACGGCGGAGGAGGCCTACCTCATCCTGCGCGAAAGCTGGCAGATCCCCGACGATCTGCCCTTTGAGCAGGCCAAAAAGATCATGTCCATCCGTCAGGAGGCCATCCTCAACAGCTACCGCGCCTTTGAGGGCGTGGTCATCGCCTACGATGTGTCGCTGGCGGTGGTGGCGGAGATCGACATGCTTGCCGACGAGCTGACGGGCGTCACCACGGAAAAGAGCAGCACCCGCGTCTATCCCTGCGGCACGACCGCCTGCCACCTGATCGGCTACCTTGGCAAGCAGGTGACCGGCGACATGACGAGCATCGGCTACAGCTTTTCCGATTTTGCCGCCTTCACCGACCATGAGGAGACCAACAGCCTGCTGGATCTGGGCTACTCCTATTCCGACCTCATCGGCGTAGCGGGGGTGGAAAAGTCCATGGAGGCCTGCCTGACCCCGCATCTGACCTCGCGGCAGGGGCAGACGCTGATCGAAAAGAAAAACAACGGCGCCATTGCCGACGTGCTGGGCGCTACCGCCGCCGAGGACGGTCTGACGGTGCAGCTCACCGTGGATATCGAGCTGCAAAAGGTCGTCGAGCAGGCGCTCATCGACAACATCGAAGCCACCCGTCAAAAGCAGGAGGCGAAGATCGCAGCAAACCCGCAGAAGTATCTGAAGCTCACCAACGACTTGGAGAGCATCCACACCGCCAACTCGGGCGCCATCGTGGTGATGGACGTCAACAGCGGCGAGGTGCTTGCCATGGCGTCCTATCCCAATTACGATCCCAACGTTTTTACCGACGGCATCAGCGACGAGGACTACGCCCTGCTCTTTGGCGAGGGCAGCAACTCGCCCACGCTGAACCGCGCTATCGCTTCGCGCAACATGCCCGGCTCGGTGTTCAAGATGGCCACGGGCTTTGCGGGGCTGATGGAGGGGAAGATCACCACCACGGAGACCATCTCCGACCACTCCCCCTACTACTACTTTGTCAGCGACCCCACCACCAAGGTCGAGCAGAACGCCCCCTCCTGCTGGACGAGCAACACCGCAAGGCACGCGAACCTGACCCTCTCCCGCGCCATCACCGTCAGCTGCAACTACTACTTCTTCACCGTGGCGGACCGCGTGGGGGTTGATCGACTGGTCTACTGGGCGGGGCGGCTGGGGCTTTCGGGCACGACAGGCGTGGAGCTGCCGGGCGAGCTTAGCGTCTCCATCGGCGGACAAGCGGCGCGCTACGATTACACCAAGTCGCTCTCCGAGCAGTCCAGCTCCATCCCGCAGCTGATCTACAGGCAGATCTACAACCATCTGACAAGCATCATCTTGGAAGCGGGCGTGACCGCGACCAACGAGCAGCTGGTCAGCTGCGCCTCCCGCATCCTGCAGCTCCAGACGGGCGAGGTCAAGGAGCACGGCGCCGAGATCCGCAACATCCTGCGCGACGAGCTGAACATCCCCATCGGCATTTCCCTGCTGCACACCGACTGGATCGTCACCCTGTCGACTTGGCTGGAGGAGCTGCGCTGGAAGCCCACCTATACCATTCAGACGGGCATAGGACAGGGCGTCATGCTGCTGACCCCCATCTCGCTTGCGCGTTACGCGTCCACGCTTGCAAACCGCGGCACCGTCTATCAGGCCACCGTGGTGGACGCCCTCTATAACGCGGACGGCAGCGTCTATGAGGAGAAAACGCCCACCGTTGTGGATCGCATCGACGCTCCCGACGAGTACTGGCAGGCGATCTTGGACGGTATGCAGGGCGTGGTCTCCCCCGAGGACGGCGGCACCGCGTCCAGCGTGTTCTCCGACGAGTTCACCGCCAAGTATCTGGATAAGATCATCGGCAAGACGGGCACCGCGCAGACGGGCGCGTCCGACAGCAACATCGACATTGAAAACACCTGCTTCTTCATTGCCGTCACCCCCCGTGACAAGCCCGAGATCGCCATTGTGGTCTACATCCCCTATGGCCTGTCGGGCAGCTCGGGACACGTTGCCGTGGAGGAGATCGTTACCTACTGGTACGAAAGGGAGAACGCCGCATAAAAGGCCGCCACAGACGGCTTTGATCTTTGCGGACAGCTGCGAGGCGGATCTTGGCTGAATATGTTTAAATTTATGTTTAAAATGTGCATCTTGCCGATTGCATTTCAATAAATATTCGGCTATACTTGTAAGGTCATTAGTAGAACTTACAAGGAGACGACGTATGAAACGCACTATTTCCGCTTTGTTGCTGCTTCTGCTTTGCCTTGGGCTGGCGTCCGGCTGCAAGAAAAGCTACACCGTACAGTTTGACCTAAACGGCGGTACTTTAATTTTTGGAGAGTTAGAACAGATCGTTCCGGAGGGCGAAGCAGCGTCTGCGCCCTTGGCAGAAAACGGACGGCTGTCCTTAAGCTGGGACAAGGATTTTTCCAATATTCAGGATAACTGCATCGTGACCGCCCAATGGGAAAAGGTGGCCATGGCGCAGACCGATCTTGCGGAATATGTGCAGCAGCGCACCGTAACGGTTTCGGTGCAAACGATCACCGGCAGCAGCTCCGTGGGCAGCGGCTTCTTTATCGACGATCAGGGCACCATCGTTACCAACTACCACGTTATCGACATGGGCTCGCAGATGTCCGTACAGGTCAGCGACAGCGGCAGCTACGACGTGGAGAAGATCATCGACTTTAGCCCCGTCTACGATCTTGCGATCCTGAAGATCGACATCACCGGCAATCCCTATCTTGACATTCGAGAGACCCCCGCCAAGACCGGCGAGCAGGTGTATGCCGTAGGCAGCGCTTTGGGCGTTCTCACCGGCTCCTTTACCACGGGCACGATTTCCTCCGTTTCCCGCACGGTGGGGCTTATCGACTGCATTCAGATGGACGCGGCCATTTCCCACGGCAACAGCGGCGGTCCTCTGGTGGATGCGTACGGCGAGGTGGTGGGCATCAACACCTTTAGCTATACCAGCGGCGAGAGCCTGAACCTCGCCATCAAGCCCACGGTTCTTGATCGGCTCAGTCGGGACAAGAATTACACGGTGAATGATTTTCGCGAATGGTACAGCACTGAATCCTCTCGCTCCTACAGCCCCTACGACGGCGAAAACTTCTATTATTCCCTCATCAATACCTACCAGTATATAACGGGGAAGGAATGCATCCGCTCCATCGCCACCGACGGCGACTACAAAACCGGCTATCGGGACTGTATGCGGGGCTATGCCTACGATTACGACGTTGCAAGCTACGACAGTTACGTTGCCTACCTCAAGAGCATCGGCTTTGTGTTTGACCAGAGTGAGAACTTTGACGGCGGCATTTCCTACTATTACTACGACGAACGGGAGGACGTGCAGGTCGATCTGTTCATCAGCAGCGATGAAAGCATACTGTTGATCTTCGTAACGGAGTAACAGACAGGGTTTTCTATAAAGGGTCTGCCATTAACGGCAGATCCTTTTTTGTACAAGAAAACCACTCGTTAGGCGAGTGGTCGGCCGCGCAAGCGCGACTTTTTTTGTATGCGTTTTCCTTTGCCTACAGCAGCCTTTCCCAGTAGGGATCCGTCCAAGTACTTGTGTCGAAGGCGTCGTAGAGCGCCTCCAGCATCAACAGGAATTTGGCGCGCAGGGGCGCATGACTGAGCAGCGCCGCCCCCGCCCCATCGTAGGACATGACATACTCCATCAGGCGGGCGCGATCCTCGCAGGCAAAGGTGCGGGCGTATCCGTCCACAAAATAGACCTCGCCGTCCCCGTACAGGGTGTAGCGCGCACTGTCGGGGTCGTCATATTCGTAGGTCTCGTAGTAGCAAAAGCCGTCGGGATTGCAGGCCGCAAAACGACCGTCCGTCAAGGCGTTGTCGCCGCTGCCGATCTTTTCCTCCGCCGCGTGCCACAGCTCATGGTGCAGGGTCGGCGCAAGCTTGTCTTGGCTCAGATCGAACACAATGTTGAACCATACGCCGCGGGGAAAGTGCAGCCCCACCACGCCGTAGTCGCTTTCAATCGCCGCAACGGGCAGAAAGCGCAGTCCGCCATCCCCCGCCCCGTTTTGAAACTGCCGAAAATAGTCCGCAGGATACAGCTTCAGTGCGGCGTCCAGCTGCTTGATCGCCTTTGTCAGCAGCTTTGCCTCGTTGGAATAGCCCGCCTTGTCGGTGGTGGTGACGGCGTGGTCGGCATAGCTGCAAGCCGCTGTGCATTGGTCGGAAAGCAGGATGCGTATGCCGTAGCGCGCTTCCAGCTCGTCCGCATAGGCGCGGACGCTTAAAAGAGCGTCGGGCGTTTCGCCGCCGTCCCGCTCCTGCTGCCAGCTTTTTAGCAGCGCCTCGTCCACGGCGCTGAACGAAAGCGGCTCCGCCGTGCAAACGGGGGTGAAGGTCAGCTCGCTGCAATCGATGAGCAGGCAGTGCGCCGCCCCGTCCTCGTAGACGTCGGCAAGCAGCAGCCCCTCGTCGGGCAGGTAGTACGCGTTCCACAGCGCCGCGTGGATGCCGTAAGTGGAAAGGTCGCAGCAGCTCACGGTCTCGCCCAAGCGGTAGAGCAGGGTGTTTTGATCCTGCTGCGTCCCGTCCTCCCTCGGCTCGGGATCGGGTTCTATAAGCCCCATGAGGTAGGGGGAGCCTTCGATGGGCTCGTAGCTTAGATTCGTCGTCAAAAAGGCGGCGGTGTCCGCCCGATAGCCCGTGCCGTCCGCCAAGCTGCCAAAGCGCAGCACATAGCTTTCGCTGTCCCAATCGTAGGAGAGGAGCAGCCATTCGTCATTCCCGAACGCAGACAGGCTGTTCGGCTCCGCCTGCAGCAGCTTGACCTTGCCGCTGTCTATATCCACCGCGATAAGCGCCGTGTCCAAGCTGTCGTCGGACAGGCAGACCCTAAGGACAAGGTCGTCGCTCTCGCCGAGCAACCCGACAAGGTCGGTAAAGCGCAGCTCCGCCTCCAAGGGTACACGCCTCGCGTCCCCCGTTGCCCGATCCTGCACGTACAAAAGACGATCCTGCAGGTAACAGCAGCGCGTCCCATCGAAGGTGAAGGCGCAGTCCTGCGAGGGCGTTTGCAGCGTTGTCCACTCCGTCAGCTCTGCATCAAGACTATAGTAGGCGTTCGTTTCATAGGAATAAAACAGGAAGCTGCCGTCCTTGAAGCGCTGTTTAATGAGGTTCAGCGGGAGCGCTTTTGTGACAGAGGCAAGTACCTTCCCCTGCCGCACCTCGATCTTCTCCACATAGCTGACGCTTTCCGTCTCGCCATAGTCCGTGTAGAGGGACAGCGCCAGCCCCTCGCCCAAGCTTAGATAGCTGCGGGAGGAGGGGGCGGTCAGATCGGACAGCCATGTGACGGCTTGTGCGGGACGGGCAGAGGGCGCGTCCGTGGACGCGGGAGCTGTCGCGCTTGCCGTGACATGGACGATGGGGCTTGTCTCCGTTACGGCGGAGCAGGCGCATAAAAGCAGCAGCGCCGCCATTGCCGCCGTAAGCAGTACGCGGGTACCAAGCTTGCCCTTTCGCATATCGAACGTCCCCCTTTGATGGTCTCAAGGGGAAAGTATAGCCCCCTTGTCGGGGAAACGCAAGCGCCTCATAAAGAATTGACATTTTTTCCGTATCCCCGCGCAGGTGCATAATCGAAGGAAAAGGCGCATACAGCATAGCAGTACCATGTTTGGGAGGTTCTGTATGGATATCGAAAAGGCCGTTCTGTCCTTTGACAGCTTTGTCGCAGCGGCGCACGCGCAGGCCCGCATCGAAAGCCTTGTACCCCTGCCGTCGGAGCGCAGCGCCTCCGCGGTGCTGTCCGTATCCGCCGCCATCGCGTCCGAGCAGGCCGCGGCGGGGGAAGGCGGCGTGGACTGCGCGGGTACGTTGACGCTGCATTTGGTCGTGCGCGCAGAGGACGGCCTGCCGTTTGCCTTTGAAGCAAGCGCGGGCTTTTCCCATCGCGTTCCCGTTGAGGGCGTGCTGCCCTCCGACACGGCGCTTGCCCGTGCGCAGCTGTACGAATGCAGCTGCCATGTCGCGGAGGACGGCCTGCTTTTAAGCGGCGTGGTGGCGCTGTCGGTGGCGGCACTGCGTCCCGTGGAGCAAAGCTGCGTGGCGGCCCTGTCCGATGCGCGGGGGCTGGAACAGCAGCGCGCAACGCTGTGCAGCGCAAGACGCGTGGAGGCGGGCAGCGCTGACTTTCGCCTGCGCGAGGAGCTTGCCGTGCCTGCGGGACAGACGCTGCTGTCGGCGGAGGGGCAGGCGCGGGTCAAGAGCGTGCAGCAGGAGCGTGACGGCGTACTGGTGGACGGCACGCTGACCGTCAACGCCTTGCTGTTGGACGCGGAGGGGAACCTTACGGAAAAGATCTTTCGCGTGCCCTTCTCGGAGCATGTCGCCTGTGAGGGCGGCGAGGGTCTGACCGCAAGCGTGCAGCAAAACGATCTTGCAGCGCGCCTGTACGAGGCGGACGACGGCGTCATGGAGCTGAACGCAAGCCTGCATCTCGACCTGTGGCGGCGCGAGACGCAGCTTAGCGAGCTGCTGCGCGACGCCTACGACCAGGACAACGATTTTTCCTGTCCGCGCACCGAGACGGATGCGCTGCAATATGTGGGCACGCGCTGCATCACGCAGGATCTCTCAGCCCCGCTGACGGTGCCGGGGCATATGCCCGAGGTGGAACGCGTGCTCTATGCCCGCGCCCTGCCTGCCGTGACGCAGCTTTCCACCAACGAGGACGGCCTGAGCGCCGATGGGATGCTGCTTGTGACGGTGGTCTATCGCTGTGACAAGGGCTATCTGCACGGCTTCACCGCGGATCTGCCGCTGTCCGTTGCCCTGCCCGAGGCGGCGTACAGCTTGGCGCTGCCTTCGCTGCAGGTACGGGATCTTGCCGTCAGCGGCAGCGGCCGACGGCTGCAGCTGACCGCGCTTTTGGAGCTGTGCGTGGAGGGCTATACCGCCGAGACCCTAAGCTACGTTGCGGAGCTGGCCGAGCCGCAGAGCGCCGAGCGCCGCGAGGGGCTTTTGATCCTCTTTGCGGATGAGGGCGACAGCTTCTTCTCCGTGGGGAAGCGCTTCCTTCTTTCGCAGGACGCGCTGCGGGCGCAGAATCCTTCGGTGAGCGAACCGCTTCACGCGGGCGAGCAGCTGCTGGTCCTGCCGCGCAGCTGACAAGGGAAGCTGGTTTTGGGAGAGAAAAAAGCAAAGAACTGACAGCAAAATCGTCGGGATCGTCGTCATGCGCGGCGGTCTCGATTTTTTGTTTGCCATGTTTGACCTCTTAAGATGCAAGGGAAGCTCCTTCCCCGACAGACCCGCTGAAAACCTGCGTTTTTTAACGGAGCAAGGGCGCATAGGGATCGGCGCGGGGGACAAGATAGGGAAAAGCCCGTCCGTCAGCGGTGGGCGCAAAAGGAGAGAAACGCATGGTACGCAAGGATACGGTGGAGCTGCTCAAGGAATGCAGCGCGGGCGTGAAGATGGCCTTGTCCGCCATCGACGAGGTGGAACCGCAGATCCAACAGGAGGCTTTCAAAAAAGCGGTGGAAAAGAGCCGCGCCGCGCACGAACGCTTGGGCGATGAGGCGCAGACCCTGCTGGACGCAAGCGGCGACACGGAAAAGGAGCCGAACGCCATCGCCAAGGGTATGAGCTGGCTCAAGACCAACGCGATGCTGGCCTTTGACCCCGCGGATAAGACCGTGGCAAAGCTCTTGGTGGACGGCTGCCACATGGGCGTCAAATCGCTGTCCCGCTATCTGAACGAGTATGAACACGCCGACGCCGAGGCAAGGGAGCTGAGCCGCCGCCTGATCGCGGAGGAGCAATCCCTTGGCGAGACCGCACGACGGTATCTGTAAGGGCAAGAGGATACTATAAAGCCGAGGCGTTGCTGCCTCGGCTTTGTGTCACAGAATGCGCTTATCCGTTTTCCTGCTCGGCGGCGCTTTTGAGCCTTGCGCGGTACAGGCGCGAGGCGGGGATGAGCGGCAGGAAGGTCAGCAGCACCAGTCCCGCCGCCACCAAAAATAGGGTGTTGGTGGGCAGGTACTCGGTCAGGCCGTACTCGTTGACAAACTGACCGCTGGCCTTGATGATGGGGTTTGCGATCAGGGGCGCGATGCACATGGGCAGCAGCACAAAGAACAGGATGCGGATGCCCTCAAACTGTCCGCGTGCTTCCTTGGGATAGAGCTGCTTGGACCACACGGTGAGCGTTTGCAGGATGAGGATATACCCAAGGCCGATGAGGAACACGGGGATAAGCAGCAGCGGGCTGAAGGGCTGCGCGGGATCGATGGACGCGGGGGTGACGAACAGGCCGATGAGCAGCACCCCTATAAAGTTCACCGCCACGGCCAAGGCGCAGAGCAGCGGCGAACGATTGCGGTTGATGAGCGCCGTTGCGGGGATGACAAAGAGCATTGCCGCCGCCAGAGCCACGCCCTCCACAAGACCCATCGTGTCCGCCGTGAAGCCCAGATAGTAGATCATAAAGTTCCCAAGATGCGAAAAGTACATGTTGAACGCCACGAAGTAGACCGTCAGCGTCAGGTTGACAAAGACCAGCTCCCGTAGGGAGAAGTAGCGTTTGAAGTTGAAGATCGAAAAGAACTGCCTCCAAAAGCTGCCTGTCACGTTGGGTATGAGCGTGGGGCTGTCCTTCATGAACAGCAGCGCCGCTATGCCAAAGAGGATCACTGCCCCGCCCATCACCACAAACAGGCGCAGGTAGTTATCATTCTGCCCGATCAGCAGGCCGCCCAGCACCGTGCCGACGATGGTGCCTATGACAGGCTGCACCGCCATTGCCGCGCCGACCTGTCCGCGGTTCTTGTCCGTCATGTGGTCGTTTGCCCAAGCGTTCAGGCCGCTGTCGTTGCCCATGGAGCCAAAGAAGCTCATGATGGCGTCCGCCGCCACAGCCGCCGTGCCCGCCGTGAGCAGCACTGCCGCCGTGGGATCGGGGCTGCCTCCCGTGATGAACTCGGTCAGGCCAAAGAGGATGGTGAACACGCCCCAGAGGATGTAGCCCAGCGCCACCACGATGCGGCGGCGTCCCCTGCGGTCGGTCACCGTGCCAAACAGGAAGGTGGACAGCGTGGTCGCCGCTGCCGAGATGGCCGTCATCCAAGAGATGATGGTCGGATCGCGTGCGATCTTGGCGTACACAAAGGTGTTGAACCACTGGTTCTCCATGTTCCAGCACAGCTGTCCCGCCAGTCCCAGTCCCCACAGCAGGGACCAAAATCGAAAGCCGCCCTTCTCGCTCCCTGTACCTGTCTTTTCCATTTGCCCTTCCCCCCGATCGATCGAACTCTATCTTCTGCGATTGTTTGCGAGCAGCAGAAAGCGCAGCAGCGTCAAAAAGCTTGCCACGGCCGCCCAAACGTAGGTCATTGCGGCGGCGCGAAGCACCTTCTTTGCGTTGTCGCTCTGCTCGTAGCTGACATAGCAGCCATCCTCCAGCAGGCGCAGCGCACGCGAGGAGGCGTTGAACTCGACAGGCAGGGTGACAAGCTGAAACAGCAGCATCCCCGCGTACAGGCCAATGCCCACATACATCAGGCTGCTGAGGCTGAGGACCAGACCCAAAATGATGAGCCACGGCCCCGCCGCCGAGCCGATGCGCGCTGCGGGCAGCACGGCGTTGCGGAAGCGGATGCCGCCATAGCCCTCCTTGTATTGCAGCACATGCCCCAATTCGTGCGCGGCCACCGCAAGGGCGGAAACGGAGTCCGAATCGTACACCTCGGCGCTGAGACCCACGGTGTTGCTGCGCGGGTCGTAATGGTCGCTGAGCGCCGCGCCCTGCAGGCGTTCCACGCGGGTATCCAGTCCCTCGCGATAGATCAGCTCCTCCAGCATGAGGCGGGCGGACTTGCCGCTTGCTGCACGCTCCGTGCTGTAGCGGCGGAACTTGCTGCGCACCTGCCCCTGCGCGATAAGGCTCAGGATGAACACCGCGATAAGCGCAAACATGACCAGCGTGTATTCGCTGTCTCCATAGAACAATCCGGAAGCAATAGTCAGTTTCATGGGGATATTATACCACCGCTTTTTGCACTTTACCATTGAAAACACGTGGATTTGTGGTATACTGTAAAAAATGTTTTTAGGAGAGGTACCTATGTTGACGATTCGTCAGATCCAACGCTGCCCCGAGCAGTATGCAGGCCCCATCACGATAGAGGGCTGGGTGCGCACGGCAAGGGAAAGCAAGACCGTCGGCTTCATCGAGCTGACGGACGGTACCGCGTTCAAGCCCGTGCAGGTGGTGTACGCGGCGGACGAACGCGCACTTGGCAAGGGCATCGGTACGGGCTGCGCCATTTTGGTGCAGGGAGAGCTGCTTCTTACCCCCGACGCGCAGCAGCCCTTCGAGATCCGTGCGGACGCGATCACCATCGAGGGAAGCTGCCCTGCGGACTATCCGCTGCAAAAGAAGCGGCACAGTTTGGAGTATCTGCGCACCATCCAGACCCTGCGTCCCCGCACCAACACCTTTCAGGCGACCTTCCGTGTGCGCAGCGTCGTCGCAGCGGCGATCCACGAGTTCTTTCAGGAGCGGGATTTTGTGTATGTGCATACGCCCCTGCTGACCGCCTCCGACTGCGAGGGCGCAGGCGAGATGTTCCAAGTGACGACCCTGCCGCTTGACAACATCCCCAAGACGGACGAGGGCAAGGTGGACTACACGCAGGATTTCTTCAAAAAGCCCGTCAACCTCACCGTCAGCGGTCAGCTCTACGGCGAGGCCTTTGCGCTGGCCTTCCGCGACATCTACACCTTTGGCCCCACCTTCCGCGCCGAGCTGAGCTTCACTGCCCGCCACGCCGCCGAGTTTTGGATGATCGAGCCTGAGATGGCCTTCTGCGACCTTGCAGGCGACATGGACGTCGCCGAGGCGATGGTCAAGTACATCATCCGCACGGTGCTGAAGCGCTGCCCCGACGAGATGGACTTTTTCAACAAGTTCATCGACAAGGGGCTTTTGGAGCGCTTGGACAACGTAGTCAGCCACGAATTTGTCCGCATCAGCTATACCGATGCGGTCGAGCTGCTCAAGAAGGCCGACGCCGATTTCAAGTATCCCGTGGACTGGGGCGTAGATCTGCAGACGGAGCATGAGCGCTACCTGACCGAGCAGGTCTATCATCGTCCCGTGTTCGTCACCGATTATCCCAAGGAGATCAAGTCCTTCTACATGCGGCAGAACGACGACGGCAGGACGGTCGCGGCGGCGGATCTGTTGGTGCCGGGCGTTGGCGAGATCATCGGCGGCAGTCAGCGTGAGGAGCGTCTCGATGTATTGACACGGCGCATTTCGGAGCTGGGCATGGACGCCTGCCAGTACGACTGGTACATGGATCTGCGCAGATACGGCGGCGTTCGGCACGCAGGCTTCGGACTGGGCTTTGAACGCATGGTCATGTACGTTACGGGCATGACGAACATCCGCGACGTGCTGCCCTTCCCCCGCACCGCTGCGAACTTGGAGATGTAGCGGACGAATTTCCCTTTATAGTCTTACAGGCGGCGTTTGTCGCCTGTTTTTTGTCGTCAACTCAACCAAGCGTTCATTGCGCATGGGGTTGTGAGCTGTTATACTGAAAGACGGATCGGGAGGTATTCGTATGGATCTACAAAAAAGCGGAGAGAGCATTCGCTTGGCGCGGAAAAAGCTGCAGCTTACCCAGCAGGCGCTGGCGGAACACTTGGGTATCAGCGCGCAGGCGGTGTCCAAGTGGGAACGCGGAGTTTCCCAAACTTAAAGATATCACACTAAAACCCACGCTTACTTTACTTCTAAACAATACAATTTTGGAGGTAAAACCTTATGAAACGCCTTATATCCTGCGAATACAACTTCGATAACTGCTGTGTAGAACTGAAATTCACCGATAGCAGCATAATAGCGATTGACACTATCGCCGTAGAAAATGAAGTTGCCGACAATATGTATCAGAGGTCAGAGCTGGATTATCTTATCTACAATGACCCCATTGCCTATGCCGACCTCGTTTTGAACGGCGATCCCGAAGCGTACCTAAAAGCGGTTACTGAATATAAGCCGCTTGACTGAACTGCCAGAAGCGGTATCCGAGTCTGCTGTGATTCGGATACCGCTTCTTTTTTGCTCTCTTTAGAAACAATAGATTTATTCACAATTTTCCTGTATAATAAATGCAATATCGTTTCATTCGCTTCGATTTCGATCTTAATCGTAAAAATCTAAAAAATTTCAAAAAATTTATGAAAGATTGGAAAAAATCAAGCCTGCTCATGCCCTCTGTTATAGAGGGGTATGAAAACTCCTCTATATTTTTTGCAATACGGAGGATGTGTAAATGATAAATCACAGCAAATGGGAGTACGAGAACCAGGACTACCTAAAGGAACACTACGAGAAAAGGATGTTGGGCAAGGATACTCATCTCCATGTCCGCAGGTTTTATTGTAAAGGCTGCGGCAGAGTATTCTACACCACCATCAAAACCAAGAAGTATTGTCTGTATTCTCTGTGCGGCAATCACGGGTATCAAAAGGAACTGAAATGGCGACGTGCGCAGGAGCGAAAAGACCGCACCTGTCAAACCTGCGGCAATACCTTTACCCCCAAGAGGTTGGATGCCAAGTTCTGCTGCAATGCCTGCCGACAGAAAGCATACAGAGATAGCGTTACGGATAATGAAAAGTGCCAACTTGACACCTTGGCGTAAGCGTAACGGAAATCAGAAGAATGTTACAGATACTGCAAGTGGTCACATTGACCACTTGCAACAAGCGTAACGAAAATAGTGTTACAGTTAGGCAAGTACCCAAATTGGGAACTTACAATAACCGTAACAATTACACCGAAGGGAGATGAACCACATGAGTCTGCGCTACAGTTTCTTCGCCATCGTACCCGATGGTATTATCGAAATCCCGCAAGGGAGCAATCTTTCCTGGCTGACGCTGTTCTATGCTCTGCCGAGAGAGCTTGTCGAAAAATATCCGCCTGCCCTGTCATTGCCGAGAAATATCTATGAATTGCTTGACGACCCCGACAGTATGGAAGTTATCAAGAACGATATGTTCCTGCTCTTGGTATGGGACTGCTTTGCGTGGTCTGCGTGGCAATTCTTCCAAGTACCGAATAAGGATGGCACATATAAGGACATTCCCGGTGATTGGAAAAACTATTCCGGTGATTTTCCTCTGTGGCGGCTGTCCTATGAAATCATCAAGCATTTCCGCAAAAAGTTTGAAACGGAAATGGATTGGAGCTTCCAACGGCTGTTTCTGATGGATAGAGATGATGAGCATCCTTGGCTCACCTATCAGCAGTTCAGCAATTTGATCGGCAATCTGACCGATATGATCGTTGCCGAGGAAAACTGGCAGCCGATGATCGACGAGTTCTGGAACAATCGCAATCCCGATGATTACAGCGGTTCCAGTGTTCACAAACGGGACTTCAAGCGTTCTTGGTATCATGACCGCAATCACAAGCATCTGTCCATCGAGGAAATTGCAGAAACCGGGGCTATGATCGACGGCGAAATGCTGTTTGATATTCCCAACCCGGCGGCAGAGTTTGAAACCAAGGTACTGCAGAAAATCGGCATTGAGCAGTTCGAGAGACGGCTCACCGAGCAGGACAAGCAAATCCTGCGGATGCGTATGGATGGCAGCTCCCTTAAAGCGATCGCCGCCGCTGTTGGCTTCAAGACACCGAGTGCCGTCAGCAAACACATTGAAAAAATCGCCGGTGCTTATGAGGATTATGTGTCCGATGAGTACGGCAGCTTTTTAGATAAACACACAAAATAACAATTCGTTCAACAAGGCAGTCACGATAACCGTGGCTGCTTTTTTGATGCCCGAAAGGAGGATTTTATGAGCAGAGAACCCTTTGAAACCATGCCCGATGTAATGGATGCCAAGCAGCTTGCCAAAGCATTGCAGATTTCCAAGGCGGGTGCGTACAACCTTTTGAACAACCCGGATTTTCCAACCTTGCGGATTGGCGGGCGCAAGCTGGTGATGAAAAATGAGCTTGTGGAATGGCTGAAAAGCCGCACAAACCGAAAAGCGTAAAAACACGGTCAAGAGCTGGAAAAGTAGCAAATCAGCTGATAGCGTGAGTCGAAACGTACTCTGCATCGTTTGGAGTGTTTCCAGCGAAAAAACGCATCACTTTTCCAATTCATGAGCCGAGAAAAATTTGTGAAAACAGGAGGTTTTATGAGAACAGGACTTACCAAGAAAGAAAAGACCACGGGTATCTATTTTGACGAGTTTGGCGATATGATCGAGGTGCAGACCCACAACCCCAATCTGAAAAAGCGACTGTCAGCATTTGCGGAGAAATACCCGGAGTGCTGCCGCCAGATCGACGATGACGAACAAGGCGGACTGACCTTTGAGATTGAGAAAGGCAGATTGAGCTTCCGTTTGACTGCTCCGTACAGCGAGGAACGGAGACAGGCGGCAAGTGAGTGGGCGAAGCAGAACGGGATTGCTACGCTGTAAAATATAAGACATCAAAGGGGTGAATGCCTATGGAAAAATAACAGACAGGAGGATTTTTATTTGAGTGTATATGGATACATCCGTGTGAGCAGCAAGGATCAAAAAGAGGATCGACAGCAGATTGCCTTGAAAGAGGTCGGCGTTGAACTGCAAAATATCTATGTGGATAAGCAGTCCGGCAAAGATTTCAACCGTCCGCAGTACA
>CAZBBX010000009.1:0-65899 GCA_964490325.1 uncultured Oscillospiraceae bacterium
TCCTACAACTGCCTCAAGCGCGCAGGCATCAACACCGTCGAGGAGCTGGTGCAGCGGGATGAGGATGAAATGATGAAGGTACGGAACCTCGGCCGCAAGTCGCTCGAGGAAGTGCAACAAAAATTGGCGCAGTTGGGCCTCTCCCTGCGCTCGAACGAAGAATAAGGAAGAATAAGGAGGAAGCAACCAAATTATGGCGAACAGGAAACTTGGAAAGCCCTCAGACCAGCGTGTTGCCATGCTCAGAAGCCTTACCACCGCGCTTATTTGGAACGGCAAGATCGTGACCACCGAAACGAGAGCGAAGGAAGTCCGCAGCATAGCTGAACGGATCATCACGCTTGCCGTCAAGGAATACGACAACAGCGAGACCGTTGAGAAGGAGACCCGCAACGACAAGGATCAGATCATCGTTGTGGAAAAGCAGCAGGATAAGGCGTCGAAGCTTCACGCAAGAAGGCAGATCATGGCCTATGTGTACGATCTGTCCGAGGAGAAGAAGAAGGACGAAAGCAAGTCCGACTACAAGGAGCGCACCCAGGATAAGGCGCACCCCGTGATCGAAAAGCTCTTCCGCGAGCTGGCCCCGAAGTACGCCGAGCGTATCAAGGACGGCAAGAAGGGCGGCTACACCCGCATGTCCAAGCTGGGCGCACGCCGCGGCGACGCAGCCCCCATGGTCGTGCTGGAGCTGATCTAACCTACAACCGCATCAAAAAATGGAGCGCCTCGGCGCTCCTTTTTGCATCCATAAACATTAGATCTCTTACTGCACCTGTTCGACGTCCTTTATAAGGTACTCCATGTTGATGACGTCGAGCGGGGTGGGATCGCTGTGCGCAGGGACGCGCAGCGTGCCGTCGCTGTCGGTCAAGGGACCATGGAAGGGGTGCAGCCGTCCCGCGGCCAAGCAGCCCCGCAGGAAACGGACAAGGTTTTGTGAGGCGACGCTGCCGCCGTCCCCCGTGCGCAGGTCGATCACGCCTGTACCGATGCCCCACCAAAAGCTCTTGACGGGGGAGCTGTCGGTGCCCACATTCAGCAGCGTTTCCAAGCTGCCGTTTAGGAAGCTTTGCACGATGGCTGTGTAGAATCTGTCCCAGTTCCAGTCGGGAGCCGCCAAGAAGCGCGTGGGGAAGCCGTAGCCGTCCACCGCCACCAGCGCGGAGAACACATCGTGCGGCAGATCGGGGAGAGTCAGGGTCTCATACAGCGGCGTGAACACCACGTCGGCGCCCCACTCGGCGGAGACGCCCAGCGCCTGCGCGCAGCTGATGGGATCGCCTGGGATG
Source organism: uncultured Oscillospiraceae bacterium (assembly GCA_964490325.1). Classification (GTDB taxonomy): domain Bacteria; phylum Bacillota; class Clostridia; order Christensenellales; family CAG-138; genus DAOPJM01. The sequence continues at coordinate 1,293 of CAZBBX010000009.1, forward strand.
ACCTGCCTGGTGACGAACAGCACCCTTGCATCGGGGCGGACGCTCTTGACGCCCACGGTAAAGGCGTTGACGTCGGAGGAGCAGCGCCGTCCCTCCAGGCGCGGCGAAACGTAGCTGACCACGCCCTTTTGCGTGTGCAGCCCCGCAAGGATGCCGCAGAGGAACATGGCCTCATAGTAGCGCCCAAAGTAGGTGTGCAAACGCCTGCCAAAGGCGCTTCTTGCATAGACGAGCGTCAGGCGTTCGGGCTTCTCCAACGCGCAGCGCAGCGCCGCGTCGAGCAGCGAGGGGGAGGTGACAAACAGCAGGTCGGCATCGGCAGCGCCCTTTGACAGCTCCAAGTAGGCGTCGTCGCGGGATACAAGGTCGAGCGCGCTCGTCTTGACGCGTTCGCCAAAGTGCGCCTGCACCGCCAAGCGGCCGCGTTCGTGCGCTCCCTGCCAGTTGGTCTCGGTGCGCCCCGGCGTGTAGGCAAACACGATCTTCGCCTCATGCCGTCCGTTCATCAGCCGCGTGATGAAGGAGGCATTCTCGGTGCCGCCGTCGTCCAGCAGCAGCGCGGGGACGGCGGGATGCACCGCAAGCTCCAACTGCGGCTGCATATGCTTGAGGTTCTCCGTGACCACCTCCAACGGCTCCGTGGGCAGACCATAGAGCCGCAGGTATTCGGGCAGAGCATCGCCCGCGGTGAAGTTTGGCAGCACCATGGAAAGCGCGGTTTCAAAGCGGTGATACAGCACAGAGGCGTCCGGCGGCGTTTCGCCCTCGGCGGCGGCCTGCTCAAACAGGGAGCTTTCCAGACGGTACAGGCTTTCGTAGTCCTCCGCGCTGCGAAGCTCGATCTCGGGGAAGCGCCCCTTCTTTTCGTAGTCCAAAAAGGCATAATAGCGCGTGATGGCAGGGTCGTCCGCATCCCATTGCGGGATCAGGCGCACGATCTGCGCTTCATAATCCAGCGCGCCCAAGTACTTGAGCACGCTGACGCGCTTGTTGCCCTCCACCACATAGTAGTATCGCAGGTACTCATACACGCGGATGGGGTCGCTGAGGCCGCCGTTCAGCTGGATGGCGCACACATGCGTCCATTTGTCCGCGAACTCGCTGTTTTCGGAGAGGACAGGCATGAAGTTGTGGGCAAAGGCGCTTGCACGCCCCGCCTGCCAGGTGCCGACGACGCGGCGTAGGGGAATGGTGCGGGTGGGCAGGGAGACGTAGGCCAACGCGCCGCCGTTCTCGGAGCGAGTGTCTGCGGTGTCCAAATAGCCGTTCTCCCCGCGTGCGCGGCGGACGGACAGCTCCTTTAATCCCAGCTTGCGGGCCTTTTGATAGTGTTCCTTTGCAATGGCATATTCGCTCATAGTGCATCCTCTTTTGTCGGTTTCGCCGCAGTCCTTGCCCCGCGCTTTCTTACGCCTCTGCGCGGCGGCGTATCGTCTTGGTCACGATCAGGAAAGTGCAGCTCGGTCAGGCAGTAGCCAAAGCCGTTGATAAGGGTCGTCTCATCCTGCTTGAGCACGCGGCGTCCCCGCGTGTCGCCGTAGAGATGGCAGTGCCCATACAGCTGATACAGCGGATGATAGCGGTCGAGCAGGCTGCGAAAGCAGGCAAAGCCCTCGTGAAAGCCCTCGCCGTCGCCTAAGCCCTTGGAGGGCGCATGGGTGACCAGCACGTCAAAGCCCCCGCCGAGTGCAGGCTTTAACAGCTGCAGCCGCGCACGGCGTACGCGGGCTGCCATGGCGCGCTCGGTAAAATGAAAGGGCTTGGGACTGCCGCTCTTGCAGCCGCCCAGCCCGATAAAGCGGACACCTCGATAGACAAAGGGCTCGTTCTCCAGATCGATGCAGCCCTCGGGCGGCTGCGTGTCGTACAGCTCGTCGTGGTTGCCCCGCACATACAGCAGCGGGAAGGAGAGCATCGTTACAAGAAAGTCCAAATAGGCGGGCTTAAGGTCGCCGCAGGAGATGATAAGCTCCACGTCCTTCCAGCGCGCCTTGTCAAAGTAATCCCACAGCGCGGGGCTTTCCATGTCTGCAACAACAAGAACGGTCAGCTTCATGGGCGCCGCTTTTCCTTAGTCTCTTGCTTAGCGTCCCGATAGGCGCAGCCGACGCAATGTGAGCAGTCGCCCCCGCACACGCCGCCCTTTTTGCGCCTGCGCAGGATATACACCACAGCTAAGGCCAGTAGACCCGCAACGGCTGTCAGGATCAGGATATCATAGACGGACACGGGACGCTCCTTTCGGCAAAGCTACACGAGCAGGGAACCGATCTGGTAGACCGCAAAGGCGACCACCCACGCGATGGCACATTGCATCACCACAACGCCTGCGGCGGCAAGACGGCTCTTCAGCTCCCGCCGCATGGCGCTGATGGCGGCCACACAGGGGGTATACAGCAGGGTAAACACCAAGAAGCTGAGCGCGGTCAGCGGCGTGAACAGGGTGCTTAGCGGCGTGTCGCCCAAGAGGACGGACAGGGTGCTTACAACGGTCTCCTTAGCGGTCAGCCCCGTGATGAGCGCCGTTGAAACGCGCCAGTCGCTAAAGCCCAGCGGACGGAACAGGGGAGAGAGCAGCTTGCCGATCATGGCAAGCAGGGAATCCTCCGCCGCCGCAACGACGTTCAGCTGCGCGTCAAAGGTCTGTAAGAACCATATGACGACCGTGGCGGCAAAGATGACCGTAAACGCCTTTTTGAGATAATCCTTCGCCTTGTCCCACATCAGCAGCAGGACGCTCTTAGGCGAGGGCAGGCGGTAATCGGGCAGCTCCATCACAAAGGGAACGGGCTTGGCGCGGGTGAAGGCCTTGATGATGAGCGCTACCAGTATTGCCAAAAGAATGCCTGTTACATACATGCCGATCATCACAAGCGCCTGATGCTTGGTGAAGAAGGCGGCCGTGAACAGGGCATAAATGGGGATCTTGGCGGGGCAGCTCATGTAGGGGGTCAGAAGGATGGTGACCTTGCGGTCGCGGTCGCTTGAGAGTGTGCGCGTTGCCATGATAGCGGGGACGGAGCAGCCAAAGCCGATCAGCAGGGGCACGATGCTGCGACCCGACAGGCCGATCTTACGGAGCAGCTTATCCATCACATAGGCGATGCGCGCCATGTAGCCGCTGTCCTCCAAGAGGGACAGGAAGAAAAACAGGGTGACGATGTAGGGCACGAAGCTGACAACCAGTCCCACGCCGGAGAAAATACCGTCGATGACGAGGCTGTGCACCACGGGGTTGATGCCGTAATTGGTCAAGCCCGTGTCCACCAAGGCGGTCAAGGCGTCTATCCCCTGCGCGAGCAGGTTTGACAGGGCAGAGCCGATGACGTTGAAGGTCAGGTAAAAGATGAGCAGCATCACGCCAAGGAACACGGGGATCGCCGCGTAGCGGTTGGTCAGGACGCGGTCGATCGCCAAGGAGCGGTGGCGCTCACGGCTCTCGCGGCACTTGATCACGGCGTCCTTGCAGACCCTTTCAATGAAGGCGTAGCGCATGTCGGCCAGCGCCGCGTTGCGGTCCAAGCCGCGCTCGTCCTCCATCTCCACGATGCTGTGCTCGATCATCTCCAGCTCGTTCTCGTCCAGCTCCAGCCGTTTCTCGATCTCCTTGTCGCCCTCGACCAGCTTTGTGGCGGCAAAACGGGGAAACAGTCCCGCGTTCTGCGCGTGATCCTCGATCATATGGGTGACGGCATGGATGCAGCGGTGGACAGGGCCTGCGTCGCAAAAATCGTAGCGGTCGGGCAGGCTGCGCCGATGCGCGGTGTCCAAGGCAACGCGGATGAGATCCTCCACGCCCTCGTTCTTGGCGGCGCTGATGGGAACAACGGGGATGCCCAAGGCCTCGGACAGCTTATCAACGTGGATGGAGCCGCCGTTTTCGCGCACCTCGTCCATCATGTTCAGCGCCAGCACCATCGGCAGGTGCAGCTCTATAAGCTGCAGGGTCAGGTACAGGTTGCGCTCGATGTTCGTTGCGTCCACGATGTTGATGATGCCGTCGGGGTGCTTGTTGAGCAAAAAATCACGCGTGACCAGCTCCTCCGAGGTATAGGGGCGCAGGGAGTAGATCCCCGGCAGATCCACCACCTCGTCCCCCTTGGACGAGCGGATGACGCCCGACTTGGCGTCCACGGTGACGCCGGGGAAGTTGCCCACATGCTGGTTGGCGCCCGTGAGCTGATTGAACAGCGTGGTCTTGCCGCAATTTTGGTTTCCGATGAGGGCAAAGATCATTCCGCTGCCTCCACTTCGATGCAGGCCGCGTCGGCAAGGCGCAGCGTCAGCACATACCCGCGCAGGCTCAGACGGATCGGATCGCCCATGGGCGCGACCTCCGTCACCGAAACGAGCGTCCCGGGGATCAGCCCCATGTCCAAAAGACGCAGACGCAGCGGCCCCTCGCCGCCCACCTTTGTGATCCTTGCCGCCTTCTTGAGCGGCAGCTTATCCAAGGTATGCGCGGCGCTCGCCGCCTGTTCCCCGTGCGGATGTTCCATACAGCCTCCCAAAGTTAGCCTTCACTAACTTTTCTATGTGCAATGATTGTACACTATGCCGCACAGCCTGTCAAGACGGCGTGCCGCCCAAAGGTCGGCAGCTGTGCCCCAAAGCTCGGCGGCTGCGGACAAGCATCCAAAAACGGGACAAAAAAAGGGAGACGCGCCGTATGGAACGTCTCCCTGCCGTGTTGGATGGGGTGTCTGCTGCCGCGGGATTGAAAGCGGCAAACCGACTGTCAGCCGCGTTTGTCGCAGGACTTTACGGCGCGAAGCTCCACATAGCCGCGTTCACCGCGTGGCTCCAGCTGAATGCGCGGGTTCGTATCGTCCCACACGCAGCCCATGCGCGTGGGGTCGCAGCGCTCTATCGCGCAGCGCAGCAATTCGATCGCCTCGCAGTAGTCCTCCTCGGCGAACGGTTCGCCTTGGAACTGCAGGTATTCCGCCTCGGGCAGCGTGATAACGTCGAAGCCCTCGGGGATCTTGCCGTCATAGTCCAACGGGACCTCAGCGCCCTGCACATAGGTGGAGCTGTTGGGCTTCTTGTACTGCGGCGGCAGCCACAGGCAGACGGGTTCGCCGCAGAGGGAGTCCATGCTTAAAAGCAGACCCCACACATCGCAGCCGACCTCCTCGCAGTAGGGGAAGTAGTCCTCCGCCGCGATCCCACGCTTGATGATGATCTTGCGCTGCGGCTTACGGATCCGCTGCACAAACACGTTTTGCACGGTGCTCATGTCGATCACATCCTTTCTCAATTCACGATACTTTACGCCGTAGGGAACGAACAGCGGGATGGGAACAGGCGCCTTGGCGTATTCTCCGGGCTTACAGCCAAACTCCCGCGTGAAGGCGCGGGTGTAGCCGTCAACGCTGCCAAAGCCCAGATCCAACGCGGCGTCGGTGACGCGGCAGCCCTCGTTTTTGAGGCGCAGCGCCGACCTTGCCAAGCGCAGGCGGCGGATGTACTCCGTTGGCGTTAGATCCGTACAGCTTTTAAACAGCCGATAGGAATGCCACGGCGAGAACAGCGAGACGCGTGCAAGCACCGCCATGCTGATATCCTCCTCCAAGTGTGCAGCGATATACTCCTGCATTCGGGTCACGGCCAAGATCTGTTCCTTCATTGCTGCCTCCCAAGCGCAAGAGCAATGTACCACGGATCCTATCAAACGTTCTCGACTTTCCTTGCCATCCTGCGGCGTGAGAAAAGGATGCGCACCTCGCTCATTGCGCCTCCTGCCTGTTGAAGCAGTCCACGATATCCTGCCTGCGCCCCATGACGGTGACCACATCGTCTCGCCCGATGATGGTGTCGGCGTCCCCGTGGCGGATGTCCCCGCGAGGTGATTTGACCATCAGCACCAGCAGGCTCCAGCGGCTTCTCAGATCGCTCATGGACAGGCGTTTGTCCGAAGCGCGGCGGGTACGCGGTTGACGAACACATCCGCAATGATGTCCTCGCCAAAATCCTCCACAGGCATCACGGGATTGGTCAGACCCTTGACGATGTGCTTGCAGTAGAAGCGGTTGATGAGGCGATCCAGCACGTTTTTAAAGAGCTTCCAGCGCCGCAGCACCATGAACAGAACAAAGGCCGCCACGATGACCAACAGATAGATCAGCGTTTGCCGCAGCTGAAAGCTGCTCATGGACAGAAGGATGCTGACCACGCCCGACACGATGGTGGCGGTGAAGGTGTAGCCAAAGATCATGATGGTCTTTGCCAGCCTGCGGCGCGTGTTGGATTCCAGCACGGCCTCGCTTTCTGCGGTGGTGAAGCCGGAGTTGGTCAGCAGGGACACGACTTGGAACCTTGCCCGCTCCTCCGTAAGCCCCGTGAGGCGAAAGAGGATGGTGAAGATGTCCGCCAGCGTGATGTACAGCATGATGACGACTACAAAGATCGGGACGATGATATACATGGTTCCACGCACCGCCAAGGCCACTGCAAAGCTGCAAAAGCCTCGGCTCCTTATAAAATCGTAGTAGTTTTATATAGCCCCTCTCCAAGGGCTGCAAGGCGGGAGCGCGCTTTTTAAAAGGCGGGGCGGAGACCTGCGCGGCTCTCTATCTTCATTATATCGGAACAAGGCGCAAAAGTCACGCATCCGTGGGGGAAAGTTCGCGTCCGCGTCAAAGAAAGCTTGCGCTGCTGTTTTTCTTGAAAGGCGTTCAGGGACGTGCTATAATGGATCAGATCGATAAGGAGGGCAAGCTATGCCGTACATCCTTGCGTTGGATCAGGGGACGACCTCGTCCCGCGCCATCCTTTTTGACACGGAGGGGCGCATCAAGGCGTCCGCGCAGTACGAGTTTCCGCAGTATTTTCCGCACGCAGGCTATGTGGAGCACGAGGCGGAGGAGATCTATCAAAGTGAGATCAAGGCTGTCCGCACCGTACTGGAGCAGGCCGCCGTCAAGCGCGGGCAGGTGCTGTGCGTGGGCGTGACCAACCAGCGCGAAACGACGATCGTCTGGGAGAAGGCAAGCGGCAAGCCCGTCCATCGCGCCATCGTGTGGCAATGCCGCCGCACGGCGCCGCTTTGCGAGCAGCTGCTGCGCGAGGGCTTAGGCCCCTACATCAGCGAGCATACGGGGCTTTTGATCGACGCATACTTTTCCGCGACCAAGCTGCGCTATATTTTAGATGCCGTTCCCAACGGACAGATGCTGGCGGAGAACGGCAAGCTGCTGTTCGGCACGGTGGACAGCTACCTTGTGTGGAAGCTGACAGGCGCGCACATCACGGACTACAGCAACGCGTCCCGCACCATGCTCTTTGACATCCACAAGCTGGACTATGACGAGCTGCTGCTGCGGCGGCTGAACATCCCGCGCTGCATGCTGCCCACGCCCCGTCCCTCGGCGGAGATCTACGGCCGCGTGAAGCAGATCGAGGGCTTGGAGGCCATCTGGGGCGTACCCGTTTCGGGCGCGGTGGGCGACCAGCAGGGCGCTTTGTTCGGGCAGGCCTGCTTTGAGGCGGGACAGGCAAAATGTACCTACGGCACGGGTGGTTTTCTGATGATGCACACGGGCGATAAGCCCGTCGCCAGTCAAAATAGCCTGCTGACCACGATCGCGTGGGGTCTAAAGGGACGCGTGTCCTATGCGTTGGAGGGCAGCATCTTCCATGCGGGCAGCGCCATCAAGTGGCTGCGCGACGAGCTGGGGCTCATCAAAAGCGCGGCGGAGATCGACGAGCTGGCGGCCTCGGTGTCGGACGCAGGCGGCGCATACTTTGTGTCCGCCTTCACGGGACTGGGCGCGCCGCACTGGGACATGTATGCGCGAGGCGCCTTTGTGGGACTGACCCGCGGCACGACCCGCGCCCACTTTGCCCGCGCCGTACTGGAGGGCATCGTCTATCAGATCACCGAACTGTCCAAGACGATGGAGGTGGACAGCGGCTTTCCGCTGACCGAGCTGAAGGTGGACGGCGGCGTCAGCGTCTCCGACGTGATGCTGCAATTTCAGGCCGACATGCTGAAGGTGAACGTCAACCGCCCCAAGTGTGTCGAATCCACGGCGCTTGGCGCCGCCTATCTGGCGGGCTTGGGCGCAGGCGTATACGGGGACACGGACGAGATCGCCACAAAGTGGCACTCGGAGCGTATCTTTGCCCCCAACATGGACGATCGGGAACGAAGCGAACGCATCGTTGGCTGGAACAAGGCCATCCTGCGCGCTAAAAACTGGGAGGAATCATAAAATATGGAAACAAGACCCTATTTGGACTGGACGACCGCCAAGAACTTCATGGTGGACGCGTTTATGGCGCACGGCGTACCCGCAGCTGACGCGGCGATCTCGGCGGAGGTACTGCTGGAGAGCGACCGCAGGGGCATCGAAAGCCACGGCGTCAACCGCTTCAAGCCCATCTACATCGACCGCATGGAGGCGGGCATCCTAAACCCCGTCACGGAGTACGAAGTCTTGCGGGAGACCGCCACCACGCAGGTAGCGGATGTGCACGATGGCCTGGGCATGGTCGCATCGCACCGTGCCATGGAGACCGCCATTGAAAAGGCCAAGAAGTACGGCCTTGCCATGGTGGCGCTGCGCAACAGCTCACACTACGGCATCGCGGGCTACTGGGCGAGCATGGCCACAAACGCGGGCATGATCGGCATTACGGGCACCAACGCCCGTCCGTCCATCGCGCCCACCTTCGGCGTGGAGAACATGCTGGGGACCAACCCGCTGACGGTGGGCTTCCCCACCGACGAGCCCTTCCCCTTCATGCTGGACTGCGCCACCTCCATCACGCAGCGCGGCAAGCTGGAGTACTATGCGCGCATCGGCAAGGACACGCCCAAGGGCATGGTCATCGGCAACGATGGTCAGGCGCTCACGGACACGCCGCAGATCCTGCTTGACCTCACGTCGGGCAAGGCGGCGCTGGCGCCGCTCGGCGGCATAGGCGACGAGCTGGCGGGCTACAAGGGCTACGGTTACGCAACGGTGGTGGAGGTGCTCTCCGCCGCGCTGCAGGCGGGCAGCTTCCTGAAGGCCTTGACCAACAAGGACGAGAACGGCAACAAGAAGCCCTACCACCTTGGACACTTCTTCCTGGTCATCGACCCCGAGGCGTTCATGGGTCTGGACAGCTTCCGCAAGACCTGCGGCGACATTCTTCGCGACCTCAGAGCGTCCAAGAAGGCGCCCGGCGAGGAGCGCATCTACACGGCGGGTGAGAAGGAATACTTGGTCTGGCTGGATCGCAAGGACAAGGGCATCCCCATGAGCGAGGCGGTACAGAAGGAATTCATCGCCGTGCGCGACAAGTGCAAGCTGCCCTATCGGTTCTCCTTTGAAAAATAGGCGGAGCTGCCGCCTTGATCGGATCGGTGAGCGGAAAAGTGCCGCTCACCGTTTTTTATTTATCCCGACTGCGGCCTGCTTCACGAAGAAGCCCGCTTTACGCGGGGGCGGAGCGCGTGCCGTCGGGTTTGCGCGATTCTGCTTGCTTTTTTAGATAAAGCGTGGTAGGGTCTTACTATTCGGAGGAGAGTATGATCGTCGTTTTACAGGATAGTCCCACGCCTGCGGCGTGGTCGCGCTTTACGGCCTATCTGGACGGGATAGGAGTGCGCGCCGAGCGCCTGCACGGGGAGGCGGGGGAGTTTGTTGCCCTTACGGGCAGGACGGAAGCGTTGGACGCGGAGCGCCTTAAGGCCTTTTCCTTTGTTTCGGAGCTGCTGCGCACCGATGACGCCTACCCGCTGGCAAGCCGCAAACGGCAGCCGCAAGACAGCGTGGTGCGCGCAGGCTCGGCTGCCATCGGCGGCGGCAGCCTCACGCTCATAGCGGGACCCTGCGCCGTGGAATCAGAAAAGCAGATCTGTTTGGCCGCCGAGGGTCTGCGCCTTGGCGGTGCGACGCTGCTGCGCGGCGGCGCTTTCAAGCCGCGCAGTTCGCCCTATGCCTTTCGCGGATTGGGCAAGGAGGGCCTGCGCCTGCTTGTCAAGGCGGGCAGGGAGACGGGACTGCCTGTTGTGTCCGAGATATTGGACGCCGAGGCGCTGCCCCTGTTCGACGAGGTGGATCTAATACAGGTCGGAGCGCGCAACATGCAAAATTACAGCCTGCTTCTCGCCCTTTCGCAGCAGGACAAGCCCGTCCTCTTGAAGCGCGGTCTGTCGGCGACCTACGAGGAGTGGCTTTTAAGTGCCGAGTACATCCTTTCGGGCGGCCGTGCGCAGGTCGTGCTCTGTGAGCGGGGCGAGCGCAGCTTCGAGCCGCATTGCCGCGCCACACTCGATCTTGCCGCCGTCCCCGTCATAAAGCGGCTCAGCCACCTGCCCATCTTGGTGGATCCCTCCCATGCGGCGGGAGCCGCCTATGCCGTTTTGCCCTTGGCAAGGGCGGCGGTGGCCTGCGGTGCGGACGGCGTGATGACGGAGGTGCATCCCGCGCCGGAGGAGGCGTGGAGCGACGCCGCCCAGTCCCTGACCATCGAGGCGTTCTCTGCGCTTGCAAAGCAGCTTACGGCGCTCAAGTGCTGCATCAAACAGGATGCTTGATCCGTATCTTTCCATACCCGTCCCCGTGGGGGAGGGCTATACCGTGCGCATCGGCGCGGGACTTTTGGCAGCGGCGGGGGAGCTGCTGCGCCCCGTTTTGCCAAGCTGCCGCATCGTGCTGGTGACGGATGAAACTGTTGCGCCGCTCTATTTGGCGCGGGTAAGCGACAGCCTTGCGGCGGCAGGTTATACGCCGCTGCCCTGTATCATTCCTGCGGGCGAGGGCAGCAAGACCTTGGCGGGCTTTGGCGCGCTTATGGAGCGGTTTGCGGCGCTGAAGCTGGATCGCAGCTCGGCGGTGCTGGCGTTGGGCGGCGGCGTCACAGGCGATCTTGCGGGCTTTGCGGCGGGCTGCTACCTGCGCGGACTTCCCTTTGTTCAGCTGCCCACCACGCTGCTTGCGGCGGTGGACGCTTCGGTCGGCGGAAAATCGGGGGTGGATCTTCCCGCGGGAAAGAACCTTGTCGGCTTGATCCTGCAGCCCCGCGCCGTGCTCTGCGACACGGACTGCCTCAAGACCCTGAAAAGTGACGAGCTGCGCTGCGGCCTTGCCGAGGCGATCAAGACGGGCGTTTTGGCGGGAGAGGCGCTGTTTTCCCTTGCGGAGCAGGGCAGGGACGCGCCCATGGAGGCGCTGATCGCAGGCTGCGTTCGATTTAAGGCGGACTTGGTGACAAAGGATCCAAGGGATCTTAACGAGCGCCGACTTCTAAACCTTGGACACACGGCGGCGCACGCCATCGAGCGCGTGAGCGGGTATACCATCCCGCACGGAAAGGCGGTGGCGATGGGGCTTGCGCTCACGCTGCGCGCCGCATACCGCTTCAGGCTTTGCAAAAAGGAGTGCGTCTTGCGCGTGGAAGCGGCGCTTCAAAAAGCGGGGCTTGCCACGGATTGTCCGTATTGTGCAAAGGAGCTGGCGGAAGCCGCTCTTTGCGACAAGAAACGGACGGGGGATACCATCGTTTTGGCGCTGCCCCACGCCATTGGAGACTGTCGCCTGACGCCTTGGAAGGCGAGTGAGCTCTCCGCTCTTTTTAACGCGGGGCTTGACCCCGTTTCGGAGGAAGTATGACCAATATTCGCATTTTACCCACAGCCCTTACGGGGCGGGTCAGTGCGCCGCCATCCAAATCGGAGGCGCATCGCGCCCTGATCGCGGCGGCACTGTCCACAGCGCCCACGGCGATCAGCCTTGGCGACGGCTGTGAGGATATCGAGGCGACCAAGCGCTGCCTTATCGCGCTGGGTACGGTGACGGAGCCTGTTGTAAAGGGCTTTATCCTAAAGCGCGGGCAGGGCGTCTTTGACGAGGTGCCGCAGCTGGACTGCGGCGAGAGCGCGTCCACCCTGCGCTTTTTGCTGCCTGTGGCGGCGGCGCTGTCGGACGTGAGCAGCTTTTCGGGCAAGGCCTCCTTGGCGCGGCGTCCCATACAGCCCCTTCTTGCGGAGCTGGCGCGGCACGGCGTGCGGGCAAGCGCAACAAAGCTACCGCTCACGTTGGGCGGAAGGCTCCGCAGCGGTGCGTATCGGCTTTCGGGGCAGCTCAGCTCCCAGTTCGTGACGGGACTGCTGTTTGCTCTGCCCATCTTGGAGGGGGACAGCACGCTCACCTTGGACGCGCCCCCCGTTTCCGCACCCTACATTCGTCTGACGCTGAGCATGCTGGAGCGCTTCCGCGTCCGCGTGACGGTCAACGAGGAGCTGACGAGCTTCTTAGTCGCAGGTGGACAGCGCTATCGCAGCCCCTCTTGGCTCACGGTGGGCGGGGACTGGTCGGCGGCGGCGTTCTTCCTTGCGGCGGGAGCCTTGGGCGGACCCGTCACGGTGACGGGCTTAACGCCGAACGGACAGGGGGACGCGGCGATCATCGGTCTGCTGCGGCGCTTCGGAGCCAAGATCCGCGTTGCAGGCGATGCGGTGACGGTGGAAAGGGGCGATCTGACAGGCTGCTCGATGGATTTGACGGGGCAGCCCGACCTCCTGCCGCCTTTGGCGATCGTGGCGGCGTGTGCGCAGGGTGAAAGCAGCTTTACGGGAGCGGCGCGCCTGCGCCTCAAGGAAAGCGATCGACTTCGCGCCCTCTGCGAGCTGATCAACGGCTTGGGCGGCAGCGCAGCGGAGACCTCCGATGGGCTCATCGTGGGGGGCGGCGGCCTGCGCGGCGGCGCGGCGGACAGCCACGGCGATCACCGCATTGCAATGGCGGCAAGCTTGGCTGCCACGGCCTGCAAGGATCCCGTGCTTGTGACCAACGCGAACGTGGTGGATAAGTCCTACCCCGCTTTTTATACGGAGTACGCCGCGTTGGGAGGGCAGTACCATGTCCTCTGAGCTTGGACGCCTTCTCAAACTGACTCTGTTTGGCGAATCCCATGGCGCGGCCGTAGGCGCAGTGCTCAGCGGCCTGCCGTCGGGGGAGCGCATCGACAGGGACGCCCTTAGGCGGCTGCTGGTGCGGCGCAGCGCGGCGGGGGAGCTTGCAAGCGGCAGGCGCGAGAGCGACAGCGTCCGCTTCCTTTCGGGCGTGCGCGACGGAGCAACGACGGGAACGCCCCTTTGCCTCGTCATCGACAATGAGGACGCAAGACCCGCCGACTATGCAAAGCTCCAAACGCGTCCCCGCCCGGGACACGCCGATCTTGCGGCGATCTGCCTTTACGGGAAGCAGGCCGACTTGGCGGGCGGCGGACATTTTTCAGGCAGGCTCACCGCGCCCCTTTGCGCGGCGGGAGGGATCGCCTTACAAATTTTAGCGCGGCGCGGCATTGTGATCGCGGCGCACCTTGACAGCGCGTCGGACGTGCATGACGCGCCCTTTCCCCCTTCACCCGAGGCAAAGCTGTTGACGACCCTGCTCCAAAAGCCCTTTCCCGTCTTGGACGACGATGCGGGAGCGCGTATGCGGGACAGGCTGCGCACCGCAAAGGAAGCGGGGGACAGCGTGGGCGGCGTCGTCGAGTGCGCCGCCGTGGGCGTGGAGGCGGGCTTGGGCGGCCCCCTGTTCGACGGTGTGGAGAGCCGCCTGTCCGAGGCGCTCTTTGGCATCCCCGCCGTCAAGGGCGTGGAGTTTGGCGCGGGCTTTGCGGCGGCAAGCCTGTTAGGATCGCAGAACAACGATCCCTTTTATTTAGACGAAACGGGGCGGGTGCGCACCCGCGGCAACCATGCGGGCGGCATACTGGGCGGCGTCACGAACGGCGAGGCGCTTGTTGTGCGCGTGGCGGTCAAGCCCACACCCTCCATCGGAAAGACGCAGGATACCTTGGATCTCACGGACGGACAGGTCAAGCCCCTGTCGATCGGCGGTCGGCACGACCCCTGCGTTGCGCTGCGCGCCGTACCCGTGGTGGAGGCGTGCTGCGCCTTTGTCATTTTGGACATGCTGACGGAATGGGAGGGAAGAAGACCATGAACGCCGAGATGGAGGAACTGCGCGACAGCATCGACGCCACCGACGCCAAGCTTTTGGCGCTCTTTGACGAACGGATGCGCCTTTGCGAACGCATCGGACAGCTAAAGCGCCAAGAGGGGGAGCCGCTCGTACAGTCGGAGCGCGAGGCACAGGTGCTGTCCCATGCGGCGGCAAGCGCCTATCCGACAAGTGCGCGCCGCTTCCTTGCGGAGCTGATCGCCCTGTCCCGTTCCCTGCAGGAGCAGCCGTGAGCGGGGGCGCGTCCATCTACGGACTGATCGGCGGCAGGCTTACGCACAGCCTGTCCGTTCCCCTGCATCGGGCCTTGGGCAACGAGACCTATCGCTTGATCGAGCTGAAGCCCGATGAGCTGGAGCCTTTCCTGCGCCGACCGGAGCTTTGCGGGGTCAACGTGACCCTTCCCTACAAGCGGACGGTGCTGCCCTATTTGGACGAGCTTACCAAGGAGGCGGCGATGATCGGCAGCGTCAACACCATCCTGCGGCGGGACGGACGGCTCATCGGCTGCAACACCGATGCGTACGGCTTAGACTATCTTTTGCAGCGGACGGGGCTGACGCTTTCCAAACGAGACACGCGCATCTTCGGCACGGGGGGCGCGGCGCGAACGGCGGCGTACCTGGCGCGGCGGCAGGGGGCAAGGCGCGTGACGCTCGTTTCCCATGCGCAGCTTGCGGCGGGACTTGCGGCGGACGACACGGCGGAGATCCTTCTTAACGCCACGCCGCTGGGCATGTACCCACATACGGAGGGCTTGCCTGCGGATCCGACGGCGTTTCCGCGCTGCACGGGGGTGATCGATTTGGTGTACAATCCCCTGCGCACGCGCTTTTTGCAGGCTGCGGAGGCGGCGGGACTGCCCTGCGCAAACGGACTTGGAATGCTGGCGGCGCAGGCCAAGGCCGCGCACGAGCTGTTTTTTGACTGTTCCCTGCCCGAAACGGAGAACGAGCGCCTGTATCGCCTGCTTTTGCAAAGGCAAACGGATATTGTGCTCATCGGAATGGGGGGAGCGGGGAAAAGTACCATTGGCCGCCTCTTGGCGCAGCGCAGCGGCCGCGAATTTTTCGACACGGACGAGCTGATCGCCTCGGAGGCGGGGCAGAGCATTCCCGCGCTCTTTGCCGCAGAGGGGGAGGCGGGCTTTCGCATAAGGGAGAAAGCGCTCCTTCGCCGCCTGATGACGGGGGGCGGACGCGTGATCGCCACAGGCGGCGGCGCCGTTTTGGACGCGGAGAATCGCCTGCTGCTCAAACAGAACGCCCGCGTGTATCACATCGAGCGCGCCACGGAGCTGCTTTGTGTCGAGGGAAGGCCGCTGTATGCGGGAGCGGATCTTGCCGCGCTGTACCGGGCGCGGCTGCCCTTCTACAGGCAGTGCCGCGATCAAAGCATCATAAACAACGCCACGCCCCTTGCGGCGGCGGAGGCGATCGGGAGGGATATGGATGCGTATCTTGGTGCTTGACGGACCGAACATGAACCTTTTGGGACGGCGCGAGCCGAAGCTGTATGGCACGCAGGACTATGCCGCGCTGCGGTCCTATGTGCAGCGAACGGCGGAGGAGCTGGGCGTGACGGTGGAGCTTTTGCAGTCCAACCACGAGGGTGCGCTGGTGGACGCCATACAGGACGCAGCGGACGCGTTTGACGGTATCCTTCTTAACCCCGCCGCGTACACGCACACGAGCATTGCCATCCGCGACGCCCTGCTTGCGGTGGGGCTGCCCACCGTGGAGGTGCATCTGACGGATCTAAAGCGGCGCGAGCTGTTCCGCCGCGTGTCCTATGTGCGCACGGCCTGCCTTGCCACGGTGCAGGGCAAGGGCTTTGCCTCCTACGGCGAGGGGCTGCGGCTGCTCGTCAAGGCCATCGAGAAAAACGGAAAGGTCTCGGCGCGGGTTGACTTCAACGGCGGGACATACTAAAATAAAGGCGACGACCGATAAAGAAAGGATAAGCAGAAACGAATGTATCGCATCATCAGCAAGGAGAGCCTGAATCCCACCGTTACGCGGATGGAGATCGAGGCGCCCGCCATAGCGCGCAAGGCGGAGCCGGGACAGTTCGTCATCCTGCGCGTGGACGAGGAGGGCGAGCGCATCCCTCTGACCGTGGCGGACTATGACCGTGAGCGCGGCGCCGTCACCGTTATCTTTCAGATCGTGGGGGCGACCACCGAACGCCTCAACCACAAGAATGCGGGGGAGTACATCAAAGATTTTGTGGGGCCGCTGGGCAAGCCCACCGAGACGGAGGGGCTAAGAAAGGTCGCCGTCATAGGCGGCGGCGTGGGCTGCGCCATCGCGTTCCCCGTGGCAAAGAAGCTGCATGAGCAGGGCACGATGGTACATTCCGTGGTGGGCTTCCGCACCAAGGAGCTGGTCATCTTAGAAAAGGAATTTAGCGCCGTGTCGGACGAGCTTAGGCTCATGTCGGACGACGGGAGCTGCGGCACAAAGGGACTGGTCACGGACGCGCTCAAGGCGCTCATCGAGGCGGGCAACGCCTATGACGAGGTCATCGCCATCGGCCCCTTGATCATGATGAAATTCATCTGCCGCCTGACCAAGACCTACGGCATCAAGACGGTCGTGAGCATGAACTCCATCATGATCGACGGTACGGGCATGTGCGGCTGCTGCCGCCTGACGGTCGGCGGCAAGACGCGTTTTGCCTGCGTGGACGGCCCCGATTTCGACGGTCACGAGGTGGATTTTGACGAGACCATGGCGCGGGCAACGGCGTATCGCGATTTCGAGCGCCGCGCCCACGAGGAGGTCTGCAATCTGTTCCAAAAGGAAAAGGAGGCGCGCTGAATATGCCCAACATGTCGCTAAAAAAGAATGCCATGCCCACGCAGGACGCCGAAACGCGCAGCCACAACTTTCAAGAGGTGGCGCTGGGCTACGAGGAGCAGATCGCCTTGGACGAGGCGGAGCGCTGCCTGCACTGCAAGAACAAGCCCTGCGTACAGGGCTGCCCCGTCAACATCGACATCCCCGCCTTTATCGCGGAGGTCAAAAAGGGCGACTACGAAGCCGCCTATCAGGTCATCAACCGCTCCAGCAGCCTGCCCGCCGTGTGCGGCCGCGTCTGCCCGCAGGAATCGCAGTGCGAAAAATACTGCGTGCGGGGCGTCAAGGGCGAGCCTGTGGGAATAGGGCGCTTGGAGCGCTTCGTTGCGGACAGGCACAACGCGCTTGCCGCGGGCGAAACCGAAAGACCCGCGCCCAACGGCCATCGCGTGGCGGTCGTAGGCTCCGGCCCCGCAGGTCTGACCTGCGCAGGCGACCTTGCCAAGAAGGGCTACGCGGTCACGGTGTTCGAGGCGCTGCACTTGGCGGGGGGCGTGCTGGTCTACGGCATCCCCGAGTTCCGTCTGCCCAAGGCCATCGTGCGCCGCGAGATCGAAAACCTCAAGGCGTTGGGCGTTCAAGTGGAGACCAACATGGTCATCGGCAAGACCCTTTCCGTGGATGAGCTGATGGAGCAGGGCTACGAGGCCGTGTTCATCGGTTCGGGCGCGGGGCTGCCCCGCTTCATGGGCATCGAGGGCGAGAACCTCAAGGGCGTGTATTCCGCCAACGAGTTTCTCACCCGCGTCAACCTTATGAAGGCCTACAAGGCGGACGCGCAGACGCCCGTGCTGCGCGCCAAGCGCGTGGCTGTGGTGGGCGGCGGCAACGTGGCCATGGACGCGGCGCGCTGCGCCAAGCGCTTAGGCGCCGAGGAGGTCACCATCGTCTATCGCCGTTCCCTTACCGAGCTTCCCGCCCGTAAGGAGGAGGTCGAGCATGCGATGGAGGAGGGCGTGATCTTCAAGCTGCTCAACAACCCCAAGCGCATCTTGGGCGATGAGCAGCGCAATGTAGTCGGCATGGAGTGCTTGGAGATGACGCTTGGCGAGCCGGACGCATCGGGACGCCGCCGTCCCGTGGAGAAGGCGGGCAGCGAGTTCATGCTGGACGTGGACGCGGTCATCATCGCCATAGGCACCTCGCCCAATCCGCTCATCAAGTCCACCACTAAGGGCTTGGACACGCAAAGCTGGGGCGGCATCGTTGCAGACGAAGCAACGGGGCAGACCTCGCGCAAGGGCGTGTACGCGGGCGGCGACGCCGTAACGGGGGCTGCAACGGTCATCTTGGCGATGGGCGCGGGCAAGTCCGCGGCAGCGGCCATCGACGCGCAGCTGATGGGCTGATCCTAACAAGTATACTATTCGCATAACGGGACGCGGCAGCGCCCCGCGGATCCGTCAAAAAACGCAGTTTTTTGACGGGGCTGCTGCGGCAGGGCTTTCTCTTGCCCCTTTGGAGACCCAAAGCGGCAAGCAAGGTGTCGTAACCGCCGCGCATGTCGCCGGTTACGACGGATCGGATGGTTATTCCCTTGTTTGTTCCCTTGTCGGATCGACAGAGCGATCCGACGGTTGCTCTATTTGACAGGGTGGCGGGACGCGGCAGCGCCCCGCTTTTTTGTAAATTCTCCTTGACAAACCGTATTATCCGTACTATAGTACAGTATACACTTTGGGGAGGTGAAGGAATGATCGAGATCGACAGATATTCGCGAACTTCCATCTACGAGCAGCTTGTGGTGCAGATCGAGCAGGACATTCATAGGAACGTCCTGCCGTCCGGTGCGGCGCTGCCCTCCGTGCGCAGCCTGTCCGTACAGCTGAACATCAACCCCAACACCGTTCAGAAGGCCTATTCAGAGCTGGAAAAACGGGGTCTTTGTTACGCTGTACCGGGCAGCGGCCGCTATGTAACGGAGATGGCGCAGCGCATCGATCAAACGCAGCAGCGGGAGCTGACGGAGGCTCTTATGGCTCTGTGCCGCCGTTGGGCGGACGCGGGGAGGAGCAAGGAGCAGCTCATCGAACAGATCCAAAGAACAGATATGAACGGAGGGATGAGCCTATGATCCTTGCAAAGGACGTTACCAAGCGCTTTGGCGACAAGGCGGCGCTGTATCAACTCAACTGCACGATCCCCGCAGGCTGCGTCTACGGTCTTGTGGGAGCAAACGGTGCGGGCAAGTCCACCTTTCTGCGGCTGGCGGCGGGCATCTATCAGGCGGACGAGGGGGAGCTGACGCTGGACGGCAAGCGCGTCTTTGACGAGCCAGACAGCAAGCAGCGCGTTGCCTTCGTTCCCGACGAGCTGTACTTCCTGCCGGGCGCAGATCTACAGCGCATGGTCAAGCTGTACGAGGCGGCCTATCCGCGCTTCGACCGCGCCTACTTTGACAAGCAATGCGCCGTGTTCGACCTGCCCAAGCGCAGCATAAACGGCTATTCCAAGGGGATGCGGCGGCAGGCGGCGTTCCTGCTGGCGATGAGCTGCCGTCCCGACTATCTGCTGATGGACGAGACCTTTGACGGCTTGGATCCCATCATCCGCAATCTGGTGCGCCGCCTCATCTACGAGGACGTGACGGAGCGGGGGCTGACGGCGGTGCTGACCAGCCATTCCCTGCGCGAGCTGGAGGACACCTGCGACCAGCTGGCGCTCATCCATCAGGGCGGCATCGTGTTTGAAAGCGAGGTGGAGAAGCTCAAGACCAAGCTGTTCAAGGTGCAGATCGCCTTCAACGAGCCGTTCGACCAAAGCCGCTTTCAAGACTTCGACCTGCTGCAGTACAGGCAAAGCGGCAGCGTAGCGGGCTTCCTTGTGCGCGGCGATCGGGAAGATACGCGGGAGCGCCTCAGCGCCATGCAGCCCGTCCTGCTGGAGCTGCTGCCCTTGTCCTTGGAGGAGGTCTTTGTGTACGAGCTGGACGCGTTGGGCTATGTGTTCGAGTCTGCGGCGAAGGAGGCGAGCAAGGCATGAAAAGGAGCTTCATAAAAACAGGCGTGGGGAACTTTTCCGCCATGTATTTTGAGAATCTGCGGCGCGTGCGCACGCTTGGCATCATCCTTACGGCGGTGCTGACCTTTGAAAGCCTGCTTACGGCGTTGGTGTATTCCCTGGTTACCGATATAGCGCCTCTTAGCAGGCTGTCGACGATCCTGGTCAACGCCATCCTCTTGGGCGTGGTGCTGAGCATGGTGCTTTATGGCTACGGCAACCACCGCAACAAATCGGACTTCTACTTTGCCATTCCGCAAAGCCGCGACGGGCTGTATCTGGCAAACGGCTTGGCGGCGCTCACTTGGACGATGCTGTCCATCATCACAGAGCTGCTGTGCGTGAGCATCGTCTATGCGGCGTTCGGCGTGACCCTCAACCCTGCAAGCCTGCTGCTGGTGCTGCTTGGCTGCCTGCTGGTCGGCTTGCTGACCATCACCGCCATGGGCGTGGGCTGCGCCGTAACGGGTCGCGGCTTCTCCGCCCTTGTGACGGGTCTCCTTCTTCTTCTCCTGCCCCGCATCCTCTTTACTTCCATGGAGCTGACGGTGAAGATGCTTGCGCCCACGGTGGCGAAACTGCAGTTTCCCTTCTTCCTGGACGGGTATCAAATGGCCTTTGGGGCCTTCACAAGTCTCCTCTCGGGGGGAGCCTCGCTGCTCAAGAACGGCTGGCACTACCTGTACAGCCTTGTGCTGGCGGCGCTGCAGCTTTGGCTGGGGCTGATCCTGTATCGCAGACGTCCCGCCGAGGCCTGCGGCGATGGCTTCGTGTCCGTAAGGGCAAGGAACATCGTGTCGGGACTGACCGCCTGCACGGTGCTTGCACCCGTGGGCTGCCTGATCCCTGCGCTGCTGCTGGCAAAGGACGAAAGGACGGGGCTGGTCGTCCTGCTCATCGTATTTGTCATCATTGCGCTGCTGATCTATGGCTTGGTGCAGCTTACCGCCCGCAGCCGCTGGCGCGGGCTTGTACGCGGCCTTGGATATTTCGGCCTGTCCGCGGCGCTCAGCATCCTTGTGATGCTGCTGGGTTGGGGCGTGGGTACCATCGAGCAGCGGCGCGAGGTCCAACAGGAGGATATCCGCTCCATCGAGCTGGTTCGCGAAGACCAGAACAGCGTCCTTGAACCCGTCCTTGCAATAATGCTCGGCTACTATAACGATGGATATCCGTATCGAACCCTGTGCTCTCCCTATGTAGACGTCACCAACGATGCGACCTGCCGCATCGCGGCGCAGACCCTCAGGGACGATCGCTACCTGTACGACAGCGCGGCGCGAAAGGGACAGTCGGGCACGGACTATCTGGACACGCTGCTGTTTAGCAACACGACTACCAACAATTCTTCATCCTTGAACCTGCGCATCACGCTAAAGAGCGGTGCCGTGCTGACCCGGGAGCTGCAGATGTACAGCGATGATTATGACGTCTTTACGGAGGCGGCCAAGGGCAGCGAGGGTTATATAGCCTATCAGAAGGCCATGCCGACCGACAAGGAGATCCGCTCCTGCAGCTTTACAGATCTTGCGGTGGGGGAGGACTTCGATCAGGCGGCCTTCCTTTCGACTTATCGCAGCGAGTATACGGGCGCGGAGGGTTCCATGGACGCGTTGGCGTTCACCCTGCGCGGCTGCAGTCATGCGGACAGCTACAGGCAGACCTACTATGTGACGCTGTATGACACGCCCAAGTCGGCGCGCCTCCTTATGGACGCGGTCAATGAGGCAGGGGCAAAGGCTTTGCAGACCTGCGGCAATTACAGCATGTGGAGCACATATGCGGCGGTGCATCTGTATGACTATGATCGGCGTCTGGTGCTGACCCTCCATGAGGATTCGGCGTTGGATACCACGTTGACCGTTGCTCCCTTCGAGGCGTATGGAGTCTACGGTTACGATTCAGCGTATGACGAGTACGCGGTGGCGGTGGACGGCAAAGATACCGGGGAGCAGGCGCTGCTTGCGCGCAAGTCCGACGTGGTAAAGCTCCTTAAGACGCTGCCCCTTGCCACGGCGGAGACGGAGAACATCCTGTCGCTGCGTTGGACGGCATACACGGACGTCGCCACATACACAAGGCAGGATTACTGCGTATGGCTTGCGCCCACAAGGGAGCAGATGAACGCCCTTTACGCGCTGTTTGGCTGCGACCCCGACGCATAAGGGAAAAAGGCATGAAAAAGCGCCCCGCCGTAAGGCGGGACGCATTTTTTGTCGATCGGGTGAATTAATAACGACGATGGTCGTCTCTGCGCTTTGCGAAGCACTCGCTGCAGTAGATCGGCTTGTCATTGCGAGGCTGGAACGGCACCTTGGTGGGCTTACCGCAGCTTGCGCAGACGGCGTCGAACATTTCGCGGCTATCCGTACGCGGTTTCTTGCGGGCGCGTCTGCACTCGGGGCAGCGAAGGGGCTCGTTTTGGAAGTTGTTTTGTGCGTAGAACTCCTGTTCCCCTGCGGAAAATACGAATTCCCTACCGCAATCCTTGCATACCAATACCTTGTCTTCGAACATTGTTTTTTCCTTCCGTGGACTCCATTAGAATTTTGTGACATCCTTGATCGGCTGACCTGGTCTTTAACCCCACACTCGCCGACAGGAGGGTTCGCTCATAAGCTTTCGCTCCCCACTACTGCCTCTCTCGACGGTCGCCCGTCGGTCGGACTTACTTCTAAGCCGCACCGTGCTCGCGGACATTTGCCCGTTTACGTGGATCGTTTCGCCTGCGACTGGCATCGACTTGCAACCACAGACCCAATCTCGGATACCCTAACATTATAGCGTCATGGAAGACCAAATGCAATGATTATTTTTGCCAAAACCCGTCAATTTAGGGCGATGTAAGCAAAATATACAATTATTTGACCTTCCACATATCACTTTATCAATGTTTAGATGCAGAAATATGGGGGTCAGGGCGTTCTAAGTACTGGGCGCGGGGTCCGCCGACATACTTGGGACGGCTGTAAGCAAGCACAAGGTTCGCTTCCCCGATGCGTCTTAGGGTGCTGTGAACGGGTACCGCCACGCAATGCAGGTGCATACCAATGAGCGTGTCGCCCACATCCATGCCCAGCGTAGCCTGCCCCTTCAGATCCTCCGCCATCCGCGCCGCATCCCCGCGCCGCAGGAAGGTCTCCGTCACGCAGGCGCCGCCCGCATGCAGCCAAGGCTTGACCCACACCTGCTGCAGGTCGAACGCCTTGAGGCAGTCGGCGCTCACGCAGAGGGAACGGTTGATATGCTCGCAGCCCTGTACCGCAAGGTACAGCCCCGCTTCCTCGACAAGGGGCAGCACGCCGTCCAGCAGCGCCCTTGCGGCGTCCTCGCTTGAGGCGGAGCCGATGCGCTTGCCCAGGATCTCACTGGTGGAGCAGCCCAGCACCATCAGCGACCCGCGCTGCGGCTGTGCGGCGTCCAACAGGATGCGCAGCGCCTCCTCAGCCTGCGACTTGATCGTATCGTGATCCATGATCGGTAAACCTCCATTTCCCGCGTCAGTATAGCACGCTTTTCCCACTCTGTCAAAAATAGGGGTACGGACTGACCAAAAAGCAACCGTCGGATCGCTCCGCCGATCCGACAACGGAACAAACAAGAGAACCGCCGTCAAATTCGTCGAAATCGGCGACCGGCGCGGCGGTTTCGACACCTTGCTTGCCCTTTTGGGCCTCCAAAATGGCAAGAGAAAGCCCTGCCGAAGCAGCCCGTCAAAAAGCATCGTTTTTTGACGGAAGAGGTGGTATACTGTATTTATGGAATGGACGGACTTGCTATTAGACTGGTACGATCAGAACAAGCGGACGCTGCCTTGGCGCGACAGCGGCGACCCATACAAGGTCTGGGTGTCGGAGATCATGCTGCAGCAGACCCGCGTGGCGGCGGTGATCCCGCACTATCTGCGCTTTATGGAGGCGCTGCCCACCATTGCGGACTTAGCCGCCGTTGATGAGGAACGCCTTGACCGCCTGTGGCAGGGCTTGGGCTACTACAGCCGCGCCCGCTCCCTGCGGCGCGCCGCGCAGCTCGTCACGGAAAATTTCGGCGGTGAGCTGCCGCACACCGCGGCGGCGCTTCTTACGCTGCCGGGCATTGGCGCATACACGGCGGGAGCCATCGCCTCCATCGCCTTTGATGAGCGAACGGCAGCCGTGGACGGGAACGTGCTGCGCATCTACTTAAGGCTGAACAACGATCCAAGGGACGCAGCGGAGCCAAAGCTTCGTACCGAGATCGCGCTTCGCCTTACCAAGGAGCTGCCCGAGCGGGCGGGGGACTTCAACCAAGCCCTGATGGATCTGGGCGCAATGGTGTGCCTTCCTAACGCCGAGCCGCAGTGCAAAAGCTGTCCCCTTAGGGAGCGCTGCTTGGCGCACGCGGCGGGTACGGCGCGGGAGCTGCCCTACAGAAGAAGCAAGCAGCCGCGCCGCACGGAGGAAAGGACGGTACTGGTACTGCGCACGGACAAGGGCGTCCTGCTGCGCCGCCGTCCAAAGACGGGACTGCTTGCGGGGCTGTACGAGCTGCCAAACGAGCTTGGTCTGCTGTCCGTGGAGCAGGCGGTGCAGGCGATGACACAGCTTGGACTGCGCCCCGTTTCGGATCTGCGCTTTTATAAGCGCCGCCATATCTTTACGCATATCGAGTGGCACATGCAGGTGTACAGCTGCGACGTTTCGGGCGAACCCAAGGCGGGGCTTGTCCCCTCTGACGGTTCACAGGCGCTGCCAACGGCGTTTGCCTGCTGCCTTTAGGCTATGGACAGCATCAAAGCGCGGGGAAGCGCATAGATTGTCGCAAACGGAGCTTAGGGGGTCGGATCATGCCGCTTTTGCGATATGGAGACAAGGGCGTGTTCGTGCGCTATCTGCAGCTTGCGCTCAAACGTGCGGGATACAAGACGGGAGAGATCGACGGCATCTACGGACGCCGCACACTGGCGGCGCTGACCGCCTTTCAGCAGGAGAACGGCCTTGCCGCAGACGGCATTGCGGGGCGGCTCACTTGGTCGGCACTGTACCCCTATCTGGCGGGGTATCGCCCCCATGTGACGGCGTCGGGCGACAGCTACTATAAACTGGCAAAGCGCTACGGCACGAGCGTGACGGCCATCGAGCGGGCAAATCCGAGCTATCAGGCGGCGAATCTGCCCGTAGGCGTTACGCTTGTGATCCCGCTGGACTTTTCCGTCGTATCCTTTGAGGTACCCTACAGCAGCGCCTATACGCGCATCGTACTGGACGGTCTTGCTGCACGCTATCCCTTTATTCACCTTTCCTCCATCGGCGTGAGCGTGATGGGCAAAAAGCTCCACTGCGCGGCGCTGGGGACGGGGGGAAGGGAGATCGCCTGCAACGCCTCGCACCACGCCAACGAGTGGATCACCACGCCCTTGACCTTACGCTTCCTTGAGGAGTACGCTGCGGCGGTGGCGGCGGATGGGCTGATCTATGGCTTTTCCGCCCGTGCTCTGTACGAGGCCACCGTCCTGTACATAACGCCCTTGGTCGATCCCGACGGCGTGGATCTGGTGACGGGGGCGCTGCCAAAGGACGACAGCTGGTATCGGCAGGCGGAGGCACTGGCGGCCTACTATCCGTCCATCCCCTTTCCCAACGGCTGGAAGGCCAACATCGTGGGCGTCGATCTGAATTTGGGCTACCCGGCGGGCTGGGAGGAGGCGCGGCGAATTAAATTTGCGGCGGGCTACACGCGGCCGGGGCCGAGGGACTATGTGGGCACGGCGCCCCTGACCGAGCCGGAGAACATCGCCATGTACGAGTTCACGCTTGCGCATGACTTTCGCCTTACCCTGTCCTACCACACGCAGGGCAGCGTGATCTACTGGAAGTACGACGGCTACGAGCCTGCCCGCTCCCGCGTGATCGCGGACGCGTTTGCACAGGCCAGCGGCTACTTGGTGGAGGATACGCCCTTTGCAAGCGGGAACGCGGGCTATAAGGATTGGTTCATTCAGACCTACGATCTGCCGGGCTATACCATCGAGGCGGGCAGAGGCGTCAGCCCCCTGCCGCTCAGCGACCTTCCCAAGCTCTATCGGGAGAACGAGGGGATCTTTGCCCTTGCGCTGCTTTTGAGCGCACCGTAAAACGCACTTGCGGGAAACAAAACCAAATGCTATACTCAATACCGTGGAAACAAAAGGCAGAACAAATTTAATTCGCGGCGCGGCCATCTTAAGCCTTGCGGGCATCGTCTGCAAGGTACTGGGCGTACTCATCCGCAGCTGGGCGTCCGCCGTCATCGGTGTGGACGGCATGGAGTACTACGAGATCGTCTTCCCGTTCTACTCTTGGCTGCTGATCCTATCCAGCTCAGGCATCCCCACCGCCATCTCGCGCATGGTCGCAGAGCGCGTGTCGTTGGGCGACCACGCGGGAGCGCGCAGCGTCTTTCGCCGTGCGCTGCTGATCCTCACGCTGCTTGGACTTGCGTCCACCGCCGTTTTGTTCTTCGGCGCGGACTTCTTTGCGGTGCAGTTCTTGGGCAAGGGACAGGAGCTGTCGCTGTCGTTCAAGGCGCTTGCGCCCGCGCTGTTCTTTGTGTCGGTGCTCTGCGCCTATCGCGGCTATTTGCAGGGCTTGCAGCTGATGACGGGCACGAGCGTGTCGCAGATCGCAGAGCAGGTGTTCAAGTGCGCCATTGGGCTGCTGCTGGCCTCGCGTTGGATCTCCCGCGGCCCCGCATGGGGCGCTGCCGGTCTGCTGGTGGGCATCTCCGTCTCCGAATTGGCGGCGCTTATCATCATGCTGCTGTTCACGCTCAAAAATCGCCGCGTCCTTATGCCCTTGGGGGCGCCCAAGGAAGCGGTGTACAATAAGCGCATCCTTTCCACCCTGTTCAAGATTGCCATTCCCATCACCATAGGCGCGTCCGTGCTGCCGCTTACCAGTATGCTGGACGTGAAGATGATCTACTACTTCCTCGAAAAGTACCTGTCCGCAGAGGATGCGCGCTACTGCTATGTCGCACTCAGCACCTATGTGCGTTCCCTTATCAACCTTCCCGCGTCGCTGACCACTGCGCTGGCCATCAGCATCGTGCCGTCCCTGTCCGCAGCCCGCGCCAAGCAGGATCTCAAGAGCGTCAACGAGCTGTCCCGCCTGAACGTCAAGCTGGCGATGGTGGTTGGCCTGCCCTGCGCGGCGGGGCTGTTCGTGCTGGGCGGTCCCATCATTCAAATGCTCTTTCCCAGCATCGAGCAGCGCTCACTGGAGATCGCCGTTCCGCTGATGCGCATCGCCTCCATCTCCGTCATCTTCATCTCGCTCACGCAGGCGGTCACGGGCGCCTTGCAGGGCGTGGGCAAGCAGCGCCTGCCCGTGTACTTCCTTGCCATCGGCGCGGCGCTGAAGGTGCTGTGCAACGTCCTGCTTTTGAGCATCCCTTCCATCAACATCAAGGGCGCTTCCATCTCGAACATCGTCTGCTACGGCGTGGCGGGCATACTGGACACGATAGCCCTTGTGCGCGCCGTCAAGCTCAAGCTGCATCCCGTTGGCACGTTTCTAAAGCCCCTCATCGCCTCCGTGCTCATGGGCGCGGTGGTGTACTTCGTGTACAAGCTGCTGTACGCTTGGCATCCGGGGACGATGGTGACGCTTTTAGCGGTGCTGGTGGGCGTGATCGTGTATGCCGCGCTGCTGTTTGCCCTGCGCATCTTTGATGCGGAGGAGCTGATCTATGTGCCGGGCGGCACAAGGCTCAAGCGCTTTGTCCGCGCACAAAAAAAGAGCGCGGAGGAGCCTCCCGCTCCCAAGGAGTGATATTCCATGAAACAGATCCTTATTGCCCCCCTGTCCACGCCCAAGACCCTGAGCGCGCAGGTCATGGAGAGTGTGCATAGCGCCAAGCTGCTGTATCTGCAGACCGCCAAGCATCCCTCCGCCAAGCCCGTACTGGACGCGGGGTTGGCCTTTTTCTCCATGGACGAGCTGTACGATGCAGCGAAGGACTTTGACGCGCTCAACGATGCCATTGCCGATCGACTGACGGCGGGACCCTCCTGCGTATACGCGGTGATGGGCGACGGCTGCTATGCGCAGCTTGCCGCAATCCGCCGTGCCGCCGCCGAGCGGGGCTTTGCCGTGAAGCTCTTGCCCACCGTATCCTTCAGCAAGGCGGCGTTTCCCATGGAGCAGAGCGCGCTGCGGCTTTCGGCACGGGAGCTTCCCGCCCGCTTGGAGCCGACCCTGCCCCTTTTGATCGAGGAGATCGACACGCCCCTGACCGCAGGCGAGCTGAAGCTGCGCCTGATGAAGACCTATCCCGAGGCGCTGCAGGTCACGCTTGCGACCCTCTGCGCGGACGGGAGCTATCGGCACAGGGAGCTGCCGCTGTACGAGCTGGATCGCGGGACGAGCTATGGCTCGGGCACGGTGCTGCTGGTACCGCCCGTTCCGTTTATGCAGCGGGAGCATTACGACTACGAGGCGCTGGTGGCGGTCATGCGCCGCCTGAGGGAGCCGGATGGCTGCCCTTGGGATCGGGAGCAGACGCACGAGAGCATCCGCAGGGATCTGATCGAGGAGTGCTATGAGCTGATCGGCGCGATCGATGAAAAGAGCGACGAGCACATGCAGGAGGAGCTGGGCGACGTACTGATGCAGGTGGTGTTCCACGCCGAGATCGCGGCGGAGCAGGGTCGCTTCGACGAGGGAGACGTGTGCAGCGGCATCGTGCAAAAGCTCATCTATCGGCATCCCCATGTCTTTGGCGACGTGCAGGTGCAGTCCTCGGACGAGGTGCTGAAAAACTGGGACGCCCTCAAAAAGAAGGAAAAGCAGCAAAACAGCGTCTCGGAGATCATGCAGGCCATCTCACCCTCCTTCCCCGCGCTGCTGCAGGCGCAGAAGGTGCAGCACAAGGCGCACAAGGCGGGCTTCGACTGGGACAACGCCAAGGAAGCGTTTCCGAAGATCCGTGAGGAGACCGATGAATTGGAAGCCGCCATGGCAGGGGAGGGCGACAGTAAGGAGGAGCTGGGCGATCTGTTGTTTGCCGCGGTCAATGTGGCAAGGCTCCTTGGGCTGGACGCGGAGGAGGCGCTGCACCAAGCGACCGCCAAATTCATTGCCCGCTATGCCCGTATGGAGGAGCTTGCGCGGCTTGACGGGGTCGAGCTTGCAAATAAATCGCTTTCCGAACAGGATCTGTACTGGAAAAAGGCAAAAAGTCGGTGAAAATTTGCATTTCCCCCTTGATTTTGGGACAAGGTACTGATACAATAAGCAACGTTGCTTTTAGCACTATTTTAGGAGGAATTAGATAATGAATAAAACCGAATTGATCGCAGTTGTCGCAGAAAAGTGCGCAGTTTCCAAGAAGAACGCCGAGAAGTCCGTCAACGCAGCCCTGTGCGGCATCACCGATGCTCTGAAGGCAGGCGAGAAGGTCTCTCTGGTCGGCTTTGGCTCCTTCGAAGCCAAGAAGCGTCCCGCTCGCAAGGGTCATAACCCCATGACCGGCGCCGAGATCGACATCGCCGCTTCCACCACCCCCGCGTTCAAGGCCGGCAAGGCTCTCAAGGACGCCCTCAACTAAGCTACAGTACAACAATATTAAGGCCGCCCCGTTTGCAGCACAGCTGTTCGAGGCGGCCTCTTTATTTGTACTTGTTTACATCAGGTTTTCGGGATTCAGCGCCGTCAGCTCGGGCAGCACGAAGCGGCCGTCCTTGCGGATGAGCACATCGTCAAAGTAGATCTCCCCGCCGCCATAGGCAGGCGTTTGGATCATCACCAGATCCCAGTGCTGCGCGGACTTGTTGCCGTTGTTGCAGTCGTCATAGCAGGCGCCGGGGGTGAAGTGGATGGAGCCTGCGATCTTCTCGTCAAAGAGCGTATCCTTCATCGGTTCGGTGATGTAGGGATTCACGCCGATGGCAAACTCGCCCACATAGCGCGCCCCCTCGTCAATGTCCAGCTGCGCGTTGATGCGTGCCGTGTCGTTGGCGGTGGCCTCCACGATCCTGCCGTCACGGAACACAAAGCGGATGTCCGTGTAGGTAAAGCCGTTCTCCAAGGAGGGCGTGTTGTAATGGATCACGCCGTTGACGCTTTCGCGCACGGGGGCGGTGTAGATCTCGCCGTCGGGAATGTTCATCTCTCCCGCGCACTTGATGGCGGGCAGACCCTTGATGGAAAAGCTTAGGTCGGTGTCGGCGGGACCCTTGAGCCGTACATGGTCGCTGCGCTCCATCAGCGCCTTCAGGGCGTCCATGGCCCTGTCCATCTTGGAGTAATCCAAGCAGCAGACCTTGAAGTAGTAATCCTCAAACGCCTCGGTGCTCCTGTCCGCAAGCTGCGCCATGGAGGGCGTGGGATAGCGCAGCACGACCCACTTGGTCTTGGGCACGCGGATCTCGCCGTGGACAGGCGTCCAGTACAGGCGCATGTACGCGTTCATGTTTTCGGAAGGAACGTCCTTGGTCTCGGAGGCGTTTTCCCCACCGCGTATGCCGATGTAGGCCTGCATGGAGGCCATCACCGCCGCGTCAAAGGCGGCCTTGCTCTTTAGCTGCGCCTCGGTGCAGCCAAGCAGCAGCTCCCGCTCGATGGACTTGTCGGTCGTCCACACAAAGGGGTTGCCGCCGACCTGATAGACCTGTCGAATGAGTGCCTTTACAAGCGCGCCGCAGTCGCCTATCCCCTCGATCAGTACGTTTTCACCCGCCTGCACGCGGCAGGAATGGTGAACAAGATTGTGCGCAAGCACGGTAATGCGCGGATCTGTCACAGCCTTTACCTCCCAACAAAATTCCTCTTTAGTATAGCGCCTTTTCAGCGCTTTCGCAAGGGAGTACGCAGCTGTAAAAAGTGTACGCAGATGCGAACGGCCTTCGCTTTTTTTCAACAAGAAGCGCTTGCTAAGCAAAAGTGCGCATGCTATACTGTGCATAGAAACATTTCCGAGAGGGGGCGGGTCGGGATGCGGGACGAGTTTCATAATACGGTGCCGGAATATGCATCCTTGGACGAACCGCTGCTTACTCATGCCAAGACCACAAAAAAACGTGCCTCCGCTCTTGCGAGCTTGACCATAGCCGCAGCCGCCGTGCTTTTGATCGCGTTGGCCGCGTTTTTCCTGCTGCGCGTACGCGGAACGGTGATAGAGCGCAGCCCGCACAGCGCGACCATCGCCGTGGACGTGCACAAGTACGGCGTGGATACCGAGCTTTTGCGCTACGAGCTGTACGAAAACGGCGTTTCCATCAGCCGCTTCGAGGGAACGACTCCCGCAAAGGACGGCGAGCTGTCCTTTAGCGGCCTTAACGCCGATACCAAGTACCATCTGCATTTCTATGACGCTGACGATACGGCGGGTGTCCTGCGCGTGGGCAGCATCTCCTTCCGCACCACCAAGGAGGGGGAGCAGCCGCAGCAGGGCATTGCCACGTCCACGCCGCAAAACGACGGGACGCCCACAGCGGGGATCGTTTCGACCGCCACACCCTCCCCCACGCCCACGGCAACGCCTGCGCCCACGGCGACTCCCACGGCAACACCTACGCCTACCCCTACGCCTACTCCAACACCCACGCCCACACCAACCCCTACGCCCACGCCCAAACCGACGCCCACGCCGATCCCCACAACGCTCTACGATGGTCCCGAGGTTATCGAGTGGGCGGTGTACTATCCCGCCGTGTATACCACGGACGACGCCAACACCTACGGCCTAAGGATCGCCTTCAAGCCGCACGACGCCACGGACATCTCCGTGCGCTTCACGGCGGACAGCAGCGAGGTCTACAGCGTTCCTACATCGGACATGGAGTACTATTGGGACGGCGAGGCTTACTATGTGGACACGTCAAGCTTCCACGTTTCCGCCATCGGCACGCACACGGGCAGCTGCACGATCTCGTATAAGCTGGGCGGCACGGCGGCCACCACCACCAAGACCATCAGCTTTGCGGTGGGCGGACTGGTGATAGGCGATCTGTCCGCCGCGCTCATCACACCGGGAACGCCTGCGTTCTATCGGCTGCAGCTGAGCGGGCAGGGCTACACGATCCCCGACGGTGCCTATCCCGTCATCGACTCTGTCGAATGGACGAACAGCCAAATGGGTGGAACGTACCATATCGTGCCGACAACGGCGTACAGCGTGGACAGCGGCACAGGCGCGTTTACGCTCGACTATTCGCAGGCCTATGTGGCGGAGGGTGTGCCGGACAGCGTCAGCTTTACCGTTCGTGTGACGTATCACTGGGATTGCCCCGACCTGTTCGGCGGCGTGAGCTATACGCGCAGCGCTACCCTTTCAAGCAGTGCCACGGTGCTTCCCTGACCGTTTCGATCGTTTCGCAGGATAAACTTTTAGGAGGTTCGCATGAAGAAGAAACATTCCGCCGTTCGCAGCCGCTTGATCCTGGCTGCCATACTGATCGTCATACTGCTGTTCCTGTTCAACCCGAACTGGATCCCCTTCCTCAGCGCCGAGACGCGTACGGAGGTGAGCAACCTACTGCAAAGCACCTTCCTGCAGACGGACGCTGCGGACGGCTATCCGCTGTTCTCCTGGCCAAAGATCATCACGATCCTTGCCATCGTTGCGCTGATATGGCTGATCGCAACGGTCCTAAAGCTCATCCTGGGCGTGATCTACAAAAAGCAGGAGCGCAGGCGCACGGTGACGGAGCTGCTGCTCAGCCTCATCAAGTATGCCGCCGTGCTGGTGGGCGTCATCTGGGCGCTGACCGTGGCGGGGGTCAACATCGTGGGTCTGCTGGCAGGCGTGGGCGTGATCGGCCTTGCGCTGACCTTCGGTGCGCAGAGCCTCCTGGAGGACGTCATCACGGGGATCTTCATCATCTTCGAGGGACAGTATAAGGTCGGCGACATCATCGTGCTGGACAGCTTCCGCGGGGTGGTGAAGCATATCTCCGTGCGGACGACCACCATCGAGGACGCGGGAGGCAACCTCAAGATCATCAACAATTCCGACATCCGCAATTTGCAGAATCGTTCCGCCAACGCGTCCGTGGCCATCTGTGATCTGGGCGTACCCTACGAGGCGCGCATCACGGATGTGGAGCTGGTGCTAAAGCGCGAGCTGCCCAAGATCCTCAACCGCAATCCCGAGCTGTTCACCGAGGTGCCCTACTATGCGGGCGTACAGGAGCTGGGCGCATCGGCGGTCATCGTGCGCGTGCTTGCCAAGGTGGAGGAGCGCAACATCTTTGTCGCGCAGCGCGCCCTCAATCGCGAGCTGAAGATCATCTGCGAGCAGAACAACATCAACATCCCCTACCAGCAGATCGTGCTGCACCAAGGGGACGGTGACAAGAACGCGTAAAGCAACATCGCTTTTTTCAAATTTCGAGGGGCGCAGACCCCTCTTTTTGTTTACTTGCGGAGCAGCAGATGACTAATGTAATAGGGATTTCGATTGACAAATAGCGTGTTACAACGTAAAATATAGATAGAAAGATAACGTAAAATGAGTGTTTAGTTTATAATTACTTTAGTAATTGAACGCGGTAATACAGCAAATGGGTGGGTTATGCTGATATGTTGCAAGCGGATACTACGGTGCCATAATCGGAAGGATTATTTGAGGAAGGGAAAAAGCCGACCGATGTATGCCTTCTGGAAATGTTATTGGATATAGAAATCTTGAATTAGGAGCCGTATCTCGATGAGATTCTCCAAGTTCAATACACGATCAATGAGTAGTGCGTATGCATAAATTAGCAACGCTGATTATCGGAAAGGGGACATAGTATGGGGGTATCTGACGGACAATACGCTCCGGAACGTGTCGAGTTGAAGGGATATCTCGCTGAATTCAGGGATGCATTGGAAGAGGAAATCAGAGATATCGAGAAGAATGGCCAGTCTATAACATCGCTTGCGGGAGGAAGGAGAATCGGGAACCGTGGGCTTGAGTTTTGGTATCGATTTAGCGTTGAATATGCTCCCTCAATTCCGGCCGATACACCTGCTACGCTATTGATTGGAAGGGATCGATTTGATGTAACAGTTATCAGCTTTGAAGAGAATTCGATCACAATCTCCTCTACAGTGCAACTGCCCGATCATATTGGACGTGCGCAACTTGAGAATGGTGCAACAGAATTGATGCGGCGACTAATCAAACGTATAGAGGAAAATGCAACCAAGAAAAATCCAGCCGGGGAACACATGCTTGATTGTAAGGACGGTGTTTATCCCGCCAAGCAGATACGTTCACATGATAATTTGGTTTTTGATCCCGTCTATAACGAAGAACAGAAGCGAGCAATAAAAACCGCACTTGAGTATGATATTACATATATTTGGGGACCACCAGGAACTGGGAAAACCATGGTAATTGGTCGGATTGCCGGAGAATTGTTCCAACGGGGGCGTTCTGTACTGGTGGTCTCTCATACGAACACAGCGGTAGATGGTGCAATCGAAAAAACGGATGAAGAGTATTCTAAGCGGCATACAACGGATGCCGCCGATTATCCAATTCTTAGATTAGGGACTCCTTCCAGATTGCTTCCCGAGCGAGTATTGCTTAAGACGCATGTCACGAAGCTGGGAGAAAAGCTGGTAGAAAAGAAGCAAAAGCTTGAAAATGAACAAGCAAAAAAGAATGCCGAGATTGGCAGGATGCTGGATTTACTGAAAAAAGATACTTGGGTCAAGGGCAATAAATTAGGACAAATTAAAGAGACGCTATATAATATCGCAAATCTTGAGAAGCAAGAAAGTGACATCAAGCAAAGAATAGAGAGCATTAACACAGAACTTCAACTGATAAAGGAGAATTGTCCTAAATATAGGGAGTATTGCGCGTTAGCAAAAGATTATTCGATATTGGAGAAAGAATATCGGTCTGCCTGTGATCGGTTATCTGAGGCAGAAACCATAATAGAGGAATCACCACGTTGTATACAGGAAGCCCTTGATGAAGTGAAGAAACATGATATATATACGGCGCTGCGAGAGAAAGAAGAAACGCATATGTCGATACAGTTTCTAAATAAAGAGATATCAAAAGCAATTAGCAATATAGAAAGGCTCTCTTCTGAAAAAAACCAAATAGACGTTCGAAGAAACGAAGCTACACAAAAAATTGCAAAATACGAATTAAAGAGTTCTTTTGCAAAGGTATTTTCCGGAAAAGGTGCAATAAACGAAGCGCGTAGTTGCATGCAAGAATCAGAGATCCGTTTACAGCAGATTGAGTCTGAACTTCAGCGCACGCTAGAATTGGAACAAAGGTACAAAGATGAGATCAATGAATTATCAATTCTTAAGGAGCAGATTAAGGCTGTTAAACCTTCTAACACAGTATCATATTGGGAAGGTGAAGCGGATACGTTACAAAAAAAGAATAAGAAGGCAAAAGAAGAGAGAGAAGCGCTCTTATTATCCAAAAGCAGATTGGAGGATCGACTGCCTAAACTTGAAGCGCAATGTAATGCAGCCAAAGTTCCTTTTGATTCGTTCAAAGAACTTGATAAGGATCGCCAAACAGCAGAAGGGGGGCTAAAGAGAATAAAAGACACCATTATGCGCGCACACAGTAGGTGTCAACAGCAACTTAGTGAAGAATACTCTCAGTGCTCTGCTTTTTCTGATATTGCTAAGGGAGGATCGAACAAGGAACTATTTGACATTTTGTGTACTCAGCTAAATATGGTTCGGAATGAAGTGAAAGGATGCAATCCGGAAGAACTTCAGAAACATATAGCTCAATTAGAAAAGGAACTGAATTCTGTTTCCAAACAGATGGACGAGATTAGGGAGAAATTGCTGGAGCTGGAAAAACAAGCCGTTATGAAAGCAAGCATTATTGGCTGCACATTGGCAAAATCGTATTTAAGTGACGTATTGCGCCAAAGAACTTTTGATACGGTTATACTTGATGAGGCATCGATGGCATCAATCCCTGCACTCTGGTGTGCCGGTTACCTTGCTGTAAATTGTTTTGTGATCGTTGGTGATTTTCTTCAGCTTCCGCCCATTGTGTTAGCATCAACACCTATGGCACGTAAATGGCTTGGAAAGGACATTTTCTATCATAGCGGCATGCAGGCAAAGGCGAAAGGCACGAATGAAATACCCGTAAATTTCGTGATGCTCGATAGACAGTATCGCATGGAATCTGACATAGCAGACATATCAAACATGTATTATGGACAGTATAAAAGGCTAAGATCTGATGATATAGCAACATGCAGAATTGAAGGACGTCAAAACTTCTACAAGTGGTGTTCCGAGAAGGAGAATGCCCCCCATGTTCACCTGATTGATACGGAAAGCCTTCATGCATGGGTTACGGGCGTTCGCAGACCAAAAGGTCATAGCCGACTAAATTGCTTTTCCGCCGCGGTCGATGTTGATTTAGCGTTTAGTTTGCTGAAAAATAAACTTCTTGCACTTGATCCCAATACCGCAAAACCAGTAACAGAATCATCGATTCTTATTGTGGCGCCATACAAACCGCATGTAAAACGGCTCAGTAAGTTAATTGAACTAGAGTATCGGAATCGCGGCTTCAAAGAAGACCTAAACTATATTCGTGCCGGGACCATTCACAGTTTTCAGGGAAGCGAAGCTGATATTGTAATATTTGATCTTGTGATTGATGAACCACACTGGAAGGCGAATTTGTTTATGACGGAATCGGGTATTAATGATGATCTTCGAAAGATGTTTAATGTGGCAATTACAAGAGCAAAGTATCAATTGTTCATTGTGGGTAATTTTGCATATTGTCAAAAACATGCAAAAAATAACGCCTTGTCCGACTTGCTCAATAAGCTTATTCTCAAAAATAGACTAGAAAAGATCGATGCAAAACAACTGTTTCCCAACATTACATTTTCTAGACAAACCGATGTGTTATGTACCAATATCCATGCCTATAAGCATATTCTTTGCCGTGAAGCGTCTTTTGATGCATACTTTATGGAGGACATTCGCAGCTTCAAACAACGTTTGATAATATATTCCCCGTTTATCACCGAAAGTCGCCTGTGCTGCCTACTTCCACATTTTGCCGATGCGGTGTCTGCAGGGAAGCAAATCATTGTTGTTACGAAAACGGTATCAGAGCGTAATAAAGGCGAAGTGGGGTCGTATCAGAAATGTGAGGAGGAGTTGCGCAGCATTGGTGTGAGCGTACTTCATAAAAAGGGAATGCACGAAAAGTTGATTTTCGTAGATAGTGAAGCGTTGTGGATCGGTTCATTGAATGCATTGAGCTATACTGGCTTGACTGGTGAAATCATGTATCGACTAGAAGACGCAACTCAAACGAAAGAACACGAAGATATCTATTATATTGAGAGTATTTGTGATGCGGTGGATCATAGCTACGAACAGAAATGTCCTATTTGTAATAATGAAATGGTTATTCGAGATTGCAGCGATGGCGGAATTTATTGGAAGTGTATTAACTGTGACTATTCAAGAAACTATCTACAACAGTACCCGAAGGATGGAATTATGCGTTGTAAATGTGGAGCTGAATATGTTTTCTCCATGAAAAAAGAACCAAGGTGGGTTTGTTCCAAGGATCCACATCACTACCAAACAATACACAGAAGTGATCTTCTACTAAATAAGATGGCAGCACTAATACCAACAAAGGCTGACAGAGAGAGGGTTAATGCATACTTTGACAGCCATAAGGGGGAGTGAGTGGTATTACTGATTGCCTACAGAGGAGGGGCGCAGACCCCTCTTTTTTTGTGCGGCGGCGGCAGAGGGACGGCGGGGAGAAGGCGCTGCTAAAAAAACATTGACAAACGACAAAAAATATGGTTAAATCCTGCTTGTTGGTTTAGTGAATGTAAACTTTATGTTTAGAAAGGGTTGACCGCATGGAGATCGGCGAAAAGATCAAAAGGCTGCGCTTGCGCTTGGGTCTGACGCAGGAGGAGCTTGCGGCTCGAACGGAGCTGACCAAAGGCTTTATCTCGCAGCTGGAGCGCGACATCACCTCGCCCTCCATTGCAACGCTTATGGACATTTTAGAGGCGCTCGGCACGGACATCAGCAGCTTTTTCAGCGAACGCGTGGACGAAAAGGTGGTCTGGCCCGCCGAGGACATGTTCCTCAAGGAGGACGAAGACGCGGGGCTCACCATCCGTTGGGTGGTGGCAAGCGCGCAAAAGAACGGCATGGAGCCGATCTTTGTGACGCTGCAAAGCGGCGCGAGTACGCAGCAAAGCGATCCGCACGAGGGCGAGGAGTTTGGCTACGTCCTAAGCGGCACCGTTACGCTGATAGACGGCGATACGCGCTATCGCGTCAAAAAGGGAGACGGCTTTTATCTGCGCCCCAAGGGGGTACACTACTTGGTAAACAGCGGCAAGCGGCAGGCAGAGGTGCTGTGGGTCAGCGCGCCGCCCTCATTCTGACAGGTCGGGGGGAAAGACGATGGACGAACGGAAGCATTTGATCGAGCTGATCGACGTATCGAAGGATTACAACGGGGATGTGGCGCTGGAACACATCAATTTGTACATTCGGGACGGCGAGTTTCTTACGCTCTTGGGGCCTTCGGGCTGCGGCAAGACGACCATGCTGCGCCTGATAGCGGGCTTCATTCTGCCCACTGCGGGACGCATCGAGATGGACGGGGTGGACATTGCGCGCATCCCGCCGCACAAGCGGGAGGTCAACACGGTGTTCCAAAAGTACGCCCTGTTCCCGCATCTCAACGTGTTCGACAACATCGCCTTCGGCCTGAAGATCAAGAAGCTCAGCAAGGACGTGATCGAGGAGAAGGTCAACGCCATGCTCAAGCTCGTCAACCTGCCGGGCTACGGCAAGCGTTGGGTGGATCAGCTTTCGGGCGGACAGCAGCAGCGCATCGCCATTGCCAGAGCCTTGGTCAACGAACCGAAGGTGCTGCTCCTGGACGAACCGCTCGGCGCCTTGGATCTCAAGCTGCGGCAGGAGATGCAGGTCGAGCTCAAGCGGATGCAGCAGCAGCTGGGCATCACCTTCATCTACGTCACCCACGATCAGGAGGAGGCGCTCACCATGAGCGACACCATCGTGGTGATGAAGGACGGCGTGATCCAGCAGGTCGGTACGCCCATCGACATCTATAACGAGCCGAAGAACCCCTTTGTGGCGGACTTCATCGGCGAGAGCAACATCATCGACGGCATCATGCTGGAGGACTATCGCGTGCGCATCAACGGCGTGAGCTACAAGTGCGTGGACACGGGTTTCGGCAAGAACGTGGAGGTGGACGTGGTCGTTCGCCCCGAGGACATCGACATCGTTCCAAAGGAAGAGGCGCGCATAGCGGGCGTGGTCAGCTCGGTGGTGTTCATGGGGGTGCATTACGAGGTCTGCGTGGACTGCGGCGGCTACGAATGGGTCGTGCAGACCACGGAGAGCGCCGCTGTGGGCGACAACGTGGGCATCTCCATTCCGCCGGACGCCATCCACATCATGAAAAAGACGCGCTCCAACAACATCTTGGACTGCGAGGTCTATCCCGACGACGGGGAGATCTACATCGACGACGTGGCGTTTACCTGCGAGATCCCCGAGGATTACGAGACCCGCGAGAAGGCACTGGTGCAGATCCGACCCGCCGACGTATCCGTTGTTGCGCCGCAGGACGCCAAGCTGACAGGCTTTGTCAAGGCGTGCATGTTCCTTGGCACGCACTATGAGATCACCATCTCCTGCAAGGAGAACGACTGGATCGCGTTCACGCCCGACTTCATGGAGGACGGCGAGGAGGTCGGCATACAGGCGGAGGCAGACAAGCTGACGCTCAGCCACACCGACCTGAACGGGTAAGCGCGATGAAGCGGACGGTCTTTGCGTATCCCTACATCGTATGGATGCTCATCTTCATCTTAGCGCCGATGGCGTTCATCTTTGTGTACGCGTTCTCCGTGAACGGCTCCTTCAGCTGGGAGCCCTTCCTCAAGGCGCTCTCCCCGGAGTACCTCAAGGTGTTGGGACATTCCATCCTCACCGCGCTGTACACGACGCTCATCTGCCTGCTGCTGGGCTATCCCATCGCGTACATCCTCTCCCGCATGAAGCGGAGCGTGGCGGCGCTGATGAGCGTGTTCTTCATCGTGCCCATGTGGATGAACTTCCTGCTGCGCACCTATGCGTGGCGGGTGCTGCTGGGCAGCTTTTTCCCGGGGGTGCTGAACACCGAGGCGGCGGTGCTGCTGGGCATGGTGTATAACTTTCTGCCCTTCATGCTGCTGCCCATCTACACGGTGCTGCAAAAGATGGACAAGAGCTATTTGGAGGCTGCGCGGGATCTGGGTGCAAACGGCTTTGTCAGTTTCCTCCGCGTGGTGCTGCCCCTGTCCGTTCCCGGCATCGTATCGGGCGTGACCATGGTGTTCGTGCCGTCCATAACGGCGTTTGCCATTTCGCAGCTCTTGGGCGGCAAGATGACGGGGATGCTCTACGGCGATCTGATCTACAACAAGTTCGTCATTGAAGGCTCCCAGTCCGTGGGCAGCGCGCTGTCCATCGTGCTGCTCGTGTTCGTGCTTATCAGCATGGGGGTCATGCGGCTGTTCGACAAGAGCCATGAGGAGGAAGGGGGCAAACTGTGGTGAAACGCATAAGCAAGCTGCTCTCGGGCGCCTACCTTGGGCTGATGCTCCTATTTTTGTACGTCCCGATCTTCTTCTTGATCGCCTACTCCTTCAACGCCTCCAAGACCCTTGGCAACTGGACGGGCTTCACGCTGGATTGGTATGTAAAGCTTTTCAACAACTCCACCATCATGGACGCCCTGTGGGTGACCATCTCGGTGGCGGTCATCTCTGCCGTCGTTGCGACCGTGTTGGGCACGGCGGCAGCCATCGGCATCCACTCCATGAAGCGCCGCCGCCGTGCGCTCATCGAGAGCGTATCGCAGCTTCCCATGGTCAATCCCGACCTGGTGACGGGCGTCTCGCTGATGCTGCTGTTCCTGTTCATCGGTCTGCGCGACGGCTATGTGCGACTTTTGATCGCGCACATCACCTTCAACCTGCCCTATGTGCTCTTTTCGGTGCTGCCAAGGCTTCGGCAAAGCTCCAACATGCT
Organism: uncultured Oscillospiraceae bacterium; assembly: GCA_964490325.1. Classification (GTDB taxonomy): domain Bacteria; phylum Bacillota; class Clostridia; order Christensenellales; family CAG-138; genus DAOPJM01. The sequence goes on from CAZBBX010000009.1 coordinate 42,180, forward strand.
CTACGAGGCGGCGCTGGATCTGGGCTGCACGCCCATGCGTGCGCTGTGGAAGGTGGTCATCCCCGACATCATGCCGGGCATCGTATCGGGCTTCATCCTTGCGTTCACCCTGTCCATCGACGACTTTGTCATCAGCTTCTTTGCGGGGAACGGCGTGGACAATCTGTCCATGTACATCTTCTCCAGTGCAAGGCAGGGCATCAATCCCGCGCTGTCCACGATCATCTTCGTACCCGTGCTGACGCTGCTGCTGATCGTCAACATCCGCAGCATCAAGCGTGAGCGGGAGGATGAGATCCAAGACCGCAAGACCAAGGCGAAAAAGAGATAAAAATAACGCTGTAACCATAAGGAGGTATCGTCCCATGAAAAAGATCGTTTCCCTGTGTATCTGTCTCGTGCTCATTCTCACGCTCGGCCTGACCGCCTGCGGCGAAAAGAAACAGACGCTCAACATCCTCAACTGGGGCGATTACATCGACCCCGCGCTCATCGAGCAGTTCGAGGATACCTACAACGTAAAGGTCAAGTACTCCACGCTGACCAGCAACGAGGAAATGCTTATCAAGCTGCGCGCAAGCGACTGCGTATACGACCTGTGCTTCCCCTCGGACTACATCATCGAGAAGCTCATCTCCGAGGATCTCTTGGCGCCGCTGAACATGGACAACATTCCAAACAGCGTCAATTTGGACGCGGACATCCTCGCCACGACAGCCTCCTTCGACCCGGGCAACACCTACTCCCTGCCGTACATGTGGGGCACGGTGGGCATCCTGTACAACAAGACGATGGTAAGCGAGCAGGTGGACAGCTGGGACATCCTTTGGGATACAAACTACGCAGGACAGGTGCTGATGTACGACAGCGTGCGCGACACCATCGGTCTGTCGCTGATCCGCTTGGGCTATGACCTCAACACCAGAAGCGAGGAAGAGGTCGGCAAGGCCGCGGACGAGCTGATCTGGCAAAAGCAAAACGTTGCGCAGGGTTACGGCACGGACGACATCAAGGAGGCCATGATCAATGGCCGCGCCGCCTTGGGGGTCATGTATTCGGGCGACGCCCTGTACTGCATCTCGGAGAACAGTGACCTTGCCTATGCCCTGCCCAAGGAAGGCAGCAACGTATGGTTCGACAACGTGGTCATCCCCAAGACCTCCAAGAATCAGGAGCTGGCGGAGACCTTCATCAACTTCCTCTGCGACGCCGAGGTCGCCAAGCAGAACACGGAGTATATCTATTACTCCTCGCCCAACGCCGCGGCAATGGCGCTGCTGGACGAGAGCTTCACCGAGGATCCCACCTACAACCCGTCCAAGGAGACCTTGGCGCGCTGCGTGGTGTTCCACGATCTGGGCGAGTTTATCACCGTGTTCAACGACGCTTGGGAGCGCGTGCTGCAAAGCTAAAGCCGTCTGCGACGGCTTCGCCAAAAAGCGCACGCTTTTTGACGAGACTGCTTTGGCCGTCTGCGACGGCTTCGTCAAAAAACCGCCGTTTTTTGACGAGTCTGCTGCGGCAGGGCTTTCTCTTGCCCTTTTGGAGACCCAAAAGGGCAAGCAAGGTATCAAATCCGCCGCACATGTCGCCGGTATTAGCCGTCTATGACGGCTTCGCCAAAAAGCGCACGCTTTTTGACGAGACTGCTGCGGCAGGGCTTTCTCTTACCCTTTTGGAGACCCAAAAGGGCAAGCAAGGTATCAAAACCGCCGCGCATGTCGCCGGTTTTGATGGAGCTGATGGTTGTTCCCTTGCTGCTTGCGTTGTCGGATCGGCGGAGCGATCCGATGGTTGCTTATGGACGTTCCTTCGTTTATTCCATTGTCGGATCGGCGGAGCGATCCGACGGTTACTTTTTCATCCATTGGAAAGGACTGCGCAAATGGCAGTCCTTTTTCGATCTGTATTTACTTATCCCTCATGCAGTCCGAGCCGCTTATAATAGCCCGCTTCCAATAAGTAGGAGCCGTCGGGCAGGCACAGCGTGTACAGCCCCGCTTCCCGCGTAAAGCCCGTCTTTTCGTACAGGCGGACGGCGGGCAGGTTCCCCGTTACAACGAGCAGCCGCAGCCACATGGCGCCCCTTGCCTTGGCCAAGGCGGCGGCTTGCCGCAGCAGCGCAGCACCATAGCCTTTGCCGCGGTGCTCGACGCTTACACCCAGCCGCTCCAGGTACAGGGAAGCGCCCTTTTGCCGCGTCCAAGCGGGAAACGGCGGCTCCTGCGGCGGCGGGCACAGGGCAAAAGCGCCCATGAGCTGCCCTCCTTTAGTCAAAACGTACAGGCGCTCGTTTTCCATATCGTCTAGAAAGCAGCAGCCGGGATAGACCTCGTTCCATATGCCGATCCCATCCGCAGCAAGCCTTGCCGTGATCCCCCCAAACAGCGTCCTAAGGGCGCCGAGATCCGCCGCCGCTGCCAAACGAAGCGTGGTCATGGGGTGACGCGATAGATCGTCACGGAGCCGTTTTGAAAGACCTCTTGGCAGTTCTCCCTAAAGTACGCCGTGTCCACGGCATAGTTGCTGTACTCGCAGCTGCCAAGGTAGACATAGTCCACGCCGTAGCTTTCAAACAGCTCGCCGCTTTCGGCGGGGTGCTCCAGCATACTTGTAACGTCGCTGCGGCGCTTGCTCGTGTCGATGCCGTGGAAGTAAAGGAAGGTGTTGGCGCCGCAGACGATGCTGCGTCCCGTCAGGGTGGACACCGTGTTCAGGTGCCAGTTGGCGTCGGTCAAAAACAGTGCGTCCGAGGCCGTGTCCTCCTTGATAAATTCCGCCGCTTCGATCTCCTTGCTGCTGAACACCATGTAGTTGCTGCGCGCCTCGCGCACGATGGTCATGGTGGAGCTTAGGAAGGTGGTCAGCGCCAGTACGCAGCAGCCAAGGGACAGCGCCACCCTTGCTAAGCGCCAAGAGCGGGGGGCGCAGGGATCGCAGCGGAAGACCACCGCAAGCTGCAGGATGGAGCAGGCGGCTATAAGCAGCGCCATTAGGCGGGTCAGTCCCTGCGAAATGCCAAGGAAGCTGCTTTGATACTGCTCGAACAGGAGCTTTAGCAGGATCGCGTTCACCGCAAGCGCCATAAGGACGGAGACGCCGCAAAGGACGGCCTGCGTGCGCTTGTTCATGCGCAGCTGCTCATAGCCGCCGCGAACGAGCAGCCACAGCAGGGCAAAGAGCAGCACCAGAAGCGTGCAGCAGGAGCCGAAGCGCAGATCGACCGCAGCGCCGCTTGCAACGCGCAGCAGCTTGACAAACAGGTAGGCAAACACCGCGCAGGACAGCAGAGCCGAGCCTTGCGCATAGCTGCGGCAGCTGTCGTTTGGCAGGGTGCGCTTTTTGATCGCATGGTCGATGCGGTGGTAGGCGCTTGCCGCAAAGCGGGCTACAAGGCCGCAAAGGAAGGCAAAGCTTACAAAGATGAGCTTGTTGTTGTCGTAGGTGTTGGGCTGAAAGACGACCAGCTCCGCAATGATCCACAGCATTAGCGGCCCCGCTGCGATGCGCCGATCCCGCTTGCTCAGGCAGAGGAAGGCGGGAACGGCCAGCACAAACAGCCAACCCAGATTTTTCAGGTAGAACCACAGGTAGCTGTCCAGCTCGTTGGCCCAGTTGAAGTGGAGCTGCACCATGCCGCTTTCCGAGGCCTGCGCAAAGGTGAACAGCACCAGCTGCGGCAGCGCCAGCAGCAGCGTTCCGCAGCCAAAGACCGCCCAGCCCAAGAGCCGCTTCCAATTAAACTTACGGATAAGCTCCATCACCAGATAGACGGCGCTGATGACGCCCAGCGCCAAGAAGGAGTGGGTGTGGATGAGGGGCAGGCCACCCGCCAGCACAATCAGCGGAATGAGGTTTCGCTTCTCCCCGCGGAAGGCCCAACCCGTCAGCAGGTACAGGCAGGGGAACAGGAAGGCCCAGCCAAAGAGCGTAGCCCGTTGGGGAATGAGCATGTCCACGATGGGGTTCACCCAGCGCAGGCCGATGGTGGGCAGGTTCGTGGGCGTAAGGTAGAAGCCGTCCAAGAGGTTTTGCAGGTTGTTGCCAATGGAGGAGGAGCCAAGCAGGCTTTGCAGCGCCGTAGAGCTGCCGTCTGCAAGGTCGAAGAAGTAGGCAAAGCCAAAGCCGCTGCCAAAGAAGAACAGCAGCGTTGCAACAACGGCGCGGCCCTGCCGCTTGAGCCATTGCTCAAAGAAGAAGTACACGCCCAGTATGACAAGGGCGTAGGCATAGAGAGCGGAGATGAGGTAGGCCTGCCGCAGACTGCTGCCCAAGAGCAGCAGGGTCGAGGCCGAGGTCTCGCACAGGAAGGGATAGTTGACGGTATGCCCTACAAAGATGCTGTATTCGGGAGGGAAGGTACCCTGCTCGGCGATGCTGGTGATGAAGCCAAGGTGCATCGCAAGATCGCCGTAGGTGACTTGCCCCACCCAGTAGCCCTGCTCGTCGGTGCGCAGGATGTGCGTGGAGAACAGGCAGCAGCCCAGCACGAAGATGCCGCACAGCGCAAGCATGGGCCACAGCTGCTTGATGCAGCCTGCAAGGCCGTGTATCCGTCCCTTGGCCTTCAGTCCGCAGACGACGCCTGCAAGGAGAGCGACCCCCAAGGCCAGCAGCTGCGCCGTTAAGGTAAAGCCGATGACAAAGGCAAAGAGCGAAGGCAGCCATGTCCACAGGAACAGACCGATCACCAAGCCCAGCCAAATGCGGCGCTGCGGCTTGTGGGCGGAGAACAGCGCCTCGGCGATATACACGCCCGAAACGGCGAACGCCAGTACATAGAGAAGGGATACGATCATGACAGCCTCTCCCTTACGCAAAGTTTCTTTGATTATACACGATTCCCATGGAAAAGGAAAGCCCAATCCAAGCCTGCGGCAGCTCCATTTACTCTGAAAAGTTTCAGACGGGTAACGCTCTCTACACATTTTGAACACAATTTTCTACTACAATAGCACTGTCAGCATGGGAAACTGCGGTTGACGCTGCGGCTTTTCCGTGCTACACTTTGAGACCATAAGGAGTTGAGGATATGAAAAAAATTCTTGCTATAGCGCTGATCCTGCTGCTCACGCTCGGTCTTGCCGCGCCTGTCATGGCCGCCACCAGCGATGAGAACAAGGAGACGCTCATCAAGCTGATCGACTGCAACGAGACCTCCGCCTACAAGCGCATCATCAATCAGGCGGTCAAGATCATTCGCAACGACGCCATCACCATCTCCGACGAGCAGCTCAGCGAGCTGACGAACCTTGTCGTGAGCGGCGACGCCTTGGCGCTGACCTTCAAGGGCTATTCTGCCGACGACTACACCGCGGAGGAGCAGCAGACCGCACTGGGCGTGGCGGATCAGGTCTGCAAGATCTTGGACGTCAGCTACACCATCGATCCCACCAACGATCCGCAGGGCGACAGCTCCATCGTCGTGTCCATCTACAAAAACGGCATACTGCTGGGCAAGATCGACAGCGACGCCAAGACCGACCTTGTGGACGGCGCAAACGTGTGGTATCTGATCGGCGGCGCCGTGCTGCTGCTTGCCGCGCTCGCTATGGTGTTCGTGCTTATCAAAAAGCGCCGCACACAGACGGAGACGGAGACGGCCTAAGTCATGGCAACGAAAAGAAAGAAAAAGAACGGCTTTTTAAGAGGAGCGGCGCTGCTGCTCCCCTTTCTGCTGTTTGCGGCGGCGGTGTTCTGCTTCTCCCTGTACCTTTGCGACAGCGTACTGGAGGAGAACGCCTACTTTTCGCTGCTGGTGGGCGGCGGACGCGACGCGTCGGGAACGGTCGTGGATACAAATTTTGTGCCCGGCGAGGCGCCGGATGTGCTCAGGCGCATCCCCAGCATCAACTATGGGCAGCAGTGGGCGATCCTCAATGTGGACTGGGACGGCGGTGGCTGGGAGCTTCGCAACATCCCCGTCTTCTTGGGCGCGGATAAGGCCATCCTCAAGGTCGGCGCAGGCATGAGCTTTGCCTCCACCTTCCCCGGCGAGGGGGAGCGCTGCATCATCTCCTCCCATGTGACGCGTTACTTTGCGCAGCTGGAGGACACCCCCGCAGGCGCGATCGTTACGCTCAACACGCTGTACGGCACCTATACCTACCGCGTGGTGGACAGACAGACCTTCAAGGGCACGGATCGCACCTACCTAAGCCCCAGCAGTGACAAAAACGAACTGATCCTCTACACCTGCTATCCCCGCGACAACGACGGGCACAGGCGCACCAAGCGCTGCGCGCTCATCTGCGAGAAGCTCAGCGGACTGGAGGTGACGGGATGAAGCCCCTGCAAAAATTCCTCTGCGGGATCCTTGTGATCCTGTTGACGGCAACAAGCTTTGTTGCGCTTGCGGCGGGAACGCTGCGCTATACGACCTTGAACGCGGGCTGGTACAAGCTGACCCTGCCCGACAAGAGCTACATCAGTCAGATGCGTTCCTTCATCGAGGATGATCTGTCCTATGTCGCCATCCTCTACGGCTTCTCCGACGACGCACTGAACGGCGTGGTGACGGACGAGGATATCAAAAACTACACCGACGACTTTGTGGACGCGTTCTTTGCCGCCGCCACGGACGGTGGGGCGGTCGAGGCGCCGGAGTATCCGCCCGAGACCTTCACGGCCTTCGCGCTGACCAACACGAGCTGGGGCTATGAGGCCGCCACAAACTTTGGCGAGGACTGCGCCGAGGCGGTCAAGACCTCGCTTGCGGCGGTGGACAGCGAGCTTGTCACAAGTACGATCTCAGGCCTTACCAACAGTACGCTCGTGCAGATCCTAAGTAAGCTTTGCTGGCTGTTTGCGGGTCTGCTGCTGGCGTTCATCTTGGTGCTGTTTGCCTCGGCGGGAAAGGCCAAGCGCGGCCTCCTATTGACAAGCGGCAGCGTGTTCATGGGCGCAAGCCTGCTGTTCATACCCGTGGCGGTGTTTGCGGCCAAGGGTTACACAAGCGCGGTCAACCTCAGCCTGTCGGCATACCGCGTACAGCTCGTGGGCATTTTGGATGCGGCGCTTCGGGGCGGCCTGTGGATCGGCGGCGCGGCGCTTGCTCTCTCGCTTATCCTGCTCGTCCTTGCGATTTGGCGCACAACGGCCAAAAAGAAGCCCCAAAAGGCGAAAAATCAGGCTTGACAAGGCGCTGATCCCTCGCTATAATAAGAAAGGTTCAAGCAGAAGCGCCCGCTTCTCACCTGCCGACGCAACAGCAGTCAGGCAAGGTCAAAGACTTTTCTAAAAGACTTTCGTATCGGTGGGCGTTCTGCGTCCGCCGATATTTTTATGTGGAGGTGCTTTCCCATCGCTATTACCAAGCTCATGATCAACGAGGAGATCCGCGACGCGCAGGTGCGCGTGATCGACGAAAACGGCGGTCAGCTCGGCGTACTGGACGTCCGCGACGCGCAGCGTCTTGCGGACGAACGTTCGCTCGATCTGGTCAAGGTCAATCCCGGCGGCAATCCCCCCGTGTGCAAACTGATGGACTACGGGAAGTATTACTACGATCAGGTAAAACGCGAAAAGGAAATGCGCAAGAATCAAAAGGTGGTCGAGACCAAGGAGATCCGTCTGTCCGCGACCATCGACGATCATGACATGGAGGTCAAGGCCAAGCAGTGCATCAAGTTCCTGCAAAACGGCGACAAGGTCAAGGTCTCCATCCGCTTCCGCGGCCGTCAGATCACCAAGGGCGATCTGGGCGAGGAAGTCATGCTCACCTTCTTCGACATGCTTGAGGGCACGGCGATTAAGGAGAAGGCGCCCAAGCAGGAGGGCCGCAACATGACCATGATCTTAGCCCCCAATGCGAGTTAACAACGACCCAAAAATTGGAGTTTGTTATAAAGAAACGGTAAACGAATTACAGGAGGAACTACCATGCCGAAGATCAAGACCCACCGTGGTGCCGCAAAGCGCTTTGACCTCACCAAGAGCGGCAAGATCAAGCGTTCCAAGGCTTACAAGAGCCACATTCTCACCAAAAAGACTACCAAGCGTCTGCGCGGGCTGCGTCAAACCGGCTACATTGCCGAGTGCGAAGCCAAAAAAGTGCGCGAGCTGATCCCGTATAAGTAAGGAGGAACAAAACTATGGCACGCATTAAGAGAACCGTCAACGCAGTCAAGAAGCGCCGCAAGATCCTCCGTTCCGCCAAGGGTTACTTTGGCGCCAAGAGCCGTCAGTATCGTGCAGCCGCGCAGCAGGTGCGCAAGTCCATGGCCTACGCCTATGTGGGCCGCAAGCTCAAGAAGCGCGAGTATCGCAAGCTGTGGATCGCCCGTATCAACGCAGGCGCCCGCATCTGCGGCACCACCTACAGCCGTATGATCAACGGCCTGAAGCTGGCGAACGTCGATATCAACCGCAAGGTCCTTGCCGATCTGGCTGTCAACGACATGAACGCCTTCAAAAACTTGGTCGATGTGGCAATGGCTGCCCGCGCCGAGTAAGCAAAGCGTATCACATCTTCCCCTGCGTCTGACGCGGGGGTTTTTTGTTTGGGAGGCGAAAATGCTCGAAGAACGGTATCTTGCATGGCTCAAACACTTTTTGCCGCCGCAGGCGGGGCTTGACGAGGCGGCGCTTATGGATCGTGCGCACACGGCGGCGGCGCTGCGGCAAAGCAGTCCGTGGCGGGAGCAGATCCCCGAGGCGCTGTATCAAAGCTATGTGCTGCCGCTTTTTGTCAACAACGAGCCCCTCGTCCCCTCCTTAGAGCCCTTCCTTTCCTTCCTAGGACCCCTTGATGCGGGGCTGTCGCTCTATGACGCCGCGGTGACGGTCAACTATCGCTGCCGCGCAGCGGCGCAGTATCGCTTCAACGATGCGATAACGGCAAGTCCTCTGATCGTGCTTTTGCGGGGCTATGGCCGCTGCGGTGAGCTGAGCACCCTGACCGTCCTTTGCCTGCGCGCTGTGGGGATCCCCGCACGGCAGGTCTACACCCCGCTTTGGGCGCACTGCGACGACAATCACGCCTGGGTGGAGGCGTACACGGGGGATGGGTGGCACTATTTGGGCGGCTGCGAGGCGGAGCCGACCTTGGATCGGGCGTGGTTCGATTATGCGGTCACGCGTGCGCCCTTCATCCGCACCACGGCGGACGCCGAGCTTGAAAGCTTCGATCCCGCTCTGTACGGCGGCAACTGCGTGGGGTCGGAGGGCAAGCGTCTTGTGATCGACCGAACCAAGGCGTATGCGGACACGACCGCGTTGACCCTGCGCATACAAAAGGGCGGCAGACTCGTGCCAAGGCAGCAGATCTCGCTTTGCCTGCTCAACGCGGGAGCGCTGCGCCCCTTTGCCCGCTTGGTCAGCGATCCTGACGGCGTTTGCCGCATCAACTTGGGACGCGGCAGCTGCTTTGTCACGGCACATGACAAGGAGGGCGAGTACCTGCTGCCACTGCCCTTGGAGACGGCGGGGGAGACGGCGGACTATACCTTCCCGATGGACGAAGCCCTGTCGGACGGCGGTCTGTCCCTTACGCAGCTTCCGCCCAAGGGACGGATGCTGCACGCAGCCCCTCCGCCTACGCCTGCAGAAAGGGCAAGGGGTGAGGCGGCGGACAGGGCGTTTGCGGCGCGAAGCGTGCAGCAGACGGACTGGCAGTACCCCTCGGATACGTTCCCCAAGGGGGCTTGCCGCCTGCAGCTTTCCATGGAGCGCCCACTACACTTTTCCACAGACTGCGGCTTGGAGCGGCAAACGGACGAGGGCTTTGCCCTGCTCCCGCTGCACGGGTCTGTGCCAATGGAGCTGCAGTTGCCCTGCGGCCGCTGGCGCAGCACGCGCTGCACCCGCCGCTTGGACGGGAGCATGGACGCAAGCCTATATTGCTTCACCCTAAGCGAAGCGGGGCTTGCGCTTGCGCTCGATCCCCCGCCCGACCGCAAGGCGGACTTTGGCAAAGGTCTTGCGCTTGCGCCGCCCTACGCGGGACTGCGCCGTTGCTATATCGCCTGCTTGGGCGAGACGGGGGAGACGAACACGCGCCTTGAGGCAGAGCTGAAAGCGTATGCTAAAACCGCCGCCGCAAAGGACGCGCCGCTGTTTTATGAGAAGGGGGAGGCGCTGCCGCAGCAGGTGCGCGAGGCGCTTGGCGTTGGCGATCCCAATAGGCCGCTGTTGATCGCGGTGGTAAATGGCCAAGCGCGAGCGGCGCTTGCCAACGCGCAGGGCGGCGCGCTGCGGCTCCTTATGGAGTTTACAGCAAAGACGGAGGAAGAAGAATGTTGACCTTACAGAAGGTGAACGATAAAAACCTGTGGCGTCTGATGGCGCTGCAGGTAAAAAAGGAACAGGAAGATTTTGTGGCGACCAATACGGAGAGCGTCTTGGAAGCCTATGTGACCGTGACGGCAGGCGGAGTGGCGCTGCCCTTTGGCGTTTACGATGGGGAGACGCCCGTGGGCTTTTTGATGATCGGCTACGGTACAAACGACCCCGACGATCCGTCCGTGGCAAAGGATAACTACTGCCTGTGGCGCTTGATGATCGATGCGGACAAGCAGGGGCGCGGCTATGGCAGGGCGGCGCTTTTGCTGGCGCTGGACTACATCGCGTCAAAGCCCTGCGGCGAGGCGGTCAGCTGTTGGCTGTCCTATGAGCCGACGAACGAAAGCGCCCGCAGGCTCTACCGTTCGGTGGGCTTTACGGAGACGGGGGAGCGCTGCGGGGACGAAGTCGTGGCGGTTCGCCACCTGTAGGGAAGGCAAAACGCCCCATACTAATCAAAAAAAGGAGCGCCGCCCAAGTGGGAAGCGCTCCTATAGTTTACTTTAGTTCGCTGGTGCAGTGGGGGCAGCGGGTGGCTTCGTCGTGGATCTCCGAAAAGCAGTAGGGGCAGAGCCGCGGCGCCTTGGCAGGTTCGGCGGGGACTTCCTTCTTGTGCTTCGCCTTGTTGATGAGCTTCACCACAAGGAAGATGCACAGCGCAATGATGAGAAAATCCAACACAACGGAGAGGAAGGTGCCGTAATTGAGCGTTGCTGCGCCCGCAGCCTGCGCATCGGCAAGGGTGGCGTAGCTGCCGCCGTCCAGCGCAACAAACCAGTTGGCAAAGTCCACGCCCCCGGTCAGCAGACCGATCAAGGGCATGATCAGATCGCCCACCAAGGAGGAGACGATCTTTCCAAACGCGGTCGCGATGATAACGCCCACCGCCATGTCCATGACGTTGCCCTTGAAAGCAAATTCCTTAAATTCTTTCCACATACCTCATATCCTCCGATCATTTATTCCATGCGCCTTGGCGGCGCACAAGGTTTCAGGCCTGCGGCTTGGCCTTGCGGCGGCGCAGAAAGCCCGCCAGTGCAAACAAGCCAAAGACGATCAGGTGTACGCTCACCACGGTCGGTCCCGTTTGGAAGGACAGACGGCAGGCGGCGTAAAAGCCCGCAAAGAAGCAGAACAGCGCCACCGCAACGGCTGTCAGCACCACGCTGCGGAAGCTCTTGCACACGCGCATGGCGGAGAGCGCGGGGAAGATGATAAGCCCCGAGATCATGATGGAGCCCATCATACGCATCCCCAGCACGATGGTCACGGCGGTCAAAAGTGCGATGATGAGCTTGTACAGATCCACGCGCACCCCCGTCGCCTTGGAGAAGGACTCGTCAAAGGTCACGGCAAACAGGCGGTTGTACAGCAGGATAAATAAAAGCAGCACCAGTACGGAGAGGATGATGCTGAGCAGCAGATCCTTATCCGTCAGCGTGATGAGCGAGGCGCTCCCAAAAAGACTGTTGCAGATGTCCGCACTGCGGTTGCCCGTGAAGTTGTACAGCAGGCTGCCCACGGCAACGGCTCCCGTAGAGAAGATGGCAATGGCGGCGTCCCCCTTGATGCTGCTGTTCTCACTGATGCGCAGCAGCAGGAAGGCGGCGGCGATCACGATGGGGATGGAGACCTCCAAGGAAAAATCGCTGAGGTTCAGAATGGTCGCCAGCGCCAGCGCGCCAAAGCCCACATGGGACAGCCCGTCCCCGATCATGGACAGGCGCTTCAACACCAAGCTCACGCCCAGCAGGGACGCGCACAGGGACACCAGCGTGCCCACGATGAGGGCGCGCAGCACGACCTCAACAAGGATGGGACTTTGCAGGATCTCGGTAAAGGTCATAGCTCCACCCCCTTCATGAAGGCACAGCCGATCTCGCTGACGCGATAGTCCTTGGCGGAGCCGTAGTAGAGCGGTTCGTGATGCAGGTGCAGGATGTGGGAGGCGTCCTGCACGGCGCTGGACAGATCGTGGGAGACCATGATGACGGTCAGCCCCGATTCGCGGTTGAGCTTGCGCACGATGCGATACAGCTCTCCCGTCACCACGGGATCCAGTCCCGCGGCAGGCTCGTCCAGCACCAACAGCTTTTGCGTGGCGCACAGCGCCCTTGCCAGCAGCACGCGCTGCTGCTGTCCGCCCGACAGGTCGTGGTAGCAGTGATGGGCAAGCTCGTCCACGCCCAAGAGCGCAAGGTTGCGCAGGGCAAGCTCCTTTTCCCTTCGACCGTAAAAGGGGCGGGCGCCCAAGCGGTTCAGCGTGCCCGACAGCACCACCTCGTATACCGAGGCAGGAAAGTCGCGCATGGCCTGCGTCTGCTGGGGCAGATAGCCGATCTCGCGGCGGTGAAAGCGCTTGTCGAACTCGATGGTGCCGCTCACGGGCTTGATAAGCCCCAAGATGGCCTTGATGAGCGAGCTTTTGCCCGAACCGTTCTCGCCCACGATGCACAGATAATCCCCTTCTTCGACGGGGAAGCTGATGTCGGAGGCGACGCGCACGCCCTCATAGGCCAGCGCAACGTCGGTGCAGCGCAGCAGAGTCGTCATATCAGTACAGCGCCTTTCGTAGGTTTTCGATGTTTGCCCGCATCAGGGACAGATAGCTTTCCCCCGCGTCCCATTCGGCGCGGGTCAGGTTGTGGCAGGAGTGCAGCAAAAGGATCTCGCAGCCTGTGGCGTCCTGAATGGACTTGGCGGCGCTGCCCTTGGAAAACTCAATGATAAAGACGGCGGGGATGTCCTCCTCCTCGATCTTGTTGACCAAAAAGGCGATGGTGGCAAGGCTCGGCTCCGTGTCGGAGGAGCAGCCGGGGAAGGCGGCGTAGTAGGTAAAGCCGTAATCCTCCGCCAGATAGCGGAAGGGGAAGCGCTCCGCAAAGATCAGAGTGTGCCGCAGGGCGTTGGCGCTAAGCGTACTGAGCGCCTCGTCCAAGCCGTCCAGATCCGACTGATAAGCGGCGTTGTTGGCGGTATAGACGCTTGCGTTGGCGGCGTCCAGCTCGCACAGCACATCCGTAATAGCCTGCACCATGCGCTTGGCGTTCTTGGGCGAGGTCCAAATATGCTCGTCATAGGCGGGGCAGGTCTCGGCCGCGGTCTCCTCCTCACCCTCCATGCCCGCAACGGTCTCCTCCGTCACCACGCTCACCGTGTCGATGAGCGCCAGACAGCGGGGGCCTTTGCCGTCAAGCGTGGCAAGCAGCTCGTCCACCCACGCGTCGGTCTCGCCGCCGATGTAGAGGAACAGATCGCAGCTTTCGATCAGGGACAGGTCGCCGAGGGTCGGCTCGTAGCCGTGCGCCTCGGTGTCGGGCGGCAAGAGCTGGGTCACGGTGACGGCGTCGCCGCCTACGACGCGCGCAAAATCATAGGGCGGAAAGATGGTCGCCACGATGGACAGACCATCCTCTTTCGTTTCCTTGTCGTCGGGAGCGGTCGAAGCGCCGCCGCAGGCCACACAAGCGCACAGAAGCAGCATCGCAAGGCTGCAGACGCCTATGCGTCTTATCAATTTCCATACATTCTTCATCTATTTTATCATAGCACAAGACTGTCAAAATGCAAGGGAAAAAAGTGCATCCCCGTCAGGGCGTCAGGGAAAGCGAAAGCTCGCTCACGCCCTCCGCCTGCTCCGCCATGGCCACCACGATCGCCTCCGCAAGGTAAGGCGTCACGGCAAGCGCCTGCTCAAGGGTGTTGGCGTTGTGTCCCACCTCAAGGAGCAGACTGTAGGGGGCAAGGTGCTGGTTATAGCGCCCCGCCTTCACACGCACGGGACGCGCAAGGCGGCTGTCCATCGCCTTGAGCTGACGGGTCAGGGAGGCGGCAAGATTGTAGTTTTGCGCATAGCGGGGCTTTTCCTCATAGTTGTCCCCGCGTCCCACCACGCACATGACCCTTGCAAGCTCCTCACCGTTTAAGCTTACAAAGTCCGTGGTCGGCTCGTCGGTGACGGTGTAGGCGTCGCGGTGCAGGTCGATGACAAGGACAAGGGAGGGATAGGCGGCAAGCGCTTTGCGAAGGGTGATCTCCGAGCGGCTGTACGCCGTGGCGAGCTTCCCGCATTCATGGCGGGTCGTGTCGTGCAGCACCGATACGCCGTACACCTCGCGAAGGCATTTGGCAAGCGCTTCGCCCACGGCGATCACGCTGCGCGTTTCGTCCATCGTGCGCCATTGCCCGCTCTGGGTGTAGGGATAGGTCGCCGTCTGCGTGTAGGCCTCCGCGTCATGCGTGTGATAGATCAGCACGCAGGGGGCGTCCCCGCGCAGGGTGCAGTTCAAAGCGGGCAGGGTCTGATACAGCACCACAGGTGCCGCCGCCGTGACAAGGGGCGCAGGGGTCGCTGCAGCAGGGCTTTGCGAAGCGGCGGCGGGGGATGAGATACTCTCGGCAAAGGCAAAGGCTTGGACGAACGGCTCCGCCTCGCTCAGCTTGGGACAAAACAGGGAACAGGACAGCACAAGGAGCGTAAGCCACATCACGAGCAGCTTGCACCACGCCAGGGGCGTGGGAAAATTCTTTTGTTTTTGCATGGTACACCTCCCTTTCAGACTATGCGGCGGGGGCGCAGGTATGCACGAGCCTGTCCCGTGTCGGCGGCAAACAAAAAGGGAGGAGCCTCCAAAAATAAAAACAGGCGGGACGCCCCGCCTAAAAAACTGCGTTCTTTAGCTCAAAAGCTGCTCCAGTGCACGGTAATTGCGGCCGTGCAGCGCCAAGTTGACGGCCTCCGATAAGACCTTGGCAAGGTCGGACACCAGCGCGTCCACATCCTTTGGCGTCACGATGAGCGCCTTGACGTCCTCGGGCAGGGCGGCAAGGGTGCGGGTGGGATCGGTGCGCCTGCCCGTTCTGCTGAGGGCGTTTGCCACGATGGTCTCGCCCGAGACCACCAGCGGCACGCCCATGGCAAGCACGGGAACGCCCACCGTGCGCAGGGACAGGGCGGTCTGGAAGTTGCCGATGCCTGCGCCGGGGCTGATACCGCTGTCGTTGAGCTGGATGACGCGGCCGATGTGGCGGCTGTCCACGGAGGCGAGCGAGTCGATAAACAGCACGAAGGCGGGCTTGACCGTACCAATCAGCCCGCTGACGACCTCGACGGTCTCCATGCCCGTCACGCCCAGCACATTGGGCGCAAAGGAGGATACCGCCCTTGTGCCCTCGGGCAGCAGCTCCTTTTTGCGCTTCAAAATGTGGCGCGTGGCAAAGACATGCTCCGCCGTGCGCGGCCCCAAGGCATCGGGCGTGACGTAACGGTTGCCAAGCCCCACCACCAAGCCGTCCTCATCGGAGCGGCTGCACAGCAGGCGATGCAGCTCCCCTGCGGCGCAGCGCGCCAGATGCGTGCGAAACGCGGCGTCGCTGACGGCGTTTTCGGGCACGGTCAGGGTGATGTAGCGGCCGATGGGCTTGTCGAGTGCGCGGGAGGCCTGCTCCGTCTCCACGGTGATGCGGGAGATCTCAATGCTGCCAAAGAGCGCGACCTCCTCGCGTATGCCCGCAAGATCCGATCGTCCGCCAAAGGCTTCCATGGCAAGATCAGTACGCATGGCGGTATCCTTTCCTACAATAGATACCGCTTAGTATGCGCCAGCGTCAGAGGAGTATGCAGATCAGGCCGTTGCAGCCGTTGTTGACGATGCGCTGCAGGGTGTACTGCATCCGCTCCTGCACCTGCTCGCTCATGCCCACGACCTTGCCCTGCATACTTTCCACCACCAGATCATAGAGGGACTTGCCAAACAGGTTGGTCTGCCAGATGGCCTTGGGATCGTCGGCAAAGGTGTCCGTCAGGTACTGCACCAGCGCTTCGGATTGCTGCTCGGTGCCCACGATGGGGTTGACCTCGCTGTCGATGTCCACGCGGATGAGGTGCAGGCCGCTTGCCCTTGCGTGCAGGCGAACGCCAAAGCGGCTGCCCTGCCTTGTGATCTCGGGATCGAGCAGCTCCATCTCCTCCAAGGCGGGGGAGACGATGCCGTAGCCCGTCTGCCGCGCCTTGTCCAAGGCGCCTGCGATGCGGTCGTACTCCCGTTTGGCGGCCACAAAGTCCTTGAGCGCCGACATCAGCTCACAGTCGTTGTCGATGGCGAGACCCGTCGCATCGCTGAGCACCTCGTAAAAGACGCCCTCCTCAGGCTGCAGCGTGAGGATCAGGCTGCCGTCGGCGGGGGACAGCGTGGTCAGCACAGGTGCGGTAAAGCGCGGCAGTCCCGTCAAGGCCTCCTGCAGCAAGGGCCAGTCGCGAAGCTCCTTGAGCTTGCCCATCACGCCTTGGATCGCCTCGATCAGCTTGCCCATCAGGGGGTTG
Source organism: uncultured Oscillospiraceae bacterium (assembly GCA_964490325.1). Taxonomy (GTDB): domain Bacteria; phylum Bacillota; class Clostridia; order Christensenellales; family CAG-138; genus DAOPJM01. Next base: position 58,783 of record CAZBBX010000009.1, read on the forward strand.
GAGGCGTCCAGCGCCCGCATGAAGCCGGGTAGGCGCAGCTCGATCAGGCGGAAGGGGAAGGCAAACAGAAGCTCCGTCACCAGCTCCGTCAAGGCGCGCTCATCCATGTTCAGCACGTTTAGGGGCAGCGCATCGATGGAAAAGCGGGTCTTGATCTCGCTTACGACCGCCTTGGCCTTGTCGCCGTCGGGCTGCGTGGAGTTAACGACCACGATGAAGGGCTTGCCTGTTTGGCGCACCTCCTCGATGGCTCTTGCCTCCGCGTCACGATACGCCTCGCGGGGGATCTCGGTGATGCTTCCGTCGGTGGTCATCACCACGCCTATGGTCGCGTGCTCACCGATGACCTTCTGCGTGCCGATGGCGGCGGCCTCCTCGAAGGGGATGTCCTGCGGAAACCACGGGGTGGTCACCATGCGCGCCTGCTCGTTCTCCAAGTGGCCAATGGCGTCGGGAATGAGATAGCCCACGCAGTCCACCAGCCTCAGCTTTGCGGATACGTTTTCGCCAAGATCGACGCGCACCGCCTCGTTGGGGACAAAATGGGGCTGCGTGGTCATGATGCTTCGACCCGTACCGCTTTGCGGCAGCTCGTCTGTGACGCGGCGGCGCTCGCTCTCCTCCGCGATGTTGGGCAGCATCATCAGCTCCGAAAAGCGTTTGACAAAGGTGGACTTGCCCGTGCGGACGGGTCCCACCACGCCGATATAGATATCGCCGCCCGTACGGGTCGCGATGTCGCGGTACAGCTGTGCCTTATCCATACATACCTCCGAATAGCTTACTCCTCGCATAAACGTATGACGAAAAGGGCGCGGGTATGCGCACACAAAAAAAGGAGACCCTGCGAAGGGGTCTCCGTGAGAAGGGCTTTGCTTACTTGTGGATGAACAGCACGCCGATGGTGCCGGGGCCGCAGTGGGAGCTGATGGTGCAGCTTGCACGGGTGACGAACAGCTCCTTAAAGGGCTGCAGCGCCAGCACCTGCGCCTTGGCGTCGGCAAGGATGGACTCGTCGATGCCCGAATGTGTGATAAACACGCGGTCGTATACAAGATCGTCCCGTCCCGCAAGCTGCTGCTCGATGTACTTGGTCACGCATTTGCCAAGCTTGCCCACATACTTTTTGCCCACGGTCATGGAGCCGCCGCGGTCATTGACCACAAAGATGCTCGGATGCAGCCCCAGTATACCTGCGCTCAGCTGCGCCATGCTGGAGCAGCGTCCGCCTGCGTGGAGAAAGTCCAGCTTGTCGATGACGAAGCTGGCGCTGGTCTTGTCGGCAAGGGCGCTGACCTCCTCACAGATCTTGGACGCCTCCATGCCGCTTGCAATGCGCTCACCCGCCTCGCAGACCAGCAGGCCGGAACCCGTGGACAGGCTCTTGGAGTCGATGACATACACCTCGCCGCCCAGCTGCTCGGCAGCGATGCGGGCATTTTGGTGGCAGCTGGACAGACCGCTGCCAAGCGAAATGTGGATGACGGCCTCGCCTGCGTCCACATGGGGCTGAAACAGGCGCAGGTATTCTTCGGGATTCACCGCCGCCGTGCGGGGCAGGGTGTGGGTCTTGTACCAATTTTCGTAGACGTCATCGGGAAAGATGCTCACGCCGTCGATGCCCACGGTGTCGCCCATATACACGCTCAGGGGAGTGAAGGCAACATGATAGCGTTCCGCCAGTTCCGGCCCGATGTCTACAGAGCTGTCGGCGGATAAAAAGATCTTTTTAGCCATAACAGCCTCCTTGCTTGTTTTTTTCTATTTTATCAAACCATTTACAATTCGTCAATGCGTTGCCTTTTACAAAGGAAGCGGATCTCTTCGGGGCAGTTCCCGTCTTCAAATGCTGCCCGCAGGGCAGAAAGCTGCAGGAAGGAAAGTTTTTTCATAAAAAAGACGAAAAACTAAAAAAGCGCCACCGTTCTTTCACAATGCGCACATACTCCTGCCATCTTGCTTTTCTATACTGGCAACAGTGAAAGGGGAGACCCGATCACAAAATCCTCCTCCTTATGTATGATACTTCCCCCGTCAAAAGCTCCGCATCCCCCCCGCGGAGCTTTTGACATGTTTTGGCTCTTCGCGAAGAGCACGTCTGTTTTCCAATGGGATGCGTATATTTTCCGCGCTATCTTGACGGGATCGGCAGAGCCTGCTAAAATATATTTGATACAATTTCATAGAGTATAGAGGCGCGGAATGCAGAACAGCCGCGGGTCATGGTCGCCGATCGGCCGCCCGCTGCAAGGGGCGTTTCGCCGAAAGCGCGGCAAGGATCGGAAAAAAACGCGCTTGGGAACAGATCGAGCGGGTCTGTAACTGTCGTCCGCCGTGTACGGGATGATGCGCTATCGAACCAATTTTTGGGATCGATGGCGCTTTTTGGACGGAGCGCTATCAAGTTTGTCTTGGCTGCGCTTCGTTTTTTTGTATCAGCAATAAAAAAATCAGGAGGAAAAAGGGAAATGGAAGAAAAGAAGGTCATGATCCGCCTGCGCATGAGCGCGCATGACGCGCATTACGGCGGCAATTTGGTGGACGGCGCAAGGATGCTGCAGCTGTTCGGCGATGTTGCAACGGAGCTTTTGATCCGCCGCGACGGGGACGAGGGGCTGTTCCGCGCCTATGACGAGATCGAGTTTTTGGCCCCCGTCTTCGCAGGGGATTACATCGAAGCGACGGGTGAGATCGTCTCCGAGGGACGAAGCTCCCGCCGTATGCGCTTTGAAGCGTACAAGGTCATCGCGCCGCGTCCCGAGCTGAGCGATTCCGCCTGCGACGTGCTGGATACCCCCGTGCTGGTCTGCCGTGCAAGCGGCACCTGCGTCACCCCCGTTGATAAGCAAAGAAAGTGAGATAGTACCATGGAAAAGCTGATCGTAACCTGCTGCGTCTCCGGCGCAGAAGTCACCAAGGAGCACAATCCCGCCGTCCCCTACACCGTGGCGGAGTACGTTCGCGAGGCCAAGGGCGCCTATGACGCCGGCGCCTCTTTGATCCATCTGCATGTCCGCGAGGACGACGGCACGCCCACCCAGAGCAAGGAGCGCTTCCAAGTCATCATGGACGCCATCCGCAAGGCCTGCCCCGATATCATCTTGGAGCCTTCCACAGGCGGCGCGGTCGGCATGAGCGCCGAGGAGCGCCTGCAGCCCCTGCTGCTGCGTCCCGAAATGGCGACACTGGACTGCGGCACCACCAACTTTGGCGACGACATCTTTGTCAACACCGAAAAGGACATCATCGCCTTTGCGGAGCGTATGAATGAGCTGGACGTCTATCCCGAGATCGGCGTGTTCGACAAGGGCATGGTGGACACCGCGCTGCGTCTTAACAAGAAGGGCATCATAAAAGGGCCTCTGTACTTCGACTTTGCGCTTGGACTGCGCGGCGGCATGACGGGCGAGGCCCGCGACCTGTGCTTCATGCGCGATTCCATCCCGCACGATGCGCTGTGGACGGTCTGCGCCATGGGACGCTATGAGTACCCCGTTGCGGTACAGGCCATCACCATGGGCGGTCACGTTCGTGTCGGCTTCGAGGACAACATCTACGTTTCCAAGGGCGTGCTTGCCAAGAGCAACGGCGAGCTGGTCGAAAAGATCGTTCGCTTCGCCAAGGAGTTCGGCCGCCCCGTTGCGACCCCCGCCGAGGCGCGTGCCATCTTAGGCATTGCAGGCCGTCCCAACGACCCCACCCGTTAAGTTCAGCTGAGAAGGAGATAGATTTATGGCTATGAAAGGCAACAAATACGGCACGCATCGCGTCATCGAGCCCAAGGGCGTCCTTACGCAGGCGGCCTATCGCATCGACAACGACATGTCCAAGCGCTACAGCAACGAGATCATCTGCGACGTTATCTCGCTGAACATCGATTCCGCGTCCTTCACCCAGATCGAGGAGGCCTGCGGCGGCGATGAGCAAAAGATCGGCGAGATGATCCTTGGCATCGTGGCGGAACGCGGCAAGCAGCAAAATCCCGTCACGGGCAGCGGCGGCATGTTCATCGGCCGCGTGGCGTACATCGGCGAGGATCTGATGGATCGCGACCTGAAGGTCGGCGATAAGATCGCGTCGCTGGTGTCCCTGTCCCTCACCCCGCTGCGCATCGATTGCATCAAGGCCATCCACAAGGACATCGACCGCGTGGACATCGATGGGCAGGCCGTTCTGTTTGAAAGCGGCATCTACGCAAAGCTGCCCGACGACATGTCCGAACCGCTGGCGCTGGCAGCCTTGGATGTGGCGGGCGCTCCCGCACAGGCAAGGCGTCTTCCCAAGGAGGGCGACAGCGTCCTCATCTTGGGTGCAAACGGCAAGAGCGGTGTGCTCTGCGGCTACGAGGCGATGAAGAAGGTCGGCAAGAGCGGCCGCGTCGTGGGCGTGGTGCGCAATCCCAAGCAGGTCCCCGCGCTGATGGAGCTGGGCGTGTATCACGAGGTCGTCGTGGCCTCCGCCACCGAGCCTGTTAGCGTATTAAACGCTGCCTTGGCGGCCAACGGCGGCAAGGAGTACGACCTGTCCATCTCCTGCGTGAACGTTGAAAACTGCGAGATGAGCGCCATCCTGCCCGTTCGCGACAACGGCGTGGTGTACTTCTTCTCCATGGCGACCAGCTTTACCAAGGCGGCCTTGGGCGCCGAGGGCGTGGGCAAGGACGTGACCATGATCGTGGGCAACGGCTACGCCAAGGACCATGCCGAGATCACCCTCAACGTGCTGCGCGAGAATCCCAAGCTGCGGCAGCTGTTTGACGAAAAATACGTATAAGGAACGGAGGCGCTTATGCGGCAAGGCAGAATGAACGGACTGTTTCGCGACGTGCCCGACGCGCAGTGGAACGACTGGCAGTGGCAGGTCAAAAACCGCGTCGAGACGCTGGAGCAGCTCAAGAGCTATCTGACCCTCACTCCCGAGGAGGAGGCGGGCGTAGCGGCCTGCTTAGGTACGCTGCGCATGGCGATCACGCCCTACTATCTCTCCTTGATCGACCCGACGGATCCCTTCGACCCCATCCGCCGTCAATGCGTTCCCACCGCTAAGGAGCTTGTCGCCGCACCGGAGGATCAGCTCGATCCCCTGCATGAGGACGCCGACTCCCCCGTGCGCGGACTGACGCATCGCTATCCCGACCGCGTGCTGCTCTTGATCACCGATCAATGCTCCATGTACTGCCGTCACTGCACCCGCCGCCGTTTTGCGGGGCAGCACGACTGCAGTCTGCCTGCCGAGCAGATCGACCGCTGCATCGAGTACATCCGCGAGCATAAGGAGGTGCGGGACGTGCTGCTTTCGGGCGGAGACGCGCTGATGGTCAGCGACGAACGCCTCCGGTACATCCTTACAAAGCTCCGCGCCATCGAGCATGTGGAGATCATCCGCATCGGGTCGCGCACCCCCGTGGTGCTGCCCCAGCGGATCACGCCGCAGCTTTGCGCGCTCCTTAAGGAGTTCCATCCGCTGTGGCTGAACACCCACTTCAATCACCCCAACGAGATCACCGCAGATTCCGCCAAGGCCTGCGCCATGCTGGCGGACGCGGGTATCCCCTTGGGCAACCAGAGCGTGCTGCTGGCGGGGGTGAACGACTGCGTGCATGTGATGACCACCCTTGTGCATGAGCTGGTCAAGCTGCGTGTGCGTCCGTACTACATCTATCAGTGCGACCTGTCGATGGGGCTGAAGCACTTCCGCACCCCCGTCAGCAAGGGCATCGAGATCATCGAGGCGCTGCGCGGACATACCAGCGGCTTTGCCGTGCCCACCTTCGTGGTGGATGCGCCGGGCGGCGGCGGCAAGATCCCCGTCATGCCCAACTACCTCATCTCGGAGAGCCCCTCCCGCGTGGTGCTGCGTAACTTTGAGGGCGTCATCACGAGCTATACCCAGCCCGAGGACTATCACGAAAGCTGCCACTGCCCCGTCTGTACGGGCAAAAAGCAGGCTCCCGCGTTGGGCGTGGCGGCCTTGGAGCAGGGCAAGCTGCTTTCCTTGGAGCCGAAGGGCTTGGCGCGCAGCGAGCGCCACAAGGGATAAGGCCTATGGAGCGGAAACTGCATTTGGAGCAAGCCGAGGTGAATGCCGCACGCGCAAGCGCGGCGCACATCGCGGCGGATACGCAGGCCTTCATCGACAAGCACAGCACCGTGACGGTGGAACGCACGATCTGCCGCCTGCTGGGCATCGACGGCGTCAACGAGTACGAGGTGCCGCTGCCCAACGTCCTTGTCGATCAGCTCAAGGAAAAGGGGCTGCTCTCGCGGGGTGCCGCCTATGCGGTGGGCACCGCCATGCTGGACACGGGCTTTACGCCGCAGCAGATCGCCGAGGCGGTCAACGCGGGCACGCTCGATCTTGGCCGCTTGGCCGCGCACGATGCAGAGGAGATCCGCGACGCGGTCTACCCCTATGCTGTGGCAATGACCGAACGCATCCGCGAAAACGTGGCGGTGCGGGACGCCTATCTTGCGGACTACGGCGACAAGCAGGGGCCTTACCTCTATGTCATCGTGGCCACGGGCAACATCTATGAGGACATCACCCAAGCCCGCGCAGCCGCCAAGCAGGGCGCGGACGTCATAGCCGTCATCCGCACCACGGGGCAGAGCCTCCTTGACTATGTTCCCTTTGGCGCGACCACGGAGGGCTTCGGCGGGACCTATGCCACGCAGGAGAACTTCCGCCTCATGCGCGCCGCGCTGGACGAGGTGGGCGAGGAGCAAAGGCGCTACATCCGCCTGTGCAACTACTGCTCGGGGCTGTGTATGCCCGAGATCGCCGCGATGGGCGCAATGGAGCGCTTGGACGTGATGCTGAACGATGCGCTCTACGGCATCCTCTTCCGCGATATCAACATGCAGCGCACGCTCATCGACCAGTACTTCTCCCGCGTGATCAACGGCTTTGCAGGCGTTATCATCAACACGGGCGAGGACAACTATCTCACCACCGCCGATGCGGTGGAGGAGGCGCACACCGTGCTGGCCTCTCAGCTTCTCAACGAGCAGTTTGCCCTGCTCGCGGGGCTGCCGGAGGAGCAGATGGGCTTGGGGCACGCCTTTGAGATCGATCCCGGCTATAAGGACGGCTTCCTCTACGAGCTGGCGCAGGCGCA
>CAZBBX010000010.1:0-43972 GCA_964490325.1 uncultured Oscillospiraceae bacterium
TATCCGGCTCATCTCGTCTGGTATCGTGATCGGCGAAAGCAGCTCGAACATCAAGCTGAAGCTGGAGAACGACATCCTCTACTTCTTTACCGGCGAGGAGGACACGGTTTCCACCGAGAATGCGCTGGCGTACTTCTCGGCCGGCAAGCTCTACGTCAACAATGTCGAGATACTGACCTCAATGCGGATCGGGCCTTTCGCGTGGGTGCCGGAGAGCGATAATCTAAACTTTAAGCTGATGGAGGCATGATATGGCGAATTGGATCAACGGCGCTATCAACAGCGGCTATACGGTAGTCAGCGGATCGCTTTCCGGGACGGCAAATTCGAAGGTCGCCTGCTGGGTCGAGTACAAGGTGATCTCGCAGTCCATCGTGAACAACACGAGTACGGTGCGGCTGTACGCATATATTGCCACGGCGCAGAACACCTCAAAGTTCTGGACGTACTGGAATAATCACACGGGCGACAGCCGCGGAATGTTCAAGGTATATGCGGCGGGGAGCCTTGTTTACGAACGTTCAAACCGGGGATTTGCAACGTCCAATATCCCGACGCCGTCCGACTTTACCACCCAGTATGAAACGTCATATGCCAGCGCTGAAAACACAAAGTTTCTCACGGTTTTGACTGACAACGCTTCCGTTAGATCGGAGGCATATGGTGATTTTACCATCGGTCACAACGCCGACGGCACAAGGCAGTTCACGCTTTCCTTCAACGGTGATTTCAGCATCGCTTCCTCCTTTGGCACGGCCAGCGGCTCCATTACGGTCACGCTGCCGACGATCCCACGAAGCACCACGCCGTCCGTTGGGAGCATCACGCTCGGAAGCGCGGCGGCGATCAGCTTATCGCCCGCTTCCTCGTCGTTCCGGCATACGCTCAGAGCGCAGTTTGGAAGCAGAGCGCAGACGACGATCGTATCGCAGTCAAGCGCGACGTCGATCTCGTGGACGCCCGCGCTTGCGGAAGCGAACGCCGCGCCCAACGCGACTACCGTTGCGGGTACGCTCTACTGCGATACCTATTCGGGCGGCACGCTCATCGGTACGACCTCCGTTTCCGTATCCGCAGCGATCCCCGCCGGCGTCGTTCCGTCAATGACCTATTCGATGGCGGAAGCGGTAAGCGGTATCGCGTCGAAATTCGGCGCGTATATACAGGGCAATTCCAAGCTCACCGTATCGATCACGGTCAGCGGCGCCTATGGCTCGTCAATTTCTTCGGTCACGACGACGGTCAACGGCACGACCTATACGGCGGCTTCCTTTACGACCGCTGTCCTGCAAAACAGCGGCAGCCAGACGATGCGGATCGTGGTAAAGGACAGCCGCAGCCGAACGACGACCTATACGATAAGCTATGAGGTTTTGGCGTACTCCGCGCCGCGGCTGACCAACGTGTCGGTCTATCGCTGCAACAGCAACGGCGCGGCGAGCCATACGGGAACGTATCTGTCGGTGACGCTTACGGGACAGGTGAGCAGCCTGAACGCTCTCAACGACGTGTCCTTCTCCGTGGGCTACAAGCTCAAAACGGCGAGTTCCTATACCACCGCCACGCTTGGAACGAGCGGTTATTCCGTCAGCGGTACGTTTATCGTGGGCGGCGGGTTATCGAACCAATCGGCGTATGACGTAAGGATCGGCGCGGCGGATTACTTCTCCACGACCTATTTCTATGCGGATATCAGCACGGCGGATACGATCCTCTCCATCCGCAACAACGGTCTTGGTATGGCGATCGGCAAGGTCTGCGAGGCGAACAAGTTTGAAGTGGGCTGGCAGGCGCAGTTTCACGAGGATGTGGCGTTTGAGGGCGACGTAACGTTCTCGTCGCTGGCGTGGCTGCTTGACGTGATCTTTCCGATCGGTTCCATTCGCATGACCACCTCCACGACGGGAGCGGCGAGCTTTCTCGGAGGGACATGGGTGCAATGGGGTTCGGGCAGAGTCCCGGTCGGCGTGAACACCTCGGACTCCAACTTCAATACGGTTGAAAAGACAGGCGGCGCGAGTACCATCGCTTTGACGACGGCGCAGCTTCCGTCCCACGGGCACACGGTAAGCGGTTCCGTATCCATCGGGAGCGAAGCGTCGCATACGCACAAGGCGTCAAGCGGCGCGTACAAGGTCGGCAGCGGTTCCGGCTCGTCCTATTATTACATGACCAACAACGGCTCGACCAACGGACAGACCACGGGCGCGGGCAGCTCGCACACCCACTCCGCTTCCTTCTCCGGCTCGGCCGGGAACACGGGCAGCGGCTCGGCGCACAGCAATCTGCAGCCGTATATCACCTGCTACTTCTGGAAGCGGACGGCGTAGCTTACGCGCATATGAAAAAGTCCCCGCCGTATTCATCGTAACGGTCAGGGGACTTCTTCCGCTTATATACCTTTTTGCTTTCGACCTTTCGCGTCACCGGGCAAACGTCCCAGGTTTGGCGCTGAAGGTCGTTTTGCGCTTTACGCGCTTTCTTGCTCAGCTTCTCTTTTGAGATGAATCGAGCCATAGCTACCACTTCCTTTCGCTCCACCAGTATAGCGGACGACGGGAGAAAAATCAATAAAACAGGAGGATAAGGACATGAACACTATTTGGAACTGGCTGCGCGGCGCGTTTGCGGCGATCGGCGCGGGACTGGGTTACTTTCTCGGCGGCTGCGACGGCTTTTTGTACGCGCTGATCGCGTTTGTGGCCATCGACTACGTCACCGGCGTGATGTGCGCCGTTGTGGATAAGAAGCTCTCCAGCTCGGTCGGGTTTAAGGGAATCTTCCGCAAAGTACTCATTTTTGTAATGGTTGGAATCGGGCATACGCTGGACGCGCAGATCCTCGGCGGCGGCGACACGCTGCGCACGGCGGTGATCTTCTTTTACTGCACCAACGAGGGCCTGTCTCTGATCGAGAACGCCGGCCATCTCGGTTTGCCGATTCCGGCAAAGCTGAAGAGCGTACTGGCGCAGCTTCACAACCGCGCGGAGAATTCGGACGATACGGATAAGGAGGATACCGATGGGAAATCTGAATAGCTTTCTCGCGTACCTGCACGAGCAGGTCACGAACCACAGCATCTATGTGTGGGGCGCGCAGGGTCAGCAGGGCGCGGCGATCACCGAAGCGTGGATCAGGAAGCGCGAGACCACGGACAAGAACGCGGAACGCGCTATAGCGTTTTGGAAGAAGCAATGCGCCGCCGGATACGCTTCGGTACTCCGCGCTTTTGATTGTTCGGGGCTTGGCGTCTGCTTTCTGCTGGAAAACGGACTGATCAAATCGGACATGAACGCGAATGGGATCATGGGTAAGTGCGACAAAATCACCAAGGACAAGCTCCGTATCGGCGACTTTGTTTTCAAAACCAACAGCAGCGGCCGCGCGACGCACATCGGCTACATCGCCGACAACGACCTCAACGTGATCGAGGCAAAGGGACGCGATTACGGCGTTACAAAATCCAAGCTGTCCTCCACATGGAACGCCTTTGGCAGACCACCCTTTTGGACGGAAGCGGAGGTTATGGAACTGCAAGGATCGGAGCCATCGACAGAAACATCCGCGGGCGAGGGCGATGTATATGTGTTCACGCGATTACTCAAGTACGGCGTTCGCGGCGATGACGTGAAGGAGCTAAAAAAGCTGCTTGCAAACGAAGGCTATACCGGCCTTACGCTTGGTAACGGAAACTTCTATTCAAAGACAAAAGCCCTCGTTAAGAAATACCAGCGAGAACACAATCTCGTCCCGGACGGCGTAGCGGGTCCGCTCACCATCGCCGCATTGGGCGGCAACTGGACGAAGGAGGTAATATGACGATACATAGAATGCGAACGGTCAGAGAATCCGTTGAGATTATCCGAGAGATGGATGCGCAGTCTGCGGTAACGGCAAACTGCATCCGCACCCTGTGCAAAGAGGGAAAGGTGCATTGTGTATTGGCGGGTACCAAGGTGCTTGTTGACCTCGATCATCTGCTGGAGTATCTGTCGGGCAGCCTTGAAAAAAGTTCGGAAAACGCTCAAGAATTAGCTTGATATTTCCTCAATTCTATGGCTATATGTGTGTACTGAAAGCGAACGAAAGGGAGATGATAACATGGCAACGATCACGAAACGGGTCTTGAAATCCGGTGTGACATACCGAATACAGGTCAAGCTCCGTGACAAGGGCGCCGGTTCGGTCAAGGTATACACCACTACCTGGCATCCGCCGAAAGGCCTTACCGCCAAGCAGACAACGCGGGAGCTCATGCTCTATGCAGACAAGTACGAAAACGACCTGAGGATGTCGACAACATCCTCTGATGGGCAGAGCGTATCTCCGGATACGACGGTCGAGGCCTTTGCTGCTTGGTGGCTTGAAAGGGTAAAGAATGAGAACTCCGCCAGCTATTACAACAACTGCAAAGTGTCTCTTAAGGATGCCATAGAGCGCCTTGGCGCATATAAGCTCAGGGAACTGAACCCGGCAGTTATTCAGCGCTTTTACGATACCGTTGACAAGAAGAAAAAGACGATAACCACGGTGATTGCAAAGCCTGCGCTCAAGGAAGCCATGGACACACAACGGATTGGGTTCAACGAACTAAGAAAGAAGCGAGGATTCAACTGCTCAACTCTGTGCGCCGCACTGGCAGGGCAGCCGATCAGCCTGGAATATGCCAAGCGACTATCTGCGGCCTTACACATGGATGTAAAGGCCCTCTTCCTGATCAGCCAGATTAAGGAGCCCTACGCATTCGAGACGCTGAACAAGATAAAGAGAACGCTTCGTGCGATGCTCGCCTCCGCAAAGAAGCTGAGAATCGTCACCGACAACTATGCAAGTGCGGACTTCATCTCGTTTCCCAAGCGTCCCGCAAAGGAGATTGACTACATGAACGATGAGGACGCCAAGCGGTTCTTCACCGCCGCCAACGCATGCGATGACATTCGGCTGAAAACCGCTGCGCTCATGCTTCTGTTTACCGGTATACGCCGTGGTGAGCTATGCGGACTTGCGTGGGAAGACGTTGACCTGACAAGCGGTACGATTACAATCGTGCGCTCGGTATCCACGGTCAGCGGATTCGGAATAATTGTGAAGGAACCCAAGACGGAAAGCAGCAAGCGAACGCTGTCCATCTCGGACAAGCTGATTGTCGTACTGACAGAGTACAAGGCATGGTACGACAACTATCAAGAGATGCTGGGCGACAGGTGGAAGAACAGCAATCGACTCTTCATCTCCGAGGATGGCGACGGAATCTACCCCGGCACCATAGACAACTGGGTTCGCAAGGTGTGCGAGCTGGCGGGTCTTCCGCCGCGCACGGTGCACTCCCTGCGCCACACAAACATCACAATGCAGATAGCGGCAGGCGTCCCGCTGGTGACGGTATCCGGCAGAGCAGGCCACGCCCGCACAAGCACAACAACGGACATTTACAGTCACTTTCTCAAAAGCTCGGACAGAGTTGCGGCAGAAGCACTTGAGAGCCTGTTTGATGAAGACTAACTAACCCCGACAACATTCAGGCTCCCCGCCTGCGTGCTGTTGGGGCTTTTTTGTTGCTTCAAGTTAGATTGAGAGTCTTGTTCGCAGGGGAATGGGCTATCTCCGGCAGCGAGAAAGGGTTGACGCATGACCTGCACGCTGGCGCCATATTCAGCTGCTGGGTGCCATTTGGGGGTTACAGGGTGCCATTTTTCATCTTGAAGCCTTGGGAAAAAGACAAAGCCCTGAAAACGCTTGTTTTCAGGGCTTTTTTGGCGTTCCCGGGGAGATTCGAACTCCCGACCTTCCGCTTAGGAGGCGGACGCTCTATCCTGCTGAGCTACGGAAACAAGGTATGAAGTTTTGATGGCAAGGCGCTTGCGGGGGGCGTTGGGTCGGCTTGCGGCTTGGGCAGGACGCCGTGCAAAGCCATACGATCGGCAAGGCGCTTGCGGGGGGCGTTGGGTCGGCTTGCGGCTTGGGGAGGACGCCGTGCAAAGCCATACGATCGGCAAGGCGCTTGCGGGGGGCCTTTAGCTCTCCTTGCGGTTTAGGAAGAAGGCCACGCAGAAGCCCACCACCAGCAGGACGGCGCTTGTAAGCAGGGTCAGCGCGTCGAACGTGATGCCGCTAAGGTCGGTCTTCATGAAGATGGCGAACGGCGATGCGACCATCAGGCCAAGGATGGCGTAGTAGGTCGGCGTGGGATGGCGGTCCAGCAGGCGGCGGATCGCCTTGGTCACCACGATGATGCCGATCACACAGCCTATGCCGAACGGGATCAGCACGGTCAGCGTGGGCAGCATGGCGGAAAAATTCAAGGAGAACAGCGCGTCCTTAAAGTTGGACACCGCGGTGATCAGCGCCCCGTAATAGCCCAGCACCAGCATGACCATCGAGCCGCTCACCCCCGGCACGACCATCGTGCCCGCTGCGATAAAGCCCAATACCACACCCCACAGGATGCGCAGCGCGATCAAGCCTATGCCGTCGCCCGACGCAAAGCCCAGCGCCCCTGCATCCGCCGCCTTGCCCGACAGCAGCGGCAGCGCAACAAGCAGCGCGATCATCAGAACAAACAGCAATATGGACACAAAGTCCGGCTTTTTGCCCTTGACCTTACCGATCAGCATGGGCAGGCTGCCCAGAATAAGACCCGTAAACGCAAGGATCGTTTGCAGCGGGAAGGTCGCAAGACAAAACTTGATGACCGACGCCAGCAGCAGCACACCCAGTACGAGGCCGATGAGATAGGGCAAAAGAAACAGAAGCGCCGCCTTGCGCTCCTTGCCGTCGTGACTGGTGATGCGCAGCGCGTTCTCGTACACGTTGAACACCATCAGCATGGAGCCGCCGCTCACGCCCGGAATGAGGATCGCAAGACCGATGAGCGCGCCCTCGACGAGCTTGAGCAAGTAGTTCAGGACTTTTTTCATGCTTCCGCCTATCTTGCCGCGCTTTGCCGCCCATCGCCTATGACGCGGACGTTCCAAGTCACGGTCGCTTTCTTTATAATGCTACAAATCCGCCGCCGCGTCAATGCAAAAGGAAAGATTTTACAAATTTGCAACGTGGGGCGAACACGCTTGGACGAAGGGCAGCGCCGTATACGGAAGGGGCGTTCCCGCGCTGCGCAGCGGGGAAACACCCACGGGGGAACAGCAGGGAAAACGCCCACGCGGGAACAGCAGGGAAAACGCCCGCACGGGTTTTGCCGCGGGGCGATGGGAAATGAAGCGGACGGAGCTTGTCATTTTGGGGGACACTTTGCCGTTTCCGAAAAGACTTAGCGGCAACGCATGCTTGCGATACAACTCGCGCTGCGCAGCGGGGAAACGTCCACGGGGGAACAGCAGGGACACGCCCGCACGGGCTTCGCAGCAGGGCGAAGAGGAAATGAAGCGGACGGTGCTTGCTTATTTTGGGGGACACGTTGCCGTTTCTGAAAAGACTTAGCGGCAACGCATGCTTGCGATACAACTCGCACCGCGCAGCGGGGAAACGTCCACGGGGGAACAGCAGGGACACGCCCGCACGGACTTTCCGCAGGGCGAAGAGGAATGAAGCGGACGGCGCTTGTCCTTTGCGGGATCCCTTCTGCCGACCTCGATCAAAGGGCAGGCGCAAGACCTTCTCTTCTTTATTAAATATCGATCATTCGTTTCGCAAAACGCCCGGCAGCGCGGCAAAGCGTTTGCGCTGCGCATCGTTCAACAGGGGGGAGAGCTTTGCTTCCATCTCGTCAAGCGCCTCTTCCTCCCACTCACCCTCCTCCTGCAAGGCGGAGCGTCAAACGCAGCTATCATCGCGGCGCGAACGCCCCTGCCGCGCTGCTCTTTCCTGCAAGAGGGTTGCCTTCCGTTATGTGTTTTCGTGGCTGCCGCGCCTGTTTGCCAAGCGCTCCCGCAAGGGACGGACACGCAGCAAAGCGGCGTTCGGCGCTATTCGTTTCGCAAAACGCCCATCAGCGCTGCAAAACGTTTGCGCTGCGCATCGTTCAACAGGGGGGAGAGCTTTGCTTCCATCTCGTCAAGCTCCTCTTCCTCCCACTCGCCCTCCTCCTGCAGGGCGGAGCGCTGCGCCTTGAGCGCGTCCATAAGCTCCTCGCGGCTCTTGCCCGCCTGTCCTTCCAATATCTTTCCAAGATCCTGTTCGTTTGCCATGACGACCTCCTGTGCCGAATTATTGCAGTCTATGCAGCGACCGCCCCAGAAAGTGCGTCACGCGGGAAAAAGCCGCGGCATATGGTGTAGAAGGAAGGAAGTGATCCCATGCAGCCTATGCCGCCGCCAAACCGTCCCGCGCCTGCGCCCTGCCTTTTCACGCTCTGCGAGTTGGTGCGCGACGAGTACGGCCGTTTGGGCGTGCAGCGTTTTCTTTGCGCCTGCTGCCCCTATCTGCCCTGCGATATCTGCTCGCAGGCCGCCTGTCGCTTTGGCGTGGAGCTGCCGCCGCCAAGCGAGACGCCGCCTTGTCCGCCTCCCTGCCCGCCGCCGCAGCCCTGTCCGCCGCCCCGTCGGGAAAAGCGGCGGGATGAGGGCATGGACGTGATGCAGCTGCTGCGCCTGATGGAGCAGATGAAGCGCTGACGCCGCAAAAGCTTTTTTATACACGAAAAAGAGATCGGTGGGGGGCCGATCTCTTTTTCTTGGGGGAAGTAACATAAGGAGGAGGTATTTTATGAAGAAGGCTCTTCACAAAGGGAAGTATTGCCTTTTTCTGCTATTACTATACGGGGTCGAGTCGTACGAAAGATGTTCAAAAAGTGAACGAATTGCGACAAGGCCAAGTTTTTTCAAAAAAAGGGAAGCTATTTTTCACAACATATGATAGTATATAAGTAGCACAAGCCACGATATATTGTGCAAGAAGGAGTGGAACATATGCGTATCACTATTTCGGGAAAAAACTTGGAAGTCTCCTCGTATATGCGGGAGGTCGCGGAGAAGAAGCTGTCCAAGCTTGAACGGTATTTCCCACGGGACGCCGAAGCACAGGTCACCCTTTCGGTCGAACGGAACCGTCACATCGTGGAAGTCACCATTCCTGTCGAGGGGCGCATCCTCCGCGGCGAGGAGGTCTCCGACGACATGTATGCCTCGTTCGACAATGTCGTAGACAAGCTGGAAAAGCAGATCGTTCGTCATCGCACCAAGCTCGCCAAGGACACCCGCGGCGGCGAGACCGTCCGCGTCATGGCGGAGGAGCCGGAGGAGGACGAGGACGAGGGCCCGCGCATCGTTCGTGTGAAGCGCTTTGACATCAAGCCCATGGACGAGGAGGAAGCCATGCTGCAAATGGAGCTGCTGGGACATTCCTTCTATGTGTTCCAAAATGCCGACACCAACAAGATCAATGTTTTGTATCTGCGCAAGGACGGCAACTACGGTCTGATCGAGCCTGCCTAACGAGCCTGCGGGCGCGCAGCCCCTATAGACATACACAGCGGACGCCTTTTTTGGGGCGTCCGCTTTCTATACCGTCTTTCTCATGGTTAAAACGGACAAGACGGTTGCGTTTGGGCGGGATTTCCTGTATACTGAGGATGAAAAAGTTTGGCTGGAAGGAGCAAGTTTATGTATCTGATCGGAAACGGACGTATGCTGACCCGCAACGGGGCGGAGTACTATGAAAACGGCGCGGTGGTGACAGAGGGGCGCTACATCGTCGAGGTGGGCGCGTATGACGCCCTTTGCAAAAAGTATCCAAAGGCCACGTTCATCGACGCCAAGGGCGGCGTCATCATGCCCGGCCTTATCAACATGCACAACCATATCTACAGCGCGTTTGCGCGGGGGCTGTCCATCCGCGGCTACGATCCCCACAACTTCAACGATATTTTGGAGGGTCTGTGGTGGAAGCTTGATCGCTGCCTGACGCAGGAGAACGACTATCTTTCCGCCTGCGCGGTGTATCTGGACTGCATCAAAAACGGCGTGACCACCGTGTTCGATCACCACGCCAGCTACTATGACATCCCCGACAGCTTGGATCGCATCGCCGAGGGCGCCATCCGCATGGGCGTGCGCACCTCCCTTTGCTACGAGGTCAGCGACCGCGACGGCGAGCAAAAGCGCGTTGAAAGCATCCGCGAGAACGAGCGCTTCATCAAAAGGGCGGCGGCGGACGACAGCGACATGCTCAAGGGCATGATGGGGCTGCACGCCTCCTTCACCCTGTCGGACAAGACCCTTGCCGAGTGCTTGGAGCACGGCGGCGCGGAGGCGGGCTTCCATGTGCATTGCGCCGAGGGCCCCTCCGACCTGATGGACTCCCTGAACAAGTACGGCAAGCGCATCATTGCGCGCTTCTATGACGCGGGTGTGCTGGGCGACAAGACCCTTGCCATCCACTGCGTACACATCAACAAGGCGGAGATGGAGCTGCTGAAGGCCACCGACACCGCCGTCATCCACAACCCCGAATCCAACATGGGCAACGCCGTGGGCTGCGGTCCCGTCATCCAAATGTTCCGCGAGGGCGTGCTGCTGGGCCTGGGCACCGATGGATACACCAACGATATGTTGGAAAGCTACAAGGTAGGCAACATCATCCACAAGCACAACCTCTGCGATCCCACCGTGGCTTGGGGCGAGATCCCCACCATGCTCTTTAGCGGCAACGCAAAGATCGCAGGACGCTACTTCAACGCACCCTTGGGCGTGCTGAAGGCGGGCGCCTACGCGGACGTTATCGTCACGGACTACGATCCGCTCACGCCCATGGACGCATCCGACGCCAACAGCCACATCCTCTTTGGCATGAACGGCCGCAGCGTGGTGACCACCCTGTGCAACGGCAAGCTGCTGATGCAGGATCGCAAGGTCTTGGTCTGCGATGAAAAGGAACTGATGGAACAGTGCCGCCAAAGCGCCGCAAAGCTTTGGGCGACCGTCAACGCATAAGGACAGGAGGCAAAGTATGTCTGACAGAATGACCCCGATCCCCTTCCCCGCCCTGATGGATTGGATCCTTACGGAACGGAAAGCAGGCAGTGTGTTCGGCGTTCGCCGCCGCTTCGTGCCCGACATGGGCAAGACCCTTCCGCTGTTCCACGAGCGCTTGGAGACGCCCTTCGGCCCCGCCGCAGGTCCGCACACGCAGCTTTCGCAGAACATCATCGCCGCGTACTACGCGGGGGCGCGCTTCTTCGAGCTGAAGACCGTGCAGACCTTGGACGGCGAGGATCTGCCCGTCGCCAAGCCCTGCATCCTTGCCGAGGACGAGTGCTACAACTGCGAATGGTCCACCGAGCTGACCGTCAAGCAGGCCTTTGACGAGTATGTCAAGGCGTGGTTTGCCCTTAAGCTGCTGTCCAAGGAGTTCGGCTGGGGCGATCCCGACGGCTTTGTGTTCAACATGAGCGTAGGCTACGACTTTACGGGCATCTGCTCCGAAAAGATCGATACCTTCATCGAGGGGCTAAAGTGGGCCAAGGACAGCAAGGTCTTCACGGACTGCGCCGCTTGGGCAAAGGCCAGCCTGTCCCGCTTCGACGTGGTGGACGCGGCATATATCGACGGCATCAGCCCCCGCGTCTGCGACGGCATCACCCTTTCGACTCTGCACGGCTGCCCCCCGCAGGAGATAGAGCGCATCGCAAGCTACCTCATCAGCGTCAAAAAGCTCAACACCTTTGTCAAGTGCAACCCCACCCTGCTGGGCTACGACTATGCCCGCCGCACCTTGGACGCGTTGGGCTACGACTATATCGTCTTTGACGAGCATCACTTCAACGAGGATCTGCAGTATGCGGACGCCAAGCCCATGTTCACCCGTCTCAACCGCCTTGCCGCGGAGAACGGCGTGGAGTTTGGGCTGAAGCTGTCCAACACCTTCCCCGTGGAGGTCACAAGAAACGAGCTGCCCTCGGGCGAAATGTACATGAGCGGACGCTCGCTGTATCCGCTGACCATCGAGATGGCGCGCCGCGTCAGCCGCGATTTCGACGGCAAGCTGCGCCTGTCCTTCTCCGGCGGCGCGGACGCCTTCCGCATTGCGGGACTGTTCGACGCAGGCGTCTGGCCGATCACGCTGGCGACCACGCTTCTTAAGCCCGGCGGCTATCAGCGCCTCACGCAGCTTGCAAACGAGCTGTATGCCCTGCCCTACAAGCCCTTCGACGGCGTTTCCGTGGGGAAGGTCGAGATCCTTTCCGAGGCGGCGCGGGTGGATCCCCGCGTTAAAAAGCCCATCAAGCCGCCAAAGCCCCGCAAGCTTGACCGCAAGGTGCCGCTTACGGACTGCTTCCTTGCGCCGTGCAGCGAGGGCTGCCCCATCCACCAAGACATTCCCGCCTATGTGAAGCTCGTGGGCGAGGGCAGGTACGCGGAGGCGCTCGGGGTCATCACCGAAAAGAACCCCCTGCCCTTCATCACGGGCACCATCTGCCCGCACCACTGCGCCGACAAATGCACCCGCGCCTTCTATGAGGAGTCCGTGCGCATCCGCTCCGTCAAGCTGACGGCGGCAAGGCGCGGCTTTGACGAGCTGATGGACGGGCTGACGACGCAAAAAAAGCGCGCGGACAAGCGTGTTGCCATCGTGGGCGGCGGTCCTGCGGGTCTTGCCATGGCAAGCCTCTTGGCCAAGGCGGGCGTGGCCTCCACCGTGTTTGAAAAGCGTGCGGAGGCGGGCGGCATCGTTCGCTACGTCATCCCCGCGTTCCGCATCGATCCGTGCAGCATCCGCCGCGACGCGGCGCTTGCCGAAAAGCTGGGGGCGGAGCTTCGCTTCAACACCGAGGCGCCCTCCGCAACGGAGCTGCTGAAGGACTATACAGACGTGGTCTACGCCGTGGGCGCATGGAAGCCCGGCGTGCTGAAATTGGAACGCGGCGAAGCCATGAACGTCATCCGCTTCTTGGAGGCCGCCAAGGACGGCAGCCTTGGTGACGTTGGCACGGACGTGATTGTTATGGGCGGCGGCAACACCGCCATGGACGCGGCAAGAGCGGCCAAGCGGCATAAGGGCGTGCAAAACGTGCGCTTGGTGTATCGCCGCAATGCGCGCTACATGCCCGCCGATGAGGAGGAGCTGCGCCTTGCCATGGACGAGGGCGTGGAGTTTTGCGAGCTGCTGGCGCCCGTCTCCTTGGAGGAGGGCAAGCTCCTTTGCTCCGTGATGGAGCTGGGCGCGCCCGATGCAAGCGGCCGCCGCTCCCCCGTCGCCACGGGAAGAAGCACGACCCTGCCCTGCTCCCTGCTCATCGCCGCCATCGGCGAGAGGGTGGACGGCAAGCTCTTAAGTGACAACGGCGTGGCGCTGACCGAACGCGGTCTGCCCGCCGTGGACGAGACGCTCATGACCTCCCGCCCCCATGTGTACGCCATAGGCGACTGCCGCCGAGGCCCCGCCACCGTGGTGGAGGGCATTGCGGACGCGCAGCGCGCAGCGGACGCCATCGCGGGCGAACGCAGGTATACGCTGCCTTCAGACGCGGCGGCAAAGCGCGAGGACTGCTATGAAAAGCAGGGGATCCTGCACGACTATGACTGCGCCGAGGGCGAGTCCAAGCGCTGCCTGAGCTGCCCGACCGTCTGCGAGTGCTGCGTACAGGTCTGCCCCAACCGCGCCAATGTCGCCATCGAGCTGCAGGGCGAAATGCCCCAGATCGTTCATATCGACCGCATGTGCAACGAGTGCGGCAACTGCTTGGTGTTCTGCCCCTACGACAGCGCACCGTATAAGGAAAAATGGACGCTGTTCTCCACCCGCAAGGAGTTCGAGGGCAGCGAGAACCGCGGCTTCTTCCCGCTGGGCGGGGGACGGTATCTGGTGCGCTTGGACGGCGTGGAGCAGATCGATCTTGCCGAGGGCAAGTTCGACAAGAAGCTGACAAAGCTGCTGCGGTGCATAGAAACGGACTACGCGTATCTGCTGCAATAAGGAGCAAGCATGGCCGAGTTTTTTGTAAACGGTCGTTTGGTCACGGTGGCCGACGACGTGAAGCTGATGGAGTACCTGCGGGACACGCTGCACCTGACCAGCGTGAAGGACGGCTGCGCGGAGGGAGCCTGCGGCGCGTGCACGGTGCTGATCGACGGCAAGGCCGCGAAGGCCTGCATCCAGCGCTGCGGACGCTTGGGCGGCAAGCACGTTTTGACCTGCGAGGGCCTTAACGAGCGGGAGCGCGAGGTCTACGCCTATGCCTTCACCGAGGCGGGAGCCGTGCAGTGCGGCTTTTGCACGCCGGGCATGGTCATGGCGGCAAAGGGTCTCATCGACACGAACGCCGACCCCGACCGCGCCGCCTGCGCGGAGGCGATCAAGGGCAATCTCTGCCGCTGCACGGGCTACAAGAAGATCGTTGACGCGATCCAACTTGCCGCAAGGATCTTCCGCTGCGGCGAGGCCGTCCCCGTAACGGCGGCGGCGGGGAAGGTGGGCGAGAGCTTTCACCGCGTGGACGCGCCCGCCAAGGCGTTGGGCGACGCCCGCTATGCCGACGATCTGTACTTTGACGGGATGCTGGTAGGCTCCGCTGTGCGCAGCGCCTATCCCCGCGCCCGCGTGCTGTCCATCGACACGGAGGCGGCAAAGGCCGTCCCCGGCGTGGTGGCCGTGCTGACGGCGGAGGACATCCCCGGCGCGCAAAAGATCGGTCATCTCAAGCAGGATTACGATGTGCTTATTCCCGTTGGCAAGATCACGCACTTCCTGGGCGACGCCATAGCCTTGGTCGCCGCCGAAACGCACGAGGCCTTGGAAGCTGCCAAGGCGCTGGTCAAGGTGGAATATGAGCCCTTGGAGGGCGTATTCGGCTTGGACGCGGCACTAAAGGACGCCCCCCTCGTTCACGAGAGCTTGGGCACGAACCTGCTTTCCCATGAGCATCTTGTGCGCGGCGATGCGGACAAGGCGATCAGGGAGAGCGCCTTTGTCGTTACCAACAGCTACGAGCTGCCCTTCACCGACCATGCGTTCTTGGAGCCGGAGTGCGCCGTTGCGCTGCGCGAGGGCGAGGGCGTGCATGTGTACAGCGGCGATCAGGGCATCTATCAAACGCAAAAGGAATGTGCCGCCATGCTGGGGCTGCCTGCCGAGCAGGTGCGCGTCAGCGCCATGATGGTGGGCGGCGGCTTTGGCGGCAAGGAGGACATGAGCGTACAGCACCATGCGGCGCTGCTGGCCTACCTGACGGGTCGTCCCGTGAAGGTGCATTTCAGCCGCGCAGAGAGCCTGCTCATCCACCCCAAGCGCCACGCCATGCGCCTGCGGTTCACCACCGCCTGCGACAAGGACGGGTACCTGACGGGCATGAAGGCGACGCTCCTGTCCGACACGGGGGCGTACGCCTCCTTGGGCGGACCCGTGCTGCAGCGCGCCTGCACCCACGCGGCGGGACCGTACAACTACCAAAACATCGACATCGACGGCAAGGCGCTGTACACCAACAACCCGCCTGCGGGGGCGTTTCGCGGCTTCGGCGTGACCCAAAGCTGCTTTGCCACGGAGTGCAACCTCAATCAGCTGGCAAAGCTTGTCGGCATCTCGGCGTTCGAGATCCGCTACCGCAACGCCATCCGTCCCGGGCAGGTGCTGCCCAACGGACAGATCGCCGACGACACCACCGCCCTTGTGGAGACCTTGGACGCGGCAAGACCCATCTTGGAGAAGGATCCCACCGCAGGGATCGCCTGCGCCATGAAAAACAGCGGCTTGGGCGTGGGCATACCCGACACGGGACGCTGCCGCATCGAGATACGCGGCGGCAGGGTGCAGCTTCATTCCAGCGCCGCCTGCATTGGGCAGGGCATGGGGACCGTGCAGCTGCAGATGGCGGCGGAGATCCTTGGGCTGGAGCCCTCCTACATCCAATACAACCCGCCCGACACGCTGGACAGCCCCAACGCGGGCAATACCACCGCCTCCCGCCAGACCCTGTTCACAGGCGAGGCCGTGGTGCGCGCCGCCAAGCAGCTCAAGGCCGCCTTGGACGAGGCGGGCAGCCTGTCCGCCTTGGAGGGGCGCTCCTTTTTGGGCGAATACACAGGCGTCACGGATCGCTTGGGCAGCGACAAGGAGAATCCCGTTTCCCACATCGCCTACGGCTACGCCACCCATGTGGTGGAGCTGGACGAGGCGGGCAGGGTCAAGCGCGTCACCGCCATCCACGACGTGGGAACGCCGATCAATCCCCGCGCCATCGAAGGACAGATCGAGGGCGGCGTGGTGATGAGCCTCGGCTATGCCCTAACGGAGGACTTCCCGCTCGATCAGGGCCGTCCCACGGCAAAATTTGGCACGCTGGGGCTGCTTAAGTCGATCAACGTACCCGAGGTGGTCAGCGTCATTGTGGGCAAGTCCGATCTTGCACACTTGGCCTGCGGCGCAAAGGGCATCGGAGAGATCTGCTCCATCCCCACCGCGCCTGCCGTCCAAAACGCTTACGAAAACCGCGACGGCGAATTCCGCACGAGTCTGCCGCTTGCAAACACGCCGTACAGCCGCAGGAAAAAATAGGCTGCGGCAAAAATAGGGGGGACATATATGAGCGCCTTACTACTCAAACTGATCGCCTGCGTGACCATGCTTTTCGATCACGTCGGGCTGGTGTTCGGGGGGCAGATCGAGTGGCTGTGGATCTTCCGCATCGTGGGGCGCATCGCGTTCCCCATCTTTGCCTTCCAGTTGGCGGTGGGCTACACCAAGACCCACAACCTGTTCGCCTACTACTTCCGCCTGCTCGTGTTCGCACTTGTCAGCCAGCTGCCCTTTTACCTCATGATCCACTGCGGCTTTGTCAAGACCCTCACGCCCGACATGACGGGCGCTGTGCTGCAAAACGCGTACCTTGGCGGCGCAGGCTTCAACATGGCGGGGCTGTCGCTGAACATCCTGTTCACGCTCGTGATGGGGCTGCTCGCCATCACGGTCTATGACCGCGTGCGCTCCGCGCCCATTCCGACGGCCAAGCGCAAGGAAACCCGCAGCTTTTACCGCTTCCTAAACTTCTGCTTGGGTATTGTGGCGGTGCTGCCGCTACTGTATATCGCGCAGAGGCTGAACATGGATTACGGCGCGCGCGGCGTGCTGCTGATCTTGGCGTTCTACATCGGACGCAAGCACAAGTGGAGCCTTGCCCTTGCAATGGTGCTGTACACGCTCACGCGTCTTCCCGCGCTCATCGGCGCAACGACGGCGATGGACGTGCTTTGGAATCTGGGGCAGCTGCTTGCGCTCGTGCCCATCCTGCTGTATACCGGCAAACAGGGGTCAAGGAAGGGCAGATTTGTCTTCTATACCTTCTACCCCGTGCATATGGCGCTCTTAATTGTGCTGTATGCGATACTTGTTTAAGGAGAACTCCATGAAACGAATTTGTATCCTTGCGCTGTGCTTGGCGCTGCTTGTCAGCCTGTGCGTTTGCAGCAAAACGGACAAGGACGCCGCCGCAAGCGCCGCGCCCACCGAGGAAGCTGCGGCAACGGACGAGCATGTCCATACCGACGAGGACGGTCACGAGCACGAGGGCGTGTATACCACCAAGGCTCCCGTCACGGAGGGCGCCATCACCGGCTACGACAGCGACGAAATGAACGCCGCCGCCACCGCGCTCAACAGCTGCGACGCCTTCAGCGCCGTTTGCAGCTGCACCCTGTACTTTGGGGACGAGCTGCACTACGAACGGACGACGAGCTACCGCATCAAGGACAAGAACCGCGCCGCCCGCATGGACGAGGAGCTGACCACCACGGAGGGCGAAATGGTGGTGGAGCTGCAGCAGTACTTCCTGTATGAGGGCGAGGACGCCTACCACTATGTGTCGCGTTCGGACTATCCGATGGGACAGTACCAATCGATGTACCAGTCCGTGGACGTCAACTACCTCATCACCGACAGCAAGTTTGCCGAGTTAGACGCCCAATGCGGCGTTGCGTCCCTGAGCATGGAGGGGGCAAGCTTCGTCTCCGCCGCGGAAACGACCCTTGCGGACGGCAGCACGGGCACGAAGCTCAATTACACCATCGACGCGGGGAACGCCCGCAGCGTAAACTCCGCGCTTGCGATCCTTGTCAAGGCGGCGGACTCCCTGTATGGTGCGGCGACCGCTGCGGATCTGACGGGACAGCTCGTCAGCTGCGAGCTGATCGTGGACGCTTCCTATCGTCCCGTCAGCCTGCACATGGATCTTAGCGAGCTGAACCACGCCTATGTGGGCGACAGCGTGTTCGAGCATTACAGCGTACACGGCATCACCCTGCCGATGAGCATTGACGTCCAATACAGCTATGACGCCGTGGAGGACGTGGTCGTGCCGGAGGGACTGGAGAACGTGGGCTGAGGCGCAGAGCCTATCCTGTAAGCAGAAAAGCGGTGGGGCATCCTGCCGCTTTTTGCGCATAAAAAGCCCCTGTCGGATCGGCGGGGCGATCCGACAATGTAAAAAAGCAAGGGAACAGCCATCCGATCCGTCAAAACCGGCGACAGGTGCGGCGGTTTTGGCAGCTTTCATTGCAGGCAAACTTACAAGGCTGTAAGCTTGCGCCCCAAAATGTAAGCAAAAGCTATGGCAGGCGAAAAATGCGCCCTGTATACTGAAGGCAAGAAAGCAAAGGAGGTTCCCCATGTCCATTTTGGAGGTTTCCAACTTAAAGAAGATCTATTCCGGCCGTTTCGGTATGCAGAAGGTGCAGGCCCTGTCCAACGTCAGCTTCTCCGTGGAGGAGGGCGAGTA
Organism: uncultured Oscillospiraceae bacterium; assembly: GCA_964490325.1. Lineage (GTDB taxonomy): Bacteria > Bacillota > Clostridia > Christensenellales > CAG-138 > DAOPJM01. The sequence goes on from CAZBBX010000010.1 coordinate 18,662, forward strand.
TGTGGCGATCATGGGCGAGAGCGGGTCGGGCAAGACGACCCTTTTGAACATTCTGGCGGCGCTGGATAAGCCCACAGGCGGCGAGGTACTGCTGGACGGCAAGAGCATCGTCACCATACCCGACCGCGAGATCTCGGCGTTTCGCCGCGACCATCTGGGCTTTGTGTTCCAAGATTTCAACCTGCTGGATAACTTTTCCGTCCGCGACAATATCTATCTGCCGCTGGTGCTGCGCAGTGAGCAGCCCGCCGTCATGGAGGAGAAGCTCAAGCCCATTGCCCGCAAGCTGGGCATAGGCGACATCTTGGAAAAGTTCCCCTACGAAATTTCGGGCGGGCAGAAGCAGCGCACCGCCGTGGCGCGCGCGCTCATCACCTCGCCCCGTCTCATCCTTGCCGACGAGCCGACGGGGGCGCTCGATTCCCGCGCTACCGACGCGCTGCTCAAGCTGTTCAAGGAGATCAACGACGAGGGGCAGACCATCCTCATGGTCACGCACTCCCTGAAGGCGGCAAGCCACGCCAAGCGGGTGCTTTTCCTGCGCGACGGTGAGGTCTATCACCAGCTCTACCGCGCCGACATGAGCACCGAGCAGCTGTATGCCCGCATCTCTGACACGCTGACGGCGCTGGCCGCGGGTGGGGAGCAGTATGCGTAAGGGACTGTATTTTCGTCTTGCGGCGGACAATCTGCGCAAGAACGCACGGCTCTACCTGCCCTATCTGCTGTCGGGCGTACTGGTGGTGGGGCTGTTCTATATCATCCTCTTCCTTGCCAACAACGCGGGCTTGGAAAGCTCCATCGGCGGCAGCAACCTGAGCGTCCTGCTGGGCTTTGGCGCCGTCGTCATTGCCATCTTTGCGCTGATCTTCCTGTTCTACACCAACAGCTTTCTGATCCGCCGCCGCAAGCGGGAGCTGGGACTGTATAACGTACTGGGCATGGAAAAGCGGCATTTGGGGCGCATGATGGCGGCGGAGGCGCTGTACCTTGGCTGCATCAGCGTAGTGGGCGGGCTGCTGTTCGGCATCCTGTTCTCGCGGCTGATGGTCAAGCTGCTGGGGCTTTTGATGGGTCTGCCCGTCTATGTGACGGGGAACGTGTCGCCTTTAGCCGTCCTTGTCACGGTGCTGTACTTCTTTGGCGTATACTTTTTGACCCTGCTGACAAACCTCAGGCAGGTGCATCTTGCCAAGCCTGTCGAGCTGCTCGTCAGCAGCGCCGAGGGGGAGCGCGAACCGCGCACCAAGTGGCTGCTTGCCGTCATCGGCGTGCTGTGCTTGGGCGGCGGCTACTACCTTGCCATTACGACCACCGAGCCGCTCAAGGCGCTGGCGCTGTTCTTTGTGGCGGTGGTGCTGGTGGTCATCGGCACCTACTGCCTGTTCACGGCGGGCAGCATTGCCATTCTCAAGCTGCTGCGCCGCAACAAGCGCTACTACTACAAGCCCAAGCACTTCACGGCGGTCAGCGGGATGCTCTACCGCATGAAGAAGAACGCGGTGGGGCTTGCCAACATCTGCATCCTCTCCACGATGGTATTGGTGATGCTCTCCACCACCCTCTCGCTGTATATCGGACTGGACGATTCCGTGACCGCTGCCTTTCCAAGCGCCGTGGCGCTGCGTTGCTACAACCTGTCAAGCGAAGAATCCGACAAGCTGCTCGCGGCTGCGGATGAGAAATTCGATGTTCCCGAGGCAAGCGACTACGTTCGCGCCCGCTATGTCACGCGCAATTTCGACCGTACCGACGAGGGCTATACCTTTGGCGGCGGCGAGGACAACACCACCATCGGGGTGCTGACCTGCGCCAAGTACTATCTGGAGAACACGGGGACGGAGCTGCAGCTTGAAGCGGACGAGATCTGCGTTTCGGCGGGGGCCGCGGCCGTGGGCGACACGCTTGTCATCGGCACGCAAAGCTTCCGCGTGGCGGGCAACTGCGCGGACTTTGACCTGATGGATCACGACAACTACATCGGCGGGACGCTCCTTACCTTTGTTTTTGCGGAGGAGGCGGTGGTGCGGGAGCTGCTGCTCTCCCGCTATACGGAGCTTCTGACAAACGACGATCCGTCCGACGATCCCTATGTCGACTATCTGCAAAACGGCAGCTTTTGGTCGCTGTATGTCGGCGAGGAGCTGGATCTGTCCAACACGGAGCAGGTCGCGTTTGCGCAAGAGCTTGCCGAATATGTTGACCTCGCGATGGGTCACGGGGAGGACGAGTCGGCGTACTACAGTATCTACACCGTCAGCCGCGCCGAGAACATGAACACATACTGCACCACCTACGGCGGTCTGTTCTTCCTTGGCATCTTCCTTGGGCTGTGCTTTACCATAGCGACCATCCTCATCATGTACTACAAGCAGGTGACGGAGGGCTACGAGGATCGTGAGCGCTTCCTGATCCTGCGCAAGGTGGGCATGAGCGAGGCCGACGTGAAGGCGACCATCCGTTCGCAGGTGCTGACGGTGTTCTTCCTGCCGCTGATCGTGGCCGCCATCCACATTGCCTTTGCCTTCCCCATGATCGTGCGGATGCTGCACATACTCGCCCTTACGAACGTAGGCCTGTTTGCCATCTGCACACTGGGATCGCTGGCGGTGTTCAGCCTGCTCTACATCGTCCTCTACGCGTTGACAGCCAAGGCGTACTATCGCATCGTAAAATAGGATCGAACAAAAGGAAAGGGAGCCGTAAGCCGCAAAGCTGCGACGGACGGCTCCTTTTTTACTGTTTACAAGGCATCAGTTTAGGATCGCGAAGCGCTCAAAGCGGACGCACACCACGCCCAAGATGTCGGAGTAGGGGATGCAGCCCACGCTCTCGTCGCGGCTGTCCCCGCCGTACACGCGGTTGTCCGACAGCACGAACACGCAGTTTTCGGGGACGGTCAGCTCCGCCATGCTAAGGTCGGCGTTCTTGACGTAGGCGCTCTCGTCCAAGCGATAGGTTCGGTCGATCAGCACCACGCCGTGCGTCATGGAGACCGTCTCCCCCGGCAGCGCCACGATGCGCTTGACGAGCAGCTCCCCCGTCTTTGGATCGCGGAACACCACCACGTCCGAACGGGACGGGATGGAAAAGAACTTGCTGATGGGGCTGTACATCACCGTTTCGCCCTGCAGAAGGGTCGGCTCCATGGAGGCGTTGCCCATGCGCAGCGGACGGAAGCAATAGCCAAACAGAAAGACGATCAGCAGTGCCGCCAAGAAGGTGCTCATCAGCCAGCGCAGCAGGCGCTGCCTGCGGTTTTGCTTAAGATGCAGCTCCCTGCGGCTCTTGGGCACGGGACGGGTCTTTTTTGCCTTGGGCAGGACGGCGACAGGCTCCGCCACGGGCTGCGGTGCGGGAGGGAGCTGCGCCGCTTTTGCAAGGGCGTCCTCCGCCACGGGATAGTGGAGCGGGTCGATGGGCTTGACCAAGGGCGCGGGCCTTCCCTTGACAGGGGAAGCGGGCTTAGCACTGCTTGGCGGCACGGGGGTGCTTGCTGTCTTGACGGGGTCGGCGCTTGCTGCTTCGGCGCTTGCTTCCTTGACGGGGACGGCGTTTGCTACAGCGGCGCTTACTTCCTTGACGGGGTCGGCGGCGTTTGCTACAGCGGCGCTTGCTTCCTTGACGGGGTCGGCGCTTACTACATCGGCGCTTGCCTCTTCAGCGGGGATAGTGCTTGCTTCCTCGGCAGGGGCGGCGTTCACTATGCCAACGCTTGCTTCCTTGACGGGGTCGGCGCCTACTACTTCGGCACTTGTATCCTCGGCAGGGTCGGCGCTTACCGCAATACCATCCGCCTGCATAGGCGCGGCAAAAGAGGGGGCGTCGGCAGTGCGCTCCTTAGCTTCGGGTATGGAAGCGGTCATTTCTGTGGGTTCGGTCGGAATTTTTACAGCGGCGGAAGGCGCTGCACCCTCCTGCTGCTCTATGGGGTCGGACTGCGGGGGCGCAGACGGAGAGGGCGTCTCCTTCGGCGCTTGCTCGAAATGGCTGTGCTGCTTTTCCTCCGCCGCCGTCATGGTTTAGGACAGGCCTTCGTAGCGGACGCCCGTCAGCGAGCGTATACGGCCAAACGGGAACGCGATGCAGCGCACCCGCCCCACCACGCGGGTGAGGGGTATGCAGCCCACATCCGCGTTGCGGCTGTCGGCGCTGATGTTGCGGTTGTCGCCCATGACAAAGATATAGCCCTGCGGCACGGTGATGCTGCCCTGCGAATAGGTGGTGAACACGGTATCGGACAGGTAAGGCTCGTCCAGTTGCACGCCGTTGACGCGCACCGCGCCGTCCGCGATCTCCACGGTGTCGCCGCCCTCGCCGATGACGCGCTTGACGCAGGTGTTGGCCTCCTCGGAGGCGTGATACTTGGCGTAGTATTCGGGCGGATAGTAGCAGATAAGAATGTCGCCGCGCTGCGGCGTTTCAAACACATAGCTGAGCTTTTCGACGACCATGTAGTCGCCCTCGTGCAGGGTGTCCAGCATGGACGGCCCCTTGACGCGCACCGGTTCCACCACGACGCTGCGCAGAGCAAACGCGAACACCAGCACGGAGATCATACAGATGAGAAAGTCCAGCGTGCGCCAGCGCGAACCGCCCTCCAGGCTGTCGTTGCGTTTTTCGATCTCGCGGCGGGCTGCCTTTAGTTCCCTCTTAGTCAGTTGTTCCATCGTTACTCGCTTCCTTATGGGTCAAGAGCTTCTTGGCGGCGCGGATAAATTCCTGCCGATCCAGCATGACGATCCGTCCGCAGGCAAGGCAGCGGATCTTTACGTCCGCGCCCACGCGAATGATCGTCCACGCATTGGTCCCGCAGGCGTGCGGCTTTTTCATCTGCACGGTATCGCCCACAGCAAAGCCCTCGATCACACATTTTCTCCTTCAAATTCGATGTATTTGACGACGATCTCGGCAAGCTGCTCCGGTCGTTCCTCGTGCAAAAGGTGTCCCGCGTTGCGCAGGGTGTAGTACACGCCGCGCCTTAGATAGGGGCGCAGGCGCTCCATGTTCTCCACGGGCTGCCAGCGATCCTCCTCGCCCCAGAGCACTAACAGCTCGCGATCCAAGCCGCGCAGCGCCGTAAGGACGGGTTCCTCGTCGAAGTTGCGCAGCAGGTACATCAGCGACTGGCGGGAGGCATAGTCGTCGCAGGTCTCAAAGTACTCATCGACGACCTCCTTGGTGCAGACCGTCGCGTCATAGTACGCGGTGGGCAGCGCCTTTGCCAAGTGGCGGCGGCTGTAGCCCTCGCGCACAAAGGGGCCGATGAACGGCGTCGCCATGCGGCGGAAGCGCTTGGGCATGGCAGGCGTCACGCCGCCGGGCGCAAGCGCAATGATCTTGCAGAAGCGATCGGGTGCGGTGGACGCGGCCAAGAGCGCGTACATCGCGCCAAGGGAAAAGCCCATCAGGTGGGTGCGGTACAGGTTGAGGGCGTCCATGAACAGCAGGATGCTGTCCGCCACCTCCCGCGTGCTGTAGTTGAAGCTTGCGGGACGACCCGACCAGCCGCAGCCGATGGGATCGAAGGCGATGACGTGGTAGCGCGTTGCCAAGATGGGCATGAGCGCCCGCCAAGTGTAGATGCTCTGCCCTGCGGAGGCGACCAGCAGCAGCGGCTCCCCCTCGCCCAGCTCCAGGTAGTGGATGGGGCAAGGCTCCGGCTTAGGCTCCCCGCGGTTCTGCGGAAAGCCCGGCAGCTCCACGTTCACAGTCGATCCGATCAGATCGGAATTTACGATACCCTTGACGGCCTTTTCCACCTAAGAAACCTCCCTTGCCATGCCGGTTGGAAGTGCAGTCGCTTCCTTTAGACTTTCAGTGTACTACCAAGCAGGGCAAGGGTCAAGCCAACAGAACGTGAACAATTTTACACTCAATCGCCCACATCCAAGGCGCTCAGGTCCTTTTTGGCAAGGGGCTTGCTGTCGCCGTGCTTGACGGGCAGCATGGTAAAGAACGCGAGAGCCGCGAACACCGTTGCGTAGGGGAACAGGGAGGTCATGCCGACCTTGTCCATCAGCAGACCAGAAAGGAAGGGCGTTGCGGTCTGCGCAGCCATGCTGGCGGTGTAATAAAAGCCCGTATACTTGCCCACATCGCCGCCCCGCGCTAACTCCACCACCATGGGGAAGCTGTTGACGTTGATCGTCGCCCAGCCGATGCCTGCCAGCGCAAACATGGCGTTCATCAGCATTGCCGAGCTGCCCTCCCGCAGGAAGGACGCCACAAGGAAGGAGCCTGTCAGCATCACGATGCCCGCAAGGATGGTCTTCTTGCGGCCGATCTTGGACGCGACAAAGCCCACGGGCAGGTAGGAGATGATGGCGGCTACGTTGGCGATCATGAGCGTGGCGTTGTAGTCCAAGCTCAGCACCTTGCCCGCATAGACGGAATACTTGGAGGTCACGGCGTTGTAGCCCATGAACCACAGCACCACGGAGGCAAGGATGAGCAGCAGCGAACGCCGCTCGGCGGGGGTCAGGCGGCGCTTCTCCCCCGTTTCCGTGCCGTCATATTCGTCGATGCCGTAGCGCTTGCTCTCCTCGCGCATCTCCAGCACGAACTGCGGCTCCTTCACCTTCCAAAGGAAGATGGCAAGCGCAGCGAGCATCAGTCCCGCCACGACGCCAAAGAACAGCGTGTAGCTCATCAGCGCGTTCTTCACGCTTCCCGTATGGAACAGCGTGCCAAGCGCCAGAACGATGATGCCGCCCGCCGTCCCCATGAGGTTGATGACGGCGTTGCCCTTGCTGCGAAGCGGCTTGATGGTCACATCGGGCATCAGCGCCACGGCGGGGGAGCGGAAGATGGCCATGGCCACCAGCACCACCAGCAGCACAAGGATGAACGCAATGAGCGCCGCGGGGTTTTCGACCGTCTTTTTCCACGCATAGGACTGCCGCGCAGGGGTGACATAGTTGGAATAGTCGGGGTTGGTGGAAAGCTTGAGGCTCTCGCCCGCCGCCAGCGCCGTTTCGGTCGCCTCGCTCGTGAGCAGCTCGCCGCTGATGGGATCCGTGCCAAGCTGCGAACGGATGGCGGTGAACTCCTCCCGCGTGAAGGTGTCGCCAAGCACAAAGCTCTCGCCTGTGGCGGTCTTGAGCGTCTCGTCCTGCTCCGCATCGTACAGCACGCCCAAGGCGGCGGGGTCGTCGATGGTCGCGCCTGCGGCGATGGAGCCCATCTGCCAGTTGTCGATGAAGGACAGACCAAAGAAGAAGACTGCCGCCACGATGGTGCCAACAAGGATGTAGGGCGTGCGCCTGCCAAGGCGGCTCTTGCAGCGGTCGGACAGACTGCCGAACAGCGGCAGCATGAACAGCGCCAGCACGTTGTCCAACGCCATGATGACGCCCGAGGCGGCCTGCGTCATGCCGAACTTGTCTGTGAGGATCTTTGGGATGATGGTGTCGTAGGCCTGCCAGAAGGTGCAGATGAGAAAGAAGGCAAAGCCGACCAATATGGTGCGCTTGTAGTTGAGCTTCATTGCGTGCGTCCCTCGCTTCTTTTTTTCTGTGTACAGTATAGCAAAAAAGGTGTACAATAACAAGCGATCCTTGAAAGGGAGGGAAGCTGTTTTGTCGGATACTTTGATCGATCTATGCATCCTTGTGGGTGCTGCCCTTTTATGCTGCCTGTGCATCCTGTATGCGCTGCATCCCGCGTCAAGCAGCGCCGAGGCGCGCGCCCCCTTTGTCGGACGAAACTACGCCCATCGCGGCCTGCACGACCGTGAAAAGGGTGTTCCCGAAAACTCCCCCGCCGCCTTCCGTGCCGCCGTCGAAGCGGGCTATGGCGTGGAGCTGGACGTCCAGCTGAGCAGCGACGGGCAGGTGGTGGTGTTCCACGACGATACCTTGGATCGCGTCTGCGGCATTAAGGGACGGGTGGACGCCTATACCTTGGAGGAACTACAAAGCTTTCCCCTGTTCGGCACGGCGGAGCGCATCCCGCTCTTTACTGAGGTGCTGGCGATCTTGGACGCCAAGATCCCCGTCATCGTAGAGCTGAAGCACGGCGCCGACAACGAGCAGCTCTGCAAAAAGACTCTTGCGCTGCTGAACGCCTATGCGGGGGCGTACTGCGTGGAGAGCTTTGACCCGTATATCGTGCGCTGGTTCTACAAGAATGCGCCGCACATTCTGCGCGGACAGCTCACAGAGCCGTACGGCGGCTGGCGCAAGTACAACAGCCTGAGCCGCTCCCTCACCATGGCGATGCTGCTGCCCAATCACGTCACGCATCCGCAGTTTATCGCATTCGGCCCCGGCAAGCGCAACCTGTTTGTGCGGCTCTGCCGCAGCATGGGCGCCCTGTTCGTGTATTGGACGGCACGCGATCCCGCCGACCACGCCCGCCTCGCCGCCGAAAACGACGCGGTGATCTTTGAGGGCTACCGCCCCAACGTCAGAAACGACTGACCTTCCGCTTCCGCACATAAAAGACCGACGCCAAAAACGTCGGCCTTTTTCAGTTCAACAAAGCATAGACCTTATGACCACACCACCGCCCCGATCTCGCGTGTGAGGAAGAAGGCAAGCCCCCTTGTAAGCAGGTATAGCCGCATATGGGAGGAGAAGGAGCGGCCGCGGACGGGGAGTGACGGCGGATCTTTTGCATTGACAGAGCGGGGGAGGCGTGCTAAACTTTATATGAACAGGTTCATATAAACGCAGGGAGGTGATCGTATCCCCAAGCTGGTGGAGAATCTCCGCGAGAGGCTCATCGAGGAGACGCGCAGGCAACTGTTTGAAAACGGGTATGAGAGCTTGAACATCCGCACGATCGCAAAGTCGTGCCACATTGCCGTGGGAACGGTCTATAATTACTTTCCTTCCAAGGACATGCTGGCGGCAAACGTTGTTTTGGCGGACTGGCAGCAGGTCGCCGAGAAGATGCGGCAAAGCGCCGAGAGCTGCACGGATACGCTGGACGGCATTGGCGCCATCTACGGACTGCTGCTCTCTTTTCACGATCTGTACCGCAAGATCTTCAAAGAGAGCGCGCTTTCGCCGTTGGGTCCCGCCTTTCGGGAGCGCCATACCCTGCTTTGCACCAAGATCGCGGAGTTCATAGGCCTTACGATCGACGCCTCGCAGCAGACTTCGGATGCGTTCCTCTGCGTTTTTCTTGCGGAAAGCCTTCTTGTTGCAAGCAACGAGCAGTGGAGCTTTGAACTTCTTGCCCCGCTGCTTCAAAAACTGATCAACTAAAAGTATTAAGGAGGAAACAAAAATGAGCAGTTTTAAGGATCTGAGAGTGGTAGACAACTTCTACCAGACGTCGCTGTTTTTCCCCATGCCGACCGTCATCATCAGCACGCTGACCGAGGACGGAAAAACCACATTGGGGCCGTACAGCCTTGTTCAGCCGTATTATGTCGCGGGCAAGGAATATTACGCGATGCTGCTGAATTGCCGCAACTCGTCCAACACCGCGCAGAACCTTCTTAGAAGCGGCAAATGCGCACTGAGCTTTATAACGGACGAAAGCAAATACTTCAAGGAGGCGGTGAAGCTGAGCTGGCCGGGCGACAAGCCCGAGGAAAAAATGCCCAAGTGCAATTTTGTTCTGGAAGACGGTCTGATGGCGGCGGCGCATCCGAACGAGAAATTCCCGCAGGTGCTCAGCGAGGCCTTTCAGGTGATCGAGTGTACATGGATGTCCGAGCTGGACAACGGCGCCGCCTGCAAGCCCGGTGAGCTGAACGGCTATGAACCGCCCTATCACGATTTCAACGGAGTCACCTCAAAATTCGGCGCGACCTTCATTCTGCGCGTGGATAAAATTTTGATGAAGGAAAAGTACTATAACGCGATCATCAACGGCGTGCGCGCAAAGGACTTTCCTCCCGCTCCCATCGATTACGGCTACCGCGACAGCAAGAATTTCTGGTATACCCGTCACCGTAAGCCCATCCCCGAGCTGCTGCAGGTGAGAAAAACCACCGTCGAATCTGTGAAATACGCCGCCGACCGCATCGACGACACCGTGAAATTCACGGACGAGGCCTGCGAAAAGCTGATCGGCGTGCCGCGCATCTTCCTCCCGACCGCGCTGAAGGGCTGCGTCTCGTGGGCAAAGGAACACGGCGTGACGCTGATCACGGCGGAGCATATGCTTGCTATCAACGACAAGCGCTCGCAGGAAAAGAACAAATAACGAAGCGTAAGGAGAAGACTATGAAGATCGTACTTGCAGGGGCTTACGGAAAGCTCGGAAGCGACATTCTAAAGCAGCTTGTGTCGGACGGATACGAGGTCGTTGCCGCCGATATGATCGACCGTACCATCCCCGGCCTTGACAGCTCTCTATACACCTTTAAAAAGCTGGATGTTACAAACGCCGCGTCGCTCGAGGGTCTTTGCGACGGGGCCGACGCCGTCATCACCACCGTGGGGCTGACCTCCACCAGCGCGACGGTCACCAATTACGACATTGATTATCACGGGAACCTCAACCTGCTGCAGGAAGCAAAGAGAGCCGCTGTGAAAAAATTCGTGTACATCTCGGTCATCAAGGCGGACAGGGAGCCGAAGGTCCCGATGCTGCACGCGAAGTATCTTTTTGAGGAGGAGCTGAAAAAGAGCGGCATAAGCTATGTGATCCATCGTCCGACGGGCTACTTTTACGACATCGTGAAGGTGTTCCGCCCCATGATCGAAAAGGGCGAGGTGTCGCTGCTCGGCAAAAAGCCCGTGTACGCAAACGTCATCGACACCCCCGACTTTGCGGAGTTTATCGTAAAGCATCTTTCCGATACGAACGTTACCTACAGCATCGGCGGCAAGGAAACGTGGTCGTATGAGCAGATCGCAAAAATGTGCTTTGCGGCGGCGGGCAAGGAGCCGCACATCAAGCATGCGCCGCCTTTCCTGTTTGACATCCTTGCAAACCTGCCCAAAAACAAAAAGAACGGCAAGCAGGCGATCATTCGCTTTTCAAAATGGACGCTTACCGAAGACATGGTCGGCGACACCGTGTATGGCGAGCATAGCTTTCAGCAGTACATAAGCGACAGCTTCAAAAAGGAGAGCTGACATGGGTTGGGAATTTTTGTGGATCTATCTGCTCGTCAGCGCCGTCCTGTGCGCGGTAGGGTTCAAGAGGTTTGTCTGGTTCTTGTCGATCGGCTACGGCTTCTCCGTGGCGGGACTTGGGATCGCCTACCTTGTCACGGCGTTGGTGCAGGGCTGGGAGCTTAGCTTCGTCACCTATTTGCAGGCGGCGCTGTTTGTTGCATACGGCGTCAGGCTCTCGGGCTTCCTGCTTGTTCGTGAGATCAAGAACGCCAATTACCGCAAGGTGCTCAATGAGGCGGCAAAGACGGACGAGAAGCCGATGCCGCTGTTTGTGAAGTTTGCCATTTGGGTATGCGTTGCGGTGCTGTATGTCGCCGAGACCTCCCCGCTGTTCTTCCGCGTCTATAACGGAGACGGCAAGGACATCGTGCTTCCCTTGATCGGCGTTCTTATCAGCCTTGCGGGACTGGCCTTGGAGACCCTTGCCGACAGGCAAAAGAGCGCGCAAAAGGCGCAGGAGCCGCACATGGTGGCCACGCGGGGGCTGTTCAAGCCGGTTCGCTGCCCGAACTATTTGGGGGAGATCATCTTTTGGACAGGCGTCCTTGTGGGAGGACTCAACGCTCTAAACGGCGTTGGGCAATGGCTCATCGCGGTATGCGGGTATATCTGCCTTGTTTACGTCATGGTCAACGGTGCGCAGCGCCTTGACCGCCGACAGGAAAAGCAGTATGGCAAGGATCCAAAGTACCGCGCCTATGCCGATCATACGCCCATCCTGCTCCCGCTCGTTCCGATCTGCCACATCGGAAAGTACAAGGAGGACTGACATGAACATTTGGATGGCGCTTGTAGATTATATCCCTGTCGCGCTGTTCCTTGCGGCAACGATCCTTTTGCAGCGTGAGTTTTACGGCCACATGAGCAAGGGGGCGTTTGCCATTTTCTCTGCGGGGAGCGTTTGCGTGTTTGTCGCGGGACTGTTCAAGGCGACGTGGAAGCTTTTGTATGCCGCAGGCGTCTGCGATTTTCAGGCGCTGAACAAATGCTTCTTTCCGATGCAGACAACGGGCTTTGTCCTTGCGGGGCTTGGCGTTTTGGCGATGGTCTGCTATAAGCAGGGGGAGAAAAAGGAAAGCCGCTTTTCGGGGGTCGCCGCAGTCCCCGCCGTGTTCAGCGGAACGATGCTGTTTGTCGCGCTGATGATCGCAGGGGTCGGGCTGCTTGATACCTGCCTGCTTCTTGTGGCAAAAAAGCGGAAGAAATACGCGGCGATCCCGCTGTTCGTCCTCTCGTTCGTGTTCGTGCTTGCCATGGGGTACCTGTCCGCCAAGGACTTTTCGCAGGCGTATATGAACTGGATCGCGGGGGCGGTGAATATCGTGGGGCAGGGGCTGCTGCTTGCGGGGGCGATCCTCATCCGTGAGAAAAAGTGCGCCGAGGCAGTATGACGGAAGCGGAGCTGATAGGAAGCAGTTACCCTGTCCACGCGGCGGAGCTTTACGGCTTCGGCGCGGTCAAGGTCGGCGTGCTGCGCTTTGCCATACAACGGTACGAGGTCGCGGGGATAGGCAATCTGTCGGTCATGAACGGCACGGCGCTGTTCGGTCTGCTGAAAATGAAGACCGTGCTTCTAACGCCGCTTTATCGGGATGCGCCGCTGTTTTCCTATGACAGGATCCGCGCAGCGGGCAGCGACACCCTGCTTATCGAGCTGTATAACACCCTGCTTGCAGGCTCTGCCGCCGCGTGGGAAACGCAAAATGCAAGGCTCGACGCCCTCAAAAGTGCGTATTCTCAGTTGGCGGAGCATGAGCTTGGGACGCATTGGTATGACGCGCTGAAGCTGCCGTGCAGCGTCTCCAAAAAAGGAAAGAGCAAGGCCTGCACCGCCGCCTTTGACGAGCTGTACGCAAAATACCTTGCGCAATACCTCTTGTGGCTCGAAAGCGCACCCGCCTGCGACCCTAAGAGCAAGGCAAAGGCGGAGGAGCGGTATGTGGGCGGTTTGATCGAAAACGGCGGTCCCTCCACCGATGCGTTTGTCAAGGCGATCGGAAGGGACAAGACCGCCGCGCTTTTCCGTAAGGTCCTGTTCGGAACGGCCGCTGCCGACGCTACAGAGCCATAAAGCTCTCCAGCTCCTCGTGAAACAGCCGCGCCGCGGGGTTGTTGCGGTTTTCGTCCCAGTACTCGAACACCTCAAACTTGCATTCGGGGTTGACGATGCCGATGATCTTGGCCGCAACAACGGCGTTCTCCGTCAGGTACTGCGGAACGATCGCAACGCCCTTGCCAAGGTTCACAAGCAGCAGCGCCGTTTTTGCGTTGTCGGTCTTTAGGATATTCAGCTTGTTTCCCACGCAGCGCTCCGCAAGCTGACGATTGGCGGCAAACGAACAGAGCAGCTCATCGCCATAGGGCACGATCAGCGTTTCCCCCTTCAGCGCCGAAAGCGTAGTCTGCCTTTCGTACAGGAGCCTGTGACCGTCGGGGACGGCAAGATAAGCGGCGTCGGTGAATGCGACGCGGGACGAGATGCTGCTTGCCAGCGATGGATACTCAAAGGGGGAGAATGCAAAATCCACCGAGCCGACAGGGGGCGCGGCGGTGTTGGTCAGGCTGACCTTTAGGTCTATCTCCCTGTATTTTTCCGAAAACAAATGCACAAAGGAAAGGAAGGAATGGCACAGCGCCGCTTCCGAACACGCCACCGCCACCGTCCCCGCCGCCTGTACATCGGCAAGGCGCAGCCGCGCATTGGCGGCGTCGGACTGCCGCAGGATGTCGGCCGCACTGTGCATCAGCACCTTGCCCGCCTCCGTCAGGCGCACGCCGTGCGTGCTTCGATCCAGCAGGGAGATGCCAAGGGTCTGCTCCATCTCAATGACATGGCGGCTCAGGGTCGCCTGCGTCACAAACAGCTTCTTTGCCGCCTTGCTGTAGCTGAGCGTTTGCGCAAGGATGAGAAATTCATACAATCGTTCCGTCGTCATATCGATCTGCCTTTATCAAACTCCATCAGTCCGCCAAGAAACTCCGAAAAGAACGGATTTGGCGCATCCGCCCTGTAGAACAAATACATGTTGAACGCATCCGCGGCATCGTCTATCATCAGCGGGACGGTGTTGGGCGGGAGCGTGTCGCGCACCACCCACGGACAGATGGCGATTGCCTTGCCGATGGGGACGAGCAGCTGATAGAACAGCGGGGAGACGGGATCGTCGTATGTCGTATAGGCGATGCCCGACCGCTCCAGAAGCGCACTCTCCAGCTCCCGAATGGACAGCTCGGCGGTCGGCGGGTACAGAACGAAGCGTTCGCCGTCCAGCTCGCGCAGGGAGATGTGCGCCCTGTTGGACAGGGGATGTGCGCGGTTGACCAGCGCGCAGGGCTGCGCCGTATACAAAAGCGCACGCTCGATATGCGGAAAGCTAAGCCCGCTTTTTCCGTAGGTCAGATAGGCGTCGCAAAGCCCTTCGTTCAGCCCCTGCAGAACGCCAAAGTCGTGGTCGTCCATCAGCTCGATATGGATATCGGGATGCTCCATGCTGACTTCGTCCAGATAGGGGCCGACCCTTGCCGGCATCAGCGCACCCGATATGGCAAGCTTCAGGCTGCGGTAGCGGTTGTAGCGTATCGTGCTAAGCCCGCCCTTCATCTTTTGATAGGACGCAACGATGCTTTGCGCGTCGGGCAAGAACTGCAGACCCTTGTCGGTCAGCTCCACACGATGGGCGTCGCGCTCCAACAGCCGCACGCCCATGCTCTTTTCCAAGGCCGCGATGCGGGCGGACAGCACCGCTTGGGAAACGCCCAGCAGCGCCGCGCTCCTTTTGAAGCTGCGCTGCTCGGCGATCAAAAGAAATTCCTCCAGCCTGTCGATGTCCATGAAAGCTCCTAAATCAAAAATATAGTTTGCTCATCTTTATTGTAAATCTAATATTTTGAAAGTCAACCCCTTGGAACCGAACAAATAATGCGATATTACGGCTTTTAGATCCCGCAGCAAAAATAACGGGCAGTTCTTTAATCAAGATAATGGTATAACTAAATTGAGCTGCGGGCTTTCCAATCCTCTATAGGCATGGTAGAATGACCGTGTCAAGTTTTGCGCAGGCGTCAGGGGATGCGCGCAACAATAAACGGAGGAAAGAGCAATGAGGAAATGGTTGGCAATTTTGTTGGCGGCACTGCTGTGCTTGTCCGTCGTGGCGTGTGCAGCGACGCAGCCCGATGGAAACGGCGATCCTGACGGGACGGCCGCAAACGGCGAGCTTGGTCTGGTGGGCTTTTGCAGCGTGAGCCTCAGCGAGAGCATCTATGTGCTGGAGCAAAAGGCGCTGGAGGAGATCTTCGCGGGGAAGGCGGAGGTGCAGACCGTCAGCTGCGACAACGATTCCGCCACGCAGATCAGTCAGGTCAAGGCATTTGCGCTGATGGGCGCGGATCTGATCATCATTAACCCCACGGATATCGATGCGCTGTCGGATGCGATCATGGAGGCGCACGAGGCGGGCTGCAAGGTGTACATCAACGGCGCAACGAGCGACAGCCTCGGCGAGGAGTACTACGATTGCTGCACGGTATCGGATGAATACCTCTGCGGCGCATATGTCGCGATGGTCGCAAAGAACTGGATCGAAGCCCACGCGGACGCGCTGGCGGCCACAGGCGATTGGGAGCTTGCCTTTTTGAAGTCGAGCCTGTCGGAGGAGACCGTCAAGCGCGGCAACGGCGAGGCGTCCATCCTTGAGCCGTACCTGAAGGATTGGGAAGGCAACTATGTGGACGTCTCGGGCAACATCGTGGACGAGGCAAACAAGGTCGAAAACCCCGCCTACTGTCAGCTGGCGGTCGATCACTACAAGGGCGTCCAAGTCGAGCAGGATCAGCAGAACGGCGGCTTGAACGTCGCCTCCATTCTGACGACCAACCCCAACACGCGTGTGTTCATTGCGTACAATTCCTTGGCGTCCACGCAGGGCGGACAGTACATTGTAGACAATTACCCCAATCAGCTGCACGAATTTGCCTTCTTCTCGGCAGGCGTCATGGGCAATGAAGCGGACTACATGGTAGGCTCCGTTTCGGATACCGATGGCGTTACGCCCGCAATCATGCGCGGCGCCTGCCAGTTCGGCGTTTCCGCAGCGGGCGGCGAGGTCGCGGACTCCGTGGCGCGCACCGCCTATGCGATCCTGTACGGAAAGGAAGGCACGGATTACTTCAAACGCAATCCCGACGGCATTGCGGCTTGGTGGACGGTCGATGAAGCGATGGGCAGCGGGACGGCGTATGTTGCGCATTTCAACATCTTTTCGGGTGCGACCGTGCAGGCGTTTGATCCCATCGCGGCGCTGACGGATGAAAACACCGTGGTCTATTGGAATTCGGTGGACGGCTTCATCCCCGCAGAGACCGAGGACGCTGCGGCAGCGCCGAGCGTGATCGGGGAGGGCGAAAGCTTCACCTACAAAGAGAACAACGGGTTCATGGACATCGAGTGGACGCTGACCCTGCTTGCGGACGGGAGCTATGCGCTGACCGAAAAGAACGACATGTTCCCCGACGGCAATACCTACACGGGCAGCGCCTTCACAAGGGACGGCGATACCGTGGTATGCAGCGCCATGACAGGCGGCGTACCGGGCGTATACACTTGGGCCGATCCCGCAGGCTTTACCGTGACGGTCGGCAACGGCGTGTTTGCCCCCGAGGGCGTTGCCCTGCCTGTCGCCGCCGCCATCACGGCAGGCGTATACAGCTTTGCGGAGACGACCCCCTTTGGCGAGATCGCGTGGACGATCACGCTGAACGAGGATGGGACATTCCTACTGGCGCAGCCCGATAACGCCACCATGGGCAATCCCACTTGGACAGGCGATCAATGGATCGACAACGGCGACGGTACGTTCACGACCGTGGCGGCGCAGGGGGAGGGCACCAAGATCGCCGCCTTCTGGCAGGAGGATGGTTCCATCACTTGGACGGATAACGGGGACGGCACGGTGACGCCGATCGAATACACCGCATAAAAGAGGCGGGTCTATAGGGGGCTGTTGAGAACGGCAGTCCCCTTTACCACAGGGGAGCAAGCTATGCTGACAGTAACAGGCATTACAAAAACCTATCCGGGCGTTAAGGCCTTGGACCATGTGACGTTCTCGGTACAGGACGGCGAGGTCCACGCGCTGCTTGGCGAAAACGGCGCGGGGAAATCCACGCTCATCAAGGCCATCGCAGGCGCGATCACTCCGGACGACGGTACGATCGCTTTTGACGACCGCGTGTACAGACAGATGACGCCGCAGACCGCACAGGCGGAGGGCGTTGCCGTCATTTATCAAGAGCTGAACCTGTGCGGCCCCTTGTCCGTGGCGGAGAATATCTTTCTTGGCCGTTCACAGGGGACGCTCTACTCAAAAAAGCGCATCAACAAAATGGCGCAGGCCATCTTCGATGCATACGGCTTTTCCCTTTCGCCGACCAAGCGCGTGGACGACCTGCCGCCTGCCGAGCAGCAGCTGGTGGAGATCTGCAAGGCGATCTCCAACAACGCAAAGCTCCTCATCATGGACGAGCCGACCTCCGCGCTTGCCACGCGGGAGGTCGAACTCCTCTTTGAGGTGATCGCCAAGCTCAAAGCGCGCGGGGTCACCATCGTCTATATTTCGCATCGGCTGGACGTGTACTTGGCGATCGCCTGCATTCTGCTGGCATGGTTTGTGCTGAACAAGACAAACTTCGGGCGCAGCATCCTTGCCGTGGGCGGCAATCGGGAATGTGCGCGGCTGTCGGGCATCAAGACGGATCTTGTGCAGATCATGACCTTTGCGATCACGGGTGCGGTGTTCGGCATTGCGGCGCTTGTGATGATGGCGCAGCAGAACATGACCTCCTCGACCACAGGCCCCGGCACAGAATTTACCTGCTTGACCGCGGCCATCATCGGCGGCATCAGCTTCAAGGGCGGCAAGGGCAATGTGTTCGGTCTGGTGGCGGGCATCTTCGTCATGCAGATCATCGCCAACGGGATGCAGCTTGCGGGCTGGGGCACCTATCTCCAGTATGCCGTCAAGGGCGCGATCCTGCTGGCGGCCATCAGCTTTGACGCCATCAAGAACCGTCCGCGTCCCGCTGTAAGGATACACAGCACTGCGCCCGCAAAGACAAATTCGGTTTCCTGAAAGGCAGAGAAATATGAAAATAGACCGCGATCCTTTGCTCCCGCCCCTTGGCAGAGAGCCTGATTTTTCACACGCAGGGGACGGCCAAAAGCCGCCGTTCCCGCCCATGCAAGGAAGGCCTGACGGCATGACGCCGCCTCCGATGGGCGATCCCGCGTTCACGGCGGGGCCTCCCCCCGAGGGATGGACGCCGCCTGCGGCAGATATTTCTTGGGTCAAGCGTAAGTCGCTGGACGTCCCCTATGACACGGTAAGCGAAGCGCAAAAGCTCGACCTGTACTATCCTGATGCGGGCGAAGGCCCCTTCCCCGCGCTCATCCACATCCACGGCGGCGGGTTTGCGTTTGGCGACAAGCGCGACAGCCACATGAACGCCTATCTGGACGGGATCCGCCGCGGGTATGTCGTTGGCAGCGTGGAGTATCGACTCAGCGGGGAAGCGATCTTTCCCGCGGCCGTGCTGGATGTGCGGCAGGCGATCCGCTTCCTTCGAAAGCACGCTGCCCACTATCGCATCGACCCAAAGCGCATAGCCGTCATCGGCGGCAGCGCAGGCGGAAACTTGGTCGCCCTGCTTGCCATGAACATCGAAAACGGGGCGTTCTATGGGGAAGCCGCGGCGCAGACCTTTGATACCGACCCCTTCGTGCAGGCGGCCATCGACCAGTTTGGCCCGACGGATTTTAAGCCGATGGATGCGCAGGCAAGGGCGAACGGCGTGAGCCTTGCCGACCACGACCGTCCCGATTCCGCAGAATCCATGTACATCGGTACGCCGCTGCCCGAGGCGGACGAGGCGCTTTGCCAAAAAGCAAACCCCGCAAGCTACATCAGCAGGCGGATGTGCCCGCTGCTTATCGAGCATGGGCGCAGGGACAGGCTCGTACCGTTTGCGCAGTCAGAGGGTCTCTATCATGCCATCGTTGAAAAGCTTGGCGAGGGGGCTGCCCTGTTCCGTCCGCTCGATACGGCAGACCATGAGGATCCGCAGTTCACCGAACCCGAAAACATGGCTGTCGTCTGGGCGTTTTTAGAGCAGCACCTCAAGTAGGAAGGGGCGGAAAAATGGAGTTCACGGTTGAGAGGATCAACGACGCCTTGACCCGCATTACCGCCTTGAACACGGAGTGCGTGTACCTGGTCCAAGGCACGGACAGGGCGGCGCTGCTGGACAGCGGCAGCGGCTTTTGCAGCCTGAAGGCCGTTGTCGATCGGCTGACAACAAAGCCCGTTCTCGTGCTGCTGACGCACGGACACACCGATCATGCCATGGGCGCAGGGGAGTTTTCCACTGTGTACATGGATCCGAGCGACAGGGATGTTTTTTGGGTGCATGGGGCGCGCTCGTTCCGCTGGAAAAGCATGGAGCTGTCGCCTGCGTATCGGGACTTGACCGAGGCGGACTACATCCCCACCGCGGATGCGGACACATTTCACCCGCTGCACGCAGGCGATGTGTTCGATCTGGGCGGACAGCATATCGAGATCTTTTCCTGCCCAGGCCACACAAAGGGCAGCGTCTGTATGCTCCTAAGGGAGCAGCGCCTGCTGCTGCTTGGCGACGCCTGCAACGGCCTCACGTTTCTGTTTGACGCGTTCTCGACAGGCGTGCGCACCTATCGCGGCTCCCTGCTTCGCCTCAAGGCGGACACGGACGGCAAATATGACGGCGTTCTGCTCTCCCATACGGGCGGAAAGCCCTACAGCGACATGATCGAAAGCAACCTTGCGGTCTGTGACGACATCCTCTCGGGCAACACGGACGATCAACCCTTTACGTTCATGGGGCAGACCGCGCTGCTTGCCAAGGCGTTCTCCTTTGAAAGGGGACGCTTGGACGGCGGTCACGGCAACATCGTATTTAGCAAGGAGACCAAGCAAAGACAGAATGAATGAGCTTAACTTATCAAAATCGCCCTTCTTCCTTTCGGACGAGCAGCGCCGCCGGGTAAGGGATACGCTTGCGTCGCTCACGGATAAGCAAAAGGCGGGACAGCTCTTTTGCCTGATGGGCGGCGACTATTCCCTTGACCTGCTGCAGACTTTGGTTTCCGACTATGGTGTGGGCGGCGTACTGTACCGTCCCGAACCCGCGGAGACCCTTCGCATGAAGTTTGCCGCGTTGGACAAGGCCGCCTGTGTGCCGCTTTTGAAGGCGGCAAATTTAGAGGAGGGCGGCAGCGGCGCGACCTCGGACGGTACCTTCTACGCTTGGCCCATGCTGATCGCGGCAACGGACGATACCGCCGAAGCGGAACGCTTTGCCGCCGTCTGCGCGGCGGAGGGGCAGAGCATAGGCGTCAACTGGACGTTCTCGCCCGTGTGCGATCTGGATCTGAACTTTCGCAATCCCATCACCAACATCCGTACCTTCGGAAGCGACCTAGAACGCGTCAAACGGCTGTGCAAGGCGTATATCGAGACCGTACAGCGTAGGGGCATGGCGGCCTGCGCCAAGCATTTCCCGGGGGACGGCGTGGACTTTCGCGACCAGCATCTGCACCCCACCTACAACAGCCTGTCGGCGGACGAGTGGTACAAAAGCTATGGCAGCATCTATCAGACGCTGATCGACGCAGGACTGCTTTCCGTCATGGCGGGGCATATCGTGCAGCCGAACGTGGAGATGGCGTGCGACCCGTCTTTGACGTTTGCCGACTGCTTGCCCGCCTCCCTGTCCCACCGGCTGCTTACCGATGTGCTGCGCAATACGCTTGGCTTCAACGGACTGATCACAACGGACGCAACGATCATGGGCGGCTATACGGAGGCGATGGCGCGCAGGGAGGCGATCCCCGCTTCCATCATGGCGGGCAGCGACATGCTCGTGTTCAGCACGGATTTTTTCGAGGATCATCACTACCTCTTGGAGGCGCTTGCCGATGGGCGGCTGACGCAGGAGCGGCTGGACGAGGCCGTCACGCGCATCCTTGCTCTGAAGGCAAAGGTCGCAGGGAAGCCAACGGAAAGCCCCTGCGCGGCGCCGACCAAGGCTTGGCGCAGGCAGGCGGCAGATCGTGCGGTCACGCTCGTCAAGGATCTCGACGGCGTTTTGCCCCTTACGGCGGAAAAATATCAAAAGATCCGCCTGATTACGCTCGGCAGCGACCAAATAGACTATGGCAGCATGACCAACCTTGCGGCGTCCCTTCTTGGGGAAGCGGGCTTTATGGTGGAGCGCTTCGACATTGACAAGGAGGAGCTGCACGGCACGGCGACGCTTGACGGGAAGCGCCTGACGCTCTACCTTGCCAATTTGGAGCCTGCAAGCAATCAAACGACGGTGAGGCTCGCTTGGGCAAAGAAGCATGCGTTGGACGCGCCAAGACACTGCCGCGAAGAAAGCAGCGTGTTCGTTTCCTTTGCAAACCCCTATCACCTGCAGGACGTCCCGCGGGTGAGAACGTATATCAACGCCTACAGCTGTCACGAGGATACGATCCGCGCCGTTGTCGATAAGCTGCTTGGCAGAAGCCCGTTCACGGGCGTTTCACCGATAGACGCCTTTTGCGGCCTGTCGGATGCGCGGATCTAGGAGGTAGGGTACAATGCGTTTAAAGCAATGGATCGGGATAGGCGCCGCAGCCGCCATCCTGCTTATCAGTCAGTTCCTGCCTGCGATGGGCACCCTCAGCGCGGCGGGCGTCAAGACGGTGGGACTGCTTGCGGCTTTTTTGGTGATGCTCGTCACCGAAGCGCTGCCTGTGGTGGTCACAAGCCTGCTGTTTTGCGCACTGATGCCTGTGTTGGGCGTCACGCAAGGCCTTGGCGCGGCCTTATCGGGCTACGCGCAGCCCATCGTGTTCTTCACCCTTGCCTCGTTTGGGATCGCGGCCGCGATCACGACCATTCCGCTGTCGAAGCGGATCCTGCGCGCTTTGATGCGTGCGTTCGGAAGGAACATCCGCATGTCGCTGCTGGCGATCATGATCTGCGCGGCGCTTGTGTCCTCGCTTGTAAGCAACGTTCCCACCTGCGCCATCTTCATGGCGATCTCACTTTCCTTCGTTGAGATATACAAGGACGACGCCGACAAGCGGCAAACAGCGCGTGCGTTCATGATCGCCACGCCTGTGGCGTCGATGATCGGCGGCATGATGACCCCCGCAGGCAGCTCCATCAACCTTTTGGCCATAGCCCAGCTTGAAAGCCTGACGGGACAGACGATCACCTTCGTGCAATGGATGTGCGCGGGTATCCCGCTGGCCATCGTCATGATACCCCTTGCGTGGCTGTTGATCGTTAAGATCTACAAGCCCGTCCCCGTCTCGCGGGAGGACATTCAAAGCTTTGTCGGCAGCATGGACGTTCCCGACAAAATGGGCAGGCAGGAGATCAAGGTGGTCGTTTTGATCCTGCTGATGCTCGGATTGTGGATCGCGTCCAGCTGGGTCAAGGCGATCAATGTGATGGTAGTTGCCATCCTCGGCTGCTGCGTGCTGTTCCTGCCGGGCATGCGCATCCTCAAGATCGATACCTTCCTCAAGGAAAACAGCTGGGACGCCTTCTTCTTGGTGGGCTCGGTGCTGTCAATCAGCGCAGCCATGATCACAAACGGCGTTTCCGACGCCCTTGCGAGCGCGCTGCCCGCGATGAACGTGAGCACGATGGCGCTGCTTGCGTTCACGGCACTGCTGACCTTTGCGGCCTTGCTCATCATCCCCGTGGCGACCTCGATGATCCCCATCATGGCCGTACCGCTTGTGGCGATCGCCGCAGGCGCAGGCGTGTCCCCCGCGCTCATCTTGATGGCGGCGGCGCTTTGCGCCTGCAACTGCTACCTGCTGCCCCTCGACACCGTGGCGCTTATCACCTATGGAAAGGGCTATTACTCCATGACCGACATGGCCAAGTCCACCGTGTTCCTGCAGCTTGCGATGGTCATACTGTGCGCGCTGTGGCTGCCTGTCGTGGGACTGCTGTTTGGGCTGGTGTGATATGAAGCTTTGCGATCTAAAGGCTGTGATCTTCGACTTGGATGGCGTTCTGGTCTCTACGGACGAGCAGCACTATCTTGCGTGGAAGGAGCTTGCCGATCGGCTCTCCATCCCGTTTGACAAAAGCAGCAACGATCGACTTCGTGGGGTCAGCCGCATGGCGTGCATGGACATTTTAGAGGAGCTGTCGGGCAGGGTCATCCCGCCGGAGGACAAGCGCCGCTATGCCGCTTTGAAGAACGAGCGGTACCGCGCCCTGCTTAAAACGCTGTCCCCCCGCGACTTGGATCCGTCCGTCAAGGAGACCTTGGACGTCCTGCGCGCACGCGGCCTGCGCCTTGCGGTCGGCTCCTCCAGCAGGAACGCAAGGTTTATTCTGGACAGGGTAGGCCTTACCGCCTCCTTCGACGCCGTAGCGGACGGTACCAACATACAAAAAAGCAAGCCCGATCCCGAGGTGTTCCTAAAGGCAGCCGCATTTTTGGACTCTGCACCGCAGCGCTGCATGGTCATCGAGGACGCATCCTCCGGGATCGAAGCCGCCAAGGCCGCCGACATGCTTGCCTGCGGCATGGGCGCTGCGAAAAACGATCCGCGTGCGGACTTTCACATCGATAGAATTGAGGAACTGCAGTCCTTGCTGCAGAAAGGAGACGAATAAAATGAAACGTACGATTGCCATTTTACTGGCGCTGCTGCTGCTTAGTACAGCAGGCTGTACCGCTGCGCAAAAGGACGCCGCAGCCACGGCGGAGCCGACAGAGGCTCCCGCAGCCGAGGCGACCGAGGATACGGCCCCCGCGCTCGTCGGCAGCTATACCTATACGTTCCTCGGCCTGATGGGCGAGGAGACCATGCAGCTGGACTTTGCCGACGGCATCGTCACGATGTATCTGCCGGGCAACGCCATGATCGCGGACGTCTACGAAAGCCCCTACACCGTGAATGAGGACGAAAGCATCTCCATCGTCGGCTTTGTCAACAGGGACAGCAGCTCGCCGTATACGACGCCGGGTCTGTGGGACTGGATCGACGCGTCCACAGGCGCCTGCACCGTAGTCTTGGACACGGCGGCGGGAACGTTTGCTCCCCTTGGTACAGGCGGCGGCGCGGCGGCGGATGCGGAGGACGATACGGGATCTGCCGCGCTCTTAGACGTCGCCTATGCCTCCAACTCGGAAACGCAGACGCTGGATCTTCTTTTGCCCGAAGGCGAGGGACCCTTCCCGCTGGTGATCCTTCTTCACGGCGGCGGATTCAAGTTTGGCGACAAGCAGATGCCGATCGTGCAAAAGATGTTTACCTTGACGGACGCGGGCTATGCCGTTGCGACCGTGAATTACCGCATGAGCGATGAAGCAGTGTTTCCTGCGGCGGTCGCCGACGTCAAGGCGGCTGTCCGTTTCCTCCGCGCAAACGCGGCAGAGTATGATCTGGATGCAGAACGCTTCGCCATCTGGGGCGAATCCGCAGGCGCATATCTGGCGGTGATGAGCGCCGTCACCGATGACGCGACACTGACGGGCGATGTGACCGACAACTTGGCGGTTTCCTCATCCGTGAAGGTCCTGCTCGACTTCTACGGCCCCATCTCCTTCTGCTGCATGGAGGAGGACGCGGCGGCGCTGGGCTTTGCCTGCTCGACCAACAGCGAAAGCTCCTTTGAAAGCGCGTTTATCGGCAAGCCCATCGGGACGCTGACCGACGAGGAAAAGGCGGCGATCGACCCCATCGCTTACCTTTCGGCGGCTCGGCCGTTGGCTGTTTGGATACAGGCGGGGGACGCGGATACAAGCGTTCCGTACAAGCAATCACAACGGCTTGCCGAAGCCTGCAAAGCCGTCTTTGGCGAGGACGCGGTGCATTACGAACTGCTGCCCGATGCGGGGCACGAGGACGATGCCTTCTATACGGCGGAAAATTTAGCCGCACTGATCGCGTTTCTAAACGCTCATCTGTAAGCGGCACACGGCAGCGGCCGTTGGCTGTTTGGATCCGGGCGGGGGATGCGGATACAAGCGTTCCGTATAAGCAGTCACAGCGCCTTGCCCACGCCTGCAAAGCCGTCTTTGGCGAGGACGCGGTGCATTACGAACTGCTGCCCAACGCGGGGCACGAGGACGACGCCTTCTATACGGCGGAAAACTTAGCCGCACTGAT
>CAZBBX010000010.1:44072-63918 GCA_964490325.1 uncultured Oscillospiraceae bacterium
CCTTCTATACGGCGGAAAACTTAGCCGCACTGATCGCGTTTCTAAACGCTCATCTATAAGCGGCAGGCGGCTCGGCCGTTGGCTGTTTGGATACAGGCGGGGGATGCGGATACAAGTGTTCCGTACAAGCAATCACAACGGCTTGCCGAAGCCTGCAAAGCCGTCTTTGGCGAGGACGCGGTGCATTATGAGCTGCTGCCCGATGCGGGTCACGAGGACGATGCCTTCTATACGGCGGAAAACTTAGCCGCACTGATCGCGTTTCTAAACGCTCATCTGTAAGCGACATACGGCAGCACGGCAAGCAGCGGCGCGTTGCCGCAGAAAGGAAACAAAATGACACAAACGTACTTTGATCTTGCCTATGCGGACGGTTCGCCCGCACAGAGGCTTGACTTGTATTTGCCAAACGAGCAGCAAACGCCCCGACCCCTCATCGTGTTTGCGCACGGCGGCGCATTCACCTTCGGCGACAAGCGGGACGAGCAGCTGCAGCCGATCCTGCGGGGCTTGGAGCGCGGCTTTGCGGTGGCAAGCATCGAATACCGCAAGAGCGGGGAAGCGCGTTTCCCCGCCATGGTCTATGATGCAAAGGCCGCTGTCCGCTTTTTGCGTTCAAATGCCGAAAAGTACGGCTTGGACGCGGAGCGCTTTTTCGGTTGGGGGCCTTCCTCGGGCGGATGGCTGATGTCCATGGTGGGCGTGACGAAGGGCGACCCTGCGTTTGAGGATCTGTCGATGGGCAACGGGCAGGCAAGCAGCGCTTTGCAGGCGGTGGTCGATTGATGCGGCCCCTGCGGGGACTTTTTGAACATGGATCCTGCGTTTTCGGTCAGTCACGCAGGCGTCGCGGATCACAATGCGGCGGATTCGCCGGAGTCGCGGTTCTTGGGCGCGCAGATCACGCACATCCCGGAGCTTTGTCACAGGGCGTGCCCCTGCACCTATGCCGCGGCGGATACCCCGCCGTTTCTGATCGTGCATGGCGGCGCCGACCAAGTGGTACCCGTTGAGCAGTCCAAGCGGTTCTATCAGGCGCTTCATCAAGCGGCGCCCGCCGTCCCGCACAAGCTGTATGTCGCCCCGAACAAGCTGCACCACGGGGATCCTTGGTATAATGAACCTTGGGTCGCCGACATGGGCTTCGACTTTTTAAGCCCATAAACCGATCCTCCTCCCCTTTTGACGGGTTCTCGTCAACATATTTTCATATTTCCTGCTATTCCTGCTCGTTTTTGATGATGTGGTCATGATATCTGTACTGCCATATCTTGCGCCCGGTTTTGTTCTCCTCCGCATTTGCTTTTTTGTGGAAATGGATCTTATCACGCAAACAACATCACCGATCGCAGGGCGAGCGCAGAGCACTTGCCCAAGGCATCTACACAAGTCTTGCTTCAAGCCATTCCTTGAAGAAATGCAGTTGGGTATCCGTATGGAACCAATGCTCCCCGCCTTTTTGCTCTGTAAGCGCACAGCCAAATTCATCGGCAAATTTTTTCACATATTCGTATTCGCACATCGTGTCGTTTTCACCGCGGAGAATACAGGTCCTGTGCGGCCACTTTTTGATCGGATGCTTCGTCACATAGTCATAATACGGGAAATAGAGGGGCTCAATATCGTTATCGACGAATCCTCTTTCCCTAAAGCTGTCTTCTGTAACATGACAGTATTTCATAAGGTTATGGATGATCCTTTCCATATCCGTGACTGGCGAAAGGAACCACACACGGTCGATATCGGCGTCGGCGAACGTGAGCAGTTCAAAATACGCCCCCATGCTGCACCCGAAAAGCGAGATCTTTTTTGCGCGTTCCATGGCATAAGCATACAGCAAATTGAGCTCCCGAACGCATTCGTCGGGCATCAGCAAGTCCGTTTCATAGACGCGTTCGCCGTGCCGTGGAAAATCAAAGCTAAGCAGCTGATACCCTTTCCCCGTCGCCACATCCGCAAGCGTCCATATGCAGTCGTCAATTTTTGAAGAGTGGCTTCCGTGTGCCGCAAGGATCATCTTATCGCTCCGTTCGCCCCACAGAATCGCAGGAATGCCGCCAATTCTGATCTTTTCCAGATTCATTCCGTTTCTCCTTCTTTCCAAGCAGAGTATACCATGTCCGCCCCGCGCCCCGCAACGGTCGATATTCCCCATCAAATGCAGTCCGCCGTTCCCGTATACCGTTGACTTCCGAGGGGCGTTTGCGCGATCTGCCGTGACGCCCCGATGAATGAACGGGCTTCATCGCATCCACCCGACAAACGGGATCTGACGCGCTGGGGGGTATGCTCATTTGGCAGAGTACAACGATAGAGCAGAAAGCAAACCGTTCAGAAGGATGAGCCCGTGCAGAACAATGTGGTATAGATCCGGAATGATCCGATGTTCGTTCAGGGGAATAATTTTGACGGTATTTCTGAAGCACTGATTATATCCTTTGATCTTCGCCTCTGATGCGCCAAAAATCGTATAATACCAATGACAAAAAAACTGGATTATGAACCATGCCAACAAAATAAAGATAAGAATCCGTCGTCCCACCAAAGGGAAAATTATAGAACCCAGAATGCCTGAAGCGTAAAGGCAAAACATGATGAATTCGGCCGAATGAATTCCCATGCCCTCCACCAATATGTGACGGCTAATTCTGAATGTTACAATACATCCAAAAAACCATATAAGTAAAACAATTTCCAAGACCAAAAGTGCAATGTTCATTCAACACCCTCGTAAAATATAGATACTCTTCAAGCCGCTTTCCGCTCTTTCGGGCTGATCATACCACACCCGCCGGCCACCCCGTAATGGTTTGCTCCTCGATCAATCGGCGGGGAAGAACCGTTTTTGCTGTTTCCGATGCACCGTTGTCACTCTGCGCCCTTCATGGGTGGGACATGTACGCGGTCTGCCATGAAACCCGCCTTTCTAAGGGCAAGGCAGGGCGCCTGTACAGCTGCTCCTTGCGGACGGTCGTCTTGCTCTCGCCTGCGCGACAAGCGGGAAGCTGTCCGTGGGCTCCGCTCATTTTGCATATTACTGAAATGCTCCCCAATTCTCGCTGCGCAGCGCCGACTTATGCGTAAAATCAATTTGATAGCGTATGGCGTGATGCTCTTTTATCAGCATCCCATCCGTAAGCCGAAGCTCGAGAATGCACAATTTTGATCCTGCTCGTCATTCGCAGCGTCATACCATGCAAACGCTTCCCTAAGCTTTGATCGGATCCTTGCATTTTTTGGATCCAATACCCAACCAAGGTTACGTCCCTCGCCGTGGCCGCTGAACCAATCGACGGCACACACGGCAACGCAGGGATGCCGCTCGATCTGCCGCATCTTGTTGGAGAGTGTGTTTGTGCTGACGTAAAATGCTCCGTCCTCATAATAGGCGTCGACCATGCGGTTATACATGCGTTCGCCGTCTGTTGTCGCGATCGCGATCAGAGTGTCTTTCCCAAAGCGTTCCTGCATGATCCGTGCAGCGTCGTCATATTTACTCATGATGCTTGTGTCTCCCTATACTACTATTTTTTGTCCGCTGCTTCCCCGCTGCCTGCGGGCTGCGCTTTCGCCTTTGGGGCAGATTCGGCGCGTTGGGCGTGGTACGTTCGTGCGTCGATGAAAAATAAGGGGTCGCCGTTCTCTTCAAAACCGCTTTGAAGCAGACCAATTTTCTTCATGACGGCATACGAGGCTGTATTTGCCTTGTCGCAGCCGCCATTGACGAAGGGCACCTTCTCTTCCTCAAACGCATAGGAAAGAAGCTTTTCGGCGCATTGGGTCGCGTAGCCTTTGTTTCTGTAATGCGCATCGATCAAGTAAAAAAGGTGCAGTTTGTCACCACATCTGCCGTCCAAGCCGCACCAACCGATGATCGGATTCTTGTTTTGCTCGAACACGGCAAGGCAAAGGTGATAGATGCAGCCCTTCCTGTTTTTCTTGTGGTTGCTCTGCATAGAATCTATCGCTTTTTGCGCTTCTTTTGTGGGAATGCTGCCCTTCTCAAAATTCCACATCCGAGCGACTTCATCGATATCGGCGTCGGTGACGGTCTTCAGCACCAGATCCTTTGTGCAAAACTCCATTTCACACCCCTCCGTCAAATAGTACCGCCCTCCACTTTGGCTCCCCATCTTCCAAACCGATTATACCACGCCCCCTGCCTGCCCCGCAATGGTTTCCTCCCGCGCTGCCGACAGTTCCCAACGGGCGGGGGTCATGGGGTCGAAGGAGAGCCCAAGAAGGCGTTGATCTTTTCCGACGCCGCCGTGTCGGGCAGGTAGACATAGTTGAACTCGCGCACAACGTCCTGCTCGCAGAGGCGAAAGACGGCGATGCTGCGCCCCGCGGCCGCCTGCGCATCGGCGATGGCCTTATACACAAACGAGATCCCCTCTCCCGCGTTCACGACCCTGCAGATCAGCTCAAAGCTGCTGATGCACACGACGCGGCGGAAGCTGTCCGTCGTATAGCCGCAGCCAAACAGCAGCTGCTCCAAGATCGCCCTTGTGCCGGAACCGCTCTCCCTAAGCAGCAGCGTCTCCCCAAACAGCTCGCAAACAGGCAGCGTCCTTCCCGCAAAGGGATGCGCCGAGCTGCATATGCCCACGAACGGTTCCTGCCGCATCTGCAGAAAGCCGTAGCGCGCCTTGTCAAAAAAGCCCTCCACCATGGCAAAGTCCAGCTTGTTATGATCCAGTAGGTCAAGAAGCCGCTTCGTGTTGTCCACGATCAGCTCCAGCCTTGCCGCAGGATCCTTCAGGTACGCCGTCACAAGATCGCCTGCGACATACTCCCCGATGGTCTTGGTCGCGCCAATGCGCAGCGGCTCCGCCTTTCGCAGCCGCAGCTTTTGCCGCAGCTGCTCATTGTTATACAGCGCGCTGCGGACATACTGCGCCATTTGCTCCGCCTGCGCCGTGCGCGTGAGCCGCCTGCCGTCATAGACAAAAAAGCTGCAGCCATACTCCCGCTCAAGCGACTGGATGTGCTGCGTCACGGCAGGCTGCGACAGGTGCAGCGCCTCTGCCGTCCTGTGATAGTTCATCGTTTCGTACAGCGTCAAAAAACTGATGATGCGATAGTCCGTCATACGCTCCTCCGATAAGTAACACTTTTCAATCAATTATAAACGATTATTTGTACTTATTGCAAGATGCGGGTACAATAAAAGCAGATATAGGAAAGGACGGAAGGGAACGCATATGAAAACTGTGATCCTTGGAGGCGTCGCCGCAGGCACCAAGGCGGCTGCAAAGCTCAAGCGGGAAGATCGTGGGGAGGAAGTGCTCCTGTTCACCAAGGGAACGGAGATATCCTATGCGGGCTGCGGCCTGCCGTACTATGTGGGCGATCTGATCGAGACCGAGGACGAGCTGATCGTCAACACGCCCGATAAGTTCGCCGCGCTGACGGGCGTACAGCTGCGGTGCAGCTGCGAAGCCATCGCCGTCAAGCCCGACGCAAAGACCGTGACCATACGCGACCTTACTTCGGGCGTCGTCACGGAGGAGAGCTACGACCGCCTCATCATCGCCACGGGGGCGACCCCCATCGTGCCGCCGATCGAGGGTGCGGCGCTGAAGGGCGTTTTCACGCTGCGGCAGCCCAAGGACGCCGTGGGGCTGCGCGCCTATGTGGAGGAAAACAACTGCGCAAAGGCCGTCGTGGTGGGCGGCAGCTTCATCGGCCTTGAGATCGCGGAGAATCTGCACGCCAAGGGTCTGTCCGTAACGGTGCTGGACATGGCGCCGCAGATCCTGCCCAACCTGTTCGACAGGGAGATGGCGGACTATGCAAAGCGCCGCCTGCAGGATGCGGGCATCCGTGTTTTGACCGCGACCGCGCTTGACGCGATCTTAGGGGACGGCAGGGTCATGCAGGTCAAGACCCCCAACGGCGTTCTTGGCGCGGACGTGGTGGTCTTGAGCGTGGGCATTCGTCCCGCCACGGACTTTTTGAAGGATTCGGGGATCGAGCGCTTCAAGGGCGCGGTGGTGGTGAACGCCAACATGGAAACGAATCTCCCTAAGGTGTATGCCGTTGGCGACTGCGCGCTGGTCTATAACCGTCTGACGGGCAAGCCCCAATGGTCGGCGATGGGCTCCACCGCCAACTTAGCGGCGCGCAGCCTTGCAAGGCGGCTTGGCGGGGAGATCACGCAATACGACGGCTGTCTGGGCACGGGCGTCATCAAGCTTTTGAAGGACTGGAACGCGGGGCGCACGGGTCTGACGGAGGAGCAGGCGCGAACGGCGGGCTTCGATCCCGTCTCGGTCGTCTGCATCACGGACGACAAGGCGCATTACTACCCCGGCGCGGACAGCTTCCTTACAAAGCTGATCGCAGATCGCAGCACGGAAAAGCTGCTGGGCATACAGGTCTTTGGCGCAGGCGCCGTGGACAAGATGGTGGATATCGCCGTTGCGGGCATCGGCTTTGGCGCGAAGCTTGGCGACTTTGACACCATGGACTTTGCCTACGCGCCGCCCTTCTCCACCGCCATCCATCCCTTTACGCAGGCCTGCAACATTCTGGAAAACAAGCTGTACGGCGAGCTTGTATCCTTCACCCCCGCGGAGTACGAAGCGGGCGCCGCCAAGGACTATCGCGTCATCGATGCGTAGCCCTCCCCCAAGATCCCCGGCGCAAAGTGGCTGGATCTGACCAAGGTCAACGGTCCCGTGGAGGGTCTTGCCCCTGCGGACAAGCTGCTTTTGGTGTGTGCCAAGGGCAAGCGCGGCTACTTCCTGCAAAACCGCCTGCGCACAGCGGGGTATACGAACACCCGCGTCTTGGAGGGGGGCGCGCTGTTCAATCGGGTGCGCGTCTCCTTTGCAGGCGATCAGATCCCGCCTGAGGAGGTCAAGCGCGTCAAGGGGCTGGGCTGCTTACAGGACAAGCGCTACTTGGATCGCTTCAATGTGCGCGTCATCACAAGAAACGGAAAGCTCACGGCGGCAGAGCAGCTTGCTGTGGCGGAGGCCGCCGCGCGCTTCGGCTCGGGCGAGACCACCATGACCACCCGTCTCACGCTGGAGATCCAGGATGTGCCCTTTGACAAGCTGGACGAGTGCATGGAGTTTCTGAGCAAGGTGGGACTTTCCACGGGGGGGACGGGCTCCAAGGTGCGCCCCGTCGTCTCCTGCAAGGGTACGACCTGCCAGTATGGCCTTATCGACACCTTCGAGCTGTCCGAACGGATCCACACCCGCTTCTACGAGGGGTATCACAACGTCGTCCTGCCGCACAAATTCAAGATCGCGGTGGGCGGCTGCCCCAACAACTGCGTCAAGCCCGACCTGAACGATCTGGGGATCGTCGGTCAAAAGGCGCCCCTGCCCGAGCTTTCGCTGTGCAAGGGCTGCAAGGTCTGTCAGGTGGAGAAGGCCTGCCCCATCCACATTGCCCATGTGGAGAACGGCAAGCTGACCATCGCTCCCAACGCCTGCAACCACTGCGGCCGCTGCGAGGGCAAATGCCCCTTCCACGCCTTGGACGCGTTCCGCACAGGTTACAAGATCACCATTGGCGGACGCTGGGGCAAGCAGATCGCACGCGGTCTGCCCTTGGACAGGCTGTTCACCACGGAGGACGAGGTCATGGACACGGTGGAGAAGGCCATCCTGCTGTTCCGCGACGAGGGCCGCACGGGTGAGCGCTTCTCGGACACGGTGGCGCGGCTCGGCTTTGCCTATGTGCAGGACAAACTGCTTAACGGCGCTCTCGATCGGGAAGCGGTGTTAAAAAAGGACGTTGTGGGCGGCGCAACATGCTGAAGGTCGGAAAGACGGCGCTTGCCATCCTGCTGCTCCTTGCTCTGCTGCCGATGGGCTGCGCCGCAGGGACGGGAGGCGCCGCGCCTACGGCTTCGCCTGCGGACGACACGGCGGATACCGTCCTCATTACGGACAGTCTGGGCACAAAGCTGCGGGTGAAAAAGTCGCCCCAAAGGGTCGCTGTGCTGTTCTCCTCCTTGGCGGACATCTGGGTCACAAGCGGCGGATCGATCGCCGTCACCGTGGGCGAGGCCGTGGAGCGCGGCTTTGCACCCGCCGATGCGGTGCTTGTGGCGGAGGGGAGCGGTCATGATCGGATCGATCTGGAGACGCTGACCTGCGAAAGCCCCGATCTTGTCATCTGCACAGCGGACTATGCAGGACAGGTCGAGGCGGCAAGCTTCTGCAATGGGATCGGCATCCCCGCCGCCTGCTTTCGCGTGGAATCCTTTACCGAGTATCTGCAGGTGCTGACGATCTTTTGCGAATTGACCGAGCGACCCGAGCTGTTGGAGACCTATGGCACGCAGGTGCAGGCGTCGATCGACGAGCTGCTTGCGCTTGCCGCCGCCAAGGAGCCGGCCTATCAGCGCATCCTCTTTTTGCGCTGCGGCTCCTCCGCATCCTCCACCAAGGCCAAGACCGCCAACGAGCATTTTGCCTGCGCCATGCTGGACGAGCTTGGGACGTACAACATTGCCAACGACAGCCCTGTTTTGCTGGACAGCCTGAGCTTGGAGGTGATCCTTGCGGCGGATCCCGACTACATCTTCATCACCACCATGGGCGATGAGGCGTCCGCCAAGGCCTATGCCAAGAGCCTTCTTGCAAGCGCGGGTTGGCGCGAACTTTCCGCCGTCAAGAACGGCAGCTACAGCTTCCTTCCCAAGGAGCTGTTCCAGTTCAAGCCCAACGCCCGCTGGGCGGAGGCGTATGCGTACCTGTATGACATCCTCTATGGAGCGTGAGAGACCCAATAAAAGCAGGAGCGCATGGCTCCTTCCCTGCCTGAGCGCGGTCTTTGTGCTGTCGCTTCTGATGAGCCTCTCCTTGGGCAGCGTACCGCTGGGGCTTGGGCAGCTGCTGGACGGGCTGGCGGGCAGCGACCAAACGGCGCGCATCATCCTCTTGGAGCTGCGCCTGCCCCGCACGCTTGCCGCCGTGTTTGCGGGGATGGCGCTGTCGGTGGCGGGGCTGCTGCTGCAAAGCGCCACCAACAACGACCTGTGTGCGCCCAACGTGATCGGCGTCAACGCGGGGGCGGGCTTTGCCGTGATGCTGCTGCTGTGCCTGCTGCCTTCGGCTTGGCGCTTCCTGCCCGCAGCGGCCTTCATAGGCGCGACCGCCTGCGTGTTCTTGGTGCTGGGGCTGTCCAACGCAAGGCGTGCGGCGGCCTCGCGTGTGTATGTCATCCTTGCGGGCATTGCGGTGTCGGCGCTGCTCAACGCGGGGATCTCGTTTTTGTCGCTGCTGTATCCCGATGTGTTAAGCTCCTATTTGGCCTTCTCGGTGGGCAGCTTTTCGGGGGTGCAGGCGGAACGGCTGTGGACGCCCTGCGGGTTGATCCTCGTCTGCCTCGTCTTGGCACGCTGCCTTGCGCGGCCGTTGAACCTGCTGTGCTTGGGGGACGATATGGCGGCGTCCTTGGGCGTTCGTGTCAAACGGGTGCGCGTTTTTGCGCTGCTGCTTGCAGGCGCTCTTTGCGCGGCAACGGTCTCCTTTGCGGGATTGCTGGGCTTTGTGGGGCTCATCGTACCGCATATGGTAAGGAGGATCGTCGGGTCGGATCTGCGGGTCGCCATCCCTGCGGGCTGCCTTGTGGGAGCTGCCTTGGTGGTGCTGGCGGATCTTGGCGGACGCACGCTGTTTGCCCCGTCCGAGCTGCCTGCGGGCATCTTCACGGCGGCCATCGGCGCGCCCTTCTTCCTAATTTTGTTGTTGGCAAGGAGGCGCGGCAATGCTTGAACTAAGCAGGCTTTCCTGCAGCTTGGGCAAAAGATCCATCCTGCGGGACGTTTCGCTAAACGCGAAAGACGGCGAGCTGCTTGTCCTTTTGGGCAAGAACGGCAGCGGCAAGACCACGCTGCTCAACTGCGTCTTGGGACGCCTTCCCTACAGGGGACAGATACGGGAAAACGGCGTTCAGCTTGCGTCGCTGTCGCCTGCGGCAAGGGCGCAGCGCGTGGGACTGCTGCCGCAGACGCTGCCGCAGCCGCACATCAAGGCCTCGGAGCTGCTGCTCTTTGGCAGAAACCCCTATATGGGCGTGACGGGGATCGCGGGGAGAGCCGACCGTGAGGCGGTGGAGCGGGCGATCGAAACGGCACAGCTTGCGCCGTTTACGGATCGTTATGTGGACTCGCTGTCGGGCGGGGAACGCCAGCGCTGCTTTTTCGGGATGCTGCTTGCGCAGGATCCGCAGCTTTTGCTCTTGGATGAACCGACCGCCAATCTGGACACGGAGTATCGTGAGCTGCTGTATCGCGACCTGCAGGCGCAAAAGGAGGCGGGAAAGACCGTTGTGACGGTCATGCACCATCTGTCGGAGGCCTGCCGCATCGCGGATCGCATCTGCGTGCTGCACGAGGGCAGGGTGCGCTTTCTCGGTACGCCGACGGACTTTTTCGACAGTCCGACCGTGGCGGAGGTCTTCTCCCTGCGGGTGTATGCCTGCCCGAACGAAAACGGGGAAACGCTGCACTTCTTTTCCGCCCGATAGCAAAGAAGCTGTCCGAGCGGAACAGCTTCCTTGCGGGCTTACGTACAATTTGTTTTGCAGGGGAAACAGAGCTTCGCCCCGTGAGCGGCCTGTGGCGTTGGAAAAAAGTTCCCTCTTTGCAATGCGGAAAGAAAAGATCTCCTCTCGATCCCATCGGATGCTTTGCTCTGCAAAGCTGCCTAAACGAAACAGATCCCTTGCGGAGCTTAAACGCAACCGTGCAGGGATCTGTTTCATTTCATTTGATGCGACAGCATCCAATTTCACAATAGCTGAAGGCGATCATTTCACATCCGAAGGATATTTCATTACCGCCCGCCTTGCGAGTGGTACGGCGGGCGGATGGTATCCGCCCCTACGGATGAGGGAGAAAGAAGGTTCCGTCCACACGGCGGGCGGATGGTATCCGCCCCTACAAAATGTGGGGGAAAGGGGGCGCGTCCACACGGCGGGTTCCGCTTTACGCTCTTTTTCCCAATTCGTAGGCCTGCCTTGATGCGGGGTGTCCCTGCATCGCGTTGATCTCCGTCACCCCGCCGCCGAACACCGTCCCCGCAAGCCTTGCCTTGGAAAAGCAGGCGATCCAGCCCTCCAAGCCGTTCTTGGCGCGTTCAAAGGTCTCCTTGCCGTCATCGGCGGCGGTGCAGAGCAGATACACGTCACGGAAGGCGTAGTTCGCGGTAAAGAGCGGGTTGCCGCGATCCAGCAGGGTCTTCATTTGCCCGCTCATCTCGTAGTAGTAGATGGGTGTGGCGAACACCAGCACGTCCGCCTTCTCCATCTTTTGTTCGATCAGATCCGCATCATCGCGGATGACGCAGCGCTTGGTCGTTTGGCAGGCAAAGCAGCCGCGGCAGAAGCCGACGTTCTTGCCGATGAGGGAGATAAGCTCGACGCTGTTTCCGGCTTCCCGCGCACCCCTTGCAAATTCCTCTGCCAAGGCGGCGGAGTTGCTGCCCTTTCGAGGGCTGGTGGAGATCAACAGAATGTTTTTCATTTACAGGCTCTCCTTAAAGATCTTTGCAATCTCGGCCTTGCCAAGCGTCTTGTAGCCGCCGTTCAGCACAAGGGTGCTTTCGACCAGACCATCGATCATGTCGGGGCTTACGCCAAGTTCGCTAATATGCAGGACAAGCTGCAGCTCGCGCATCCATGCTTCCATGGCGGAAAGACCCTCGTTGGCAATCTCCGTGTCGGTCTTGCCGACCGTGTTCACGTTCCAAACGTTCACGGCAAAGCGCTTGAACTTCGCAAGGCCGTAGGGCAGGATGTGGCGGTAGTAGGGCAGGGAGACGGCGGCAAGGGTCATGCCGTGGGTGGCGTCCGTGTGCGCGCCGACGGCCTGCCCGAGCATATGCACCATCCAGTCGGTGGTCTTGCCCTTGGCGATCAGCGTGTTGAGCGCCCAAGTGGCCGTCCACATCAGGTTGCTGCGTGCCTCGTAGTTTTGAGGATCCCTGTTGGCGATGCGTCCCGAATGGATGACGGAGCGCAGCAGTCCCTCGCTGAGGTAATCGGCGGTGTTGTCGTCCTCGCCGGAGAAGTACTGCTCGCAGATATGGCTGAAGATGTCGTAGATCCCCGCGACCATCTGGTAATGCGGCAGCGTCAGGGTGTAGTTGGGGTTTAGGATGGAGAAGCGCGGCATGATCTTCTCGTCCAAAAAGACGTGCCCGATCTTCAGCTTCGTGTCGGGGTTGGTGATGACCGATCCCGCGTTCATCTCGGAGCCCGTGCCGACCATCGTCAGCACGCAGCCCACCGGCAGCAAAATGCAGCTTGGTTCCTCAAAGCGCAAAAAGTACTTCTCCCAAGGGTCCTCGCTGCAGTGGACGGAGACGGACAGCGCCTTGGCGTAATCGCAGCAGGAGCCGCCGCCCACCGACAGGATGAGCTCGGTCTGCTGCCTGCGGGCAACTTCGACGCCCTCAAGCAGCTTATTAACGGTGGGGTTGGGCATCACGCCGCCAAGCTCCGCCACGTTCTTGCCGCAGTCGGCAAGGATCTTTTTGACCGCGTCATAGATCCCGTTCCTTTTGATGGAGCCGCCGCCGTAGACCAGCAGCACGTTCTTGCCGTACTTTTTTAGCTCCGTTGTAAGTCCCTGTAAGGCGTCGTCCCCGAAATACAGCTTCGTGGGGTTGCAGTAGGTGAAATTTCCAAGCATAGTCGTTCCTCCGTTATTAAAAATTGGTGGTTTGTCCGTTCTGCGCCTGCTGCCGGCGCTCCTTTTTCAGCTCGCACAGCAGGTAGTCCAGTATGTCGATGGGCTTTTGCGCCTCGTGCATACGGCACAGCAGACCGCAGCGATGCTTCCCAAGCAGCCGCAGCGCCTCGTCCTGCCTGTCCGACGCCCACAGCGTCAAAAAACCTTGGATCTGCGCCTCCGTAAGCCCCGCGTCAAAAAGCGCCTGCTCGATCCTTGCTTCCCGTTCCGTCATGCGTCTCCTTCCTCACCTTGCGTCTGTCGTTTCAAGCACAGTATACCCCTCCCGCAATGGAATAGCAAATACCTATCCTGCATCAGCATCCATGCTTGCAAGGCATGCTTTGCTCTGCTATACTGATGGAAACGGAGGTGCGGCATGGATCTTAGGGTATTGCGCTATTTTCTTGCGGTCGTGCGGGAGGAGAGCATCACCGCGGCGGCGGAGGCGCTGCATGTGACGCAGCCGACGCTGTCGCGGCAGCTGATGGAACTGGAGGAGGAGCTGGGGGCGCAGCTTTTGATCCGCGGCGGCCGCAGGATCGCGCTGACGGAGAAGGGAATGCTTCTGCGCCGCCGTGCGGAGGAGCTGGTGGAGCTGGCGGACAAGACGCAGCTGGAGATGCACAGCGATGAGGAGCAGATCGGCGGGGAGGTGATGATAGGCGGCGGGGAAAGCGACGCCATGCGGCTCATCGGCAGAGCGGCCGCGGCGCTGCACGAAAAGCATCCCGCGCTAAGCTATCGCCTGTACAGCGGCAACGCCGAGGACGTCAAGGAGCGACTGGACAAAGGGCTGTTGGATTTTGGCGTGTTCATTGCCCCCTGCGACCTGTCCAAGTACGAGTACCTGCGCCTCCCTGCGGTCGACGTGTGGGGGCTGCTGGCGCGCAAGGATCATCCGCTTGCCAAGCAGGGCTTTTTTACCAAAAAGGATCTGGACGGCCTGCCGCTTCTTGTATCCCGTCAGGAGTTAGTGGAGCAGACCTTTGCAAAGTGGTACGGCGGACAGCCAAAGTTTGACGTGATCGGCAGCTACAATCTGCTGTTCAACGCGGCGCTGCTGGTGGAGGAGGGCTTTGGCTGTGCGCTGTGCTTGGACAAGCTGGCGAACACCTCCAAAGAGAGCAAGCTGTGCTTCCTTCCGGCAGAACCGAAGGTGGAGGCGCAGATCGACTTTGCGTGGAAGAAGTATCAGGTGCTTTCCAAGGCGGCGGAGACCTTTCTTGCCAAGATGCGGCTCCTTTGCGAGTCGTAGATCGTTCCCACCCGCCGTGTCCGTCCGCCCGCCTTGCCAACGCGCACCTCTTTCCCCCTCATCCGCAGGGGCGGATAGCATCCGCCCGCCTTGCGGACGGAAATGCTGTGCCGCCGTTGGCGGCGTGGTGCGACAGACTACCGTCTGCCATGATGCGTTGCGCCTACCGCGCAACAGGATGTTAAGCGTGTCCTGCACGCACGACACGCTTAATGAAGGTCGCTTTGCTCCGCAAAGCATCGGACGGGGCGTTAGGGCATGACTTTCTCGCCCTCATCTGTAGGGGCGGATATCATCCGTCCGCTGTGTCCACGCGCCTTGCCAACGCGCCCCCCCTTCCGCTCTACAATTTCCGTTGTGCGGGTCGAACGACGGATTCTTGCTTTCGTCCATTTGAGCTGTTTCGCCAACATCTCTTGCGTCATTCTCTGCAAATATGGCTTTGCGGTGCAAGGAAAAACCATCAAAAAAGATCTCTTTTCAAGACCCGCAAAGATACCGCTCTCATATTGACAAGCATCTATCCGTTCGCTATACTGACGGATAGACGATCATCAATGTGAGGTGCGTATGGATCCAAAGGAAGTCGCCTTGCTCTGCAAGGCCTTGAGCGATGACAATCGGCTGCGGATCGTGCAGCTGCTCACCCAAGGGGAAAAGTGCGGCTGCGAGCTGCTCAAGGCGTTCAAGATCACGCAGCCCACGCTGTCGCATCACATGCAGATCCTGGCAGCCTGCGGACTGGTGCAGGTGCGTAAGGCCGGCAAATGGAACCACTACTCTCTAAACTGTGAAACGCTGACCGCTTTTCGTGCCTTCATCGGGGGGCTGTCCGTAAAGGCGCATGCGGAGGAGCACGGCTGCATATGTTCCTGAAATTTCTTCAAGAGCAGATCCTTGGGCTGCAGTGGCTCAACGAGCTGATAGGCTTAGGCTTGTCTGGCCTCGGCTTGGATCTATCAAACCGTTTTGTGGGCAGCCTGCGCTTTTTTCTGTACGACACCATCAAGATCACGCTGCTGCTGTGCCTTTTGATCTTTCTGATCAGCTACATCCAAAGCTACTTTCCCCCCGAACGCAGCAGGAAGATCCTGGGACGCTTCAACGGCATAGCCGCAAACTGCATAGCAGCGCTGTTGGGAACGGTCACGCCCTTTTGCTCCTGCTCGTCCATACCGCTGTTCATCGGCTTTTCAAGCGCGGGATTGCCGGTGGGGGTGACGTTCTCCTTTCTGATCTCCTCGCCCATGGTGGATCTTGCTTCCCTTATGCTGCTGATGAGCATCTTTGGTTGGAAGGTCGCGCTGCTGTATGTTCTTGTCGGGCTTATCATTGCCGTCCTTGGCGGCACGCTCATCGAAAAGCTGCACATGGAAAACTATGTGGAGCGCTTTGTGCGTACGGCGGACAGGGTGGACGTTGAAGCGCCGACCCTCACGCAGCGGGAACGGCTGACCTATGCAAAGGAGCAGATGCTTTCCACGTTCAAAAAGGTGCTGCCGTATATCCTCATCGGCGTGGGGATCGGCGCGGTCATCCACAATTGGATCCCGCAGGCTTGGGTGGTGAGCGTGCTTGGCAGCAGCGATCCCTTTGGCGTGGTGCTTGCGACTATCCTTGGCGTTCCCTTGTACGCCGACATCTTTGGCACCATCCCCATTGCGGAGGCGCTGCTTGGCAAAGGCGCGCAGCTTGGCGTGGTGCTGGCCTTCATGATGGCGGTGACCACGCTGTCTCTGCCGTCCTTGATCCTGCTGCGCAAGGCTGTCAAACCGAGGCTTTTGGCGCTGTTTACAGGGATCTGCACGGTGGGCATCATTCTGGTGGGCTACCTGTTCAATCTGCTGCAGCCTCTGCTGTAAGGGGCGGCATTCGATATCGATAAGGAGGAAAGACAAAATGAGTCTATTTGTCAAAAGGAAAAGAGAGGTACATACTTCCTGCTGCTGCGACTGCGATGCAGAACGCATGGCTGCCGCTGTGGCCGCAAAAGAGGAGGGAGCAAGGGTGAAGGTCCTTGGCTCGGGCTGCGCAAAGTGCAACGCGCTGGAAGCGGCCGCAAAGGAAGCCCTGCAGCGCCTCGGCATGGATACGGCGGTCGAGCATGTAACAGACTTTTCCAAGATCGCAGCCTACGGGGTCATGACCACCCCCGCACTTGTTGTGGACGGCAAGGTCGTGCCCTGCGGCAGGGTGCTAAAGACGGACGAGGTGGTAAAGCTGCTGGAACGGTAGCTTTGCTGTGCAAAGCATCGGATGGGATCATTGTGGTGCGCCCCTCTTTCCCCCTCATCTGTAGGGGCAGATATCATCCGCCTGCCGTGCGGACGCGACCCTCTTTCCCCCTCATCCGTAGGGGCGGATACCATCCGCCCGCCCGGCTGCGCAAAAAACAGACGGGATCGATGCGATGTGATGAGCGCACTGCGGCTGAAGGTGCAACAAGATCAAGGACGGCGCTTGCCGCGACCCGCGTGGAAACGCCTATAGGTATGTTGGCGGGGACTTGAAACAGAAAGGTGGAAAACGGCATGACGCTCAAGGAAAGGGCAGCAAAGCTGAAGCTGCAGATCCCCGCCGTCTTCCTGTCGCTGAAGGACACGGACACGCCCGCTGCGGCGAAGATCCTTGCGGCGCTGACTGTCGCGTATGCGCTCTCACCGATCGATCTGATCCCCGACTTCATTCCCGTTTTGGGCTATTTGGACGATCTGATCCTTCTGCCTGCGCTTGTCGCGCTGACGATACGCCTGCTCCCAAAGCCCATCTATGAAAAAAACCTTGCGCTTGCCACCGACCTTTGGAAGGACGGGAAGCCGAAGAAGTGGTACTTTGCCCTGCCCATCGTGTTCATTTGGCTGCTTGTGCTCGGTCTGATCATAAAAGCGATCTGTTGGATCGCTTAGTCGATCCGTAAACTGCAACAAAGGAGCGGGAATTCCTTGGAAGCTAATTGTGGGGACAGGTGCGATGCCCTGCCGACTGCGTTTTTGCAACAAAAAAAGGGCGGTTGTCGCTGCCGAACCGGCTGACAAAACGCCCTTTACCGTTTTTGGAGTTTACTCCTCGTAGGTCGAGGCGGGGACCTTTGCGTTGACGGCGGAAAGCAGCTCGTTGATAAGAGCGCGCACCTGTGTGACGGCCTCCCCATAGGGGATGTCACGGCGGACGCTCTTGTCGCGGGTGCTCAGCTCGAACACATCGCGGGAAAGGGTCTTGGGGCTGACCACGATGCGCACGGGTACGCCCAACAGATCCGCGTCGGAGAACATCACGCCTGCCGACACGGCACGATCGTCCAAGATGGTCTCGATGCCCGCCGCCTGCAGCGCGTGGTACAGCTCGTTTGCGGCGTTCGCAACGGCGGGATCGTCGGCGCGCAGCGCGCAGATGTGCGCCTGCCAAGGCGCGATGCTGATCGGCCAGATGGGACCATAGGCGTCGTGCTTTGCCTCGCACACGGAGGCCATCAAGCGTCCCACGCCGATGCCGTAGCAGCCCATGATGGGGCTGACGCGCACGCCGTTCTCATCGTCGTAGGTCATGCCCATCGCCTCGGTATAGCGGCGGCCGAGCTGGAAGATGTTGCCCACCTCGATGCCGTTGGACACATGGATGCTGTGCCGTCCGCATTGCGGGCAGATGCCGCCCTTAACGGCCTTTGCCACGTCCACATAGCTTGCGTCCGCAAGGTCGCGTTCGGGGCAGAAGCCCGTATAGTGATAGCCCTCGCGGTTGCCGCCGACCACATAGTTGTTGCCGCCGACGATGGAGCGGTCGTACAGCACCTTGACGGGAGCGGTCAGACCCGCAGGCCCCAAGCAGCCCGCCACCAGTCCTGCCTTTTCCGGCTCGGCGGCGGCGTGGATCTCGGACTTTAGGAGGTTGCGCAGCTTGGTCTCGTTGATCTCCAAGTCCCCACGCAGGAAGGCGACCACATAGCTCTCGTCGCTGTCCAACTGATAGATGACCGCCTTGACAGATTTTTTGGGGCTCTTGTGCAGGAAATTACAGACGTCCTCGATGGTCTTGTTGTCGAAGGTCTCCACAAGGGTCAGGGGCTCGTCCGCCTCGTCCCGCTTGTTATGCACGATGCACTCCGCCGCCTCCATGTTGGCACGATAGCCGCAGTCGGGGCAGGTGACGATGCTGTCCTCGCCGATGTCGGTGAGCAGCATGAATTCGTGGCTGACCTTGCCGCCCATCATGCCCGAATCGGACTTGACGGCGATGACCTCGGGCAGACCCACCCGCGCATAGATGCGCTCATAGGCGCGATAGCAAATGTCGTAATAGCGCTCCAGATCCTCCTGCGTGGTGTGGAAGCTGTACGCGTCCTTCATGGTGAACTCGCGTACGCGAATGAGACCGCCGCGTGCGCGGGGCTCATCGCGGAACTTGGTCTGGATCTGGTAGATCATAAAGGGGTACTTTTGATAGCTGCCCGCCACGTTGGTGGCCATCTGCACGGCGGCCTCCTCGTGGGTCATGCCCAGCACCATGTCCGCCCCCGAACGATCCTTGAAGCGCAGCATCTCGCTGCCGATGCTGGTGAAGCGGCCGCTCAGCTGCCAAAGGCTTGCGGGCATGGCAACGGGAAAGAGCACCTCTTGCCCGCCGATGCCGTCCATCTCCTGCCTGAGGATGGCTTCGATCTTGTTTTGGATGCGCTTGGCGGGGGTGAACAAGGAATAGATACCGTTGCCCACCTGCTTGATGTACCCGCCGCGGGTCATCAGGTTTTGACTTTCGATCTCAAAGGCGCGCTCGCGAAAGCGTTCGCCCAACAGTTGACTGACTTTCATGTTGCCTCCCACAAAAAACCGCTCACGGCGGCAGCGTTGTATGCCCGTACATTGTAATGCAAAAGGGTAGGCAATGCAAGGGCAAATCGGCAAAAATCAGTCCTCCGATTTGGCAAAATAGGCGATCAGGCCGTCGGCTATGGCGCGAGCCAACAGCAGGCGGTAGCTTTCGACCTGCAGGCGGCGCTCATCCTCGGCGTTGGAAAGAAAGCCGCATTCCACCAGCACGGCGGGGGCTGTGGGCAGGCGCGTTACAATGTTGTTGCCGGGGTTGGCAAGGCGGCTCTTGCGCTCCAAGGCCTTCGTGAGCGCCTCTACGATCGCCTGCGCAAGCCGTTCGCCCTCCTTGGCTCCCGCTTGGTAGTACACCATGGGTCCCGACACGCTGCGGTCGGAAAATTTGTTCATGTGGATGGAGATCACCGCGTCAT
The DNA here is from genome assembly GCA_964490325.1 of uncultured Oscillospiraceae bacterium. Taxonomy (GTDB): domain Bacteria; phylum Bacillota; class Clostridia; order Christensenellales; family CAG-138; genus DAOPJM01. The sequence continues at coordinate 63,270 of CAZBBX010000010.1, forward strand.
AGCCCTCCTTTTGAAGGAGCTTTGCCCGCGCCGCCATGTCCTCCCGCTTGGTGGCGCCCAAGGCGTTCTCGTCGGTGCGCGTCAGCTCGACCGTGAAGCCCTCCGCCTCCAAGATCGTTCGCAGCGCCTCGCCCAAGGCAAGGTTCAGCTCGGCTTCGACGACCCCCGTGTCCACCCCTACGGCGCCGCCGTCAAAGCCGCCGTGTCCGTAATCCAGCAGGATGCGCCGCACAGGCGTGGGCAGCGGACTTGCTTCCTGTTCCATCTTTACGGGGAGAGCGGGGCGGCAGGCGGCTGCCAGAAGGAAAAACGTCAAAAAGGCAGCAAGTAAGCGTTTCATGGAAAAAATATATGCCCTCTTGCCCCTAAATACGCGGCGGAATGATTGACAAACGGGGAAATGTTTTGTAAAATGGGAACGTTGTCATGATGGTTTGCGGGTGTAGCTCAGTGGCAGAGCATCGGCTTCCCAAGCCGACTATGTGGGTTCGATTCCCATCACCCGCTCCAATCCCGCATGACGGCGACGTGCCCGCTGCCGTTCGGACAAATAAAGCGGGTAATATAACACAATATTTATTTGGAGGAAACGGTAATGGCAAAGGCAAAGTTTGAAAGAACGAAGCCGCACGTCAACATCGGCACGATC
>CAZBBX010000011.1:0-38196 GCA_964490325.1 uncultured Oscillospiraceae bacterium
TGATCTGATCAGCTCACCTCAACAATGGCATCGATAGACTTATCTTTTTTGCTCATACTTGATTTTGACCTTTTTTTCAGAAAATTGAGGGTTTGGATGCAAAATCAGGTTGGTCGAAAATCCGAAAACCGTTGAAAACAAAGGACTTTCAGCCATTATCTCAATTACTGCCACCCGCCAAAGAAAAAGAAGTTTTCGGACTTCTTTTTTTTAATGGGTCCCGCATTCGGCGCTTTGTGCTTGACAGCTTCACCCGCGCCGCCGTTTAATCCTTTTACGTTTGGCGGGAAACGCCGTCAAATGCCGAACGCTTTGCCGCGAAACGGGACTTGTGAACGGGGAAGCGCTGTGGTATACTACAAATATGGATGAGAATGCCTTTTATCGGCTGACCAAGGAGGGCTCGCTTTCGGGCGCCTACCTGCTGCATGGGGCGGAGGAGCTGACCAAGCGGCAGGCGGTCGACCGTGTGCGCGCACTTTTGGACCCCGCCTTTGCCGATATGAACGTGGAAAAGCTTACTATGCCCGATGCGGCAACGCTTGGCGGCGCCCTTGCCCGCGTTCCGTTGTTCGACAAATTTCGCCTTCTTCTCATCAACGAATTTGACGCCAAGACGTTGGAACCTCTGCTGCCCACGCTGACCCGCCCCATCGAAGGGACGGTCGTTCTTTTTATCCTGCGGGGCGAAGCGAAGACCAACAGCAGCTTTTACAAGGCCTTTGCCGCCGCCGACCGCACGGCGGAATTTCCGCAGCTGACCCAAGCCCGTGCCGTCAACATGCTGCAGCGGGAGGCCGCGCTGCGGGGCGTGGGGCTGGAGCGCTCCGTTGCGCTGCGCCTAAACGACATGGTGGGCGCGGACGCGTACCGCCTGCAAAACGAATTTTCCAAGGCCGCCGACTATGTGGGCAGGGGCGGCAGCGTCACAACGGACACGCTGACGCGCTGCGTGACCCCCTCCCCCGAATACGATGTGTTCTCCCTGCTCAACTGCTTTCTAAACGGCCGCAAGGGCGAGGGGCTGCGGCTGTTTAGAGGACTTTTGCGCACAGGCGGGGAGTCCGCGCTGGCGCTGTCCTACTTTTTGGAGGGGCGGCTGAAGCTGATGCTCCTTGCCCGCGAATGCTTGGATGCGCGCATGGCAAAGCCCGCGGCCATCAAGCACATCGGCGGCAATCCCCGCGCCGCGGAGATCGCCCTCAATAACGCCAAGAAATGCTCCGTTTTGCAGCTAACGCGTGCGGTAGCGGCCTTTGCCGAGATCGACGCCAAGCAAAAGCAGGGCTTGGTCAAGGACGAGGACGCGCTCATGGCCGCCCTTGTTTCCTGCTTTTAAGCGGCATGGAGATCAAGCTTTGCTGCGTGGGCAAGCTCAAGGACGCTTTCTATGTGGACGCCTGCGCCGAGTATGAAAAGCGCCTGTCGCGCTACTGTACGCTGCGCCTTGCGGAGGTGGCAGACGAAAAGACGCCCGAGCGCCTGTCCCCCGCCCAAGCAAAGGCCGCCATGGCGCGGGAGGGTGAGCGCCTGCTTGCCGCCATAGGCGAACGTGAACGCGTGATCGCCCTGTGCATCGGCGGACAGACTCCCTCCTCCGAGGACTTTGCCGCAAAGCTTGCCCTATGGCGCGACAACGCGGTCACCCCCTGCTTTGTCATTGGAGGCTCCTTGGGGCTTGGGGATGCGGTGCTGGCGCGAGCCGACGAACGCCTGTCCCTGTCCGCGTTGACCTTTCCCCACCGACTGGCGCGGCTGATCCTCTTGGAGCAGCTCTATCGCGCCGAAAAGATCCTGCATAACGAAACCTATCATAAATAAGAAATATGGATCCCCCTGCTTGGGATCGACCGTGCCACAGGCGCAGAAAGGATCGAAAATGAACCATGTAAAACGCCTGCTTGCCCTCTTACTGGCGCTGACTCTGCTTGTGTCGCTGCTTGGCTGCGGCAACAAGGGCGCCGCCGTGGAAGCGACCGCCGCCCCGACCGCCGCTCCCACCGCAACGCCCACCACAGCGCCCACCGCCACGCCCGAGCCGACGGAGGATCCCGCCATCGCCGCGAAGGAGGCCTTTGCCGCCTTCGACCTGAGCTTCTTTACGGGCTATTTGAGCTTTTGCGACTACGACACCTTCCACCAGTTTGTGAAGGATCCCGCCTCCTTTGGCATCACCGCCGACCATGTGGATGTTGCCTTTGCCGATTTCAGCTCCGCCGAGGATCCCGAATGGGACGCTTGGCTGGAGGACATGCGCACGGGGCTTGCCGCCATCGACCGCAGCCTGCTGGACGAAACCGATCAGCTTGCCTACGATGTGATCGCAGAGTCCATTGCCGAGGAAGAGGACGATACCTATTACAGCATCTATTACGAGCCGCTGTCCGCCTATGTGGGCGTGCAGGCCAACCTGCCCCTCTCCTTCTGGCTGTACGACATTGCGACCGTGGAGGACGCCGAGAACTATCTGACCCTGCTTGCGGATGTACCGCGCTACTTTGGGCAGATCCTCACCTATGAGCAGGAGCGCGCCGAGGCGGGCATCTTCATGACCTCCCGCGCACTGGACAACGTTCTGGACGATCTCAACGGCGTCATCAAGAAGAAGGATCACCTCTTCTTGGTGGATTCCTTTGCCGAGGCCGTGGACGCGCTGAACCTTTCCGAGGAGGAAGCAAGCGCCTTGAAGGAGCGCAACGTGACGCTTCTGAAGGATTCGTTCGTTGCCGCCTATGAGACGCTGCGCGATGGCTTAAAGGCGCTGCGCTCCTCCTGCCGCGACAGCGTGGGCCTAAAGGAGCTGGGCGACGCGACCTACCTGAAGTACTTTGCCTACATGGTCAAGACCGCCAGCGGCTGCAACTTTGCCGATCCCGATGCGGCCATCGACCTGCTGTTCGAGCAGACCAAGCAGGCGTTCACCGACTACTATTCCGCCGCCATGAAGGTCAGCAACTGGGACGAAACGATCACCGTCGGCACCCCCGAGGAGAGCTTAACGTACCTCAAGACCCTGACCTACTCCCTGCTGCCCGAGCTGCCCGAGCATACCCTGACGCTCAAGACCGTTCCCGACGAGCTGAAGGATTCCTTCAGCCCCGCCGCCTACCTCACCCCCGCGTTTGAAGACGCCACGAACAACATCATCCTGCTGAACATCAGTGAGGACGACAGCGACATCCTCTCCACCCTGGCGCACGAGGGCTACCCCGGCCACCTGTATCAGGCGGTGTACACCCGTTCGCTTGGCCTGTCCTACTCGCAGCAGATCCTGGAAAGCACCGCCTACGCGGAGGCGTGGTCGCAGTATTCCGAGCGCCTGCTTGCCGAGAACGCCACGGGCTTTGACAACCAGTACATGATCGCCACCCACTGCTTCAGCCAGTTCTTCACGCTGTACGGCGCCTACATGAGCGTTGCCGTCAACTATTACGGCCTGACCGAGGACGATGTGGCAAGCGATCTGGCGACTTGGCTGAGCTGGGTGAGCGAAAGCGACATCAAGAGCACCGCAAAGAGCATCTATGAGTCCTGCGTGGATATGCCCTTCTACTACTTTGGCTACGCGTTCGGCTATGCCAAGTTCATGTCTCTGTACAACGAGACCAAGACCACCCTGGGCGACGCGTTCGACCAGAAGGAATACCTGACCTACTACCTCGACCTTGGCCCCGCTTCCTTCACGCTCTTGGAGGAGCGCATCGACGCTTGGGCGGCAAAGAAGCTGGCTGAGTAAAAGAAAAGCCGCCTTGCGGCAGCAACACGCGTATCTATGGACGATCCGAACGGGTCGTCCTTTTTTGTGCTTTCGGCGTCCGTTTTGGGGGAAATGCGTAAGCCGCCGCAGGCAGCATGGGATCTTTAGATCCTCCTATACAAAGCCCTGCAAAATTCTATTTACCAAAATTGCAACAAATCTAATTTTGGAAAGTAAGCAGCCAGTCTGCAATATCTATGATCTTGATCCCCTCGTGAGGATGGATCGTGATAGACTACGATTTTGACATTGATTAATACCTAAGATATCCCGTAACAGGCGCCGTGAACAGCGGCGCTTTCGCTTTCTTTTTTGTGCAGCAAAAAGCGGCGGGAGATCCGCCGCTCAGGTTTTCGCTGTATGAAGTTTTGCGCTGTCGTCAATCGAAATACAGGCCGTCGCCCTTTTTGCGGGGATTTTCGCCCTTGACGCGGGGGCTTGCATCGCTTTTGCCGCCGTAGAGCAGCGCGGACAGGCGGGCGTCCATGTCCAAAAGCAGCGCGTTCAACGCCGCGTCCGCCTGCGCCTCATCGGCGGCGTGGGCGGCAAGATAAAGCTTCAGCTTCGGCTCGGTGCCGGAGGGACGCACGACGATCTGCGACTCGTCCGTCAGCAGGTAGCGCAGCACGTTGGCCTTGGGCAGGCTGTTGCCGCAGCCGCTCAAAAGGTCGTCGGCGCGGCGCAGCTCCCGTCCTGCGATCCGTTCGGGCGGGCACTCCCTAAGCGCCGCCATGGCGGACGCGATGCGCTCCAGCCCCGCCTTGCCCTCCAGCGTATAGGACTTGACCTTCTCGCGATAGAAGCCGTAGGTGTTGTAGATCTCCATCAGGGCGTCATGGAGGGTCATGCCGCGCTCCCGATAGACCACGCAGGCCTCCGCGATCAGCATGGCCGCGCAGATGGCGTCCTTATCCCGCGAGAACCCGCCCGCAAGGAAGCCGTAGCTTTCCTCAAAGCCGAACAGGAAGGTCTTGTCCTTCTTTTCCTCGCAGGAGGCGATGCGCTCGGAGATAAAGCGGAAGCCCGTCAGCACCTCCTCCAACGCCACGCCGAAGCGTGCACAGATGGCGTCCGCAAGCTGTGTGGACACGATGGAGCGCACCACCAGACCGTTCTTGGGCAGTATGCCCTTGGCCTTCTTGGCGCTCAAAATGTAGTGGATGAGGATGGCGCCGATCTGATTGCCCGTCAGCACCGTCCATGCGCCGTCGCTGTTTCGCACCGCCACGCCCAAGCGATCCGCATCAGGATCGGTGGCAAGGATGACGCTTGCGCCCTCCTTCTCTGCCAAGACACGCGCCAAGTCAAAGGCCTCGGGGTTTTCGGGATTGGGGGCGGACACCGTGGGGAAGTTGCCGTCGGGCAGCGCCTGCTCCGGCACGACGCATACGCCGCTCACGCCGATGCGGGCAAGCAGCGTCGTCACGGGGACATAGCCCGTGCCGTGCAGCGGCGTGTACACAAGCTTCAGCTCCCGGCCCTTTTCCTTGAGCAGCGCGGGGTACTCGAGCAGGGTCTCAGTGGCGGCATAGTACGCCTCGTCCGCCTCCTCGCCCAAGAGCGTGATGCTCCCCTGCTTCAACGCCTTATCAAAGGGCAGATAGGCGGTCTTAAAGCCGCTGATGGCGCGGATCTGCTCGGTGATGGCGGCCGCCTCCGCCGGCGCCACCTGTCCGCCGTGCGACCAGTAGACCTTGTAGCCGTTGTACTTGGGCGGATTGTGACTGGCGGTGATCACCACGCCCGCCGCGCAGTGATACTGCCGTATCGCAAAGGAAAGCTGCGGCACGGAGTGGAGCGTTGCAAACAGCAGCACCCGTATGCCGTGCGCCGCCAGCACGCACGCCGTCTCCCGTGCGAACACGTCCGACATGCGTCTTGAATCGTACGCAATGCAGACCCGCGTCTCCACCGCCTGCTTCTGCTTGGTCAAAAAGCGCGCCAAGCCCTCGGTCGCCTTGCGCACATTGTACACGTTCATGCGGTTGTCTCCCGCGCCCAAGATGCCCCGAAGACCCGCCGTACCAAACTCCAGCTCGGTGTAGAAACGTTCGACCACCTCACCCGTGTTGTCCTGGATGTCCCTTAGCTCCTGCTTGGTCACGTCGTCCACGTCGGGGCTGTCCAGCCAATACCGATACCGTTCCAATGCGTTCATGCCGTACCTTCCTTTCCGTGCTTTCCCTAAGTTCCCGCGTCCCTGCGCGTTATCCGTCCGAATTTGCCCTTGCGTCCCGCGTCAGCCGCTCCAACACGCAGCCCGCCGCCGCCAGTCCCGCCGCCCCCGTCACGGGGGCAAGACTGCCTATGCCGCCTTCGCTGCTTGGCTTGGGCAGCTCCGTTGACGCCACGACCGTGAGCTTATCCACGCCGTTTTGCCGCAAAAGCTGTCGAAAACGCCGCGCCAAGGGGTCGCCCTGCGTCTTAAAAACATCCGTCACCCGAAAGGCGGTGGCGTCCAAGCGCCGTCCCGCGCCAAGGCAGGCCACGCAGGGGATGGTATGTTCCTTTGCCCACAGCGCCAGCGTCAGCTTGCCGTCCAAGTCGTCGATGGCGTCCACCAAAAAATCCGCGTCAGCAGGCAGCAGCAGGTTTACGTTCTCCCGCGTCAGCCTTGTAAAGCTTCCCGTCACCACACAGTCCGACACGGCGTTGAGCCGCTTGATCGCCGCCTCGACCTTGGGCAGACCGATGCTTGCCTTGTCGGCAAAGAGCTGACGGTTGAGGTTGCTTTCCGCCACGCGGTCGCCGTCGATGAGCAAAAGCCGCCCCACGCCCGAACGCGCCAGCGCCTCGGCGCAGTGTCCGCCCACGCCGCCTATGCCCACCACGACCACGAGCGCCCCCTTGAGGCGCTCCATCGCCGCCGCCCCCAGCAGGCGTTCGCTGCGTTCCAAGCAGCTCATCGCGCCGCCCCCGCCTTGGCGTTTTGCAATTCGGGGAGGGACAAGGCCTTTTGGCTCTCGGCGCTAACGCCCAAGACCGTCAGGCGCTTGGCAAGCAGCAGCTGCCGCCGCTGCCCATAGCGCTTGTTTGCCTCGCGGTCGCCGTACACATCATCGCCCAGCACGGGGCAGCCGATGGCGGCAAGCTGTACGCGTATCTGATGCGTCCGCCCCGTGAACAGGCGGATCTCCAAGAGGGACAGGCCGTTTCTTTCCTCGCGCACGCGATAGGCAAGCTCCATCGTCACGGCTCCCGCCGTGCCCTTCGGGCAGAGGCGCATGCGTCCCGCCGCCTCGTCCTTGACGGCATAGTGGCACAGCCGCGCCGCCGCTTCCTTAGGTGCGCCTACGACCACCGCCTCGTAGCTCTTTTCGGTCTCGTGCAGGCGAAACGCTTCCAGTAAAGCATCCCGCGCCGCCTCGCTTCTGGCAAACGCCACCAAGCCCTCCGTGTTCGCGTCCAAACGGTGAACGGGCCACAGCTCGCTTTCGACGGCGGACAGCTCCGCCATCAGCTCGCCCTCGACCTCGACCCCCGCCTGCTTGTCGACGATGAGCAGCCGTTCGTCCATAAAGACGGCGCTGCAGACCTCGCTTGCGGGTAAAAATCTAAGCTGCAAGGCAAACTCCGCCCAGTCGGGCCGTGCAAAGAAGCGCAGCGGCTCGCCCAAGGTGGGATGCGTCAGCGTCAGCGCATAGGCAAACAGACGGATCTGCGTGCCTGCCGCCGCAGCTTTGTTGTAGCGTTGGTCGCCCAAGATGGGCAGCCCCGCATGGGCAAGCTGCACGCGGATCTGGTGCGGGCGTCCCGTGTCCAAGGAGACGTCCAAAAGCGCCAGACTGCCCTCTCGCGCCAAGCAGCGATACTGCAATCGGGCTTCCTTTGCCCCCGCCGTACCCGCAGGCACAACGCGGGAGGTATTCGTGCGCTCATCCTTGACAAGAAAGTCGCACAGGCTGTCGCTTGGCTTGGGGCAGCCCTCGACCACGGCGACATAGCGCTTTTTTGCCTTGTGGGAGCGAAACTGTTCGCTGAGGCGTGCCGCGGCCTTGGATGTCCGTGCAAAGACCATGACCCCGCCCACGGGGCGATCCAAGCGATGCACCAAGCCCAAATAGGCCTCGCCGGGCTTGTTGTAGCGCTCCTTGACATAGGCCTTCAGCGTCCCCAGCAGGTCGGGATCGCCAGAGGCGTCCGCCTGTACGGGCAGATTCACGGGTTTTTCCACCACTAAGAGGTGGTTGTCCTCGTAGAGGATGTTCATGTTGCGGGCGTCCAGCGGCCGCTTGCGCCGCAGGGCAGCACCAAGCCGCCGCGGGTGATGGGCAGGCCGATCTCCTCCGCCTCAACCCGCCCCGCAGGCAGAGCAATGGACAGAACATTTTTAAGCACGGTGGGCGCCAGTCCCGTCGTGTAGGAATTGATGAGGAAAAAGCAGGGCTCGTCGCTCAAAAGGCTTGCGGCAGCCGTCACCAAGCCGTACAGATCGTCCTCGATCTTCCACAGCTCGCCTGTGGGACCGCGGCCGTAGCTGGGCGGATCCATGAGGATGCCGTCGTAACGGCGGCCGCGCCGCGCCTCGCGCTGCACGAACTTGACGCAGTCGTCCACCATGTAGCGGATGGGTCTGTCGGAAAAACCGCAGGCTGCCACGTTGTCCTTTGCCCACGCGATCATGCCCTTTGCCGCGTCCACATGGGTGACGGAAGCTCCCTCCGCAAGGCAAGCGCAGCTTGCGCCGCCTGTGTAGGCGAAGAGGTTGAGCACCTGCGCGGCTCTTGCGTTTTTTAAGTTCCAAGGGACGAGCTGCTCGCGCATCCAGTCCCAGTTGACGGCCTGCTCGGGGAACAGTCCCGTGTGCTTGAAGCCCGTGGGACGGACAAGGAAGCTCAGATCCTTATAGGCGATCTTCCACGCATCGGGCAGGGTGCGGGCATAGCTCCAGTAACCGCCGCCCCGATCGGAGCGGTGATAGTACGCGTCAACAGGCGCGTCCCTGTCCTTAAGCGGCCACACCGCCAACGGGTCGGGGCGCTGCAGGGTAACAGACCCCCAGCGTTCGCGCTTATCGCCGTCGCCTGCATCGAGCAATTCATAATCCGTCCAGCCGTCCGCCAAAAACATCCGTCTTCCTCCGATATGCCCATTATAGCATAGCCCCCCGAAATTGCAAAGCCTTTTCCCGCCCCCATTCGTGCCCTATGGGGTCGAGGGACTCGCAAAAAAAGCAGCTGTGTGAGGCGCTTTGTTTATGTAAGGGAGCCGCCCATCCGCCCCTTGACGGCGGCAAAGTACGCGCCCACCGCCATCAGCGGCAAGGCTGCAAAAAAGGTCCATGAGAGCCGCTCTTGAAAGATGCACAGGGACAGCGCCGCGCCGATGAAGGGCGCAATGGCGTAAAACGCGCCCGTGCGCGCCGCTCCCAGCGTCCGCTGCGCACGGATATAGCAGAAGATACTCAGGCCGTACGCCACAAAGCCCACAAGCAGCGCCCATAAAAAGTCGCGCAGCGCACCGAAGGACTCGCCCCGAAGGAGGGCTATCAAAAAGGAACCCGTGCCGGAGCAAAGCCCCTTGACAAGCACGATCTCCATGGGATCCTTGTCGGAGAGCTTCCTTGTGCAGTTGTTCTCCAAGCCCCAGCAGGCGCACGCGCCCAAGACAAGGACAGAGCCCCACGAAAAATGCAGGCTCTGTGCGCCCTCAAAGGATAGTAAAACGCTTGCGGCGGTCACTAGGCTTATGGCAAGCCACAGGCGGCCGTCGATCCGTTCGCCAAAGAAGCAGAGTGCGATGAGGGCGGTCGCGACGATCTCGAAATTGTTGAGCAGGGATACGCTTGCGGCGCTGCTCACGGACAGTCCCGTCATCAGCAGGATGGGTGCGGCTATATCCAAGGCGATCATGGCAAGGGTGTAGGGGAGGTCGCTGCGCGTGAGCCGCTTTTCCGTGCTCCTGCCGACCGTCAGGCGGCGGATACCGCCCAAAAGCAGCATCCCAAGCCCCGCGCCCCAATACAAAAAGGCTGCCGTCATGGTCGGCGAGAGCCGACCCAACAGCAGCTTGGAGCAGGGCGCGTTCAGGGCGTACAGCGCCGCTGCCAAAACGGCAAAGCCTATGCCCCCGAGGGAGCCGAATTTACGCGTTTTCATGCCGCGCTACCAAGGGCGGCGCGCATTGACAAAGTTGCGCTTCCAATAGTTGGACAGGGCGCGCTTGACCACCTTGCCGTTGGAGCTGGACGCGTCGATCATCATGCCGCTGCCGATGTAGATGCCGCAGTGGGAGACCCGCGAGGAGTCGTCCGACTTGAAGAACAGGATGTCGCCCTTCTGCAGGGAGCCTACGCTTGTGATCTCCTTCCAAGTGCTCTTGTTGGAGAAGCCCGCCGCGTTGAGACGGCTGCAGCTCACCCCCGCCTTGCGCAGGCAGTAGTAGACCAGACCCGAGCAGTCGAAGCTGTCGGGGCCGCGGTCGCCCAGCACGTATTCGCAGCCGATGCGCGACTTGGCGGCGGAGATGAAGCGGTCGATACGCGTAGTGGTGGTGGTCTTTTCGGTCGCCTTGGCGGTGGCCTTGGCGGCGGCCGCTGCCTCCTCCTTTTGCTGCTTATAGAGGGAATAGCTGATGCGGGCGTCGTCGGAGTACAACAGCTCCAGTGTCTTTTCTCCCGCTAAGCCGTCCGCATGGAGGCTGTTGCGGTCTTGGAAATTTTCCACGGCGGCAATGGTCGCTGCGCCGTACACGCTGTCCACCTGACTGGTGGAAAGGTAGCCCAGCTCCTCCAAGCGCTCCTGCAGCAGCTTCACATCCTTGCCCTCGCTGCCTTCCTTGAGGCAGTACTTTTCCGCGCCGGCGGAATACAGCAGCACCAGCGTGGATTCCCCCGCTATGCCGTCTGTCGCAAGCGCGTGCTGCCGCTGAAACAGCTTGACCGCGTACTCCGTGCCGCTGCCAAAGTAGTCCGTGGCCTCGTCCAAATCGAGATAGCCCAGCTCCATCAGCCTTAGCTGCAGCTGATGCACCTCCTCGCTTTGGTCGTGCTTTTGCAGGATGATGGCCGTGGCGTCTCCCGTCTCATAGGTGGCGGAAGGGTCGGCGGTCTCGGTCGGATCATCGGGGCAGAGGCTCGCCGTGGGCGTTTCCGTAAGGGGTTGTCCGTCCTCGCCTGTGGGCGCGGGGGTCTCGGAAAGCTGTACGCCCGCTTCCGTCTGCTTTGCAGAGCAGTTGCCCGCGCAGCTGACCACGCCTGAGATGATCCACACAAGGATCGCCGCCGCAAGGACGAGCAGGGACGCGGCAAGGATGCGCCGAACGGTCAGATCCAGCGAAAGAATGCGCTTACCCAAGGTATGCAAAGCAGCGCCCAGCTTTTTTCTTGCACGGCGCAGCGCTTTCATGACGGAACGAAACCATTGCTTCATACGCTTTAGTGTAGAAGGGTCGGCGCTTTTTTGCAAGCGTCCGACCCCTCATTTCATACAAAATTCAAATCTATGTTGCACAAAACCCCTTGGCCTAAGCCCAAACAGGAGTTTGAAAGCGCCTGCTCCCGCTTTTTAGCGGGTTGCTTTGTCGCCCGCGCCCTTCTCCTCGGACAGCAGCGCGAGCAGGCGGCGCTGGTTCTCCAGCACCTGATCCAGCTTGCGGTGCAGATCGTCGCTGATCAGCTCGTTTTTGAGGTTGACCTTGTAGTCGTTCTCGGCACGGGCGCGATCCTTGGCCTCCTGCCTGTTTTGGCTCATCATGATAAGCGGCGCCTGTATGGCGGCAAGGCAGCTGAGCACCAGATTCAGCAGGATGAAGGGGTAGGCGTCAAAGGCGTGTACCGCTAAGAGGACGTTGAGCACCATCCACGCCGCCATCACGCCCAAAAAGCTGAAGATGAACGCCCAGCTTCCCGCAAAGGACGCCACCGCGTCCGCGGCCTTCTGTCCAAAGCTTGGCGCTTTGCCCTGCTCGTTGCAGTTGGCGGTCACCTTCTGCTCGATCAAAAGGTGCATCAGCTCCTCGTCGCTGAATTCCTCGTCGGTGTTCTTCAGCAGCTCTCGGATCAGCTTCTGCCTGTTCGCCATTTTTTTAGCTCTCCTCCGTTTCGGTCGCTTCGGCGTCAAGCTCCTCCGTCAGATACCCGCCGTTGATGCGGAAGCGCCGCGTTGCCACGCGATACACGCCCGGACGGTGGGAGATCATGATGCAGGTGCGGCCCGCAGCGCGGATGTTTGTGAGCAGCTGCTGCTCGGTCGCCTCGTCCAAGGAGGCGGTCGCCTCGTCCAGCAGCAGCACGGGTGCGGGGCTCATCCAAGCCCGCGCAACGGCGATGCGCTGCGCCTGTCCCTCGGATATGCCCGCTCCGCCCTCGCCCAAGGGCGTGTCCAAGCCTTGGGGCAGCGCACGCACAAAGTCCTCTGCGCACGCGCCTTTTAAGGCGCTCCACAGCCTCTCCTCGTCGGGCGCGGGATCGAACAGGGACACGTTCTCGCGTATCGTGCCCGCAAACAGGCCGTTGCCCTGCGGAACATACGCAAAATAGGGACGCGTGGCGGCGCTGACGGCATGGCGCTCCCCCGCCGCGTCCTCGACAAACATGCGACCCTCGTCTGGTTCATACAGCGCCAGTGTGAGCTTTACAAGGGTGGACTTCCCTATGCCCGACCGTCCCGCCAGCACGATCATGTCGCCACGCTCGATGGTAAGGGAAACGTCCCGCAGCACAGGCTCGCCCCCCTCGTAGTGAAAGGACACGTCCTCCGCCACAAGGCGGCAAAACTCGCCCGCAGCGGGAGGCAGCGCCGCTCCCGCCTCGTCGGGCAGGCCTTCAAACTCCATCAGCCGTTCGGCGGACACCAGCATACTGTAGTAGCTGGGAATGAGATCCGCCGCGCCCACCAAGGGGCTGCGCACCTGCGAAACAAGGTTCAGCACGGCGGTCAGCGTGCCGTAGGTGAAGATGCCGTGGTAGATCGCCACCGCGCCCCAGCCCAGCGCCAGTACATAGGCCGCCATGAAGCTGAAGCCGATCAGCGTCCCCGCAAAGGTCGTGAAGCGATTGTGGCGGATGCGGCTCTTGGCGTTCTCCTTCTGCCGAAGGAGCAGGCGGTCGGAAAAGGCCTCCGTAGCGGAGAAGGCCTTGACCACGGGCAGCTCCTGCAGGATCTCCTGCATGAAGCTGCGCGCCCGACCCTCGGTCTCGCGCACGTCCCTTTGCAGCCTCTTGAGCACGCGGCGGAACAGCAGCATACAGCCGCCCACCACAAGACCCGCCGCCAGCGCCATCAGCACTAACTGCCAGCTTAGGATGGACAGCACCACCCCCGCGCCCACGATGCGCACGAACATGCCTAAAATGCGGGGCAAAAAGCTCACGGAGCTTGTGACGACGGTGTCCGCATCGGTGGTGAGGCGGTTCATCATCTCGCCGCTGTGAAAGCCGCTGACGGAGGCGTAGCGCTTTTGCAAAAGAGCGCACAGGATGCGCTGCCGCAGCGCCACGCTCATGCGCACCTGCATAAGGTTTTGCAGCCGACCCGAAGCATAGCTGCCCACATATTGCAGGACGACCATCACGCTAAGAAGGAGCAGGTTGCGCCAAATACCGTTCAGATCCAGTCCCGTGGCGGCGTCGATGACGTCGCGCAGCACGAGCGTGAGCAGCACGCCCAGCAGCGAGGAGACGCAGGCGATCAGGCTCACAACGAGCAGCAGCCCCCATTGTCCCTTGAGCGTGCTGAGCGTCCAGCGAAAGGCACGAGCGTTCTGTTCCTTGTTCAGGCGTTTTTCTTCCATCGATTCAGCCTTTCCTGCGAATGCGCGTAAGGAGCGGATGCAAAATGCGCCCCAAAAAGTGTCTTGTACGGCGATACAGCCGCCTCACCGGGAGGCTTGCCATGCGCAAAGCCGCGTAGCGCCGCTGCTTCGGGGCGTCCACGCGCACAAGGCGTCCGCTGCGGTCGGTATAAGCGCACACAACGGCAATGATCTGGTCTTGGAAAACGGGGCTTTCCTCGAACAGCTGGTTGTCGCCGCAGATGGCGTAGCTGCCGTCCTTGTGTACGCGCACGACACGGTGCAGCACAAAGCTGCCGTCCCTGCGGCGGAAGAAGGCCAGATCGCCCCTTTTGAGGCGTTCGGGTGCGGCCGTCAGCACAACGGGGGCGTTGGTGAACAGGGGCAGCATACTCGTGCCCCGCGCCGTGAAGCTGACCTCTCCGCCGGCCCCCAGCCGCTCCTGCATCAGGGGCAGCGCCTGCTCAAGGCTTAGGATATGCTCGCACGCGGCGTCCTTCTTTGCGGGAGAAAAGACCTGCTCCGCAGCAGCGTCCTTTGATCCGACGGTCTCAGTCATTCTCCAGCAGCCCCGCCTTATCCATTTTCTCGAGGAAGCGCTTAACGTCGTGCGCAGCCACTTCGGCGCTTACGTCGTATTCCTTTGTCAGTCCCTCGGTGAGCGCAGCTTCGTCCGTGTCCACGTCGAGCAGCTTCCAAAGCAGCGCGCCGCTTTCGTTGAAGCTGATGACGCCGTTAAAGTTCATCGCCTCCGTGCCGACGGGGACGACGACATACAGATCGACGACCTCTCGCAGCAAATATTCCTTCTTGTGTCGCATTGTGCGCCTCCTTGTTTCGCTTAATATACCATATCGCCCCCGCAATTGCAATAAAAAGGGGCTGTGGCGAATGAAAACGCCGCAGCCCCGTGAAAGAGGGAAGAATAAGAAGGAGGAGGTATTCATGAAGAGGTTTCCCTTTCATTGTGTACATCCTACCCTGTCAAGATGGCGTCAGTATGTTTCCCGTGTGAAAGAAACGTGTCTTTCGCACAAATGTTAGGAAACGCCTGTACTTTGGAGGCGTCAGCCCTCGTTTTGGGCGTTGGGCGTGGGGGTGTCGCAGCGGACAAAGCTGCCGTCCGCCTGCCGCGCATAGGACTGATCCGCATTCAGCGCAGGAACGCTCACGTTGTCCAAGGCGCCGTAATGCAGCCCCGTCAGCACAAGGGTGCAGCCCTTCGCGTCCAAGCCGAAATCCGTCGTCAGCACGTTTTGATCGGCGGCGCCGCTGCCGCCTGTGCAGTAGACGATCAGATACGCCCCCGGCTCGATGCTTACGCCTGCGGGGAACTTGTAGCGGTAGCAGTCCTTGATCTTATCGCTCAGGCCGTAGCCCTCCAGATCGATGGTGCGGCTCGTGCCGTTGTACAGCTCCACCCAATCGGGCGTACCCAGCGCACCCGCGTCCAAGCAGCCGTGGTTGGAGGTGCATATCTCGTTGATGACCAGCCTGCCGTCGTCGCCGTTTCGATCCAGTGCCACGGTCAGCAGCACCAAGCCGACCAGCACCAGCAGGCCGCCGCCAAACAGCAGCAACCGCCGCCAATCGAACTGTACGCCCCGTTTGCGGGGTTCAAACTCCTTTATAAAGTCCTCCGATACGTCTGCCGTGTCAGCGGTCGGACGCTCCGTCTCGGTTGTCGTCATGATTTTTCTCCCTCCTTTTACGCGGCCGTACGCCGTAATACTTGGAAAATAAGCGGAAATACCCCCGCGTGTCGGCGTTTACATAGCTTGCGGGGACAGTGTCGTCCCGCAGCAGCTCATCAAAATGGTAGGCGCCGTTGACCCGCTTTCGAGCCAAAAAGCCGTTGCGCACCGCGTCGGCGGGGCAGTAGGCGGAGCAGCGCATGCACATGGTGCATTTGTTGGAAAACTGCGGCAGGCCGTTCATCATGCGGATGTTCCCCGCGGGACAGTTTGCCGCGCAAAGTCCGCAGCCGCTGCACTTGTCCTTCCTTGCGTATGTCAGTGGACCGTTCAGCCTTGCGCCCAGCCATTGAATGCGAAAGAGGTACATCAGCAGGACGGCGGCAAGCGGATAGCGCAGCCTCTCCTTATGGGGCGTTTGCAGCTCCTCTGCCACGAGCTTCGCCTGCCTGCGGCAGTCCAGGAACATCTGCTTGGCAAGCGCATCGGGATAGCGAAACAGGATGTGATAGGGCATCAGCAGCAGCTTATCCCCGCAGGGAGCAAAGCCCTTGCGCCGAAGCAGCCGATCCGCCGTGAACGAGGAGGCGGAATTAACGGCGAAGGGTTCGCCTGCCGTCTTGAGGATGTACACCGTCTTGCCGCTTGGTACGGTCGGAAGCAGCCGAAGGAAGTTTAAGAAGAAGCGAGGCGCGTTGAACGCGTGTACGGGGTAGGCGAACAGGCAGTACGCATAGTCGTTGGGGTCGGGCGGGGTGGTAAAGGGAGCGCGGACGTCGTACAGCGTTGGCTGTATGTTCCTTTCGAGCAGCGCCTCCGCCACAGCCTTGGCGACAAGGCGGGTGTTGCCCGTCCCCGAGAACACATAGAGGATCGCCCCATTTTTCGTATCCGTCACAGTCCCGTCCCCCGCAGCAGTTCGGCAGCGCAAAAACGCCCCGACGGGTATCAGTATACTCCGTCGAAGCGTTTCTTGCAAGTCTCGCCAAGGCTTCTGTGCTGTCGGCGTCTAAAGGATCTTTCGTCCTGTACTTCCGCAAGGCGGGCCCTTCTCCTTTCCTCAGCCCAAGGTCTTTACATAGGCAAGGATGGTCTCCAGATTGGTCTTTTGATACGCGTTAAAGTACTTCTGCACGTTGACGCTCGGGGAGTACTTGCCTGTGTACCAAGGCTGGTTGTCAAAGTAGTTTTGATACTTCAGCGTCTTGAACTTCTTGCCCGAGAGCGCAAACACGCCGTTGCGTATGAAGTCCAGCTCGTCGCGGGTGAAGGCCTTCAGCTCCTCTTTTTCGATCAGCCGCGTGTTCAGCTCGCAGATGAAGTCGGACAGGGGCGTAGTCTCCGCCTCCTCCACATAGTCCGCCGAACGAACGAACACCGAATCCGTAAAAGCAACGGTCAGGCTGCTGTTTTCGGCGATGAGGCTGCGGCTCTCGTCGCTGCCCACCCAATCATACAGCCTGCGAGCGGGACTGTCCGCCGCTTCATCGGCACGGATGGCGCAGTAGGAGGTGGTTAAAAACGGGTACTCCGCCGTCGCCAAGGTCTCCGTGCAGGGGTAGACCCCGTCGATTGAGAAGAGCTTCAGCCCCGAATCGGCAAACTCGCTGTCGATATAGGACATGATGTTAAAGCCGATGGCGTACCGGTCAACGATGACCTTTTGGCTGATCTCGCCCATGTCGTCCTCGACATAGTAGCTGCGCTGCTCGACCTCGGGATCCACATCGCCCTCCTTGAAGCCCATGTCGTCGAAGTAGGGGATGACATACCCGTCCCAGACCAAGCTTTCAAACAGGCGCTGACTGCCCGACTGGTCGTTGCGATAGTACACCACGATGTCGGCGTTCACCCCGCCAAGCTCCGACCAGTTGGTGATCTCGCCGCGATAGATGGCGCGCAGCTGATCGGCGCTGAGGTTTTGCACGGGGTTCTCCTCGTTGCCGATGAACACCAGTCCGTCATAGCCGTAGACCTTCATTTCCACGTCCACGCCGCGTTCGTGCAGGTAGGCCTTCTCCTCCTGCGTGGGCGCGATCAAAAACAGGATGTCCGCAGCACCGTCGGCAAGGTTTAGCCATGCGCCGTGGGTCTTGGAGCAAAGCGGCTCGGGGCCTTCATATTCTCCGTCCGTGACGAAAAGCTTGTAGATCGCTTCCACAATGGGCTTGCGCGCCGTGGAGCAGTCGATCTGCGGCAGCTGCGGCACGGGTGCGGCGGTTGCTGTGGGCGCGGCCGTGGGACTTTCCGCAGCGGTCGGCGCTGCGCTCTCCTTTGCAGCGGGATCTGTTGCTCCGCCGCAGCCAAATAGCAGCAGCACCGTCAGCAGCAGGCAAATGCAGGATACGATGCGTTTCATAAGCCCCCCTATTGCACCAAGGCAATAAACTCGTCGATCTCGTTGGACAGGGACTGCAGCGCTTCCCTCCAGAAGGCGGGGGTCGTAAGGTCGATGTCTGCGATCTTGGCGCAGTCCTCCACATCCATGACGGTCGTGGCGGCAAGCAGGCGGCGATACTTCGGCACAAACGCCGCTCCCTCTTGCTCATAGCGCGCATACAGACCGCGTGCAAACAGGCCGCCGAAGGCGTAGGGGAAGTTGTAATAGCTGCGGCCCGTGCTGTAGTAATGCCCCTTGCACAGCCACATGTACGGATGCAGCGTGCTCTCGTCCACGCCGTCGCCGTAGGCCTCGCGCTGCGCCGCGTGCATCCGTTCGCACAGGCGCTCGGCGGGCATGAACTCGTTCTCCCTTGCCTCGAACACGCCCTTTTCAAACAGGTAGCGGCTCAGTATGTCGCAGATGATCTGCGTCGCGTCGCTCAGCTGCCCCTCGATGAGCGCTAACTTTTGCGCCTTTGTGGAAGCGCTGCGAATGGCGGCGTTCAGCAAGACGTTCTCGTTGAAGGTAGACGCCGTCTCCGCCACGGGCATGGAGTAGCTCGTGTTGAGCGGACGATGCTGCAAAAGGTTCAGGTTGTGATAGGCGTGCCCTAACTCATGCGCCAGCGTCACGATGTCGCTGAAGCTGCCGTCAAAGTTTGTGAGGATGCGGCTCTGCCCCAAGCAGTGGATGCTCATGCAGAAGGCGCCGCCCACCTTGCCCTCGCGGGGATAGAAGTCGATCCAGCTTTCGTCAAACGCCCGCTGCATCAGCTTCCCAAGATCGGGATCGAAGGGCGTGAAGGTGTCGACCAGTACCTTTTTTGACGCACCCACGTCATACTTCTGCTCGCTGCTGCCCATCGGTGCAAACAGATCCCACCAAGGCAGCCCATTCGCGTGTCCAAGTGCCCGACCCTTGGCACGGAGGTAGTCCCAAAAACGGGGCAGGTACTCCCGTATCGCGCCAAGCAAAGCGTCCAAGGTCTGCTGCTGCATCCGTGCGCCGTGCAGGGTGCGCTGCAGGGGGCTGTCGTATCCGCGCAGGCTGCTTTCGGTCAGCACCTGCAGCTTGATGCTGTTGAGCGCATACGCGCCGCTGTCGGCAAACTTCGGATAGACCGCTAACTCCGCGTCATAGGCCTCGCGGCGAACGGCGCTGTCCGCATCGTAGGCAAGGTTGCGCAGCGCGGACAGGCCGAGCTTCTCCCCGCGAAATTCCCCCGTGACGGAGGCGCTGAGGCTGTCGCGCAGCTGCGACCAAGCCGAGCCGCCCGACATGTTGAGCTTTGAAAGGATGTTCTCCTCGTTGGGCGCAAGCAGGTAGCGTCCGTCCCGTTGGATGCAGCTAAAGTAGTAGCGATAGCTCTCCAGAACGGGATCCTCGGCGACCACGGCGTCCAACTCCGCTATGTCCCCAATGCGCTTGTCCAGCAGGGCATCGGGCGCGGCGGCCTCGCTCATCAGGCGCTGCAGCCGTCCCAACGCGGAGACTGCTTCCGTGTCGCGGGTGTTGGCGCTGCGGCGCAGCGCACAGTAGGCAAACAGCCTGTTTGCCGTGTCCTCCAAGCACTCCCGCTTCTCCGCTGTCCGCAGCAAAAGCTCCCGATCGGGCAGGGCGTCCGCCTCCGCAGCAAGCGCGGCATAGTCCTTCAGGGTCTTTGTGAGCAATTCCTTGTCCGCAGCAAAGCGCGGATCGTCCAAACCCGTATACAGGGCGTCCAGTGACCAGCGTCCGTCGTTCATTTCCCTTCCTCCTCCGTTGTTGCTTCGTTCATTGCTTCGTTCGTTTGTCTGTTGCAGTGCGCCTCGAACCATTCCGTGATCTCCGTGAGACGGCGGATGCGGTGCAGGGGCTTGCCGCTGCGCGACAGCTCGTGGTTTTCGCCGCGGAACAGGCACAGCCGCGCCTCCACGCCAAAGTGCTTGAGCGCATAGAACATCTGCAGGCCCTCCGCCATCCAGCAGCGGCGATCCTCCTCGGAATGGATGAACAGTGTGGGCGTTTTGACGCGGTCGGCGTACTTGAGCGGCGACTGCTCCCAGATGCGCTCCAAGCCCGTCCAAGCGTCACCCGCGACCTGATCTGATGCAAAGTACTCGCCGATGTCGGAGCTGTTGGAAAAGCTGATCCAGTTGCTGATGCTGCGCTGCGACGCCGCCGCCACAAAGCGCGTGCTGTGTCCAATGATCCAGTTGGTCATGAAGCCGCCGTAGCTGCCGCCCGTAACGCAGACCCGCTCCGTGTCGATCCACGGGTTCTCACGAAGCACCGCGTCGCAAAAGCCCATCAGGTCGCGGAAGTCCACCGTGCCGTAAGCGCCGCGGATGTCGGCAAAAGCGTCGCCCTTGCCGTCGCTCCCCGTGGGATTGCAGAAGAACACGGCAAAGCCGCGTGACGCCCAAAGCTGCATCTCGTGGAAGTACACATCGCCGTAGGCGGTCTTGGGACCGCCATGCACATCGAACACGGCGGGATAGCGCTTGCCCTCCGTAAAGCCGACGGGCTTGATGACAAAGCCGTGGATCGTGTCGCCGCGCTCATTCACCGTGAACAGCGGCTCGGGCTTGCTGTAGGCGTACTCCTCCGCAAGGGTGGTGTTAAAATGACTCAGTTGCGTTTCGCTGCCGTCCAAGGCCACTGCGTACAGCTCCTGCCCCTGCCCGCCGCGCAGCGCGGTCACGGCAAAGCCCTCGCCAAAGCGTACGCATTCGCCGATGGAGCCGTGGGCGGGGGTCACGCGTTCGACCTCGCCTGTCCGAACATCCACAGCGATCAGGGGCGCGTCCGTGTCCTGCGTGTCCGTCAGGTACAGCTTGTCGCCGATCTGCGGCGCCGCCTCATCCACGCCGCAGCCTGTAAACACATCGCTGCCCACGCTGCCGTAAAACCCATGAAGACCCGTGCCGTTCAGCAGGGTCATGCGGCCGTCGGTCTCGCGGCGATAGAGCTTGGCGTTCTCGTTCAGCCCATGCTTTTCGGCAATGCCCGCAAAGAGCAGCTGCGCCCCGTCGGACAGGACGGTCAGCCCCTGCACGCTTGCGGGCGTGGGCAGCAGCAGCTCCGTTGCCGACAGCGTTTTCAGATCCAGTTCGTACAGCCGATCCGTGATGTGCTGCCTGTCGCGATAGGTGTCACAGGCGTAATACAGCTTGTCCTGCGTCAAGGCCAGCGGGTTCACGTTCGTCCACTCGTCCGTGAGGGGTGTGACCGTACCGCGCTCATACAGGTACAGGCGGGAGCGGCTCTTGTTGATGTAGTTCGCCCCGTTGAACCAGTAGGGCAGCTCGTCCAAGACCTCGTAGTCCGCGTCCTGCTTGCGGGCTGCAAAGGCCTTTTCGCGATCGCCCTGCGCCGCCGCAAGCGCGGCTGCGTCCGCGTGGGAGTAACGCGCCACAAACAGGAAGCGCTCCGTCCCGCCGTCGGGGAAAAGGAAGCCCTCCGCGGCGTAGTCGAGGGTCAGCACGGGCTGCGCCTCGCCGCCGTCATATGGCAGACAGTACAGCGTGGTGAAGGGGAGGGTGGACTTGGCCTTCTCCTTGTCCGCATCGCTGCGACGGGCGGGAAACAGCAGACCATCACGCCCCGGCCAGTACTGTCCCGCATCGCCTGCGTCGGTCAGGCGGCGCAGCTCGCCGTTCTTCAGCCGCCACAGATCCTCCCTGTAGCGGTTCTTTTCCATGTCCGCACAGCGCAGGCAAAAGTACAGCTCCTCGCCGCGGGCGCGCAGGTTGTGCGGTTGGCGGAAGCGGCTGAAATGCTCGTAATCGACCTTCTTTTTTGTGCTTTCGACCGTTGCTTTGTTCACTGCCTCGTTCATCTTGCTCCCTTTCTCATGCCTTGCATGGTGCGTATTTGTCTCATGTATCAAACAGCGCTCATTCGCGCAGCGCGGTCTTCAGCCGCTCCGCGAGCAGTACGCGATACGCGGGTGTGTAAGCCCTTCTATAGGCGGGACTATGGGAAACAGGCGGACAGCCCGCCGCTTCGTAGGCCGCCAAATAGGTTTTCAGCAGCGTCGTGTCAAAGGCAAAGCAGTCTTCCTGCGTCAGTATCGACAGCAGCGTTATCTTGTCCCAAAATGAGGACAGGGTGCCGTGTACCTCGGCTGCAGAGCGAACAAACAGCTCATTCAATCGCTCCAAGGGCAGGGTCTGCTCATCCAATGCGGCAAGCTGAACCCGCACAAGGCCTCCGCCAATGTCCTCCGTCAGCGCTGCTCCCGCTTGTTTTTGCACCGATCGAAACTCCGCTTGCAGCCGCAACAGGCTCTGCATTGGATCGGTGATGAGATGCCCGCCGCCAAACTCACTCTGATACAGCAGCTTCACCGCGTCCGTCGGCTCCATCAAGGGATAGCGCCGTGCATGACAGCGCAGGATCTCTTCCGTTGTCAAGGCTTTCCCTCCATATTGTCCCATTATTGTCTCATGTCCCCTGCTGCCGCTCCGTTTCACAAGGCGGACGGATACTATCCCCTGCGCAGGCGATCGCGAGTCTCCCGCAGCCGCTCCAAGGCCTCGGTGGGTGCGTTCACGTCCGCCACCGCCTTCTCCATGGGGCAATCGTCGGTATTGTCGCGGTTACGGATGCGCTCCGTGAGCGTACCAAAGCTGTAGGGGATGGCATACTGCTCTAAGACGGCCTGCCCCGTGCGGCTCAAGACCTCCGCGTGCACGCTGCGCACCCGTCCCAAGACGAACAGCAGCGCGGCGGCCTTGCCCACGATGCGATCCGCCACGGCGGCGCCCTCCAAGGCGTCCCGCTCATCCAGCCAGTCCAAAAGCGGCGACACCCCACGGCTCAAAGCCGTGCGTTCCTCCCCGTTTCGTACAAGGACGCAGCGGAAAGCTCCCGCCTGCAGGCATTTTCTTGCCTGCATCGCATCCAGCGCCGCCTGCGTGGCGGCGTCCGGCTCCGTCTCCTCCGTGAGAAGGGCGCGAGCGGGGGCGGCTTCGGCTCCCGCTAACTTCAGCGGCAGCGCAAGGAGGTGATACGCCCCGTCCTCCACGGCAGTTAGATCCAAATTTTCCAACAGGCACACGCCCGCCCCCAACAGGGGGATATGGACGGCGGCCTCCTCGGTCGGCAGCGCAACGCTGTTTGTGTCCGTGCCGATCAGCGTCAGCCCCGTCAGTCGCTGCGCCTCCTCCTTGCAAAGCTGCTTGCCGCGCAGCAGCAGGCGCTTGGGCAGGAAGGCTGGCAGGAAGGGTGCAACGATGCAGGGGCCGATCCCCGCCGTCAGCGGCAGCGCCGCCGCGTCCGCTCCGTTCGGCAGAATATGCAGCGCCGCGTCCATGTGCGTGGCTGCGTGCAGGGAGCAGCGCAGACCTTGTACCAAAAATGACCCACGTTCCTCCCGCTGATAGATAGGCAGCAGCTCCGAGGACGGATCCCCGGGGTAAGGCGGTGTGGAGAACAGCTCCCGCGTGATATCGTACAGCACGGCTATGCCTCCGGCTTGTAAGGGAAGGCGGGGATGGGCTCCAGCTTGAATTGGTTACGCACATGCAGCGTATCGATGCGCGCCTTGAGCGCCGCGTCCAAGCACTCCCCCGTGCGGATATACTTGTCCAACGCGGCATAGGTAAAGCCCAAATTGTCCTCGTCCGACTTGCCGCAAAGCCCGTCGCTGGGCGTTTTTTCCACGATGTCGGCGGGCAGTCCCAGCACGTGCCCGACGGCCTTGACCTCCGCCACCGTCAGCTTGCCGAGCGGGGCAAAGTCCCCCGCCGCATCGCCGTAGCGCGTGGAGTAGCCCACCCAGTCCTCGGAGAGGTTGCAGGTGTTCGCCACACGGCCGTTGCGCGACTGCGACAGGGCATACAGCGCCGTCATGCGCAGGCGCGGCGCAAGGTTGATGCGCGTCTGATTGGACAGCTCGCCCACGGCTTCGCCCACCGCCGACAGCGCCGCGTCATACATGCCTTTTATGTTGATGGTGCAGCTTTCGATGCCCAAAAACGCGATCACGCGGCGGGAGACGTCGATGTCCGCCTGCACGCCGTTGGGCAGCAGCACGCCTATGACGCGGTCGCGCCCCAGCGCCTCCGTGAGCAGCGCCGCCGTGACGGAGCTGTCCTTCCCGCCCGAAACGCCCAGCACCGCGTTGCAGCCCCTGCCGTTCTCGTTAAACCAGTCTTGGATCCAGCGGACGCAGGCGTCCTTGGTCGATCTCGCATCAAACATTTTCATTTCCTCCCATATTTGCTTGGCTTACTGCTGCAGTAAGCCCATCAACAGCGTTGCAAGGGTGTCCAAGCTCTCCTCCGTTGCGTCCGAAACGATGAGCAGGCTGCGGCTTGTGCCGCTGTTTTTTTCGTACCACTGCACGCGCCCCAAGCCCGTACCGCAGCACAGGCAGTAGCTTTGCCCCGCATACTCCCGCCAATAGATCTCCGGGTAATCGGCGTTGTCGTCGGCAAGGTTCTGCTCGTCCGTGGTGTACGCCGCCCGATAGCGGCAGTCGCGGCCGTCATAGGTAAAGCGAGCCTCGGCCGCGTCCACGCCGCCGCGGGTCAGGATTCGCGCAAAACAGACGTCCTCGGCGCCCTCCGGGAGCGGCAGCGCGATCCGCAAAGCCCCGAACAGCTCGTCCCCGTCCATCGCTTCATAGGAAAACGGCTCGTCATAGGGCGCGGGCGTGGTCACGGGCGCTTGCACCGCAGCCGCGCTTACCGTGGGCGCAGCCGTGTTTATGGCCGTACTTGCGTCATTTTTGTCGCATCCGCTCCCGCCTGCCAACAGCAGCAGGAGCAGCAACAGGATCAGCCGTTTGTTCATTCGTTTACCCTTCTCATGAGACATATTTGTCTCATGTTCGTCCTTCTATACGCCAAAGTCCGCGATCTTCAGCTTCATCCGCAGGACGCGGAACACGCTCTCGTTGAGCCGCTCCTCGCTGATCGTTCCGTCCGCAAGCGCCGCGTACAGCCCGTTTAGGATCTGCTGCTGATACCCCGCGTTCGCGCCGCAGAGGATCAGATCGCCCCCCGCAAGGATAAAACGCACCGCCGCCTCGCCCAAGCTTGCCGTGTTCCGCAGCCCCGCCATACGAAAATCATCGCTCATCACCACGCCGTCAAAGCCCAACTCGCCGCGCAGCAGCTCCGTGATGATGGGATAGGACTGGGACGCGATGCGTTCGCCATCCAGCTGCGGGTAGAGGATATGCGCGACCAGCACCACGTCGGTGCTGCCTGCCGCCGCCGCGAACGGCACAAGCTCGTAAGCGCGCAGCTCCTCCAAGCTCTTGTTGACCTCCGGAGTGCTGCTGTGGCTGTCCAGATTGGTCGCGCCATGCCCCGGAAAATGCTTGACCGCCGTGAGACAGCCGCCGTCGTGCAGACCGTTGATGCAGGCAAGCCCGATACGGCTCGTCGTGTCCGCGTCCTTGGAGATGATGCGGCGTCCCAAAAATGTCGCATCCGGATCCTTCGCGACATCCAATACAGGCGCAAGGTCGAGGTTCACGCCCAGCGACACGAGCGTTTCGCCCACGCGCAAAAACTGCGTATATGCCCCGTCCTCGTCGTTTGCATCGCCCAAGGCTCGCGCCGACTTGAGAGAGGGCGACCAGCGGAAGCGCGTCACATTGCCCCCCTCCACATCCAACGCGATGACAAGTGGGATAGTGGACGCGTTGTGCGCAGTAAGGTCGGCGCAGAGCGTCTCGGCACGGGCAAAGCCCCCGTCGCTGTCCGTGCGCATGGTGTTGGTCTCGCCGTACAGCGCCACCCCGCCGATATGGTACTGTTCCATCAGGGCGGCAAAGCTGCTGCTGACGCCATTCGTGCCCGAAAAGCCGAAC
This sequence comes from uncultured Oscillospiraceae bacterium, assembly GCA_964490325.1. Classification (GTDB taxonomy): domain Bacteria; phylum Bacillota; class Clostridia; order Christensenellales; family CAG-138; genus DAOPJM01. Next base: position 25,377 of record CAZBBX010000011.1, read on the forward strand.
ATGCAGAGCTGACCGAGCTTTTCCTCGGTCGTGAGCGCCTGCACATACGCCATCAGCCGCGCCTCCAAGGGGACGGGTGTGGGCGTGGGGCTTGGCGTGGGCTCCTCTGTTGCGGTGGGTGCGGCCGTAGGGGTCGGCGTAGGCGCAGGGCTTGCTTGGGGCGACGCCGTAACGGTCAGCACGCTGCCTGCCTGCGGACCGCAAGCGGCGCAGACAAGGAGCAGCAAAGGAAGGATGAGACCAAGAAAGCGTTTCATAGCGGCATTGTAGCACATCGGGGAAAAACTTTCCACCCTCCTTCCGTAATTGGACAAAAATTGCGCACAAGGCAGGCGTATGAAAAGCCGCAGCGCCTCATATGCTAATAGGAAACGCCTTTTCCCGATACCAACGCGGCACGGGTTCGTGCATCCCGTCAAACCAAGCACTTAGCTCCTTCACCTGCCGCAGCATGATCTCCGTCTGCGCCTTTCCAAAGGGCAGCGCCCAAGGCGTGGACGAAAGCGCGTTACTTGCCATGAAACGCGTTGTCCCGATACCAACGCGGCACGGGTTCGCGCATCCCGTCAAACCAAGTGACAAGCTCCTTCACCTGCCGCAGCATGATCTCCGTCTGCTCCTTTCCAAACGGCAGCGCCCAAGGCGTGGACGAAAGCGCGTTGCTTGCCATGTACAGCGCCATAAGCCGCCAAAAGTTCGGCGGGATCGCGTCCGCAAAGTAAGCGTCGATCTGTCCGCAGGCAAAGGGCGGCGCACACTGCGCGCTCCAGACAAGGCGATTGAACTCCTCCCACGGATCGCCGTGATCGTCGCGGTCAAAATCGATGGCAGAGAGCGCTCCGTCAGCGCCGATCAAAAAATTCCCCACATGAAAATCACCGTGCTGATAGCACTGCGGTCTGCCGTTAAGCAAGCCGCGATTTTCATTTATATACGCAATAAGCGCCTCGCCGTCTTGGGGCTTTACGGGGCAGTCCTCATACAGGCGGATGTTGCGGTCAAGCTTACGGCCAAAACGCGGCTGCCACGGCTCGGCGTCGGCGGGAGCAGGCAGGGCGTGAATGGCCTTAAGCAGCGTCCCCGCGCTCCTGCCCAAGCGATACTGCTCCTCTTGCGTGCTGCGCGCAAGCACCTTTTCGGCAGGCTCGCCCTCGACCCACGAAAGCAACAGGTACGCCCCCTCCTCACAAGCGCCGCAGGCAAGGGGACGGCTGACCGCCCAGCCCTTTTTCGCAAGCAGCTGCAGCATGGAAAAGGTGTTTTGCCGCTTCTCAAATTTTTCTATCGGCGAGATGCGCAGCAAAAAGCGCTCCCCAGACCGCGCCGTGACGCAATACTTTTGATCCGTTGACCAACCCGCCTCGATGGGTGTGCGCGGCAGCTGCAAAAACGCTTCCATCTCGCCCTCTCTTCCTATTACAAACAGTATAGCATAGAACGTCAGGCTGCCGCAATCCTTGTTCCACGTGGAACAGGCTACGTTCTCGTTGACAAGCTTCGTGGACATATGCTACAATACGTTTGGTTTTATAAGCTGCTTGCATACCCATTGGAGGGATCGATATGGGCTCTAAAAGCAAAGGCCGTAAGGCGTTTCGCAACAGTCAACGGTTTCACCATCAAGCGCGCAAGCCCCTGCGTGTCCCCGTGGGCCGCAGCGCACCTGTCGCGCTGCTGCTGGCTGTTTTTCTTCTTGCTCTTTTGTCCTGCCTTTCCATAACCTTGGATTCCCGCAATCGCGGCGCTGCTTCGTTCGGCTTGGAGATCGACGCAGAGACGCTGTTTTTGCTGCTCCTTTTGCCCTGCCTGCTGCTGGATCGCAAGGAACCCCGCCTGCTGTGCCTGCCGATGCTGCTATTTTCCCTGTTTCAAGGCTTGCGCCTCTGCTACTCCCACGCACATTATACGCTGTTCGCGTACATCTACCCGCTGCTGCTGTTCGGCTGCGTTTTGCTGCTGCTTTTGTATCGGCGAGGCCGCATCGAATCCCGCATCCCCTTCCTGCTGTATGCCGTCTTGGTATGCGGGTATCTTATCTTCAGCTCCCTTGTCAGCGACGGTCCCTACTTTTACGGCAGCTTGGTCGCAGAGACCGACTCCTTCTATCTGAAAAGAGGCTTTAGCGTAGGTGGATATACCATCGCCGTCATATTCCTCGGCCGCGCTGTTACGGCCTGCGTATTTGTACTGGTGCATGTACTGTGGACCTATCGCTACACGGCCAACGACAGCCGCGCCTACTATGTGCGCCCCAAGGGGCAGTGCTATATAAAGTACCTGCTTTGGGGCGGCGCTCGGACGGATGATGAACAGCCCCCTGATGAAAGCATCGATGCAGGCGACCGCGGCGTCAGCTCGCAATACGAGCTTCCCGCTGACGCACCCGTCCGTGTCGCCTCTGACGCCCCGCAAAGGACTGCCGAGCGCGGCAGCGGCTATGACGATTCGGACGCCCCCCTGCCCTGCGCAGGGATCGTTCCTAAGCGCAAAAAGGCAGCTGCGCCTGTTTCCGCCTCTCTTGATGAGGACGACGCACCTGTGCTTCCAGACGCCGAGGAGGTCGACTTTACTTCGACCTTGCACAAATCGCCTCGCAAACATGCCGCTACCTCGCGGCGATATCTTTCTGCGGAAGACATGCTTGGCAACGGCCCCGAACATGAGTATGGCACGGACAGCCGCTTTGAAGCAGGGGACGCCCCGCCAAGGCGCAAGCCGCGCTGATCCTTTTACCGCTCCTTTTGCTCTGCGCGCCACTGCGGCGTTCGCAGACGCACCTGTGCTTCCCGACGCCGAGGAGGTCGACTTTACTTCGACCTTGCACAAATCGCCTCGCAAACATGCCGCTACCTCGCGGCGATATCTTTCTGCGGAAGACATGCTTGGCAACGGCCCCGAACATGAGTATGGCACGGACAGCCGCTTTGAAGCAGGGGACGCCCCGCCAAGGCGCAAGCCGCGCTAATCCTTTTACCGCTCCTTTTGCTCTGCGCGCCACTGCGGCGTTCGCAGAGCTTTTTTGTCGTTTATAATAAGCGCTCGCCTTAGGGATCGCCGCTTACGGTACTTCGTCAAATCTCTTACTTTTTCGTCACAGAAATGCCACTTTTCTCCCTTGACGCGGGCGTTTATTGCGATATAATAGTTTATAAATAAACTATTTCGGAGGGGCAAATGGAGCGCGACAGATACTTTGACGAGATCGGCGAGGTGATGAAGCGCATCGATCGCAAGCGCGAGGAGCTGGCAAAACAGTTTCAACTCACGCGCAACGAGCTGATGGTGCTGTCCTTCCTCATTGACCATCCGCATCATGACACTGCGGGGGATATCGTTGTACTGCGCCGTCTGCCCAAGGCCAACGTATCACAGGCCGTCGAATCCCTGCTTGTGAAGGGATATATCGAGCGGACACGCGATCTGCGGGATAGGCGGATACAGCACCTGCTGCTCACGCCCACCGTTAAGCCCCTCGCAAAGGAGCTCCACCACCTGCGCAGCAAGATCCTGACCCAGCTCTTCAGCGGTTTTAGCGACGAGGAGCGCGCACAGTATGCCGCCCTCAACCGCCGCCTTGCCAAGAACGCCTTTGCCATGAATGAAGGCAGCGTCATAGAAAGCAACACTTGAACGCCTGTTCCACGTGGAACAATTGTATCAAAACGAGAAAGGAGGACCCTATGGAACAACTGTATTTTGGAGGCCCTATCCTTGCGGAGAACGGGCAGACGGCGGAAGCCGTCCTTGTACGCGGCGGCGTCATCCGCGCCATCGGTGAAAAAAGCGTCCTGCTTGCACAAGCGCCCAAGGCAAAGCCCATCGATCTGAAGGGCGCCGCCCTTGCCCCCGCCTTCTTGGATGCGCACAGCCATCTATCCCAAGTCGCCATGCGGCTCTTACAGCCCGATCTTTCCACCGTAAAGACCAAGGCGGAGCTGCTGGAACGACTGCGCCGTTTTGCATCCGACCCAAGCCTGCCGCTCGACGCTTGGCTTAGTCCCGCTTCGTACGAGCCCGAAAAGCTGCCTGACGGAGCGCCGACCAAGGCGGAGCTGGACGCCGTTTCTGCGGGCAGACCGATCCTTTTGCAGCATCGCTCGGGGCACACCGCGCAGGCGAACAGCGAGGCGCTGCTCCGTCTTGGTCTTGATGACTTAAGCGCGGATCCGGCAGGCGGAAAGCTGCAGCGGGAAAACGGCCGTCTGACGGGCGTTTTGGAGGAAGCAGCGTGCTTTGCGGCTTTGAAAGCGCTGCCCATGCCGGATGAAAAGCGCATCCTTGGCGCTTTCAAAAAGGCGCAGGAGCTGTATGCCTCGCACGGTGTTGTCGCGGTGCAGGAGGGTATGCTTGTTAAGGAGCTGATCCCTCTCTATCAACAGCTGTTGAAAACGAACGCGCCGTATCTTGACGTCATCGGCTATCCCGACAGGGACTGCTATGCAGAGGCGCGCAAGGCCTTTGTCGTGGAGCGCGCACCTTTTCAGATCGGCGGGATCAAGGGCTTTTTGGACGGCTCGCCCCAAGCCAAGACTGCCTATCTGCGCAGCCCCTACTTGGGGAGCGATGAGCGCGGCTATCCCACGCAGAACGACGCCGCCCTTACGGATTTCTTCCATTTTGCTGCAAGGAACGGCTTGCAAACACTGGTGCATGCCAACGGTGACGCCGCCATCGCGCAGTATATCCGCTGCCTGTCAGCTGCCGAGGCGCTGTGGCCCTCTCTCAAGGACACTCGTCCCGTGCTGATCCATGCGCAGCTTTGCGGCTTGGATCAACTGCCGGAGCTGAAGCGCCTGAACGTGATCCCTTCCTTCTTTGTGGCGCATGTGCTGCACTTTGGCGAGACGCATGCTGCGCAGCTGGGCGAGGAGCGCGCAAGCCGCATCAGCCCCTTAGCGTCCGCACAGGCGGAGGGTCTCAAGTTCACACTGCATCAGGACTCCCCCGTTGTTGCACCCGACATGTTGGAGACGCTCTCCTGCGCCATGACCCGCAAAACGCAGACGGGTCGCGTATTGGGCGCGGAGGAATGCGTGGACTTTGCAAGTGCGCTTGCAGGCGTCACATCCTCGGTAGCGTATCAATACGGCAAGGAGCAGGAATGGGGTTCCATCGCCGTGGGGAAACGTGCCGACTTTGTTCAGCTCAGCGAGGATATTCGCCGCACCCCACCTGCCGACTTGGCAAAGGTGAAGATCCTGCGCACGATACGCGGCGGCGAGACGGTGTGGAAGAAGTAGGAATTTCTAAAATAGGAGATCAAAAAAGACGGGCAGCTGCTCGTCTTTTTGCTCCTCTGTGTGGAAAACTACTGTTTATGACCGTTGTTCCACGTGGAACAATTGCTTGTTGGCGGCTGCTTTAAAACATCCAGTACAGCTTGCCGCGGCTCAGGGTATAGCCCAAACGCTCCTGCATCTGCACCGAGGCTTCGTTGCCGAGGATGATCTGTCCGTAGGGCGTCCAGCCTCTGTCAAGCTGCCGCTGTATGCAGTACGCATCCAACGCGGCGCCAATGTGCCTGCGGCGATACTGCGGCAGCACCTCAAGCATCCCTACGGCGCCGTCCTCATGCCAACCCGCAAAGCCTAAGAGCGTTTCGCCCTCATAGGCGCCGAACAGCGCGCCTGCATTCCTTCGTTCCGCAAGGAACTCTATGCTGTCGATAAGCTGATAGTGCGCGTGGGCAAGGGGCAGATCCTTCTCTTCCAAAATGCGAATGTCCACCGCCGTATCGACCTTAGGCGCTTCCTTGCCGAGGTAGGCGCATTGCAGGCAGGGATTCATACCGTCCATTTCGGGATAAAGACGAGCAGCGGTAATGCGCGCAGCTTCGTCATGCGCGATAAAGGCGTGAAAGTCATCCCTTGATTTGGGCATATAGGCAGTCAGCACACGTTCTGCCGCCTCCACGGTAGCAAAGCCGCCGCGCCGGCAGCCGTCCTCCGCCTCAAACAACAGCACCCCATCCGCAGCGGCGTACAGGAGCGTTCCCAAGCCGCGCTTGACGGATTCGTGCATGTCCACATACAGGATGGGATCATTGGCATAGAAAGCCTCCGCCCGATCCATCATTTTTTCTGTTTCAGTCATAGTTTCCATAGCTATACGCGGCAATAACAGGCATGCGCGGTCGCCGCAAGCCGCGTCAGGTTTTCGTCCGTATAGGCCTCCGCGTGCAGGCGAACGAGCCTGCTGCCGAGGGATTCGACCGTTACCGCAATATACACCGTCTCGCCGATGGCCACGCCGTGCAGATAGGAAAGCTGCAACTCCGCCGTGACGGCGCTTTCATTTTCGGCAAGAAAGCCGTGGGTCAAAATGCCCATCGCGTTGTCGAAAAACGAAGCTAAGACGCCGCCGTGCAGCATGTTTGCAGGGTTTCGCATCCATTGCTCGGTGGCAAAGGCAAACAGCGCCGTGCGCGTACTTGCGTCGATCTGAAGCCGTTTACGCGGCAGCAGCGCCACAAAGCCCTTAGGCTCCTGCGTTTGATAGCTGTTCTCCCGTGCCTCGATCGCAGCAAGGAGCGCCTCGTTAGTAAGCATCAATCGTAGCCCTCCACCGTTTTGGAGAAATGCTGATAGTCCTTGTCGCCGCGAAAATCCCCGCCCCAGGTCCAACCGTAGGAGATGAACAGCTTGTAGCACAGGTCGCTGTGATCGATCATGCCGCGCAGCTTCAAGGAGCGATCCAAGTAAGCCTCTCCCGCGGCAGGGGCAACGCGGCTGCCGTCAATGTAGGGGTTCATGACGGGGTTGATGTCGATGGCAAGGCCGTAGGCGTGGCGGGAATACTTGTTGGAGCCCGTCACCTTGCGGAAGCAGAACGCCGAGCTGTTGTTGTCCGCCATGGACAGGTTGTCGTTGAACGGCTCGCCGTAATCGTCCACCAAGCGCACGGACGCCAAGGGGTAGCTCGCCTTATAGAGCTGATAGAAGATGTCTGTCACCTCCGCAGCCACGAGACGGTTGACGATCAGCTCGCCTTCGTGCGTTACGCCATCGAAATCCACATACAGGATGTGGATATAGCGCAGCTCGTCATAGTCGATGGGTGCGCCGCGATCGTCAGCGGGATAGCTTAAGCCCGTGATGCGCGTCTTCAGCTCCTCCGTCAGCTTGACGTAGAAAAAGTCAGTGCTGCTTTCGTGATAATGCAGCTCGTAACCCGCAAAGGGGTCGGCTGTCGGCGCGGCCGTTGCTGCGGGAGTTGGGGTTGCCGTGGCGGGGGGCAGCGTAAGGGTCAGCTGGGTAGGCTCTGCCTTGATGCTGCTCTCCACGGGGGTCGCGGTGGCGGTGGGCGTGGGCTTGGGCGCTTCGGTCTCCAGCGCTACAAGCTCGCCCTTTTCGCTGCAGGCAAGGCAGCCTAAAAGAAGCAGCAGCGCCGCAGCAAGGACAAGTTTTCGAACATACCGCGCCATATTGCGCCTCCTTTCCGCCTATAAGCCTATCCGTGTGGTAGTTTACTATACCAAAATCACAGGGATTTTGCAATCCTTCTTTTCACAAATTTGTATATTCCTATGTGTTTATCAGTGGCCTTTGTGAAAATTCCCCCGAAAAATGGACGGAATGCGAAATAGGCTTTGCAATTGGCTAAATTTCTGTTATACTGTATATGATTGGGCGGGGTATCGCTTTGTTAGATATACCTTGCTCAACGCGACGCAGCCGAATTGGAGAGTATCATGGAGGACATTAAGCAAAGCTGGGCTCACGCCAAGGATCTGATCCGACCGAAGATCACGGCGATGAGTTTTCATAAATGGATCGATCCGCTGGATCCCGTCATCGTGCAAAACAGCATCTTTGTCTTGCAGGCGCCCGACGACACGACCAAGCGCACCCTGACGGATTTTTACTACGACTACCTGCGCAGCGCGGTCTTGAGCGCCTTTCCCGACGTTCTGGACGTGCTTTTGATTGTACCCAACCAACGCGCGGATTTTGTGCGGATCGCGGAGGACACCAATGTCAACGCCTTTTCCCTCAATCCCAAGTACACCTTCGACACCTTTGTCGTAGGCGGTTCCAACTCCTTGGCACACGCGGCGGCGGTGGCGGTTGCCAACAAGCCCGGCATGGTGTACAATCCCCTGTTCCTCTACGGCGGCGTGGGCTTGGGCAAGACCCACCTGATGCACGCCATCGGCCACGCGGTACAGGCGGAAAAGATCGGCGCAAAGGTTATGTACGTCACCAGCGAGGCCTTCACCAACGAGCTGATCGAGGCCTTACGCGCAGGCAAAAACATCGAGTTTCGGCAGCGCTACCGCAACATGGACGTGCTGATGATCGACGATATCCAGTTTCTGTCGGGCAGGCAGCAGACGCAGGAGGAATTTTTTAACACCTTCAACACGCTGTACAACGCCGGCAAACAGATCGTCATCTCCTCGGATCGGCCGCCAAAGGAGATCTCCGCCTTGGAGGAGCGTCTGCGCTCCCGCTTCGAGCAGGGTCTTATTGCGGACATCCAGCCGCCCGACATCGAAACGCGTATTGCCATTTTGCGCAACCGCGCCCAGATCGAAAAGGTGGATGTGGACGATCAGGTGATCCAGTTTATTGCGGAAAATGTCAAGAGCAACATCCGTCAGCTGGAGGGCAGCCTAAACCGCGTCATTGCGTATTCCGCCTTAAAAAAGCGCAGCCCCGACATCACGCTTGCAAGGGAAGCGCTCAAGGAGATCATGCCCGAGACCAAGCGCGCCGAGCTGACGCCCGAGCGCATCAAGGAGACGGTCTCTTCTTACTTTGGCGTGACGCAGGAAAGCATGCTTTCGCAGCGGCGTGACCGCGAGATCGTCGTGCCGCGGCAGCTGACCATGTACTTCATGCACAGCCTTTTAAGCCTGCCGTACAAGCGCATCGCTGCGCAGTTTGGCCGCGATCACACCACCGTCATGAACGCCTGCGGCCGCATCGCAGCCATGATCGACGAGGATCCCGCGTTCAAGAAAAAGGTGGAAGATGTGACGGGCTACCTGATGGAGTAGGCGTAGCCTGCTCCGCTGCAGTCCCTTTTTACCCGCCGTTTATACCCCCTGTTTCATCCACATATTGTGGATAAACCCTGTGGAAAGTCGGTGGAGACGCTGTGGAAGGTGGGCGCTTCGGGGATAGTTTGGACAACCCCCGCCTTTGTCCACCTAAAGCGCACAGGCTTTCCCACCGCAAAAATCCGTGCCGTGCAGGGGAAAAGGGGCGCTTTTCCACCGTTTCCCGCCGCCTACTGCTACTGCTACTTTGTTACTACACACACGCGCTTGCGCTTCGGGCGGGGCGCAAATCTTAAAGGAGGAGACCCCATGAAATTCCGTTTTGAGACCAAAGACTTCCAAACGGGCGTACTGTCCGTCACAAAGGCGCTGCCGCTGCGCTCCACCATGCCCGTACTGGACGGCATCCTTATCGAGGCCAAGGAAAATAGCGTACGGCTGCTCTGCTCTGATCTGATGCTGCAAAAGGAATGCTTTTTGCCCTGCATGGTCGAGGAGGAGGGTCGCTGCGTCGTGCCCGGCAAGCTGTTTCCTGAGATCCTGCGCAAGCTGCCGCAGGGGGAAGTAAACGTTACGACCGAGGGCATGACCCTGTATCTGCGCTGCGCAAGCACCAAAAATCAGGTGCAGTGCATTGCCTTTGACAGCTTTCCCGAGATGAGCTTTGGAAAGGACAGAGATGACCTTACGATGGATCGCGAGCTGTGCCGCGAAATGATCGAACGTAGCGCGTTTGCCCTGTCTGCAGAGGACAGCCGCCCCTTCATTGCAGGCGGTCTGGTGGAAACAAAGGGCAACGACCTGACGCTTGTTGCGACCGATTCCTATCATCTGGCGCTGCGGCACGCGAGCTTTGATCACAGCATGGGCGAACGCAGCACCATCGTGCAGGGCAAGACGCTCATGGAGATCGCGCACATGATGGAGGAGACCGACAAGGACGAGATCACCCTGTCCTTCACCAAGACGCATATCAAGGTCGATCTTGGCGAGCTTTGCCTGATCGCACGCCTGTTGGACGGCAATTACATCGACTATCGCCGCCTGATCCCCGTCGACTGCCGTACCCGCGTGCTGATCGACCGTGAGGAGATCCTGCAATCCGTGGATCGTGCGCAGCTCATCGCCAGAGGCGGAAGCAACAGTATCATCTTTTCCGTTGGCGAAAACTGCCTGACCGTGAAAGCGGAAAGCATCCTTGGCAAGCTGGAGGACGATTTTGAACTGACGGTCGTGGGCGATCCCATCGACATCGCGTTTAACCCCAAGTACTGTATCAACATCCTTCGCGCCATAGAGGACGAAAAGGTCTACATGGAGTTTACAACGAACATCAGTCCCTGCGTGTTCCGACCGGTGCAGGGAGACCGATACGCGTACTTGATCGTGCCGATGCGCATCTTCTAAAGGGATGCAAAGGAAAGCTGCGGCTTTCCTTTTTTTTACTTTTTCTCAGTCCCAAATGCGGTAGGCCATCAAGAAGTGGTTCGTCCAGTAGTTGGTGTAGATGCTGCTGCGGATGACGACCTTGCCTGCGCTGCTGCCTGCATCGATCATCCTTCCGTCGCCCAGATAGATGCCCACATGACCCTTGCCCGAGCCTGTGCCGCTGAACACCAGTACATCGCCGCGCTTTAGGTCGCTAAAGGAGTTGATGCGCTGATAGCGGGAGCAGCTGCGCCAGCCCGTGCTGGTCATGTAGCTTTGGTTGACGCCCGCCTGATTGAGGCACCAGTAGACAAAACCGGAGCAGTCAAAGGTGTTGGGACCCTTGGCGCCGCGAACATATCGGCAACCAAGCTTGCTCTGCGCAATGGCAATGAAGGCGTCCACACCCTGCCCATAGTTGATGGTGCTGCCCGTGGCGGTGCCGCTGTCCCCCGCGCTTGACGAGGAACCGGAGCTTGAACCGCCCGAGCTTGAGCTGCCCGAACCCGAGCTTGAACCACCCGAGCTTGAGCCGCCCGAACCGGAGCTTCCGGAACTCGTTGCGGCGGCCTTCTTGGCGTTGTCCGCGTTGAGCTTGAGCAGCGTCTTGTAGCCCACCTTGCCGTCCTGCGTGAGGCTGTTGCGCTTTTGGAACGCCTTGACGGCAGCCTGCGTCAGATCGCCAAAGTAACCTGTGGCCTGCGAGGTGCTGAGGTAGCCGTAGTGCGCCAAGCGTTCTTGGATGTGCTTGACGTCGTCGCCCTGCATACCGTGGACAAAGTAGAAGGCGTCGTTGTCGGCCTTCAGCGCGGCGATCGTGCTTTGCCCCAAGCAGCCGTCCACGACCAAGCCCTTGTCCTCCTGATAGCGGCGCACGGCGGCAGCTGTGAGCTTGCCGTACACGCCGTCCGGCGTGCCCACAAGGTAGCCAAACTTGTACAAAAGGGTCTGGTAGCTTTGGATCTCGTCGCTCTTGTCGCCGATGCCAAAGTAGTTGGACACGGTGTCCTCGCCCAGCAGCACCTCGAACGCCGCCGCGTCGATGGTATCGCCTGCGGCTAAGCTGTTGCGGCTGCGGAAGCGGCGAACGGCGTTGGCGGTGTCCGCTTCAAAGGTCTCGTTCGGCTCTGTGGTCTGGTAGCCCAGCTCGTACAGCCGTTCCTCGATGATGTAGACCTCGTCGTTCTCATCGCCCTGCATGACCGCGTAGGTGGGGGCGTCGGGCGAAAACAGCGCCTCATAGGTCGCTGCGTCAATGTCGGCGGTGGCGGTCAGCCCAACGCGGCTTTGAAAAGCGATGATCGCGCTGCGCACGCCATCGTCATACAGCTCCTCGGGCTGATCGAAGTCCAAGTATTCCAGCTCCATCAGGCGGATCTGAATGTCCTTCATCACGCCTGCGCTCATCCCGGGGCTTAAGACGTTGCCGTTTTCGGGGTGGATGGTCGGCTCAGGCGTGGGCAGGGGCGTGGGCGTTGGCGAAGGCGTGGGCGTAGGCAGCGCGGTGGGCGTAGCCGTCGTGTCAACGGTCAGCTCATGCTCCTCGGGCGCCTGCGTGACCTGCACGCTGATGAAGATGCTGCGCACGCCAACGGCGTTCAGCTCGCCGCCGCGGGTCAGAAGGAGGGCGATCGCGGCGCAGGCCAGCAGGATGACGCCAACGATGACCCAGGTGAGGATCTTCCGCTTGCGGCTGACGCCCTTTTCGCCGTCGGCAGCAGGTTTCGAGGCGTTCGCGTTTGGCGCTTTTGCGGCGTCGGAGGCGGCGTCTGCCTTGTCTGATTTGGTATTTGCGGCGCTGTAGGCGTCGTCCTGCGGCCTTGTAGCTTCGGACGGCTGCTCCGTTTGCGTCTTCCCGCTCTTTTTTGCATGCGTGTCGCCTGCTTCGGCGGCAGGAAGGGTGATGGCAATGCGCGAAGCGTCTGCCTTGGCGCTTGCCTTGTCGGATTTGGCTTTTGCGGCGACGTCGGCGGCGTCCTGCGGCCTTGTAGCTTCGGACGGCTGCTCTGTTTGCACAGTACCGCTCTTTTTTGCATGCGTGTCGCCTGCTTCGGCGGCAGGAAGGGTGATGGCAATGCGCGAGGCGTCTGCCTTAGCGCTTGCCTTGTCGGATACAGGTTTTTCCGTGTCTGAGGCGGCTGCGGCTTCGGACGGCTGCTCCGTTTGCGTCTTCCCGCTCTTTTTTGCATGCGTGTCGCCTGCTTCGGCGGCAGGAAGGGTGATGGCAATGCGCGAGGCGTCTGCCTTAGCGCTTGCCTTGTCGGATACAGGTTTTTCCGTGTCTGAGGCGGCTGCGGCTTCGGACGGCTGCTCCGTTTGCGTCTTCCCGCTCTTTTTTGCATGCGTGTCGCCTGCTTCGGCGGCAGGAAGGGTGATGGCAATGCGCGA
>CAZBBX010000011.1:38296-60753 GCA_964490325.1 uncultured Oscillospiraceae bacterium
TTTTTGCATGCGTGTCGCCTGCTTCGGCGGCAGGAAGGGTGATGGCAATGCGCGAAGCGTCTGCCTTGGCGCTTGCCTTGTCGGATTTGGCTTTTGCGGCGACGTCGGCGGCGTCCTGCGGCCTTGTAGCTTCGGACGGCTGCTCTGTTTGCACAGTACCGCCCTTTTTTGCTTGCTTGTCGCCTGCTTCGGCGGCAGGAAGAGTGATGGCAATGCGCGGCGTGTCTGCCTTGGCGTTCTCGGTATCTGCCTTCGCACCTGCCGTTTCGGGCTTGGCGTCTGCGGCGTATGCCTTTGCGCTCTCCCCGTCCGCCTTTGCTTCGCGTTGAAAGGCCAAGGCGTCCAACAGGATCGCCTCGTCCATACTCGGCCTGTTCCCCTGCGGGGGCGCGGCCGCTGCGCTATTTTCTTTTGAAGTCGCCGTCAAGTCGTTTGGCAGCGTGTGCTTCCGTTTTTTCATAGCTTGCTCCCATAAGCGAAACGGGCGTAAGCTGCGCCCCTTTCGAATTTGTATGCTCCTCATTTTACTCCAATTTCTGCAACAGAGTTGTTAACTGCGCGTAAACAAAGGCTGAATATAAAAATGAAGGAAGCTGTGCAAGCGTGGTTTTTACGAGTTTTCCACCGTTTTCCACGGGATTTATCCACTTTATCCACCGCTTTATCCACAAATGTACGGGTTTTGGGCGTATATGCCCTCGCGTCCTTGTGGAAAAAATGTGAAATGCCGCTGTCGGGGGGCCAACAGCGGCATTCCACGGATCATGAGGTTGGGGCATTCCTGCAAGGAGACGGGGCTTCTCCTGCAAGCTTCTTTTGCCGCGGCCGCGCCCTTGCCCGTAGGCGGCGCGTCCGTCGGCGGGGCAAGGCGTCAGCCCGCCTTACGGCTCTGCTCCTCCAAAAGGAGCTTGTCCGCTACCAAGGCGATGAACTCGCCGTTGGTGGGCTTGTCGTTCTTGCCGTAAATGTTGTACCCGAACAGGGCGTTGATGTTTTCGATCTTTCCCCGCGTCCATGCCACCTCGATGGCGTGTCGGATGGCACGTTCGACCTTGCTTGCGCTGGTGTCGAAACGGCGGGCGATCCCGGGATACAGCTCCTTTGTGATGCGGTTGATGCGGTCGGGATCCTCATAGACCATGCGGATGCCCTCACGCAGGTAGTGATAGCCCTTGATGTGCGCGGGGATGCCCGCCACCAAGAATACGGCGGAGACCTTCTCGTCAAAGGTGCGCGGCGTCTGTCCGTATGCCACCACGCCGCCCTTGGCCTGCTCGTGATCGAGCATCTGAATGAGCCGCTTGTACAGCGTTTCCGCCTCCACGGGCTTGACCATGTAGTAGCGCGCTCCCACTTGGCAGCAGCGCCGCACCATGGATTCACTGCGCAGCGCGGACACCACCACAACAGGCGGCGCACCCGCACCCAGGATGGCGGGGATCTGCTCCAGTACGGCAAGCCCGTCCATGTTGGGCATGATCAGATCCAACGTCACCGCGTCATAGCGCTTTTCCCCCATTTTTTTGAGCGCCTCACGGCCATCGGCCGCCACATCGACGGAGGCTATGCGGTCCTGCGCGACCAGGAACGATCGGATGGATTCCGCAAAAGTCGGGTTGTCGTCGACAGTCAAAATGTGAAACTTCGTCATCTTCTCCTCCCACTCGTGTCCTTTTTCCCTTCGGCACATGCATATTGTAGCACACGCTTTTTTTCGGCATACAGAGTTAAAATTGTACGAATTCACAGAAAAGGTACACGAAAGGTGAAACACCCAAAAATCGCCTATATGTGGCGTTTTTTGGTGTTTTCATAATACGACTTCTTTCCCTAAAGGGTAATTTTAGCTTCCCTAAAATCAGGTGCATCGCAGACGAAATGAGGCGATCGGGGATCGATTTATATATGTATATTACTGAATGTTATACATTTTGGCTCCGTTTTGGAAAAGTTGCGGGAAAGCAAGCGCAGCCTGCAACTATTCCACAAAACGGAAGGAATACCCTATTTTTTCTTTAGATGCGCGTAAAACGCCGCCTCTTTTTCTTCATCCGCCTTGGCGATGCGGCCGACGGGCTGGGTGTACGCGAAAAACTCCTCTTCGCCGTCCAATTGGAAGAGCGCGTCCAGCGCCTCCCGATCGAAAGCGCCCACGCCGCAGGTGCCCAAGCCCAGCGCCTCGCACGCCAGATAGAGGTTTTCGCCGATGTGTCCCAGATCGATGGGTATGATGCGGTGCGCGTGCACGCCGTAGCGCCACTCCGCCCGATACGGCACCACCGACCAGCAGAACAGCGCGGCAGCCTTAGCGGCCCAGCCCTGCCCCGCCAACGCGTCGCAAGCAACGCTGTTAAGCTCCTCCACCGCACCAAGCGGCTCCAGCGCGTGCTCCAAGGGCAGATAGTGATACCGTCCTGCAGCAAGGCCTTCCACGTTGCTAAGCAGCAGATAGGTCTCAAACTCGTGTCTTGCGCCGCCGCAGGGAACGGTGCGCAAGGTGGCGTAGTTGTCGCCGCGGATGGATTTTACGCCCTGCGTCGCCCACAGCAAAAAGGACAGCTCCGTAAGGGACAGGGGGGCGTCCGTGTATACGCGGCGGCTCTCCCTGCCGTTTAGGAGGGCAAGGAAGTCGTTTTTAAGGGGCAGTGAGGAAAAGTCCTTTTCAAGCGGGATGCGCTCGGCGCTCACGGCGGGCTTGGTCAGCGGGGGCTGCGGCTTACCAAGCCTTTGATCGGAGCAAAAGCCCTCCAGATCGTGGAACTTTAAAAACTCGCGGCCGTCATGGATCCGCATTTCCGTTTCGTTCATTTGTATCGCCTCCCTTTTTTGCAAGCATACGGCAACAGGGACAAAAAGTAAAGAGGAGAAACGATGAAAAGTAAAAGAAAGGAACGGTGAAAAAATGAAATTGAAAGGGAGGATATCATCCGCCCGCCTTGCGGACGATATAAAATATCCTTCGGCTATTGCAAAACGTTCTGCTGCACAAATAGCGAAAAATCTGCCCTTTATGTGCCGCAGCATATTTCATAGCGTACACGATTTCATGCGCCGCAGGCGTATTTCACTTGCCCGCAAGGGCAAAATTCATCAAAAAAGCCACCTCCGAAGAAGTGGCTTTTTCTGGCTCCCCAGGTCTGATTCGAACAGACAACCCTTCGGTTAACAGCCGAATGCTCTGCCGTTGAGCTACTGAGGATCGAACCTAAAGTATTTTATCCGAGCAGGGGCTGTATTGCAACAGGCGGAATAGCTTTAAAATCCACAAAAACGTCTGATATCTCACGAATGCTCCCATATCCTTCCGAAATCATGCTTTGTTGACGAAAGTGGTGATTCGGGGTATACTGTACACGGATAAAGAGGCGTTTTGCGCCATATTGCGGAAGGGGAAAGCTATGCTGACGGAGGATTGGCTCGATCGCGTTGCCGCGGGATCCGTGCCGCATGCGCTGCTGCTTTGCGGCGCGCAGGGCGCAGGCCTTATAGAGCTTGCACGCAGCGCTGCCGCACGCTTTCTTTTTGACAGGGACGACCCTGCCGCGCTGACGGATTGCCCCTTCTACATGGAGCTGACAAGCTACACGGTGGACGCGCTGCGCGACCTGACGGCGTGGCTGAACGCCTGCTCCTACGCCCCGGGGCGGCATTGCCTGCTGCTGCCGAATGCGGATCGCATGAATCCGCAGATGCAAAACGCCCTTCTCAAGACGCTGGAGGAGCCGCCGCCTGCTTCCCTCATCCTGCTGACGGGCAGCGAGCAGCTGCTGCTGCCCACGGTGCGCTCCCGCTGCATGATCCTGCGCTTTGGTGCCGAGCCGCCCGAGACCGTGGCGGCAAGGCTCACGGCAAAGGGCTTTGCCCCGTCCGCTGCGCTGGAAGCGGCGCTCTTGGCGGACGGTGTGTACGAAAAAGCGGAGCGATACTGTTCTGCGGAGGAAACGACGTTTCGCACGGAGGCGTTCAAGCGCTTGGACGAGACCCTGTTTGACCTCACGCCCTTCACCGAGACGGCGGCATTGTTGACCGTCAAGGGGCAGGAGGCGGACGAGGAGGGCGGCAAGCGCAGGGCGCGGGTGAGCGCGGAGCGCTTGGGCGAGCTGATCGCCCTTTGGCAGTTTGTCCTGCGTGACGCTCTGCTCAAGCGCTGCAACAGCGCCGCATTTGTGGCTTTGAGCGCCGAGAAACTCAGAGAAAAGCTTGCACGGCGCTTTACAACTGCCGAAATTCAAGGTATGATAGGATTGCTTTTGGACGCAGAGCGCAAGCTTGCGTTTCGCGCTCGACCCGAACAGCTGCTGGATGGGCTGCTGGCGGGTCTTGTGAGCGCCGCACACGAACAAAACGAAAAAGGACGCGATTAAGGATACGATATGTTTACAGTGATTGGCGTGAAGTTCCGCAACAGTGGACGAAGCTATTATTTTGATCCCCTCGATACCGACCCCGTCAAGGGCGACGGCGTGATCGTTGAGACCCAGCACGGCATGGAGTTTGGCGAGGTCGCGCAGCCCCGCTGCGAGGTCGAGGACGACAAGGTCGTCGAGCCGCTCAAGCCCATCATTCGGCTTGCCACCGACGACGACCGCCGTTCCCGCGATTTTTACCGCTCCAAGGAGAAGGAGGCGTACAGCCTCTGCCAAGAGAAGATCCGTCAGCACGGCTTGGACATGAAGCTGGTCGGCGCGGAATACAGCTTCAACGGTTCCAAGCTGGTGTTCTACTTCACCGCCAACGAACGCGTGGATTTCCGAAATTTGGTCAAGGATCTGGCGTTTCTTTTCAAGACGCGCATCGAGCTTCGACAGATCGGCGTGCGCGATGAGGCCAACCTCTTGGGCGGACTCGGCCCCTGCGGCCGTCCCGTCTGCTGCAAGAGCTTTTTGGACGAGTTCCGCCCCGTCTCCATCAAGATGGCCAAGGAGCAGAACCTTTCCCTCAGCCCCACCAAGATCTCGGGGCTTTGCGGCAGGCTGATGTGCTGCCTGCAGTACGAGCAGGCGGCCTACGAATCCATGCGCAAGCTCATGCCGCGCACAGGCTCGCAGGTCGTCACGGTGGACGGCATCGGCACCGTGGTCGAGAACAACGCCATCACCGAGCGCACACGCGTGCGCATCACCGCCGAGGACGGCAGCATCGATGTGCGCAGCTATCCCTATACGCACATTGCCCCCGCCGACCAGCCCCTGCCCGAGATCGCCAGAGTGGAGGCCGAACAGGCCGCCAAGCAGCGCGAGGAGGAAGGCGTCCGTTTCGATGCGCATACGCCGCAAAGAGCGCCTCGCCCCCGCGGCGGTCGTCCGCAGGGCAGTGCCGCACCCGCACAGGGCGAGGTGAACGCCGCAGCTCCCCGCGCACCGCGCAGCCGCGGCAACAGAGCGCCCTCGCCCACGGAGACCCCTGCGGCAACAGTCCCCGCAAGGGACGCGGCAGGCAGAAACACCCGCCGTCCGTCCGCAGCTCCCGCACAGGGTGCAGGCGCAGATACGTCTGCGGCAACAGCCCCCGCAAGGGACGCGGCAGGCAGAAACACTCGCCGTCCGTCCGCAGCTCCCGCGCAGCCTGCAAACGCGCAAAACGGCGCTGCGGAGGAGGAACCCTTCCGCTTTGACACCCGTCCCGCTCCGGATCGCAATCGCAATCGGGGTCGCGGCGGCAATCGCGGCGGCGCAGGCGGCGCAAGACCGTCTTCTTCGGAGACCGCAGCAAAGCAGCCGCAAAAGGGGCAGACGGCGCAAAGCGATGCCGTGCGGCAGAATGACGCTGCAAAGGCCAACGCACCGCAGGCAAGACCTGCTCAAAACGAGAATAGACGGCAGGACGCAAACGCACAGCAAGCGCCGGCGGCAAGACCCGCGCAGGGTGCTGAAAACAGCGCAGCGGCAGGCGGCGCGGCAAAGCCCCGTTCCGGCGGCGGCCGCAACAATCGCCGCAGCTACGGCCCGCGCAGCTTCAAGCAGCCCGTTGCCTCCCTCGACAAGCCCGACCCAAAG
Organism: uncultured Oscillospiraceae bacterium; assembly: GCA_964490325.1. GTDB lineage: Bacteria > Bacillota > Clostridia > Christensenellales > CAG-138 > DAOPJM01. Next base: position 44,293 of record CAZBBX010000011.1, read on the forward strand.
GCGTAATATCTGTCCGCAAAGCGGACGGAAATGAAATATCCTTCGGATGTGAAAGAATCGCCTGCGGCTATTATGAAATTTGATGCTGCTGCATCAAGAGAAATAAATTAGATCCCTATACGGTCGCGATTCACCGCTTCCGCAAGGGATCTGTTTTATTTAGGCAACTTTGCTCCACAAAGCAACCCGAACTGTTCGCTGTCCACTGTCCACTGTCCACTGTCGACTGTTACTGGCGGTTCGGCGGGCGGATACCATCCGCCCGCCATGCCCGCGCGACCGTCGTTCTCTCCTCCCTGCCGCCTGTCCTTTTTCGCCTGCCCTGCAATTTTCGCCATAGCGGCGCGAAAAGTCGCATAGACTGGGGCGGAGGTGCAACGATGCGTGTGGAAACTTGGCATATCGTGGGCGCGCTTTTCACCTTGATCGTGGGGACGGCGCTGCATTTTGTCTATCAATGGAGCGGCCGCAGCCCTCTTGTTGCGCCCTTTGCGGCGGTCAACGAAAGCGTATTTGAGCACTTGAAGCTGCTTGCCGTTCCGATGCTTGTCGAAAGCCTTGTGGAGGCGTTGGTCTACGGCAGGGACTTGCCGAACTTTTGGGCTGTTCGGCTGCTTTCCATCCTGATCGGCATGGCCTTCATCACAACGGCGTTCTACACCTACAGCGGCGCGCTTGGCCATAGTGTTGTGTTTGTGGATATCCTGCTGTTCGTGCTGGGCGTGCTTGGCGCGTACGCGTTCAGCCTGTACGCCTTGGGCACGGCGTGCTGCAGCTCACCTGCCGCCAATATTGCGGCGCGCATCGGTCTGACGCTTCTGGCGCTCACGATCCTTGTGTGCAGCTTTTATCCCCCGCACATCGCGCTTTTTCAAGATCCCATCAACGGAACATTCGGCGCAAAATAGCGGGGTATACCACCGTTTTGGAGGCGGCTGCGCGGGTCGCAATGCGACAAAAACACGCATAAAGTCTTATAAATTGGACTGTGCAAAGGACGCCCGCAGGGGCGGAAAGATCGACTTTTGAATATTCATTCCTTCAAAATCTGGTGCATGTTTGCATATCAATCCACCTAATCCACAGAGTTATCCACCCTTTTGGAGCGCAAGAATCCTCTTTTTTCCACTTTTCCACCGTTTCCACCACCTGTATATGCGGAATAGTCTCGGTGAATACACAATGAATAATTCACAAATTATTAATATGTACTTCATGACTTGTCCATCTTTGCACTTACCCCGAAACGACCTCGCCGCGAGGCAGCCTGCGGGCAAAGAACGAGAGCAGGCACAAGTCCGCGCCGCCGTGGAGGCGATCTAAAACGCTGCAAAACGCGACCGATACAAAAAAGGAAGCCGCACGAAACAGACTTCCGTTTTCTTTGTGGAGGATCGTTGGGCAACCCTGCCGCTATTGCTCGGTCGTATTGGGTCGGTTGCGAAACAGATGAAAAGCGCGAGCGCGCAGGGAAGCGCGCCGTTCAGCGGTAGCCGCGGCGTCAACGACGACGTTCAGCACGTCCCCCTCCATGCAGCCCTCGTCCAACGCGGTACGCAGCAGAGGAAAGGTCTGCCCCGCCGCCGTTTCGATCACCGCCATTTCGCCTTCAAAGCGGTCGATGCGCCATACCATGCTTTCAGCCTCCGATCTTGTTTTTCTTCAGTATAACAGAAAGCGGAATGGAAAGCAAAATACAGATCAAAAGATCCACGCCCAAATAGGCGCCGTTGTAGGCAAGGGCATACACAAAAGCGTTCATGCCTTCAGGCGCCCAGGAGCCGAAGAACAGCCAGCCCGAAAGGATGTGGCAGATCATGCGTCCCACGCCGCCGATGAGGGAGCCGAGCTGCAAATTTTTGACCGTGCCCGCCAAGCCCAGCATCATAAACGCCAGCGGGTAATCCAGTATCACCTGCGCCCAGTGGTAGATCTCGGGCTTTTGAATGAACTGCAGCAGACCGTACGCCAAGCCTGCAACAAGGCCTGCACGCCAGCCGTAACGGTTGGAGAAGTAGAACAGGGGCAGCATGGAGCAAAGGGTGATGCTGCCGCCCATCGGCATGGAGAACAGCTTGACATAGGACAGCACAAAGGACAGCGCCAAGCACAGGCCGCCTTGGATGAGCGCCTGGGTGGTGAACAGCCGCTTGTCCTTCTTTTCAAGGGCGGTCTTGTCGGCGGCGGGTTCGGCGGCAGCCTTTTTGCGCTTGTTCCGAAGGACAAGGATCAGCACGAGGCAGACGACGGCCACCGCCGCCGCAATGCCGATCCACAGCCATTGCGCTGCGGTCAGTTCTTGGAATTTTTTGATCAGATACATCTTTTTCCCTCCCATATTGGGGCAAAAAAACAGCCTTTCCCGTCGGATAAGGCTGCTTGGCATTCGGCTTACGCTTCCTACGATGGCATTACCCAACAGGTTCAAAGGGTGCTTCTCAGTCTTTCGACGCCCCTGCGTTGCCCCTATCATAGCGCCGATCGCCCCTTCTGTCAAGCGGACTTGTCCCGAAAAAAGCAGCGGCTTTATGACGGAGCTGCGCGCCTGCCGCCGAGCGCCGCCGCATTTTGAACTTTTTCTCCCGACGATTGCAAACACGCGGCGGGGCGTGTACAATAAAGAGGTGAAACATGAGGAAAAACGCTACAGTTCAACAAACGGGGGACGGCGTGGGCTGAAGGGCTCCCGCTTCTATCCCCTGCTGCGCATCCTTGCCTGCCTTGTCCTTTTGGCGGCGGGCATAGGCGCGCTGTGGCACTTCGGCCTGCCCTTTGCGCGTTCGCTCTTTGCGGGGGAGCCGGACTTTTCCTGCCTTGGGATCAAGCCTTCCGCAAGTCCCTCGCCGACCGCCACGGCGGAGCCTTCCCCCACGCCCGTCTTGGGTGCGGAGCATCGGCTTTACGGCGTGGATCTTGCCGCCGAGCAGACGGAGTTAGTGCTTGCCGCCTACCAGTACGTTACGGACTTTTCCGTTGGGGAGGGCAAGCTGGTGCTTGCCGCCGGCAACTACACGCAGGACGGCACCGCCGCCTTCACCCGCGTGGTGCTGTACGACCTTTCCACAGGCGTCAGCGAGTATCTTTCCCCGCCCCTGCAGTACAAGAGCATCCGCTATCCCTGCTTGAGCGAGGACTATCTTGTCTATCTGGACGCGACTGCCGACGGCGGCGGCCGCGTGATGGCGTACTCGCGGACGGACGGCACGAGCCGTCTTCTCAAGACCGTCCACGCGGGACTGCCGCGCCTGAGCCTGTATGCGCACTACGTCTGCTTTACGGAGCGCACAGGCAGCAGCCGCGACAAGCTGTTTTTGATCGACGTCGCCACAGGCGAGAGCGTCACCCTCTGCATCTACGACAACAGCAGCTTCGGCCTGTCCGCCCCCTGCATGGCGGATGGTCTGTTGGTCTATGCCGACAACACGGGAAAGCTGATCCGCCTTGACCTGTCAAGCGGCAAGAGCAGCGCCTTGGACACGGGGCTGTATGTGCACGACCCCAAGACGGTCGGCGGAAACGTGGCGTTCATCAGCGGCAACCACGGCTATGACAGCGATCTGTACTACCTGCCCGCAGGTGAGAACATGCCCCGCCTTGTGGCGACAGGCGTGGTGGACTTCGCCATGGGCAACGGCTTTTTAGCCTACAGCGTGGACGAAAAGACCTACATTTGGTTTGCGGACGACGGGGCGACCTTCTGCATCACGCGGGGGGAGGAGAAGTCCCAGCTCTTGGCGGCAGGCGGGGACTACTGCGTATGGATGGACGTGAGCTGGCGGGACAAGGACATCCCCGAGTTCATGCGGGTCACGGACTGATACGCCTCTTAGGAGCGCAAAGGAGGGAACATGGCAAAGGATCAACTGAGCTATCGCTGCGGCGACTGTGGCTATCAAACGGCAAAATGGATGGGCAAATGCCCGCAATGCGGCGCATGGAACACGCTGATCGAGGAGCGCCGCCTGCCCACGGCCGCCGCGGGTACAAGAAAACAAACGGAAAAGGCGGCAAGGCTGACCGAGATCCCCGCGGACAGCGAAACGCGTCTCCCTACGGGCATCGGCGAGCTGGACCGCGTGCTTGGCGGCGGCCTTATCGACGGCATGGTGGTGCTGCTTGGCGGCGACCCCGGCATCGGCAAGTCCACGCTGCTGCTGCAGGTCACGGACAGGCTGTCCGCCTACGGCACGGTGCTGTATGTTTCGGGCGAGGAGAGCAAGGCGCAGATCAAGCGCCGCGCAGCCCGTCTGCATGTGACGAGCGACCCCTACCTGTACTGCGAGACCTCGCTGGACGACGCCTTGGCGGAGGCGGAACGCTTAAACGCCCGCTTCCTCATCGTCGATTCGGTGCAGACCCTGCTTTGCGCCGCGGCCGAGACCGCCGCGGGAACGGTCACGCAGGTGCGCACCGTCACGACCGCGCTCACGCGCTACGCCAAGAGCACGGGCACCATCGTGTTCATCGTGGGACACGTCACCAAGGAAGGCGCCATTGCGGGGCCGAAGGTGCTGGAGCATATCGTGGACACGGTGCTGTACTTCGAGGGCGACCGCGCCGAGGGGCTGCGCCTGCTGCGCACCGAAAAGAACCGCTACGGCTCCACCAACGAGATCGGCGTGTTCGACATGCGGGACGATGGGATGCACGAGGTGCAAAATCCCTCCGCGCTGTTCCTGTCGGGCAGCAACAGCGTCGGCTGCGCCGTCACCTGCGTGGTGGAGGGCTCGCGCCCCCTGCTTTTGGAGGTGCAGTCGCTGCTGTGCCCCACGCTGTACGGCAGTCCGCGCCGCACCGCCATCGGTCCCGATGTGGGACGCATCAACGTGCTGCTTGCCGTGCTGGAGCGCAAGGCGCATCTGCGCTTTTCGGATAAGGATGTGTACTGCAACATCGCGGGTCAGCTGCGCCTGTTCGACCGCAGCGCCGACCTTGCCATAGCGCTGTGCTTGGCGTCCTCCCTGCTGGACATCGCGCTGCCGCCGCATACCGCCGCCATCGGCGAGATCGGCCTGACGGGGGAGGTGCGCGTGGCGTCCCGCATGGACGCAAGGGTCAACGAGTGCGTGCGTCTGGGCTATACCAACCTTCTTGTGCCAAAGCGCGCCTCCGTCAGCGTGACGGGAGCCACGCTCATCCCCGTGACGGACGTGTGCGAAGCGCTTGCCGCCGTGCTGACCAATAAGGGATAAAAGAAAGCGAACAAATACAGGGCGCGGGCAACCGCGTCTTTTTTAATGGAAGGGGCTTTGTAAAAGAGTAGACGGCGCAAAAAGAAAGCTATAAAGGCTACGATCGCGAAACGCAAGCATATAGCCTTGCACGTTCATGCGGCGGGGACAGCCCCAACGCGCCAAGCGGCGCCTTCCACGGCGGGGAGGGCGTTTGCGGCGTTTCCCGAAGGCGCAACACGCGGCGGGAAGGGCGTTTACGGCGTTTTCAAAAGGCGCCACGCGGCAACGGATCGGGTGGCACAGTGGGTACAGCGTTTATCGAAGGCGCAATACGCGGCAGCGCGGCAGGACGCGGTGCGGCGTTTTTCGAAGGTACAACACGCGGTGACGAGGCAGGGTGCAGCGTTTATCGAAGGCGCAATACGAGGCAGCGCGGCAGGATGCGGCGTTTTCCAAAGGCGCAGCACGCGGTGGCAGGATGCGGCGTTTCCCAAAGGCGCAATACGCGGCGGCAGGATGCGGCGTTTCCCGAAGGCGCCACGCGGCGGCGAATCGGGCGGCACAGTGGGTGCAGCGTTTATCGAAGGCGCAATACGCGGCGGCAGGATGCGGCGTTTCCCAAAGGCGCAATACGCGGCAGCGGGACGCGGTGCGGCGTTTCCCGAAGACGCAACACGCGGCAGCGCGGCAGAGTGCAGCGTTTTCCAAAGGCGCAACACGCGGCGGCGAATCGGGCGGTGCGGCGTTTCCCGAAGGCGCCACGCGGCGGCGGATCGGGCGGCAAAGTGGGCGCAGCGTTTATCGAAGGCGCAATACGCGGCGGCAGGATGCGGCGTTTCCCGAAGGTGCAACACGCGGTGGCGCGGCAGAGTGCAGCGTTTTCCAAAGGCGCAACACGCGGCGGCGAATCGGGCGGTGCGGCGTTTCCCGAAGACGCAACACGCGGCAGCGTGGCAGGGTGCAGCGTTTCCCGAAGGCGCAACACGCGGCAGCGCGGCAGTCCCAACGCGCCAAGCGGCGCTGTTGTGAACGCGCAAACGGCGGGGTGCTATGTGAAAAAGCCCGTCAGATCGCTTGGCAGAGGGCGCGCCAAGCGGCGCCTTCCACGGCGGGGAGGGCGTTTGCGGCGTCCTGCTCACTTGCGAACAGGCCAAAGACGGTCGAGCCGCTGCCCGTCATGGACGCTGCCAAGGCGCCCGCCTCCAATAAATTATTCTTCAGCACACCGATCTCGGGGAGCAGCGCCACGGCGGGATCCTCCAACACGTTGTCGACCAGACCCGCCAACATCTTTAGATCCCCCTTGCCGACCGCTTCCAGCGCCCGCAGCGTTGCCACGCGGCGGCGGGGCAGTCCCAACGCGCCAAACAGCGCCCTTGTGGACACACCCTCCGTGGGCTTGGCCAGCACAAAGTACAGCGGCAGGCCGCGGTGAATGGGCGTTAGGATCTCGCCCACGCCCTCGGCGCGCTGCGTGCCGCCCCGCAGGCAGAAGGGGACGTCCGCGCCCACCTGCAGCGCGATACTGTACAGCGTTCGTTCGTCCGCCATGCGGTGGAGCTTTTGTAAGCCCCGCAGCAGCGCCGCGGCGTCCGCGCTGCCGCCGCCAAGACCCGCCTCCAAGGGCAGGCGCTTGATCAGGTGCACATGGCAGCCGCAGCCCGTTTCCTGCTTGTACAGCGCGGCGGCCTTGGTCAGGGTGTTCTCCGCAGGAAGCGGCACCCCCGATACCGTCACCTGCACATCCCGCGCCTTTTCGATGTTCAGGCTGTCGTACACATCCACGGTCTGCATCAGCGAGTCGATGGCGTGATACCCGTCCGCCCGCTTATACAGCACACCCAGCGTTAGATTCAGTTTGGCATACGCCCGTTCGGTCACAAGCATGGCGGTCACTTCCAACAGGTCGCGTAGGGACTTTGCTCTGTCACGGTGTCGGGCAGCTGCAGCTCCCCCTCGGTGTAAGGGTAGAACAGCAGCCGCGTGACGGCCTTGTTGTACAGCGCGCCGTCAAGGGAGCAATAGTTGGGGTTTAGGTCATCCACCGTCACGCGAAGCGCCGTGCAGCAGTAGAAGGCGGTCTCGTCGATGGTCAGCGCGCCGCTGCCCACGCGCACCCCCGTGAGCTTGGTGCAAAAGCAAAAGGCGTAGGGGCAGATCCGCGTCAGCCCATCGGGCAGGGTGACGCTGTCCACAAGGCCGCTGCGCGCAAAGGCGTAATAGCCGACGGTCTTGAGGCTGTCGGGCAGAGTGACCTTCATCAGCGCAGGCATGTCCGCCATGCAGCCGCCCACGAGGATCTCCGTGCCGGGCTGCACGGTGTAGCGCGTCAAATTCTTGTCGTACAGGTAGTACAGCGTTCGTCCGTCCGCAGAGTAGAGCGCGTTGTCATGCAGCGAAAAGTCGGCGCTGCCCTCCGCAAGGCCAAAGCTTGTGAAGCTGCACAGCTCGAACACGCGGTCGCCCAGCTCGTTGAGGCTTGCAGGCAGCGTCAGGCTCGTCAGCGCGGAGCAGTTGTACAGCGCCAGCGTGCCGATGTACTCCAACCCCTTGGGCAGTGTGAGCGCCGTCAGGCCGCAGCAGTTGTACAGGCTCCATTCGCCCATGACCTTCACGCCGTCGGGCAGCTCAAGCGCCGTCAGCGCGATGCAGTTGTCCAGCGCGTGATCCGTCAGCGTTGTGACCGTTTCGGGCAGGGTCAGCGCACCATTGTAACCCGGCGGACAGCAGACAAGCTCGCTGCCGTCCAAGCTGTACAGCACGCCGCCCTCCGCCTTGTACGCGGGGTTGCCGCTTTCGACCGTGATGGCAAGCAGCAGCTCGCACTGGCGAAACGCGCCTGCGCACACGGTGGTCAGACAGGCGGGCAGCTGCACCGTGCGGCAGGGGGGATCCTCGTCCTCGCGCAGGCTCACCAAGCACACCACGGCCTTGCCGCCAAGCTCCGCAGGCAGGATGAGCTGCTCCTCACTGCCGTACCAGCCCAAAATTTCCGCGCCTTCGGCGGTCAGGCGGTACGCAAAGTCTCCCTCGCGCAGGACGGCGTCCGTCGCGTGCGCTTCCTCGGTCGAGACAGGCGCTGCTGTGGCGTTGACCGCGTCCGTTCCGTTCGACTTTTTGTCGCGTGGCAGCAGGATGACGATAAGCAGCAGTACGATCAATGCGATCAAAAGGAGGAGGATGACGCGCTGTCGCTTTCGACCCGTCTGCCCTGCCTCCGCGTTCGTTGCGTCCCTGTCCATGCTCCGACCTCCCAAAAGTTTCTTCCTTTCCCAGTATAGCCCATGCGCGCAGAAAAGTCCATTGAAAAAGCAGGGCGTTCCACGATAAGATATTATCGAAACACGATAAATTTAGCTTGACAAACAATAACACCCCTGCTATTCTACAGAAAAAAGGAGTGTGAACATGGAAGATACGCTGCAACAAGACCTTCAGGCGCAGAGCACGGCCGCCGCGGCTGTCCCCTGCTGCGCACCTAAAAAACGGCTGTATGATGGCAGGGATCGCGTTTGCGCCCTTATCCTTATCGTGCTTGGCTACTGCTTCATCAAGGCGCTGCCTGCGGGGCAAGCCCCCTTGGGCATGGCGCTGACGCTTCTTTCCCTGTACGCCTTAGGCGGCGCGCTGCTGTGGCGCAGCGGAACGCGCCTGTGCGCCGCGACCTTCGTTTTGCCCCTGCTGGGCATTGCGGCGATAGTGGGGCTGCTGCTGTCGGACGCGCCTTTCCTCCGCTTTATCAGCGTCTGCGCTGCGGGGCTGCTGTTTGTGTGTTGGATGGCGGCTGTGGGCGGACAGACGGAAGGCGGCGCGCTTGGAGCCACGTTCGTACCCACGCTGGGGCGGGCGGTGTTTCGGCTGCCCTTTTCCCGTTACGGTTCGCTGTTTCCTGCCCTGTTCGCAAAGCGCGGCGAGGGCAAAAAGGGTGCGGGACGCGTGCTCCTGTGGATCATTTTAGGACTGTGCGCGGCTGTCGTGCCCTGCGCCGTTGTTGTAGCCCTGTTGAGCATGGACACGCTGTTTCGCGGTCTTCTTGACAGCATACGCCTGCCCGACCTCAGCGACCTGTTTAGCGAGCTTGCAAATCTGCTGCTTGGCCTGCCCTTTGTGCTGTACCTGTTTGGCGCATGGAAGGCAAATCGGCAGCGCAGCCTGCCGCCGCTCACCCGGGAGGACTGCCAAGGCCTTGCCGAGCGGCTGCGCTTTGCGCCGCGCAGCGCCATGGCTGCTGCGACCATTCCGCTGCTTGCCGTGTATGTGGCGTTCTTCGTCTCCCAATGGACGCTGTATGTTTCCGCCTTTGCGGGCAAACTGCCTGCGGGCTACACCGTGGCAGGCTACGCAAGGGAGGGCTTCTTCTCCCTTTGTGCGGTGGCGGCGATCGACCTGTGCATCTTTGTGGCAAACCAGCTGTTTACCAAGCGCAAAAACGGGGAGGCCTCCGCGCTGCAGCGGACGCTCTTGGCGCTGCTGTGCCTGTTCACACTGCTGCTGATCGCCACGGCGCTTGCCAAGCTGTGGCTGTACATCGACAGCTTCGGCCTGACGCTCAGCCGTGTGTACGCAGGCTTTGCCATGCTGCTGATGGCGGTGCTGTTTTTGCTGCTGCTTTGTAAGCAGTTCATCAAGCGCCTGCGCCTCACCCCCGTGGTGGCGAGCGCCATCACCATCTTCACGCTGGCGCTGCTGCTGTGCAACCCCACGGCAAGGGTGGCGGAATACAACGTGGATCGCTATCTAAACGGCAGCCTGCAGACCTTGGACATAGAGGCGCTGGACGAGCTGGACGCGGGAGCGGTGCCCTCGCTGTGCCGACTGCGGGAAACGCTTTCCGCCAAAAAGGGAGCCGCGGCTGTGCGGCAGCTGCGTCAGATCGACGACGCCTTACGAGGCTTCGACAAGCCCTGCGAGGCCATGGAATGGAACCTGCCCCGCCTCAGGGCGTACCTCTGCTGCAAGAGCGGAAAATAGCCTTGGTGCGGATAAGATAAGAAAAGAGGGAACGAACATATGAAACGCTTTGTAAGTCTACTGCTCCTCATTCTGCTGCTGACGGCGACCGCCTGCACGAGAAGCGATCAGGCGACCATTGAGAAGACACTTGACCTGACCCTGCCCAAGGACTGTGCCATCCGCTGCACGGACGATCACGGCGGCTTCCATGGCGACGGCACGCTCTATGCCGTTGTACAGATCCCCGCAGACGCTGCGGACGACTTTCTTGCCGCCCTGCAGGCCGACTGGACGGCGCTGCCCGTCACAGAGGAGCTGCACGACGCCTACTACGGCGAGGGCGGCGAGGGCTACGGCGTTTCGTACGGCCTGCCCGAACCGTCGGCGGGCTGTTATCTCTATCGCGACCGCTATTTTGCGCAGTACGGCGAGCGCTGCGCATATAACCCCGTGCTGCAAAACGCCACCTTTGCCGTGTACGACGCAAACACCGCCTGCCTGTACGTTTTGGTGACGGACTTTTAGCGCCTGCACACAAAAGCCGCCAAGGGGCGGCAGGGTGAACGAGCTGTCTTCAGCGGCGTCCTATTTTAGACGCCGTTTTTTCTTGCCCCGAACGGGCTGCATTTTTTGGCAGGCTGTGCTATACTGCTTGCAAACAGGGAGGACGGAACATGGACAGAAAAACAGAGCTGCTGGCGCCTGCGGGCTCCTTGGCGGCCTTTGACGCGGCGCTTTGCTACGGTGCGGACGCCGTCTATGTGGGCGGGGAGCTGCTGCAGCTGCGCGCACCCGGCACCGCCTTCTCCCGCGAGGCGTTGGCGGACGCCATCAAACGCGCCCATGCGCGGGGCGTGAAGGTCTATGTGACGCTGAACGCCTTGGCGCGCAACGAGGAGCTTTTGCGGCTTGGCGAGTACGGCCGCTTCCTTTGCGAGCTGGGCGCGGACGCCGCCATCGTCTCCGATGCGGGCGTACTGGCGACCCTCAAGCAGGAAGCGCCTGCGTTGCCCCTTCACATCAGCACGCAGGCAAGCGTCCTAAACTACGCGGCGGCGCGGCTGTGGCATGAGCTGGGCGCGGAGCGCATCGTCCTTGCAAGGGAGATGCGCCTAACGGACATTGCCGAGCTGCGCGCCAAGACGCCCGCCGACCTGTCCATCGAGGCCTTCGTCCACGGCGCCATGTGCATGGCCTATTCGGGACGCTGCCTCATCAGCGCCGCGCTGCTCGGGCGCAGCGGCAACCGCGGGGACTGCGCGCAGCCCTGCCGCTGGAACTACAGCCTGATGGAGGAAAAGCGGCCAAACGAGTTCTTCCCCATCGAGGAGGAGGGCGGCACGAGCACCCTGCTAAGCTCCTGCGACCTCAACTGCATCGGCATCCTGCCCGAACTTCGCAAGGCGGGGGTGGATTCCTTCAAGATCGAGGGACGGATGAAGACGGAATACTATGTTGCCGTGGTCACGAACGCCTACCGCATGGCGCTTAACGATCTTGCGCCCCTTACGGATTGCGCCGCCGAGCTGGACGCTGTCAGCCACCGCCCCTATACGACGGGCTTTTACTTGGACGAGCTGCCCAATAAGCACGCCAACGACGGGGCGTACATCCAAAAGCGCCGCTTTGCCGCCACGGTGGTGAAGGCGGAAGCGGGCATGCTGACCGTGCGGCAGCGCGCACCCTTTCAAGTGGGAGACAGCTTGGAGCTTGTGTCCCCCGGTCACGCGGGAAGGGCGTTTCCCCTGACCGCGCTCTATGACACGGAAGGCGCACCGCGCAGCCGTGCGCCCCATCCCTTGGAGGAGCTGCGCCTGCCCTGCCCCTATCCCGCCCGTGCGGGCGACCTGCTGCGCGTCCCCTATACACCGTAGAAAAACGGCGGATCCTGCCGCCCGAACGGTCGAATTTTACAGCCTAATTATATGTGGAACATTTGCCGAAATTCCGTGACAATTCGGTCGCAATTGCGGTATACTGTTAGGGCATACCAAAAAGAATTTGGGGGAGCGACATGGAGCAAACACCCGACAAAAACGCTTCTATCGAGACGGCGCAGCAAAAGCAGACAGGCAAGGCGCTGCTTGGCGAGTTCTTCCGCTATGTACTGGTGGGCGGTCTGGCCTTCTTGGCGGACTGGGGCTCTTTAGTGCTGCTCAAGGAATATGTCCTGCCTGCGGCTTGGGGCGATGCGGCGGTGTATGCGGCGACGGCCGCGGCCTTTGTGATAGGGCTGACGGTCAACTTCATCCTCTCCAACCTGTTCGTGTTCACCGCGGCGTACCAAAAGAAAAAGGGCAAGAGCTTTGGCGCATTTTTGGTCTTTGCCGTGATAGGGCTCATCGGGCTTTTGCTGACCGAGCTTGGCATGTGGCTGTGCGTGAGCGTCCTTCCCTACGAAAGGATCCTGACGGGTTGGGGGCTTGCGGGCTTTGTGCCCTATTTCTATATGTTTGCCAAGGTCGTGGTGGCAGCCGTCGTCCTTGTTTGGAACTACATCGGGCGCAAGCTCATCATCTATAAGTAGGGAGAAAAGAACATGACGAAGATCGCCGTCATCATCGGTGCGGGTCCCGCAGGCTTGACCGCAGCCCGTTATCTGCAAAAGGAAACGGACGTCCACCCCCTTATCTTGGAGGAGAGCGACGCCATAGGCGGCATTTCCCGTACCGTGAATTACCACGGCAACCGCATGGATCTGGGCGGACACCGCTTCTTTTCCAAGAACGATGAGGTCAACGCCTTCTGGGCGGAGCTGCTGCCGCTGCAGGGCGCGCCCGCGTGGGACGATAAGCTCTTGGGGCGGGACAAGCCCCTCATGGAGGGCGGCCCCGATCCCGAAACGACCGACCGCGTGATGCTGGTGCGCGACCGCGTGAGCCGCATCTATTACCTGCGCAAATTTTTCGACTATCCCATCTCCTTAAAGTTTCAGACCTTCCGCAACATGGGCTTTCGCCGCACCGTGCAGGCAGGCTGCGGGTACCTGTACAGCTGCGTGCATAAGCGTCCCGAAAACAGCCTGAAGGATTTTATGATCAACCGCTTCGGCAAGCCGCTGTACGGCATGTTCTTTGAGTCGTACAACGAAAAGGTCTGGGGACGCAACCCCAAGGACATCGCTCCCGACTGGGGTGCGCAGCGCATCAAGGGGCTGTCCCTGAGCAAGGCCGTTCGGGAGATGCTCAAAAAGGCGTTCGGCGGCGGCAAGAACGAGGGCAAGCAGGTCGAGACCAGCCTGATCGAGCAGTATGTCTATCCCAAGCGGGGGCCGGGGCAGCTTTGGGAGCTGCTGGCGGACGAGATCGTCAGGGACGGCGGGGAGCTGAGAAAGAACTGCGCCGTAACGCGCCTGTTCGTGGAGGACGGACGCATCACAGGCGTGGCCGTCAGCGGCGGCACGGAGCGCATCGATGCGGACTATGTGTTTTCCACCATGCCCATTAAGGATCTGATCGCCGCCATGGACACGGAGGTTCCCAAAAATGTAGCCGAGGTCGCGGCGGGGCTGCCCTATCGCGATTTTATCACGGTGGGGCTGCTGGTGGATCGCATGAAGCTCAAAAACGAGACCAAGCGCAAGACCGTGGGCGACATCATGCCCGACTGCTGGATCTACATTCAGGAGCCGGATGTGCATATGGGGCGCATCCAGATCTTCAACAACTGGTCGCCCTACATGGTCAAGGATCCGAAAAACAGCGTGTTCATCGGCTTGGAATACTTCTGCAACGAGGGCGACGCCCTGTGGGAAATGTCCGACGCCGACTTTATCAAAATGGCAAGCGAGGAGCTTGTCAGGATGCAGATCGTGGACGCGGACGCCATCTTGGACGGCTGCCGCCTGCGCATCAAGAAGGCCTACCCCGCCTACTTCGACAGCTATGCGCGCTTTGACGAGGTGAAGACGTACCTCAACGGCTTTACGAACCTCTACTGCATCGGGCGCAACGGGCAGCACCGCTACAACAACATGGATCACTCCATGCTCACCGCCATGGAGGCTGTCCGTTCGCTCAAGAACGGCACGGACAAGGCCGCCGTGTGGCAGGTGAACACCGAGGAGAGCTATCACGAGGCCAAGGGGGAAAAGGCATGAGCTATAACGCGGACTACCTGCCCTCCCTGTTTGTCATTGCGATCCTGCTTACGATCACCTTTTTGGTGGATCGGCTGTATCTGATGGGGCGGGGGCAGACAAAAAACGAGGCAAAGACGGCGGCACGCGCACAGAAGCTTGAGACGTATTTTCCGCTGCTCCTCTTTGTTGGCAGCTTCCTGGTCTTTTTCCTGCTCAATCCGCATGTTTTTGTCGATTACAATAACTATTCCTATTTAGCGGACGCCTTTTTGCACGGCCGCATCTATATGATCGACTTTCCCACATGGTTGGAGTCGGTGGATTTCGGCGGCTATACCTACATGCACTTTGCCCCCGGCTCGGCGCTGCTGTGCATCCCCTTTGTGGCGCTGTATGGCGTGAACGGCTTCAACTGCGCTTACCTTGCCATGGGACTGGGCGCGGCCAACTGCTCGCTGTTCTATCTGGTGTTCAAGCGCCTGGGCATCGGCCGCGACCTAAGGGAGCGGTTCTGGTGCACGGTGCTGGCGATCTTCGGCACGGTGCATTGCTTCCTTGCGGCGCTGGGACACTCTTGGTTCTTGGGGCATGTGTCCACGTGGTTCTACCTGCTGCTGGCGATGTACTGCATCACCTACAAGGGAAACAAGCAGGGGCTGATGACCTTCTTGGCGGGCTTTTGCTATGCGCTGGCGGTCACCTGCCGCATGTCGGCGCTCCTCAGCGGCCTGTTCTTTTTGGGCTATGTCCTGTTCTATAAGGAAAAGAAGGATCTGTTGCGCTGCTGCCTCACCTTCGTTGCGGGCGCAGCCATCCCCGGCGGGCTGTATATGCTGTACAACTATGCTCGCTTCGGCACCATCATGGACATCAGCTACAACCTGACCTACCTGAAGGACTATCACCGCGTTTTGTACGATGAAATGCAGCTCTTGGCCACCAAGAAGGAGCAGCTTGCCTTCCTCAAGTCCGCCACGGCCGAGGTCGGCGGGGCGCAGCAACTCAAGTTCGTGCCGTTCAACCTGTACTCCATCTTCATGCTGCCGCCCACGTTCAGCTCCTCGTATCCGTATCTGATCGCGTCGCAGCAGGGGCAGGCCGTGACCATCCTCTCCCCTGCGCTGCTGTTTGCCGTGCGCAGCCCCTTCCGCGACAAGAAGAAGTGGCTCAGCATCACCTGCCTTGTGACGGCGCTTGTGAGCATGATCCCCTTCCTGCTCAACTACGGCAATGGCACGGCGCAGTTTGGAATGCGCTACGCCATGGACTTTTTGCCCTTCGTCATCCTCATGGCGGCCATGGGGCTGTGCCGCAAAGAATTGACAAGCTGGAAGGTCGCTCTCATCCTGTTCTGCGTACTTGCGAACATGTGGGGACCCGTGTTCTGGAACTGCTTTTATTAGGCGGGACGGCGCAAGCGCCATATCAAAAGGATAAGGAGCGGGATGCTTTACAGGCGTCCCGCTCCTTTTAGCTGCGGCGGTCAGTCCCCGTGCAGCTTTAGCCCCGCGTGGACGGTAGTCGAGTAAATACAATATTGGAAAAAAGTTTGTATTTACTGCATACCCGCCTGGGCGGGTCAAGATCCACGATGCGCAGCCACCAACCCGAACCGCGCACCCGAAGGAACGCTTTAAAGCCCTTCGCGCATCAAGCGCGGCGCGGCGGTCAGTCCTCGTGCGGTTTAACCCCGCGTGGGCGGGTCAAGATCCACGATGCGCAGCCACCAACCCGAACCGCGCACCCGAAGGAACGCTTTAAAGCCCTTCGCGCATCAAGCGCGGCGCGGCGGTCAGTCCCCGTGCGGCTTTAGCCCCACGTGGGCGGGTCAAGATCCATGATGCGCAGCCACCAACCCGAACCGCGTACGCGAAGGAAACGGGTATAGCCTGCGGGCGCCTCCTCAGGGCGGGGGCCGCAGCCTGCGGGCAGGGCAAGAATACGCTGTTTTCTGCCGTTGATCTCGCGCAGTCCCTCCAAACGGAACCCACCGCGGGTCAATTCCACGCGTTCCCAGTCGGCGTCGGGAAAGCTGCGGAAGAAGGGATTTGCGATCGGCATACGGCGGGAGACCTCCGCTTCCGCCTCAGCAGCCTGCCGCCCAACAGCTTCGTCCGTATCGTCGTAGCCCGCGCCTTGCCGCCGATTGGGTTTATCCGCAGCGCTATAGTCAGCGCTTTGCCGCTTGGCGGATGTTTCCGAAGCATCATAGTCCGCGCTTTGCCGCTTGACGGATGTTTTCGAAGCGCCATA
>CAZBBX010000012.1:0-9215 GCA_964490325.1 uncultured Oscillospiraceae bacterium
CTCGCGACAGCTTTTGTATCTTACCACCCTTCCTTCTCCCTGTCAACACCTTTTTTTGAAATTTCTTGAGTTTTTTTATCGACCCAAGCATTTTCCCTAAAGGCGCCGACCGAGGCTCTCCGAGCGGCGATAACCGACAGTATACGCCCTTCCGATCGCTTTTGCAAGTACAAATCTGACAATTTTGGCAAAAGTTTTGTCTGCGAATTGACAAGCCCCGCTTTTTCTACTATTATAAGTAAGCTACATTCGGGCGGCGCTGGATCGCCCGCAAAAAAGGAGTATTTTGATCTATGCGTTCTTTGACGAGCAAGGAGTTGCGTCAACTGTATTTGGACTTTTTTAAGAGCAAGGGGCACGCCGTCATTGCCAGTGCCTCCCTCATCCCTGAAAACGACCCCACCGTGCTGTTCACCACCGCAGGCATGCATCCGTTGGTGCCCTATCTGATGGGTGAAAAGCACCCCGAGGGCAAGCGCCTGACCGACGTGCAAAAGTGCGTGCGCACCGGCGACATCGACGAGGTGGGCGACAGTTCCCACTGCACCTTCTTTGAGATGCTGGGCAACTGGTCGCTGGGCGACTACTTTAAGCATGAGTCCATTGCCTACAGCTGGGAGTTTCTGACGGACGAAAAGTGGCTGGGCATCCCCAAGGACAAGCTTTACTTCACCTGCTTTGAGGGCGATGCGGACTGTCCCCGCGACACGGCGTCCTTTGATCGTTGGGTGGAGATGGGCGTTGAGCCCTCCCATATCGTATACCTGCCCAAGAAGCACAACTGGTGGGGTCCTGCGGGGCAGACCGGTCCCTGCGGCCCCGATACGGAGATCTTCTACGACACGGGCAGAGCCGCCTGCGGTCCCGACTGCCATGCGGGCTGCGACTGCGGCAAGTATCTGGAGATCTGGAACAACGTCTTTATGGAATACAATAAGGTAGGCGAAGGCCGCTTCGAGCCGCTTGCGCAGAAGAACGTGGACACGGGCATGGGGCTTGACCGCACCGTGGCGACCCTGCAGGGTGTGGAGAGCGTCTTTGACACCGACGCCTTCTCCGACGTGATCGCGCAGATCGCCGAGCTGTCGGGCAAGGGCTATCATGACAGCGACGAGACCGTCCGCGCCTTCCGCATCCTTGCCGACCACATTCGCTGCGCGACCTTCATCCTTGGCGACACCCGCGGCGTCACCCCCAGCAATCTGGATCAAGGCTACATTCTGCGCCGCTTGATCCGCCGCAGCATCCGTTTTGCCATGCAGCTGGACATGCCTGAGCAGAGCCTCTCCCGCATCGCAAAGACCTTTATCAAGCAGTACGGTTCCTTCTATCCCGAGCTGATCGTCAACAGCGACAAGATCCTCTCGGAGCTTGACAAGGAGGAAGCGCGCTTTGCGCACACCCTCAAGAAGGGCATCCGCGAGTTCAACAAGCTGGTGCCGACCTTGGAGTCCCACAGGATCGACGGCGTGAACGCCTTCCACCTGTACGACACCTACGGCTTCCCCATCGAGTTTACCGTGGAGCTTGCCAAGGAGCAGGGCTTGACCGTGGACACCGAGGGCTTTGCCACCGCGTTCAAGGCGCATCAGGATCTGTCCCACGCGGGAGCGGAGCAGCGCTTTAAGGGTGGCTTGGCGGATCACACCGAGGCCACCAGCGAGCTGCACAGCGCCACGCATCTGCTGCAGGCGGCTCTGCGCTCCGTTTTGAAGGACGAAGGCATCGGTCAAAAGGGCAGCAACATCACCGCGGAGCGTTTGCGCTTCGACTTCAGCTTCCCCCGCAAGCTCACGCCTGAGGAGCTCAAGGCGGTCGAGGACAACGTGAACGCCGCCATCGGGGCGAACGTTCCCATCACCTGTGAGGAGATGACCGTCGAGGAGGCCAAGGCGCAGGGCGCCATCGGCCTGTTCGAGTCCCGCTACGGCGCGAAGGTCAAGGTCTACACCATGGGGAACTACTCCAAGGAGATCTGCGGCGGCCCCCATGCCAAGAGCACGGGTGAGCTGGGACATTTCGTCATCAAAAAGGAGGAGGCCTCCTCTGCGGGCGTTCGCCGCATCAAGGCCGTTTTGATCCACGACTGATCGAAGTGAAACGGGGCCGCGGGGATACCGTGCGCCCCGTTTTTTGTTGGGAGGTGCGCTTTGACCGACTGGCTGCAGTATGAATGGGAATGGAAGGGCGCACGCGCCCTCTTTGCGGTGGATCTGCAATACTGGGAGCTGCTGCCCTCGCTGGCATACAGCAAGCTGGTGTTCGTCAACTGCTCCCCGCTGCGTCCCAATGCCGAACAATTCACCCGCAAAGAGCAGCGCCGCATCGCCGCCTTGGAGAAGGAGCTGCGCGGCATCCTGCTGGACAGCGCCATCTTCGTGGGGAGCATCACGCTGTCAAACGTGGTGCAGTTCTATTTCTATGCGCAGGACAACACCCTTTTGGAGCAGGTCAGCGTGTTGAGCCGCGCCGAAACAAAGCTGACGCTGCGCTACGGCACCGTGACCGAGCCAAGATACTCCAGCTATTACCGCCTGCTCTTTCCCGACGACGCCAAGCTGCAATCCGTTGAAAACGCCCTGTTCATCCACGACGTCCATCGCAAGGGCGTGGATCTGGACGCCGTGCGCCGCGTCCGCCTGAGCTTGGCCTTTCCCTCCCCCGAGCAGCGCCGCGCCTTCTTTGACGCCGTGCCGCAGGGAGGCTTTACCGTGGGCGGCAGCTATGAACGGGAGCATCCCTCCCACCCCTGCATCGCGGTGGTAACGGGCTTTTGCTGCCTACAGCTGCCTGCGCTGAACCGCTTCACCGCTCGTGCCATACGAGCCGCCGTCCCCTTTGAGGGTATGCCCATCGATATCGACGCGGAGCTTGTGTAGGGCCGCGGCCAGCATCCTGTCTTGGAATCAAAAAGCGCCTCTCCTCGCCCGATGGCAAGGGGAAGCGCTTATTACTTTTGTTCGATCTCAGCCCTCGGGGGTCTCGCTTGGCAGCGCATCGCCCACAGGTGTTGTTGTGATATAGATGATGTCGTTCAGTCTGCGCAGATTGACGTCAGAGGGCACGTTTATCACCTTCCCGTTGAAGCACAGCTGCGCGGCGCCACCGCCGTCCAGATTGTACGCGCTTACGCAGCCCAGATCCTTCATCAGCTGTGACAGCGACGCCAATGTTATCCCCACCGAATAACCCCTTTGGCGGCCATCCACCGTGACAAAGCAGTAGTGGCCCGGTTCATAGTAACCGATCACGGAGCGTGGGTTGCTGCCTCTGACGGTGCTTTTGAACTTTTCTTTGGTGTTGCCCTCCTCGTCCAGCAGGGAAGGGCCAAAGCAGAACACCTGCCAAGGATCGCTTGCAAGGATCTCCGCCTCGTTGAACTTGGTATAGCAGCGCATGCTCCCGTCCCTTGCGATGACGCAGATATCGCTGTTATTGCCCTCCTTTTTGTAGATCAGCTCTCCGTTCCGTATGCACAGGCCGTTTCGCACATGGTTGATGGAGTCGCCGTTGATCGCCAGAATGGCGTTATGCTCCGCAGCGTTCTGCATGATCGTCGCCGAATAGGATCTGCGCGGCTCATCCCGATAGAAGCCGCTCCTAAGGCAGCTGAGGTCGTTGATATAGATGTCCGCTACAAAGTACGCCAGCGGACCGTCGCTGTAGGTGTTGTCGTTGTCTTGGTAGGCGGTGAGCGTGATGCTCACAGCGGCCCCCGTAAAGCTCGTTTCCGTCAGGTGCTGGTGTCCCTTGTCCGTGAACTTGTCCGCATACGCGCCGCAAAGGTAGCCTTCGGGCGTGGGCGTGGGCGAAGGTGTAGGCGTTGGCGTTGGCGTCGGCGTAGGGGTGTGGGTGGGAGTGGGCGTCGGCGTGGGCGTGACCTCAACGACATCGTCCGCCTGCGGCGAAGGCTGCGCCGTATCGGCGCCCCCGATACTGCAGGCAGACAGCAGGAAAAGCAGCAGCAGTACGAGCACCGCAGCAGCCCTTTTCGCCGTGCTGTTTTTTGCGATCCCTTGTTTTTCCTTGCTCAAATCCTTCTCCTCCGCAAGCCCAACTTGCCGCGAAAATTATCGTCGGCCTACAGCATACCACGTTTTAACTAAAAAAGCGCGGCCTTCCTGCATATCATATGTGAATTTTTTTGTTTTGCAGGGGAAGCAGCAGCGCCGCTCCACGCGAGAGCAGCCGCTCCAGAAAATGTGCCGCGACCGCCAAAAGGATACAGCCGCTTTTGAAAAACGCGAGCCCTATCCCCAGGGAAAATAGCAGCGAGGCAAGCCCCTCCAAGAAAAGACGCAGGGAAAAGCGCTCACGGGTAAGCAGAGCCTGCGCCGCAATGCCGCCGCACCAGACAAGCGCGTTGAGTACCACGCTCCACAGCGCCGCATGGGGAAGTTCCCAAATAAGAAGCAGCAGGTACAGAAAGTTTTGCAGCAGCAGCCGTTGGGGCAGCTCCATCAGCGAACCCGCCGCGGCTTGACCAAAAAGCTTGGCCACGGTCGTTTGCTCCCCGCGATGCAAAAAGAAGGTCAGTCCCGCCGCCGCAAGAACGGCTGCCGAAGCGCCGATCCATACGGACGCGTCCCAAGGCGTTAAAAACGTGAAGCCGATGAGCGGACGAGGGGAGAGCAGAAACAGGGCAAGGACAAAGGGCAGGGAGGCAAGCGGAAAGAGCAACGCGCTCCCTCGTCCCTTGCACAGGCGGCCAAGCAATGCTGCAGCTGCATACAGGACGCCCACAAGGACGATCCCGCAGAATAAAGCTGCGATAAGTAGGAGCGCGGTCACAAAACTATCCTTTCCAAACGAAACGCCGCCGTCGAAACGCCAAGACGCCTACTCGCCAAGCGGCAGATCCGCCGCATAGTGACGGGCAACGCCCGAAGCGGCGCGCTGCAAACGTCCCACGAACTCCTCGGGGCTGAGCAGGCAGCCGTCCCGCAGCCAGCGGATGATGGCTACGCGGAAGCCGTCCACAAAAAAACGCGCATAGAAGCCAAAGTCGCCGTCCGCCTCCGCAAAGGTCTGGCGGAAATAGGTCTCCGCCAGCGGCTCCATGGTCTGCCCGAAGTACTCGTCAAAGGAATTCTGTCCCTGCACGCGGAACGCGTTGATGTAAAAGCTGCGATTCGCGGCAAAGTAGCTGCAAAGCTCTTTAAGAAACGTCCAGCCGTCCAGATCCTCGCGCTCCATGATGACGGACATGAACTCCGTAACAAAGATCCAGTTGACCAGATCGTACTTGTCCTTGAAATGATAGTAAAAGCCCTTTCTGCTCATCCCGCAGGCGTCGCAGATCTCACCGACCGTGATCTTCTCAAGAGAGTGCGTTTGCATCAGACTGCGCAAAGCGCCTGCCAGAGCCTTCTTTGTGATGGTAGATTTGGACATGCAGATCCCTCCTTTTTCTTAGTATAACAAAGCCCGACCTTTGTTGCAAGGCGGGCTGTCCGCATAAATACGGTATATTTTCCAAATTTTGTGAAGGTGTTCCTATTCCTCCGTTACGGGGAGGAAGGGGGTATCGATCTCGATGGTCAGATCCATCAGCTTTACGTCCACCTCGGTGAGGATCTCCGCATAGATGCGGTTCTCCCCCGCCTGCAGCACACAGTCCCCTTCGGCGGTATGGAGCTGTCCATAGCCGAACACCCGTCCCGCCTCGTCGCGAAAGACCACCCGCGCAGCGCCCACCAGCGCCTTGCCGTAGTGATTGGTACAGACGCCGTCCAGGAAGCTGTCCTCCTCGTACTCGTACACGCGCAGGTCGGAGAACACCAGATAGTAGGTGAAGTAGTGCGTGTCCGCATCGAAGATGGGGATGCCGTTGGCGTCGCAGGGGGCGGCGGAGCCCGTCACGGCGGGGATGAGCAGCGTCTGCTCGGGCTGCGCCGTCTCCGTGGGAAACGGACTGTCGCCGGGCGTAAGCAGCAGCAGCGTGTCCGTGGGCGCAGCTTCGTATAATACTGCCTCCTGCGTCACGCAGGAGCAGCAAAGAAGCAGGCCTATGAGAAGCGCCATACCTGCTGCGCGCCGCATCAGCCCAGATGTTCGCGGATGAGCTTTTGCTTGAGCGAATACAGCTCGTCCGACAGGTCGACCTTGTAGATGTGCGGATTGAGCGGCCGCTTGTACTCGTCCCACATAGAGGCGATCTCGCTCTTTTCGTAGTCGCAGATCGTCTTCATGTCGGGCAGCTCGTACACCAGCTCGCCGTTAATGAAGATCGGTACCAGCAGCTCACGCAGGCGGTACTCCGTCAGCATCATGCGCTTGTAGGTCTGTTCGGGGTCGAAAAGGGTCAGCGGCTTGCTCTCGTCAAAGCGTTCGTGATCCAACGCGATCAGATCCGCAAGCGCCATGCCCTTCTTGTCGTAGATGCGATAAACCTTCTTGTAGCCGGGGTTTGTGACCTTGACGGGATTGTCGCTCAGCTTGATGCGCGGATAGATCACGCCGTCGATGACCTCGCCCGACAGCTTGTACACCCCGCCCAACGCGGGATTGTCTCCCGCCGTTATCAGGCGCGTTCCCACGCCCCAGCTGTCGATACACGCGCCTTGGATCTTGAGGTCGCGTATGACGGACTCGTCCAGATCGCTTGAAGCGCAGATGATGGCGTTGGGGAAGCCCGCCTCGTCCAGCATGACGCGGGCGCGCTTGCTCAGGTATGCCAAGTCACCGCTGTCCAAGCGGATGCCCTTCGGCTCGAACCCGCGCTCCCGCAGCTCACGGAAAACCTTGATGGCGTTGGGCACGCCGCTGCGCAGCGTGTCGTAGGTGTCGACCAGCAGCAGGCAGGCCTGCGGAAAGACCTCCGCATAGGCGCGGAAGGCGCTGACCTCGTCGGGAAAGCTCATTACCCAGCTGTGGGAATGCGTGCCGCTGACGGGGATGTGGTACAGCTGCCCCGTGAGGACATTGCTGGTGGCGTCGCAGCCGCCGATGATCGCCGAACGCGCACCGTATACGCCTGCGTCAGGCCCTTGGGCGCGGCGAAGGCCAAACTCCATCACCGTGTCCTGCTTGGCGGCATAGCGCACCTTGCTGGCCTTGGTGGCGATCAGGGTCTGGTGGTTGATGAGCGTCAACAGCGCCGTCTCCACCAGCTGCGCCTGCATGATGGGCGCACGAACGCGCAAAAGCGGCTCCCCCGGGAACACGACCGTGCCCTCGGGCATGGCGTAGATCTCTCCCGTGAAGCGCAGAACTCGCAGCTGCTCTAAAAAGTCGTTGTCGAACAGCCCCAACGAGTCCAGGTAGCTAAGATCCTCGTCGGTGAAGTGCAGGTTGCGTATGTAGGATACCGCGCTTTCCAAGCCCGCCATGACGGCGTAACTGGAATTTTGCAGCGGCCGAAAGAACACGTCAAAGATGCCCTCGTTCTTATCCATGCCCTTCTTGTGATACCCGTACATCATGGTCAGTTGGTACAGGTCGGTGAGCATGGTCAGATTGTCGGCAGCATTGTGCATGATGGTCAGTCCTCCTTGCGCGCTTCGGCGCCGTCCGCTTCGGGTGCGGACTTTGGTTCTGTTGTATCGGGATCCGCGGTCTCCTCGGTGGGAGCGGCTTCCTCGGCGGGCGCGGCATCCTCGGCGGGAGCGGCTTCCTCGGTGGGAGCGGCTTCCTCGGCGGGAGCGGCGTCCTCGGCGGGAGCGGCTTCCTCGGTGGGAGCGGTCTCCTCGGCGGGGGCGGTCTCCTCGGCGGGGGCAGCGTCCTCGGTGGGAGCGGTCTCTGCTGCGGCTTCCTTCGCCTCGGGAGCGGTCGGTTCCTCCTCAAAGGGTTCGCCGTTCAGGGCGGCTCGCGTCCTTTGCAGACGGCCTGTCGCCGCCGTGTATACGATGATCGCAAGCATGATGAGCAGCGACATCCACATGTTTGCCTTCATGCCCGCAAACATGACGCGTCCCTCGCGTCCCCATTCGATGAAGAACACGCCAAGCGCGTACAGGAAGAAGCCAAGGAAGAAGACGTCGCCCTTGGGCAGCTTTTTGCGCCGCATCCACAGCACGATCAAGAGGAAGAGGGCAAGGCAGAGGAGAAATTCAAAGAAGAAGCTGGCATAGTGGATGCTGCCGTCCTCCGCGAACATGGACAGCGGGAACCACTGTGCAGAGCGGCTCGTGACCAAAGCGCCGTAGGCGTCGTGGTTGAAAAAGTCGCCCCAGCGTCCGATGCCCAGCGCCAGCAGCGCCCCCGGCGTCACGCAGTCCAAGGCCGCAAGCGGCGAGAGCTTTTTGCACTTTGCATAGACGATGGTCACAAGAAAGCTGATGAAGATCGCGCCAAAGAGCATCATGCCGCCCTTGGAAAAATCGAAGTAGGCGGAGAAGGGGATGACGCCGAACGCGGCAGCCAGCAGTCTTGCTCCCAGCAGTCCCAGCGGCACGCAAAGGATGCAAAGATCCAGCGCCAAGTCGCGGATCAGCCCCATGCGCTTGGCGTTCCATTCCGTTACAACGACCGCGGCAAGAATGCCCACGGCATACAGCAGCGCATACCAATAGATCGGAAAAGATCCGATAGTAAAAGCGATCTCGTTAGGATCCATATACTAACCTCCAAACGTTTGTTCCAGTATACCGCAAACCGCCCGAAAAAGGAATAGCGCAAATGTGAAATAGCGGGGGCGTTTGCCATAAAACAGGCTGAAACCCTATTCCTTTTCAAATTGCATCGTCACGCCCCGAGGCAGCTTTGCGGTCTTTAGGACGGCGGAACGATCGCCGCGTACGCTGATGCAGCATAGGCTTTCGCAGCCCGTAAAGGCGTCGTTTTCGATGCGCTGCACACTTTCGGGAAGGCTGACGGAACGCAGGGACATACAGCCGCAAAACGCGTTCTCCCGAATGCACGCAACGGGGTAGCCTCCCAGCTTGTCGGGAACGCGCACGGCCTGTTCGTCTCCCTTATAGCGCTCCACGCAGGCGACGCCCTCCGCAAAGGAATAGTAGAAGCTGCCGTTATAGCGCAGTTCACGGGATGAAGGGGGGCTTACCGCATACAGGGGGCGCTTTGCTTCCCCACAGAGCGTTTCCCCCGCCGTGTCGGAGGCGCTGCGCGTGACGGGAGCGGTTCTTGGCTCGGGGCTCTTGCTTTGCGGCGTACTGTTGGGCATTTGCAGCGGCACGGACGGCTGCTCCTCGGTATTGCATTTGTGGTGCGTGTACAGCGGGGTGAGCGGCAGCTCGTCTATCTGCTCGGACGGC
>CAZBBX010000012.1:9315-57948 GCA_964490325.1 uncultured Oscillospiraceae bacterium
TGCTCCTCGGTATACCACTTGTGAGGCGCTTGCAGCGGCACGGACGGCTGCTCCTCGGTATTGCATTTGTGGTGCGCGTACAGCGGCGTGAGCGGCAGCTCGTCTATCTGCTCGGACGGCTGCTCCTCGGTATACCACTTGTGAGGCGCTTGCAGCGGCACGGACGGCTGCTCCTGCCCGCGTTCGTCCGCCTGCTCGGCAAGCAGCGACGCAAGCACGGGGTTCTCCCTGTCGGTTTGCTGTGCAGTCACAGCGTCTTGCTGTTCCTTGCGGATCTTCTTCTTGGCAAGGATGACGAGGATGAGCACGATCACGCCAAGGGTCGCGCAAAACGCGCTCTTTAGGACGACGCCCAGCAGGATCAGCAGGATCCCCGCTGTCAGTGCAAGGTTCAAGCCCTTCATCTTGCTCCCCTCCCTGTCCTATTTTCCCACGCAAAAATCCGCAAAGATGCGGTCGAGCACCGCCGCGTCCACGTCCCTTCCGCTGATGCTGCCCAGGCTGTGCAGCGCCTCGCCGATGTCCGTGGCTACGGCATCCAAGTCCTGCGCCTTGCCTGCGTCGGTCAGCGCCTGCTCCGCCTGCTGCAGCGCGTGGAGCTGGCGTTCGTTGACGAGCCGCAGCCCATCGCCGCAGGTCGGCAATACGCAGGTCGGAATCCGCCGCCTAAGCTCCTCTAAGCCCTCGCCCGACGCTGCGGACACGCAAAGGTCGACGCGGGGATCCAAGCACGCGTTGTCAGCACGGCTCTGCCCCGCAAAAAGATCCATCTTGTTTGCCAGCACCAAGCGCTTGCTTGCCGCCGTTTCGCTAAGCAGCGCCTCATCCGCTTGTGTGAGCCGCACACTGCCGTCCAGCACGAGCAGGATCAGATCTGCCCGCTCCATGGCGGCTCGCGCCCGATCCACGCCGATGCGCTCCGCCTCCTCCGTCGTCTCTCGTAAGCCTGCCGTGTCGATGAGGCGGACGGGATAGCCGCTTATCGTGCAGCGCTCGTCGATCAGATCGCGGGTCGTGCCTGCCGTGGTGGTCACAATGGCGCGTTCCTCGCCAAGCAATGCGTTGAGCAGCGAGGATTTGCCAACGTTGGGTCTGCCTGCGATGACCACGCGCAGCCCCTCCTTGAGATAGCGCGTGCCGCGCCCCTCCAGGATCAGCTGCTGCACCGCTTTTTTCGCTGCATTCAGCTGTATGGGCAGCATCGCGTATGCGTCCGCCTCCGCCTCGTCGGGATAGTCGATGGCTGCGTCCAGTGCCGCAAGCGCGCCGGTGAGCAAGTCCTCGATCTTTTCTGTGCTGTCCGACAGCCCGCCGCCAAGCTGCTCCAAGGCGGCCTTTCTGCTCTGCTCCGCCTGCGCGTTGATCAGCTCCATCACCGCTTCGGCCTCCGACAGATCCATTTTGCCGTTGAGAAACGCTCTCTTTGTGAACTCGCCCGCCTGCGCGGGACGGCTTCCCGTTTGCGACAGCGCCTTTAGCAGGGCGTTGACCGTGGCAGCGCCGCCGTGCACGTGCAGCTCCAGCATGTCCTCGCCCGTGTAGCTGTGCGGCGCTTTGAAGAAAACGGCCATGCCCCGATCCAGCGTCTCCCCGTTCCACGCGATGCGCACGGGCAGCAGACATTGCGCCCGCTCCGTCAGATCCCGCGAAAGAAGGGCGTCCGCCGCCGCCTTTGTATTTGGCCCCGACACGCGCAGTATGGCGATCGCGCCGCCGATGGCGGTCGAGGGTGCATAGATCGTTTCCGTCATTTTACTCCCATATACAGCGCCGCCCGCCCCGCTCGGACCCGTTTTTAGCGGTGTTGTCGAGACGCGGCGGGCAGTATGCTGCTCTTAAAATATTTATCGTTCCGGAGTGATGATCACGCGGCGGTTGGGTTCCTCGCCCTCGCTGTGCGTCGTGACCCCGCGGAAGCCCTGCAGCGCGGAATGCAGTACGCGGCGCTCATAGGGATTCATCGGCTCCATCGCCATGGGGCGGTTGGTCTTGACCACGCGTGCCGCGCTGCGGCGCGCCATGCTGCGCAGAGCGTCCTCGCGGCGGGCGCGATAGCCCTCGGTGTCCACCGTGACGCGAACCATGCCCGTTTCCTTGCGATTGCGGTTGGCGTACAGGGAAACGATGTACTGCAGCGCATCCAGCGTGTCGCCATGCCTGCCGATGAGCAGGCCGTCGGTGCCGCTTTCGATGTTCAGGCGCAGTCCGCCGTCCATCTCTGCCGCAAGCACAGTCCCCTCGATCTGCATCTTGCCAAGCAGCTGCTGCAAAAAGATCGCCGTCTCGTTGCTCTCTGCCAGTTCCTTTGTGTACGGGATGGGCTCTAAGGTACTCTGCTCCGCTTCACGCGGCTGCTCGCTGCGTGCGGGGCGCTCCCTGCGCTCACCCTCTCTGCGGGGCGGACGTGCATCGCGGCTGTCACTGTCCCTGCGGGGACGGTCATCGTCGCGGCGCTCACGCTTGGGGGCGTCGCTGCGCGCCATCTCTTTGAAATCCGGCACCGTGGCGATCTCGCGCTCCGTCAGGCGAACGACCGCCTTCTTGGCGCCCAGACCGAAAAGTCCCTTGCTCTCGTGCTGAACGGTCTCGATCTCCACCTGATCGATGGTCACATTCATTTCGTTGAGACCGGCGAAGATGGCTTCATCCACCGTTCTTCCCGTAAACTCCATACTCCTCATGCTTTTATAACCTCTTTCTTATTGGGCGAGCCGTCCTTCGGCTTTTTTAACATCGTGTGGTTGAGTATCAAGGTGACGATCAGCGAGAAGCCGTAGCTGAAGATCAGGTACAGCGAGAAGGTCGCGTTCTGGCTCCAGCAGATGAACGCCATGAAAAACGGCATGACGTACATCATGATCTTACCCGTGTTGGGCTGACCCTCGGCAGGCGCCGGCGTGTTCTTGGTGGTGAGCCACATGGACAGGAAGGATATGCCGCCCGCCAAGATCGGCAGGATGGCGTAGCCGTTGACCAGTCCGTCGTACTGGGAAACGCAGCCCGACACAAGTTGATCGTAGGCGGCAATGAAATTGCTGCTGTCTGCGGCGTACTCCATGACGCCGGTGCTTGCATTTTGGACGTAGAAGCCCATGTTCACAAGCAATTCGGTCAGCTCCTGTTGATGCTCTTGGAAATAAAGGAAGTTTTCGATGTTGGTGGCAGCGTTGCAGCCGCCGCAGCCCGTGCCGGCGGCGCCTGTGAACATCGTCCAAAACTCCGAGCCGCTCATCAGCACGGAGGCGGACAGGTTGTCAGGCCGCCAAATGTTGACGATCCAAAGGCACTTGTAGCTGTTGAACATCTCAACGCCTGCCTCGGGATCCTTGCTCAGCGTGAGCAGCAGCTCCAGCACCGTCTCGTTCGA
Source organism: uncultured Oscillospiraceae bacterium (assembly GCA_964490325.1). Taxonomy (GTDB): domain Bacteria; phylum Bacillota; class Clostridia; order Christensenellales; family CAG-138; genus DAOPJM01. Next base: position 12,683 of record CAZBBX010000012.1, read on the forward strand.
CCAGGCGCGGAACGCGGAAAAGAACATGAAAAACAGCGGCCACATGACCAGCATCGGAAGACAGCCGCCCAGCGTGCTCACGCCGCGGCTCTTCATCAGCTTGCGCTGCTCAACGTTCAGCCGCTGCGGATCGCTGCCGTACTTTTTTTGAAGCTTTTGCAGATCGGGTTGGACGTCCTGCATCTTGATGGAGGACTTTCGCGAAGCGATGTCTGAAAAGACCGTGATGGCCTTGATCGCCAGCGTCGCAAGGAAGATCGTCAGCAGAGCTACATAGCCGATCTGCCAGCCCGTGCTCGACTCGATGGCGTTGTACAGCCAACGCATTCCGAGAAAGAGCCACTTGGTCACGAAGAACATGGAATTCAAAGTCGTTCTCTCCTTATGGTGAGGTTGTAAGCCCTCCTAAGGGACGGGATCGTATCCGCCCTTGCTGAAGGGATTGCAACGCAGGATACGCCATATCGCAAGGCCGCTGCCTACGAGCGCGCCATGCTTTTCGATGGCTTCGAGTGCGTACTTGGAGCAGGACGGCGTAAAGCGGCAGCTATTAGGCAGATACGGGGAAATGTATTTGCGATAGCCGCGGATCAACGCCATTAAAAGACGCTTCATAGGTCCCTCTCCTTGAATAGTCCCGCATGCTGCAAGGATCTTCCCATGGCCGCGCTCAGCTCGACGAAGGGTGCGTCAAGGGAGCTTTCCCGCGCAACGAAGATCAGGTTGTAACCCGCCTTTACCTGCGGTAAAAAAGGAGTAAAGCAAGCGCGCAAACGGCGCTTGCAGCGATTGCGTCGGACGCTGTTGCCGATTTTTTTGGAAACGGAGAAGCCCACCTGCACCTTGTTCAGTCGGTTCCGTGCGAATATAAGCGTAAAATGCCTTCCGCCGCAGGGCTTACCGACCCGATAGGTGTAGTGAAATTCCTTGTGCCGTTTCAAAGAGTTCTCACGGTTCACGCAAGCCCCCATATAGCAACACGCGGCAGGCAAAGCCTGCCGCAAGCGCCTCATACCTGTTGTTCCTGCGCCGCTGACGATCGTTGACAAGGCGGCGCATCCATACGAAAACTAAGCGCTCAGCTTCTTGCGGCCACGAGCGCGTCTGCGCTTGATGACGTTCCTGCCATCGGCAGAACTCATACGCTTACGAAAGCCATGCACCTTACTGCGCTGCCTTTTCTTAGGTTGATACGTACGAACCATCCCTTACACCTCTTTTCGTAACTATGTTTCAATGGCGCTAAACACCAAATTAAGCCTTGATTATTATAGAGGAACGCCGTCGAACTGTCAAGGCTTTTTTCGACTTACTGCAGCACGGTGTGTGCTGCAGCCTGTTTTGCGCCAAGGAGGGCTATTACGCTTCGCCCACCAAGACCATAAATTCGTTCTCGTCCCGTCCCGTGGACGCTGCAAGCTCCGCCACCAGGACCTGCCGCGCCGTTAGATACATCTTGCGCTCACCTGCGGACAGGCCGCGTCCCCGATCCCTTTGCATCAGGCACTTGACCACCCCCGCCACGGTGAAGATATCGCCGCCGCGCAGCTTGTCGAGGTTCTCGCGATACCGTTGGTTCCAGTTGTCGCTCTCCTGCGCGGCTTCGCCGTCCTTTAGATATTCAACAACGCGTTCGCAGGTCTGCGCATCCACCAGACGCCTAAGCCCCACGCACTCCGCATTTTGTATAGGTACCAGCGCCGTCATGCGACCGATCAAAAATCGCAGGCGGTAATACTCTGCTTTTTGGTTTAGGATGGTCTGCTCCTCTATGGCTTCCACTACGCCGACGCCATGCATCGGGTAGCAGACGAGTTCGCCGATCTCAAACACTGCAAGTCTCCCTTTCTATCGTTGCTTCCATTATACCTGACGAAAGGGTCTCGTGTCAAGTAAATTTATTAGAATATCACATCGATTTTAGACTGTCAAGTATTATTTTTTCAACAAAAACGTGCCTTTGGTACAAAAAAGCACCCGTTTTGCGGGGTGCTTTGCTGTACGAAACAGATGCCGTCGCTTCGCCGTGTCGATCCGATCGAAGTGCCTCAGCAGTACTTGGGCGCGGCCTTCAGCAGCTCGTCGACCCTGTCCAGCTTCTCCCAAGAGAAGGCGGGGTTGCCGAAATGCCCGTTGCGCGCCGTCTGCAGGTAGATGGGTCTGCGCAGATCCAGCGCCTTGATGATGGCGTCGGGACGCAGGTCGAAGCAGTCGCACACCAGCTTGGACAGCGCCTCGTCGCACATGACGCCTGTGTGCTTGGTGTCGACCAGCACGGACACGGGGTTTGCAACGCCTATGGCATAGGCCAGCTGGATCTCGCACTGCCGTGCAAGCTTTGCCGCCACGATATTCTTTGCGATGTAGCGCGCCATGTACGCCGCGCTTCTGTCGACCTTGGTGGGATCCTTGCCCGAGAACGCGCCGCCGCCGTGGCGGGCATAGCCGCCGTAGGTGTCCACGATGATCTTGCGCCCCGTAAGGCCGCTGTCGCCGTGGGGTCCGCCGATGGCAAAGCGTCCCGTGGGGTTGATGAGGATGCGGGTGTTCGCGTCCAGCAGCTCCTTGGGCAGCGCCCGCTTGACGACCAGCTCCGTCAGCTCGCTGCGCAGGCGCTCAATGGAGACCTGCTCATCGTGCTGCGCGGAGATGACCACCGTGTCGATGCGGCAGGGACGACCGTCCGCATACTCCACCGTGACCTGCGCCTTGCCGTCGGGTCTTAGGTACTCCAGTTCGCCGTTTTGCCGCACGGAAGTGAGCTTGCGCGTCAGCGCGTGGGCAAGGTCGATGGGCAGCGGCATGAGGCTTTTCGTTTCGTCGCAGGCAAAGCCGAACATCATGCCCTGATCGCCCGCTCCCGTGTCCAAGCCGTCCCGCTGCAGGCCGCTCTTGGCCTCCAAGGAATGGTCAACGCCCAGTGCGATGTCCGCCGACTGACCGTCCAGCGCCAGTATGACGCCGCAGGTCGCGCCGTCAAAGCCGTACTTGGCGCGGTCATAGCCGATATCGCAGATGGTCTTGCGTGCAAGGCTTGCTATGTCGACATAGCAGTTTGTTGTGATCTCGCCCATCACGACCAGCAGCCCCGTGGTGACGGCGCATTCGCAGGCGACGCGTGAGGCGGGGTCCTGTTCGAGCATGGCGTCCAGCACCGCGTCGGAAATTTGATCGCAGAGCTTGTCGGGATGCCCAATGGTCACGGACTCACTGGTGAATAGATTCTTTTGCATGGTTCCTCTTTCCTCGCCTTGCATCGCGGTGATACACATAAAAAAGCTCATCCGTGGATGAGCCCGCGTTACGCTCATCTTTCAGCCGAAGCTGCGGGATTTGGCACCTTACATATTGCAGGTTGCCGGATGTCATAGGGCCCGTCCCTCGATCACTCTTGATAAGGCGATATTCAATTTACGCTGTATCTTACCATTCTTCTTTTCATATTGCAAGATAAAAAAGTTCCCGAGACTCGTTTTTTGTGCCAAGCTTGCACAAAGCCTCCGTTTTGTTACGAGATCCTGCAAGAATATGCAGTATTTGTACATATCTTTTCGTCAAACCCTTGACATAGGCTGAAATAAAAGGAATAATGAGGGTAAGTAATTTGACGGAAGGAGTCAAACAAACATGAAACATCTGCAAAGGATCACGGCATGGCTGCTCGCCCTTCTGCTGCTGACGGCGCTTGTACCCGCAGCGATCGCGTCAGCCGATGAAGGAACACGCGGCGTGCCTGCGGCACAGCTTGTCGCTAACTGGAACTACGGCGGCGCCTCGGGCAGCGTGGTGTACGCAAACGAGGGCGAACTGTTTTGGTCGGGCAAGCTGACGCTGGCAAGCGGTTCCTTCGGCACCTCCAAATCCAGCATGAAGACAACGGGCTGGAACAACGAGGGCCAGTCCCTGACCTTTGCGCTGTCGACCAAGGGCTTTTCGGGCATCACGCACAGCGCCATGGTCTGCGCCTCCAACACGGGACCCAAGTACATGACCGTGCAGTACAGCCTTGACGGCACAAGCTTCACCGACTGCGGCAGCTTTGTGGTGACGAACACAGCTCTGAGCGCCGACCTTGACGGGCTGCAGCTGCCCGCAGCCGTTGACGATCAGGATCTTGTGTATATCCGCTGGATCTGCAGCAACCGCGAGACGAACTTTAAGGGCACGGGAGCGGTCGGCAGCGGCGGCACCTTCAACCTGACCGACTGCAGCTTCTTAGGTACGCCCGACGGCACTGCCCTTACCGTGACGGCAGAGCCTGCGGGCGGCAAGATCGCCTTGGGGGACGCCGTTGCCCTCAGCGCAAGCGAGAGCGGCTCGGCCATCTATTACCGCCCCTTCAGCAGGCTGGAGGACGGCTCCATCGACGATACCATCCCCTACACAACCTACGATCCCGCCGTCGGCCTTGTGTTTGACGCGCTGCCTGCGACCGTCATGGTCTACGCCGTCAAGGGCGAGACCGTGGGACGCATCGCGGTGTTCAGCTACGAGCAGATCAAGGTCGCAACGCCCATCCCCAGCGAGTTTTCGGGCGGTATCGCGCCCAATAAGGCGATCTCGCTCAGCTGCGACACGCCGCTTGCCGACATCTACTACCTCCTCACCACCAAGGCGGGGACGGAAGACGAGCAGGTCGGCGCCGAGACCCTGTACACGGAGCCGCTGCGCTTCAGCGAGGAGCAGTTCCCCGTCACCTTGGTTACTTTTGCTAAGCGCGCAGGCTGCATCGACAGCGAAACGCTGACCGTGGAGTACACCAAAAAGCAGGTCGGCGGCGAGAAATTCTACTATGGCCAGCTGCACAGCCACACCAACTTCTCGGACGGCAGCGGCACCCCTGCCGAAGCCTACGAGTATGCAAAGAACACGGCTGTGGACGTGGACTACCTGATCCTCACCGACCACAGCAACCGTCTGGACGAGGCGGGCAACCTTGGCACCATGGACGGCGCCAATTTGGGTACGATCTTTGAGGACGGCAAGACCAAGTGGGAGATCGCCAAGGCGCTTGCCAAGAGCTATACGGACGAGACCTTTGTGGCCGCCTATGGCTATGAGATGACCTGGAGCACCGCCTATGGTCACATCAACACCTTTGCAACGGAGGGCTTCGTCAGCCGAAACAACAGCCTCTACACCGGCGGCAACGCGGACGGGAGCAAGAACGGACTGGAGATGTACTACGAGCTGCTGACCCAGTATCCCGCCTCCATCAGCCAGTTTAACCACCCCGGCACGCTGTTCGGCTACTTTGACGACTTTGGCTACTACAGCCCCGCCTACGATGCGCAGGTCTGCCTCATCGAGGTGGGCAACGGGCAGGGAGCCGTACGGAGCAGCAGCTACTGGCCCAGCTACAGCTACTATGACCGCGCCTTGGACAAGGGCTGGCACCTTGCGCCCACCAACGGGCAGGACAACCACGGCGGTTCTTGGGGCGACAGCAACACCTGCCGCACGGTCATTTGGACGAACGACTTCACCGAGGCGGGCCTGTATCAGGCGCTGCGCGAGATGCGCACCTTTGCAACGGAGGACAGCAACGTTTCCTTTTATTATGAGGTCAACGGCGAGCCCTTCGGCTCCATTCTGGCGGGAGATCCCACGACGCTGGACGTGAAGGTCGTTCTGTCCGATCCCGATGCAGGCGATCAGCGCGGCACGCTGTCCATCATCTCCAACGGGGGCAAGGCCGTGTACAGCGCCAACTACGATCTTGGCGGCGGTGAGAAGGTCTTCACCTTCACCCTGAACGCAAACAACGATTACTACTACGCCCGCATCGATCAGGTGGACGGCGACATTGCCGTCACCGCCCCCGTTTGGGCGCACGAAGTGAACAAGCTGGGCATCGAAAAGCTCTCCATCGACAGCAGCCCCGCCATTGCGGGAGAAACGCTTGCTCTCAGCGCCTCGCTGTACAACTACGAGCAGCAGCCCTTTGCCATCACACAGGCCGTCTTTACGCTCACGCTGAACGGACAAAGCTATGTCGTCACGCAGAGCGGCGCACAGCTTGCGGCTTCCTCCATTGCAGGCGGCGGCAGCGCCGTGCTGCAGGCGGCCTTCACCCCCACCGCCGTAGGGCAGGCCACGCTGACGGCGCAGATCACGGGACGACTTGGCGAGGACACGCTGACGCTTACATCCACGACCGAATTTGCCGTCTTTGCCTCCGATGATGTGCTCAATGTGGTCATCGACAGCGGACACCACAACCAGTATGTCAGCGGCGAGTACGCCAACTACTTGGGCGAATTTACCACCATGGTGGAGACGCTGAACGGCAGGGCGACCTTCCTGACGAGCGCCATCACCGATGCGGCGCTCAGCAATTGCGACCTGCTGGTGCTGACCGTCTCCTACGCGGGAGGCGTGACCTATCCGTACGCGGCCGCGGAGCTGGACGCCATCTGCCGCTACGCGCAAAACGGCGGCAGCATTCTGCTGTGCGGCAAGGGCGACCGCAGCGAAACAGGCGAGATCGCTGCCGTGACCAATCAAAACCTGCTGCTGGAGGCCTTGGGCAGCGGTACGCGCTTCCGCACGGACACGCTGTATGACAACAGCAATTACGGCAGCGCGAACTATCAGGTCAAGTTCACCGCAAGCGAGTTCCTTGACCTTAGCAGCCGCTATACGGCGGGCGTTGAGCAGGGCAAGCTGGAGTTCATCTTCCACTCCGGCTGCTCGATCGCCTTGGGCGAGGGCGCAAGCGCCATCGTCACGGGCGGCTCCACCACCAAGGCCACGCACGGCAGCGAGCTTAGCGCGACGGAGCCCACGGATACGCTCGAGGGCGGTCCCGCTGTGTTCTTTGCCGCAGAGCCCCTCAAGAACGGCGGAACGCTGTTCACCACGGGCTGCACCTTCTTCAACGACTACCAAGTGTCCAACGGCGAAAGCTATGCGGGGCAGACCACCAACTACCACCTCGTCAACAACATCCTAACGAGCCTCTTGGACTGCGACAGCGTCAAGGCGGCACGCTCGGCGGCAGAAGGAAGCTACTGCGTTGTGGAGGGGACGATCCTGTCCAACGGCGCTGAGCATTCCGAAAACACCGCGTTCTTTGACACCGTGTACCTGATGGACGATACGGGCGGCATTGCCCTCTTCCCCGTCAGCGGCGACTTTGCCGTGGGACAGCGCGTCATTGCCATGGGCTTTGTCGGCAGCTACAACGAGGACGTGGAGCTGGAGAAGACCAAGGTCTTCCTTTCCTCCAACCAAACGACAACGCCCCTCCCCACGCTTCTAAGCACGCAGGCGGCCTCCTTCCGCAGCAACAACGGCACGCTTGTGCATGTCTGCGGCGTCGTGACCGCCATCAGCTATGCAAACGGTCGTCCGCAGACGATACGCGTTGACGACGGAAGCGGCGAGATCGCCGTGTTCTTGGACGGCTACATCGGCTCGGAGAGTGCATACGACCTGTCCGCCATCGCGGTGGGCGCTAAGCTCGACGCCACAGGCGTAGCCTGCATGGGTACCGTTGACGATCGGGACGGCGCGGTACCGCGCATTCGTGTACGCGATGCGGCGGAGCTTGTCGTTGTGGACAGCTATACGGCAAACACTCCCGCCGCTTGGCCCGATCTGTGGGGCGATACCGATCTGAACGGCAAGGTCAGCGCAGCGGATGCAGCGCGCATTCTGCGCATGACCGTCAAGCTGGAGACCGGCAGCTACTACAGCCGCTACGTTTCGGACGTCAACCACAGCGGACAGCCCGATGCGGCGGATGCGGCGCTGATCCTGCGCTATACGGTCAAGCTGGAGGATACGCTGGGCTAAAGGGCAGCGGTACGCATAAGGAAAATATAAGCGGCGTGATCCTTTGATCGCGCCGCTTCTTGCCGAAAAAAGTTACCGTCGGATCGCTCCGCCGATCCGACAACGGAATAAACAAGGGAACAGCCATCAGCTCCATCAAAACCGGCGACATGTGCGGTGGTTTTGATACCTTGCTTGCCCTTTTGGGTCTCCAAAAGGGCAAGAGAAAGCCCTTCCGCAGAAGACTCGTCAAAAAGCGTGAGCTTTTTGGCGAAGCCGCCCTTGGCGGCTAATACCGGCGACATGTGCGGCGGTTTTGATACCTTGCTTGCCCTTTTGGGTCTCCAAAAGGGCAAGAGAAAGCCCTTCCGCAGAAGACTCGTCAAAAAGCGTGAGCTTTTTGGCGAAGCCGCCCTTGGCGGCTAATACCGGCGACATGTGCGGCGGTTTTGATACCTTGCTTGCCCTTTTGGGTCTCCAAAAGGGCAAGAGAAAGCCTGCCGCAGCAGCCCCGTCAAAAAGCCACTGTTTTTTGACGGTCTTATCGACGACGCCGCGCTTTTAACGCGGAGCTGCCGTTCTCTCTTGTTTACGTTATATTAGATCCACCCTCAGAGCTGCAGCCCCAGACGCGCCGCGCCCGTTGCAAGGATCCGATAGATCAGAGACTCGTAGCTGACGCCGCAAAACTCCGCCAGCATGGGATAGTCGCTGTACTGCGGGGCAAGCCCCGGCAGCGGGTTGATCTCGATGAAGTACACCGTTCCGTCCTGCGTCACACGGAAATCCACCCGTGCAAAATCGTGGCAGCCAAGGCAGTTGAAAACGCGCTTGGCGTCGTGCTTGAGCGTCTCGCGCACCCGCGCATCCACGTCTGCGGGACAGTGATAGCGTACAAAGTCCTTGTACTCCTGCTTGACCTTGTAGCTGTATACCGTAAATGCATCCTGCGTGGGACGCAAAAACTCGATCTCCATCGGCTCAAAGATGAATAGCTTATCGCCGTTGCCCAGCACGCCCACCGTGAACTCCCGCCCCGCAATGTACTCCTCAACGAGCATTGCTTCGTTGTAGAGCGCAAAGGAGCGATCTAAAAGCGCATTCAGCTCCTTGCGGTCGCGCACCACGCTGTTCTCACCGATGCCCTTCCCCGAACCTTCGGCGTTCGGCTTTACGATAAGCGGAAACGCAAGTCCATTGAGGTGCAGCGCCTCGTGCGGCTGCGCCAGTACGGAATGCGGCGTCTTGATGTGGTAGGAGGCTACCATGCGCTTGGTCAGTGCCTTATCCAAGGACAGCCCCAAGGCGGTCGCATCGGAGCCGACATAGGGAATATCCAGCATGTCCAAGATGGCGGGGATCTGCGCTTCCCTTCCCCTGCCGCGTATGCCCTCGGCAATGTTGAACACCAGATCGACTGCGGCCGATTTGATCCGTTCGGCAAAGTGCGCGTCCGCTTCCATGGGCAGGACCGTCAGACCCTTGCTCTCGAAAACACGCGTCAGCGCTTGTACGGTCTCGATGGAATCCAGCTCCGCCTCCTGATCCACGGCAGCGGAAGCAACGTTTTTCTTGAGATTGTAGACCAGCGCTATCACCTTTGGTGCGAGCGGAACGTCCGTATCCTCACCCATGAGTCTTTCCTCTTTTCTTTGTAATCAAGAAGCATAATACACCGATTCCATAGAAATGCAAGTAAAATATTCGTATCAAAAAAGGCGGGCTGCAGCTCGCCTTTCGGCTGTTTGTAAAATGAGTTTTAGGATCCTGTGCCGGGGCAGGAAAAAGCCCTGCCGCCGTGCTTTACGCCTCCTCGAAGGGGCAGTCGTTTGCCCGCATGAAGTCCTTGATGACGTCCTGATGGATGCACAGACCCAGACGCAGGAAGCCATAATCCGACACGTTCGTTTCCTCGTTTTTGATGAGCAGGGGCTTGTCGATGACGTCGATGCCCAAATGCACGCACTTGTTGGAGTACTGCATGCCGTAGACCAGTCCGTTCTCATCGAACAGCGGCGCTCCCGCCTGCCCCATCGGCCCCGGCGTGCTCAGCTCGATGCCAAAGAAACGTTCGTCGTCGCGCAAAAAACGCGTGACCATGCCGTCCAACGGGAAGCGAGGTGAAACGGGATTGCCCTCGCGGGTGAACTCGATGGTGTCCGCGTCCGCATTGTAGCGGAAGTTGGTGTATTCGGGGAAGGGATAGCCCAGTCTGCACAGCGTCTGCCCCTGCTTGGGCGGCTCCTTTGCAAACACGGCATGCCCCCTGTAGCGCAGATTGGCAGGATTGTTGAAATGGATGAGCGCCAGATCGTACTTGGGATGCATCTTGATGGTGAAGCCATCGCCGCCCTCCACGCAGTCCACAAAGGTGTTGCGAAGCTGGATGATGGCGTTGCGCTCGTAGCCGCTGCGCTTGGCAAGCAGCTTTTCCTCGAAGCGGAACGAGGCGTCACGCGGAAGCTGTGCGCGTTCGTTGACGTAATCGCGATACTTTTTTTCCATTTGATCCGCCGCAGGCACCAGCGCCGCAATATGCTTTGCCGTCAGCGCCCAAGCCTGATCGTTTACAAAAAACAGCGTGCCGCTGTCGGGAAACACTGCGTTGTCGAAAAAGCGTCTGCGAATGATGTGCAGCGGACGCGTGTATTCGGCAGCCTTGTCTATAGCGTTTACAAACACTTTTGTCGCTCCTTGCTCGTATTGATCCCCTTGGATCTGTTCGGGCGGCGCTTGGCCGCCTCTTTACAGGATCCAGTATATCAGCAAGTTTTCCCATTTGCAAGGAAATTGACTTTTTTGCATACCCTAAGCCGCTTGGCTGCGCCGTGTCGTTCTATGGCGCCGGCGTATAGCAAAGAGCGCTTACCGTGCCCGTCTCTGCGGCCACCGTTACCGCAAGGCAGTACTCGCCTTGCCCGTATCGAATGCGGTACAGCGTCTGCGCAGGCTCCGCGCTCACAAGCTCGCAGTTCGCTTGCCCATATGCGTCCTCGACCTGCCGCCAAGTGCTGCCTATCTCTATGCCCCGCTGCGTGCTGCGGCCTGCCTTGCAGCTGCAGTGAAGGATGCTGTTTTTCTTGTAGGCGTCGGAGTCCTCCGCCGCGCAAAGAAGGGTGCAGCTGTCAAATTCATAGCGCGCAAGCGTCACGCCAAAGGCGTTGTCCTCGGCGGCGATGTATCGGCGGGGCGTATAGCTTTCCGAAGGGATGTTCCGATAGCGCAGAAGGCAGCTTGTGGAGGAAATATCGTAGCCAAAGTCCACCGTGCCCTCCGCCGCGACCCGAAAAAGCTCCTCGGGATACAGCTCCGCACTGTCGCTTGTCAAGCTCTTTCCAAGGTCGAGCAATACGCCAAACTGCTGCGGCGTTTCACTGATCTCCGTACCGTGCGATGTGTAGACCTCAAACCAAGTGTGCCGCGTCTCACCGTTCTGCAGCGTCAGCAAAACGCTGTTATGTCCATCGCTGAAGACATCGGCATAGTCGTATTCCTCTTCCCATGTGAGGGCTTTCGCCTCCTGCAGCAGCTCGCGTACCGCTGCGGTCTGCTCCTTTGTGAGCTGTGCGCGGCGGGTGTAACCGTCGTTTGGAAGATCCTCATTATAGGTCCTGTATGGGCTGCCCCCATACCATTGCACCCTCCCGTTCGACAGATCGAAGCGCGCCATGGCAAAAGGCTGGCCAAACTCCCGTTCCGCAAGCACAACGGATCGGATCCCCGCATAGTCGTCCGTGGATGCAGCGGCCGCGGCGGAGGCATACGCGCTTGTCGTTTCCGTGTTTGCCGCGCTTCCCCCGTCATTGTCGTCATCGACCCTCACGCAGGCGGCAAAAAGGCAACAGACCACAAGAAGCAGTGTGAAGGTGACCGCAAAATGTCGTTGCATACTCCCCCTCCTGTGCGACTCTGTATTTGTATCATAGCAGAACGGCTTTGCTTTTACAAGGAAAGCTTGGAAATATCGCTGCGATCTAATGCAGCCGCGGCTGCGCCCTCAGTTGATGGTCGCTTGGGGAAGTGCAGCTTGCAAGGCATCCAGCGCCTCCTGCGAGATCGGATTGCCCTCCAGTTCGATCTTTTGCATGTTTGATAAACGCATCAACGCATCAACAGAGCTAATAGCGTTATAGGACAGGTCTATCTCGTAAAGCATCATCGTCTCCGATATCGTGTTCAAAAATGAAAGGTCGCTGATATAGTTATCCCCTAAGTCCAAAGTAATCAAGTTGGACAAGGCCGACAAGTCGGGAAGCGTTTCTATCTGATTGCCGTGTAAGCAACCCATCCGCAGCTGCGAAAGGCCTGCCATCGCATCAACATTGCTTAAACTGTTGCTGTTTGCATACAGGATCTGCAAATTGGCCATTCGGTCAATGCCATCCAAACTCCTCAGCTTGTTGTTATTCACATACAGCCGCGTTAGGGCACGCAGCTCCTTGAGCGGAGAAAGATCTGCAATGTAATTGTCGTCGGCATATAGCTGTTGCAGATTATCAAGCTGTGACAACTGCTCTACGCCGGTGATCCGATTGTTCTCCATGTTCAATACGCGCAGCAGTGCTTGACCGCCCAGACCATCCAAGGAAGAAATTTGGTTATCATTTACGGAAAGCTCCTCCAACCAAATAAGCGAGGTCAAAAAGCTTACCGTATCAATGCGATTGTTATCCAGATAGAGATATACCAATCCTGTCAGCTCGGAAATAGCGGACAGATCCTCCCCGCTAAGGGAATTTCCCTGCAGCGCAAGCAAGCGAAGCTTCTTTAGCCCGGACAACGGTGCCGTGGAGTCGATACCATTGCCTATATAGTGCAGCACGACCAATTGGGGCATATCCGTTAGGAAGGAAATATCACGCGTTAGATTTATGCACAAGTACAAGGAGCGTAAATTCGACAGGCTTGAGAGGGGCACTGCGTCCTTTACTTTCGTAAAGTATATATACAGCGTATCAAGGTTTGTAAAGTTTCTTATGTCAGCTAAATTCCACAATATCCCTCTTTCATCTATGTCCTGCCCATCTAAATTAAACGTTTCGGGTACGCTGTTATCTTTTGTCGAAAAGCAGGTCAAGGAAATGGAACTTAGTTCCTCATCTGTATAGATCTTACAATACCCTCCGATGATAACCAAATTCCGTATGGCATTGATCTCGCTCTCGTGAATATCCCCCGTGGGCTTGTTCAGCGCCATGCGGATCAAGCGTTCGAACTCGCCGTCCTGCCACACGATAATGGGATCCGTGTCCTCCGTGGCCGTTGGCGCAGTCGTAACGGGTGCGGCGCTGTCCGTGGATGCAGCGGCCGCGGCGGAGGCATACGCGCTTGTCGTTTCCGTGTTTGCCGCGCTTCCCCCGTCATTGTCGTCATCGACCCTCACGCAGGCGGCAAAAAGGCAACAGACCACAAGAAGCAGTGTGAAGGTGACCGCAAAATGTCGTTGCATACTCCCCCTCCTGTGCGACTCTGTATTTGTATCATAGCAGAACGGCTTTGCTTTTGCAAGACTCTTCGCGCGGTTTGACAAAGCAGGGTGCTTGCTATACAATGGGTGAAACTTTCTTTGAGGTGAGACCATGGAACAGGAACAAATCAACGGCTTGGGAACGCTCTGCGTGCAGGCCGGGTATGCGCCCAAGAACGGTGAGGCGCGGGTGCTGCCCATTTATCAAAGCACGACCTTCCGCTTTGACAGCTGCGAAAACGCCGCCGCGCTGTTTGACCTCAGCGCCGAGGGGCACATGTATTCCCGCATCTCCAACCCCACCGTGGACTGCGTGGAGCAGAAGATCGCCGCGCTGGAAGGCGGCGTCGGCGCGCTGTTGACCTCCAGCGGACAGGCCGCCGTGCTGATCGCCGTCATGAACATCACCGCTGCGGGGCAAAACATCCTTTGCCTGTCCAACGTTTACGGCGGTACCATCAATCTGTTGTCCGTCACGCTCAAGCGCTTCGGCATCGAGACGCGCTTTATCACCCCCTCCATGACCGACGCCCAGATCGAGAGCCGCATCGATGAAAACACCCGCCTGCTCTATGGCGAGACGCTGGCGAACCCCTCCCTGCGCGTGCTGGACATTTTCCGCTTTGCCGCGCTTGCGCACCGAGCGGGGCTGCCCCTTTTCGTGGACAACACCTTCCCCACTCCCATTCTGTGCCGTCCCTTCCAATTTGGCGCGGATGTGGTCATCCACTCCGCCACCAAGTATATGGACGGTCACGCCGTTGTGCTGGCAGGCGCCATCGTGGACGGCGGTAGCTTTGACTGGGCTGCGGACGGCCGCTATCCCGAGCTGACCACCCCCGATCCCTCCTATCACGGCGTATGCTATACGGAGCGCTTCGGCAGGGAGGCCTTCATCCGCAAGGCGCGGGTACAGCTGCTGCGGGATCTGGGCTGCACCCTTTCCCCCCTGAGCGCGTTCCTGCTGGATCTGGGGCTTACCACCCTGCAGCTTCGGATGGAACGGCACTGCAAAAATGCCCTGCTTCTCGCCAAGCATTTACAAAGCAGCCCTTATGTGCGCTACGTCAACTATCCCGCCTTGGAGACGGACAGCCAGCACGAGCTTGCAAAGCGCTATCTGCCCGACGGTGCAAGCGGGGTCATCTCCTTTGGCGTAAAGGGCGGACGCGAGGCGGCGCAGCGCTTTTTGAACAGCCTAAAGCTCATCGCCATCGTCGTTCACGTTGCGGATGCGCGCAGCAGCGCCCTGCATCCCGCAAGCACGACGCATCGACAGCTCAGTGACGAGCAGCTCAAGGCCGCCGACACGCCGCCCGACCTGATCCGCCTCTCCGTTGGCATCGAGGACGCCGACGACCTGCTAAAAGACCTTGACGCGGCGCTTGCCGCTTCGCAGCAAGCCTAAGGGGGAAACGCCATGCCTATCAAGATACCTGAGAATCTGCCCGCCACCCAGCAGCTGCTGGAGGAGAACATCTTTGTGATGACGGAGCGCCGTGCCCTGACGCAGGACATCCGCCCCCTGCAGGTGCTGCTTTTGAACCTGATGCCGCAGAAGGCCGAGACGGAAACGCAGCTTGCGCGGCTGCTGGGCAACACGCCCCTGCAGGTGGAGCTGACGCTGCTGCACACGCTCTCCCACCGCTCCAAGCACACCTCGGAGGAGCATCTTTTGAGCTTTTACTGCATCTTTGAGGAGGTCAAGCACCGCAAGTTTGACGGCATGCTCATCACGGGAGCGCCTGTGGAGAACCTGCCCTTTGAGGATGTGGAGTATTGGGACGAGCTGTGCGAGATCATGGAATGGAGCAAGACCCACGTGACCAGCACCTTCCACATCTGCTGGGCGGCACAGGCGGCGCTGTACTACCATTTCGGCATACAGAAGCATCCCCTGCCCGAAAAGCTCTTCGGCGTGTTCGAGCATCGCGTGGAGCACAAGACCTCCATGCTCCTGCGCGGCTTTGACGACTGCTTCTATGTGCCGCATTCCCGCTACACGACCGTCTACCGCAAGGACGTGGAGGCTTGCGAGGGGCTGAAGATCCTTGCCTCCTCCAACGAGGCGGGCGTCTATGCCCTGTCCACCCCGCTCGGCAAGCAGGTGTTCATCACGGGGCACTCGGAGTATGAGCAGATGACGCTTGCCAACGAATTCTTCCGCGATCTGTCCGCAGGTTTGGACACGCCCCTGCCCAAGCATTACTTTCCCGACGACGGCCCGACCCAGCTGCCGCCTGTGCGTTGGCGCGGTCACGCGAACCTGTTGTATTTCAACTGGCTGAACTACTTTGTATACCAGACCACGCCCTACGATCTGGACACGATGGACGATTGAAAAACGATCCCGCCAAAATAAAAGCGGCCGCCAAGAACTTCGGTCTTTGGCGGTCGTTTATTTTGTATGCGCTATTGTACGAGCTGCTCCGCTGCCGCAGCCTCCTCGCCGCGTTCGGGCAGCGCCGCAAGCGTCTGCTTTAGCTTCAGCATATCCTGCAGCACCAGATAGGGATCGATGAAGCAAAGCGAAGGGGTGATGATGGACAGGTGCAGATGGTTTGCGACCGAATTTCCCGTGTTGCCCACCCCCGCAAGCGTATCCCCCCTTGCGACCCGCTGCCCCACCGTCACATAGGTCGCGTTCTTGGAGATGTGAAAATACAGGTAACGGTAGCCGTCGTCGCCCAGTACGCAGACGTAGTTGCCCGGTGTGACGGCATAGCCCTCATACTCCACGACCCCGTCCGTGCAGGAAAAGATGGGCGACAGACGCGGAACGCGCAGATCCGTGCCCATGTGCAGGCGCAGACCGTGGGTGCGCGGCTTGTACCAGCAGGGCTTTAGTGCGGAGATGTAGCGCTCCTCCAAGGGATAGGTCATTTCACGAAGGACGGCTCTGCTGACAAGGGGATGCACATAGTCCATCTCCGCCCCCGTCTCGTCATAGCGGGTGTTCAGATACGCAGCGTCCATCAGGACGGCAAAGGAGGCGTCCGCGTCCGTGGCCGCCGCAAGCTCCATAAGGGACGGATAGGAGATCGTCAGCTGCGTCTGCTCCCCCTGCGTTGTGCTGTCGACCCGCAGACCGTCGATCAAAAGCGCGGTCAGCTCCTCGTTGGACAAGTTACGGTACAGCGCGCCAAGCGCCTGCCAGCTAAGGGCGGTGGCGATCGAAAGCTGCGCGTTGGGTGCAAGCTTTTTCATTGCCGCAGTGATCGCGGTATGCACCAAAATGTTGATGGATACATAGCGCGCGCTGTTGGCCGCCATGTCGCCGTAGGTGCCGGAGGGGATCTTGGCAGTATAAAGGGCGGAGAGGTCCAAGCCCTCTTCGCCCCTGAGGAGCTGTTTTAGTTGTTCCGCCGTGTCCGTGTCCGCGGCCGCCATTGCAGCGGGCGTCAGGGCTGCCACATACAGCAGCGCCAACGCGAAACAGACAAGACGCGTAAGGAAGCGTTTCATGGGTTCTCTGTCGCCTCCGCACGAAGCAAAAGGCTCAGACGCGATGCGGAATCGTCCGTGGAAGCGTTGCTGCTCGTGTTGTTCGGACGCCGCGGCGCTTCGTTTTCAAAGGGAAGCTCCGCCACGATCTCCTCGATGCGCCAGTTGTCGGTATAGGGCGACATACCCGGCACCAGCGACAGACGCTCGGTGGGTACCTCGGGGAGGATCAGCTGCTCACGAATAGCCTTGGTCGCCTCGTCCTTTGAACTGCCCTCGCGGATCTCGCAGGTCGTGCCGTACCCGATGTTGTACCAGATCCAACGCGCATCGGGCACAGGCATGCGGATGCAGCCGTGGGAAGCCTTGGTGCCAAGCATCTTGTAGGATTCGATGTTGTAGGTGTTCAGATCCTTCTTCTCGTACAGCACCGAATGGAAGTAGGTGCGCGAGTAGATGCAGGTCCAGTACTGCGCGGCATACTGCAGTAAAAACTCGCCGAAACGGACGCGGCATTTTTGCATGGAGAAGGTGCCTATGCGCGTGGAGCCCAGCTTGGCGCTGCCTGTCGAGCAGAGGATGTAGCGCACGGGCACGGTGTAGGCGCCGCTTGCATCCTTCTTGTAGATCAAAATGACCTGCCAGTAGATATCCACGATCATGTAGTAGGTGTCCGCAGCGGGGTAGCCCTTGGGCCACCAGATCTCGTTGTCGTCGTAGTAGCAGTCCTCCAAGCCGCCCACCAGCTCCTCAAAGGTCATATCGACCGTGGGCGCATAGTACGAAAAGGGGATCGCCGTGGGCGCGGGGGTGTCCGTGGGTTCGGGCGTGGGCGTGGGGACGGGCGTGGGGACAGGCGTCTGCGTGGGCGTGACCGACGCGTCCACCTCCACGCTGATGGCGTTATAGGGCGTGGGAGAAGGCGTTATAACGGCCGTCGGCTCGGGAGACGCCGTGCTGTCCGCCGTGTCTCCGCCAAGCCCGCAGGCCGCCAATATGCCGATCAGCAGCAACGCAGCCGCTGTCCACAGGATCTGTTTTAGGGTCATATTGCCTCTTTCGTTTCTTTGTAACAATCCCTTGTAGTGTACCATACGCCGCCCCTTCGGTAAAGCGTAAAAAGGCAACATTTTCGCAAAATTCCCGTTAATTGCACCGCTTGACGCTCCCGTTCCCGCGATCCTCTCTGCAGATCCTATATAAAGTATGTATTTTGCGTTAATCTATGAATATTTGCACAAAGGATTGCTTTTTTATGGAAATCCTGTATACTTGTAATATTGACAGCTTGTATATGCGGCATCGAGGGGGAAGAGCTTGCAGCATTTCGCAAAACAAAGCTTACGGGAGTATGCGCGAGCGGGGAAACTTGTGTTTTCCCTGCTTGTTGCGCTCCTTGCGCTCTTTGGTTCCATAGCCATCGTGTACCTTGTTCCCGATGAGACCGCTGCCTGCGCCCTCTTGGTTGCGCTCCTTATCCTGTCCCTTGTTCATTTTACCTTCTTCATTCGGCGCAGCTCCCGCCTGTCCGGTTGCCTGTATCAGTTGAAGCAGGATGGACAGTTGGAGGAAGCCGCCCACGATCTGGGCGGTTCCAAGCGCCTGCGGCTGCCTACCGAAGGCATTCTTTTGGGGGAACGTTACTGTATCCTGCTACGGTACCGTGCCATCCTTCCCTGTAAGCAGATCGCTTGGCTGTACCTTTCCCACTCCAATTTCATCAACTCCGACGCGTGTACGCACTTGGTCATCCGCACCTATCAGGGCGAACGCTATACCTTGCGCACCGTGGGCGCACTGTCCCGCTATGAAGGGCGCTTGGATCGCGTGGAGCAGCTTTTGTCCGTGCGCTGTCCGCAGGCCTTGGAGGGATATGGGCATCGAAATCACGACAAGTATCGGCAGCGTGTGCGGGAGTATCAAAGCAGCTGAAGCCTATCCATAAAAGACGCGGCAGGAGCGCTCCCGCCGCGTTATTTGTATACGCTTATTTTATGAGAGCGTCCGCCGTCAGCATGGCGGCAAGCCTTGCGTGTTCGTAGCACAGCGCCCCCTGCAGGTAGGCCGTGTACGGCTCACGCAGCGGGGCGTCGGCGCTCAGCTCCCCCGTAGCTCCCTGCACGAATGTCCCCGCCGCCATGATGACGGGATCCGAATAGCCCGGCATCGGCCAAGGCTCCGGCACGACATAGCCGTCCACGGGGGACGCGGCCTGTATGGCGCGGCAAAACGCGATGAGGGAATCCTTGCCGTCCATGCGGACGGACTGCACGATGTCGTGCCGCACGTCGTCGAAACGGGGCAGGGTCTCAAAGCCCAAGTCCTCGAACAGCCTTGCAAACAGGACGGCTGACTTGAGGCACTGCGCCGTTGTGTGCGGCGCAAGGAACAAGCCCTGATAGAAGGGGCGATAGGACGCGGCATAGGAGCCGACCTCGCGCCCCGTCCCGGGTACGGTCAGACGGTTCGCCACGCGGCCGATCAGCTCCCTGCGGCCTGCAATGTAGCCTCCCGTAGGCGCCAAGCCGCCGCCGATGTTCTTGATGAGCGAACCCGCCATCAGATCCGCGCCCACCGCAGTAGGCTCCTCCGCCTCGACAAATTCGCCGTAGCAGTTGTCCACAAAGATCCAAATGTCCGAGCGCAGCTGCCTGACCTTTGCAAACAGCCTTTGCATGGAGCTTAGCGCCACGCCTGCCCGCCACTCGTACCCGCGGGAGCGCTGCACATACAGGATGCGCACGGACGGCTCCGCCGCTGCCTTCAGGATCGCCGCATCGTCCAACTCGCTGCCGATGAGGGGAACGGTCGTAAGGCGCACGCCCATGCGCTTTAGGGAGTTTGGCTCGTCTCCCGTGAAGCCAACCGCGCCCTGCAGCGTGTCATAGGGCTTGCCGCTTGCAAACAGGATGGTATCTCCCGGCTCGACCAAGCCGCTGACGGCAAGAAAGATCGCCTGCGTGCCGTTTGCGATCTGCGGCCGCACCAAGGCGTCCTCCGCCTGCAGCGCCTGCGCAAAGACCTTGTCCAGCGTGTCCCGTCCCTCGTCGTCGTAGCCATAGCCAAAGGTCGGCGCAAAATGGCGGGGCGACACGCGATTTGTTAAAAACGCCTCCAGCACCCGCTCCTGCGTCCTTGCCGCCGTTTGATCGATCGCGGCAAAGCAGCGCGTCAGCTCCGCTTCGCAGCCTGCGATCCTCTCCCTCGCCTCATTCGATATCTTCATGCGTTAAGCTTTCCTCCACATATTGCAAAATTTCGTGCAGCACGGGGGACGGATCCCCCTCGGACGGCCAAGTGAACCAACGCGTGTCCTTGTCGCGCCGAAACCAAGTGAGCTGCCGCTTGGCGTAATGCCGCGTGTCCAGCTTGCAGCGCTCCTTCGCCTCGTCCAAGCTGACAAGTCCCATTAGGTACGGCCAAAGCTGCCTGTAGCCAATGGCCTGCATGGCGGGCAGGGAAGGGGACAGACCGCGCCCTAAGAGCTTCTGCGCCTCCTCGACAAGGCCTTTTGAAAACATATCCTCCACCCTTGCATCGATGCGGCGATAGAGCGCTTCCCGCTCGAACGTGAGGCCGATGCGCGTCACGGCAAAGGGGCGCTTAAGCTGCTGCGCCTCTGCGTAAGCGCGATTCCACTCGGAAAACGCCGTGCCGCTGACGCGGCACACCTCCAAGGCGCGCACGATGCGCTTTTTATCGTTTGGCGAAAGGCGCTGCGCCGTGACGGGATCTGTTGCGTTCAGCTCCCTAAGGACGCCGTCCCTGTCCTGTTCGTAGGCGGTCTCCAGCTCCTTTCGAAGCGCGGGGTCGGACGGCGCCGCATAGGCAAAGGGCGAAAGGATCGCGTCCACATACAGGCCGCTGCCGCCCACGACCACGGGAAGACGGCCTCTTGCTAAAATGTCGTCGATGGCGCTTAGCGCCAGATCGCGAAAGGCGGACACCGAAAAGGACGCGTCCGCACAGTCCGCACAGTCGATAAGATGGTGCGGAACGCCGCGCCGCTCCTCAAGCGTGGGCTTGGCGGAGCCTATGTCCAAGCCCCTGTAGACCGCCACGGAATCGGCGGAGAGCACCTCGCCGCCGAACTGCTCGCAGATGCGCACGGCGGTCTCTGTCTTGCGCGCAGCGGTGGGACCCACCACGCAGATTAGCTTGGGCTTACTCATACGATGCGCTTGAACATCCGCTCCAGCTCGTAACGCGTCATGCGCGCCACGACGGGGCGGCCATGCGGACAGGTGAGCGGGATGCGGTTCTCCTTCAGCTCCGTCAGCAGGGCAAGGATCTCCTCCTTGGTCAGCACATCCCCCGCCTTGACCGCGTGCTTGCAGGCGGTCTGCATGAGCTTCTCCCGCATCAGCTTTGCGGGCAGGGACTTGCCCGAATCGTCCTTGAGGGTCAGCGCTTCGCGCAGATACGCCTCGTCCAGCAGCTTGCCGTTGAGCAGCGGAAAGGCGGAGATGAGCAAGGTCAGCGGCGCGTCCTCGCGCTCCGTCCACAGAAAACCCAGCTCGCCAAGCGCCTGCGCCTCGTCATGGACGCTCTCCAGCTCCAAGGGCGTGAGGCGCACGCTGCGCGGGATCAAAAGCCGCTGCGAGCTGACGGACAGCTCCCGCGAAAGCAGCTTTTCGTAGAGGCGGCGTTCATGCGCCGCGTGTTGATCGATCAAAAACAGCTCGTCGCCCCGCGTCACCAGCCAATAGGTCTCGAAGGCGCAGCCCACGATCGTCATTTCCTCGATGGCGGGCAGCACCGTGACCTGCTGCGTGTTTGGGAGGCTCGTCTCCCGAAAAGCAGGGCCAAGAGAAGAATATGCCGCCTCATGGTACGCACTCTCGGCCGTCTCGCCGCCGAAGCTTAGCCGCCTTGGCGGGAAAAAGGGTTCGGACGGGGCGGCGGGAGCTTCCTTTGGAGCGTCATTTGGCGCTGCGACAGGGGGAGCCTCCGTATAGACAGAGGGAGTCGGGGCAAAGGAGGCGCTGCTGCCGCTTGGCGCAAGCTGTCCCGCGTCCACAAGGCTGCGCTTGACAGCCGCGTACAGCCCCTGCGTCACCTTGCTTTCATCGGCAAAGCGCACCTCGGTCTTGGCGGGATGCACGTTCACGTCCACCTCGCGGCTTGCAAGGGTCAGCTCCAGCACCGCAAAGGCAAAGCGGCCGCTCATCAGCGTATTGTCGTAGGCGCGGCCCAGTGCAAAGGACAGCGCGTTCGAGCGGATGCAGCGTCCGTTGACAAAGAAGGACTGGGCATTGCGGTTGGGCTTGGACAGCTCGGGCGTGCCGATGTAGCCCGTCACGCGCAGGTAGCCGTTGTCGTATTCGACAGGCAGCAGCAGCTCGCAGCTCTCCGCGCCGTAGATGCTGCGGATGGCGTGCAGGAGCTTGTCGTCGCCTGCGGAGCTGTAGACGAGCCTGCCGCCGCTTGAATAGCGGAAGGCAACGTCGGGGCGGGCAAGGATGACCCGCGCTATGTATTCCCCGATGTAAGCCGCTTCCGTGCGCGGCGCTTTCAAAAATTTCAAACGGGCGGGCACGTTGGAGAACAGGCCGTTGACCTCGATGCTCGTTCCCGCGGCGCAGGCTAACTCCTCCTCCGCCTTCAGAGCGCCGCCCTCCACGACGAGCCGCCGTCCCGTCTGCGCCAACGGGGGTCTTGTGAGCAGCGTCACGCAGGCCACGGACGCGATGGACGCCAACGCTTCGCCGCGAAAGCCCAGTGAGCGGATGTCCGTCAGATCGTCCAGTGTGGCGATCTTGCTGGTGGCATGGCGCAGGAAGGCGTTTTTGCAGTCCTCCGCCGCGATGCCGCAGCCGTCGTCCACGATGCGGATGCTCTCGCGTCCCCCGTCCGCCGCCTCGACCTCTATGCGCGTTGCTCCCGCGTCCAAGGCGTTTTCGACCAGCTCCTTGACCACAGAGGCGGGTCGCTCGACGACCTCTCCCGCCGCGATCTGGTTGGCGACCAAGGGGCTGAGTACTTGGATCCTTCCCATCATCATCCCTCCCGCTGCAGCGCCTGCTGATACTCCGTGAGCTTGAGATACGCCTGCTTGGGCGTCAGCTCGTCCATGTCCAGCTTGCCAAGATCGCCAAGCACGCTTGCGGCGATCAGATCCATGGCGCGCTCCTTGCTGCGCTCCTCCACGACCTCGCCGCGCACCTTTGCCGTGGCTACATCCGCCTTTTCCAGCTCCTTAAGGATGCCCTTGGCGCGATTCACGACCGTTTTGGGCAGTCCCGCCAGCCGCGCCACCTGAATGCCAAAGCTCTTGTCGGCGCTGCCTCTTACGATCTTGCGCAAAAAGAGGATGTCCTCGCCCAGCTCCTTGACCGAGATGCGATAGTTGATGACGCCTGCCAAGCGTCCCTCCAGCTCGCTCAGCTCGTGAAAATGCGTGGCAAAGAGGGTCTTTGCGCCGCAGCTGTCCACGGACGCGATATGCTCCAGCACCGCCCACGCGATGCTCAAGCCGTCGAAGGTGCTGGTGCCGCGGCCGATCTCGTCCAGGATGAGCAGGCTGTTCTTGGTGGCGTTGTTGAGGATGTTTGCAAGCTCGCTCATCTCGACCATGAAGGTGCTCTGCCCCGACGCCAGATCGTCGTTTGCGCCGATGCGGGTGAAGATGCGATCCACGATGCCGATGCTCGCCTCGTCCGCAGGCACGAAGCTGCCCAGCTGCGCCATGAGCGCGATGAGCGCCACCTGCCGCATGTAGGTGCTTTTGCCCGCCATGTTGGGGCCTGTGAGGATGAGCAAACGGTTGTTGCTCGTGTCCAGCAGGGCGTCGTTTGGGATGAAGCCCTCCTTGCAGCTGCGCTCCACGATGGGATGGCGGCCGTTCTTGATGGACAGCACGCCGTCTTCGGTGATGGTGGGGCAGACATAGCGGTTCTGCATGGCGACCTCGGCAAAGGAGCGGTAGACGTCTAACTCTGCCACGGCGTCGGCATTTTGCTGCAGCTGCTGTGTGCAGCTTGTGAGCGCCTGCTTAAGCTCGCTAAAAAGCTGCGCTTCCAGTGCGTTTAGGCGGCTGCCCGCCGTGAGGATCTTCTCCTCGACCTCCTTGAGCTCGGGCGTGATATAGCGCTCCCCCGTGGAGAGCGTCTGCTTGCGTTGATAGTAGTAGGGCACCAGAGGCACCTGCGACTTGGACACCTCCAGATAGTAGCCGAACACGCGGTTATAGCCGATGCGAAGCAGCTTGATGCCCGTCTTGTCCCGCTCGGCTGCAAGGATCTTGTCCAGCCACGCCTTGGCGGAAACGGAGATGTTGCGCAGCTCGTCCACCTCCGCGTTGTAGCCCTCGCGGATCAGCCCGCCGTCCTTGCTGTTGACGGGAGGCTCCGCGCTGATGGCGGCTTCGATGGAGAAGGACACCTCCTCCATGGGATCCAAAGTGGTCTCGATACGCTTGAGCGCCGCGCACTTGCAGGGCGTCAGAAGGGTCTTGAGCGCGGTGATGCGCCGTAAGGACGACGCCAACGCGATCAGCTCCCGCGGGGAGATGCTGCCGTAGGCGATCTTTGCGGAGCTGCGCTCCACGTCGCGCACGAAGGAAAGCTGTTCGCCAAGGCTCATGCAAAGCTCCGTGTCGCTGTACAGCTCCTTAACGGCGTCCAGACGCTCGTCGATCGCTGCCTTGTCCCGCAGGGGCGAGTCGATATAGGCGCGCAAAAGCCTTGCGCCCATGCCCGTCTGTGTATGGTTCAATAGACCCAGAAGCGTGTTTTTGGGGCTGCCGCCAAAGCGCAGCGGCGTCGTCAGCTCTAAATTGCGCCGCGTGCTTGCGTCAAGCTGCATCACGCGGGAACGATCGACCAACTGCAGGCTGTGGATGTGGGTGAGCGCGTTCTTTTGCGTCTCCTCCAAATACTGCATCAGCGCTCCCGCCGCGCCGATGGCGCCTGCTTGCTCCGTAAGGCCAAAGCCCTCCAGCGTGGCCACGCCAAAGTGCCGCTTGAGGCGATCCCGCGCCGCGGCGGGTGCAAAGGCGGCGTCGCCCAGCTTCTCGACAAAGTACGAGGCGGAGAGGCGGCGCTTAAGAAGCTCGTCCGCGTAGAGGGTCTCGCTTACGATCAGCTCGGTGGGATGGATGCGCGCAAGCTCGTCGATAAGGCAGGTCTTGGCGTCCGCTCCCCTTAGCTCGCAGCTATAGAAGGCTCCCGTGGACACGTCGGCGTAGGCAAGCCCCAGTCGCCCCTTGAGGAGGCAGACAGCCGCCAAATAGTTGTTTTTGCCGGCGTCCAGCACGCGCTCCGAAAGCACCGTGCCCGGTGTGACGACGCGGGTGATGGCACGCTCGACCAAGCCCTTGGCCAGCGCGGGATCCTCCATCTGCTCGCAGATGGCGACCTTGTAGCCCATGCCGATGAGCTTGTCGATGTATTGATCCACCGAATGGTAGGGCACGCCGCACATGGGCGCCCGCTCCGTGAGGCCGCAGTCCCGCCCCGTCAGCGTCAACTCCAGCAGCTTGGACACCGTGACGGCGTCGTCAAAAAACATCTCATAAAAATCGCCCAGTCGGTAGAACAAAAAGCAGTCCTTGTACTGCTCCTTCATCTCCATGTACTGCCGCATCATCGGCGTCATGCTGCCCGCCATGCTACTCCTCTTTCTTTGGATCCGCCGCTTGTTCCGCCTCCGAAGCCGCCAAGCCGCAGTGCGCGCAGTCGTGCGAGCAGCCGCCCTCGGCGCAGGCCGTGCCGTTTGCGGCAAGGAGCGTCATCAGCTCGTCCTTGAGCTCGCTAAGGTCGTTGGACAGGCTGATGGCCTTCTCGGCATCATACTTGCCGCTTTTCATCATCTCCACCAGCTCCGCCGCCTTTTGCCGATACTCCGCCGCCAAATGCTCGATAAGCGTGTTTTTCATCTTCTCCATGTCCATCAGTCTGTGACCTCCGTTCCCAAGAGCGAATTTTTGTTGAGCTTTTCGGCGCGCACCTTGCAGTAGCTGCCCACGCGGCTTGCATCGCCCTGAAAGTATACCTGCTTGAAGTTGCCGTATTTGCCAAACAGCAGCGGCTCCGCCCGCTTTTCGCAGCCCTCAATGAGCAGCTCCGCCGTCTTGCCCAAATACTTTTCGTTGTTTTCACGCGTCTTTCTGCTCTGCAGGGCGTTGAGCCTTGCAAGCCGTTCGCGCTTGACAGCCTCCTCCACCTGATCGGGCATCTTTGCCGCCGCCGTACCCGTGCGCGGAGAGTATTTGAAGGTGAACGCCCCCGCGAAGCCCACGCGGTCGATGAGGGCAAGCGTGTCTGAAAAATCCTCCTCCGTCTCGCCGGGGAAGCCCACGATCACATCGGTGGTCAGCTCCATGTCGGGCACGCGCTCGCGCAGCGCGTCCACAAGCTCCAAATAGTGTCCGCTCGTATAGCGGCGGTTCATGCGCATAAGGATGCGGTCGCTGCCCGACTGCACGGGCAGATGGATGTGGTGGCAGACCTTGTCGTTCTCCGCCACGGCGTCGATGAGCCGCGATGTGAGATCCTTGGGATGCGAGGACATGTAGCGGATGCGCTTGAGGCCGTCCAAGCCGTTGAGCGTTTTTAAAAGCGTTGCAAAATCCTCCCCCTGCTCGCCGCGATAGGAGTTGACGTTTTGCCCCAGCAGCGTCAGCTCGCTGACGCCGCTCTCGGTGAGACCTCTTGCCTCCCTGACCACATCCGTAACGGCGCGGGAACGCTCCCGTCCGCGCACATAGGGGACGATACAGTAGGAGCAGTAGTTGTCGCAGCCGTACATGATGTTGACAAAAGCCGAAAACGCATTGCCCCGCGCCGAGGGCAGACCCTCCGCCATGCTGTAGGGCGCATCGCCGCTCAAAAGCACGCGTTCGCCCGACAGGACGGCCGCGATACATTCTGGCAGGCGGTATAATTCCCCCGTGCCGAACACAAGATCTACATAAGGAAAACGTTTGAAAAGTTTTTTGCCGACCGCCTCCTGCTGCATCATGCAGCCGAACACGCCAAGGATGCGGTCGGGATGCGCTTCCTTGCTTTCCCGCAGCATACCGATGTTGCCGAACACGCGCTTCTCCGCGTGATCCCGTACGCAGCAGGTGTTGAACAGGACAAGGTCGGCCTCCTCCAACGAGGGCGCCGCCGTAAAGCCCATGGAAAGGAGCTGCCCCGCCGCGATCTCGCTGTCGCGCACGTTCATCTGGCAGCCGTAGGTCTCGATATAACAGCTGCGGGGACGATTGATAAGCTCCTGCCGCACGGCCGCCGCAAAGCGTTCCTGCCGCTCCGCTTCCGCCTGCGGGACCTTCTTCGTTTCAAACATTTTTCAAAAACTCCAAGCTCGATATTTTGCAAAAAGCCGCTTGCTCTTTTGGCCGTCAGTGGCAAGTATGCCTGCACATCGACATAAAAAATCATTTTATTATACACCATTTAAAGACCGCTCACAAGGCGTAAAGCGTTCTCACACAGAAATTTCCTGTCATATCGCGTCGCATTTCGGGAAAAGTAGGAGTACACACAGAAAAGGAGGTGAATCGAATGGCCAGAAACGGCGCTCTTGTCCCCGAATCCAAGAACAGTCTGAACAGCTTCAAGTCTGAGGTCGCATCCTCGCTGAACATCAATCTGAAGCAGGGTTACAACGGCGATCTGACCTCGCGTGAAGCGGGCAGCATCGGCGGTGAGATGGTGAAGCGTATGATCGCATACGCGGAGAAGAACATGCAGTAAGAAACGCGCCTGTATCGTACAGACCGTATCCCTCTGCGGCTGAAGGAGCTCCTTCGGCGGACCTGTCCCTTTGCGTATGAAGGCATACGCAAAACAACACGGAAAGGGAGGCGGGACACGCAGTCCATCCCCGTTCCCGTGATGAGATAAAGTCAAATGAAGGGGTCGAACGATGGAAACATCGTGCGGCTCCTTCGGTTTTTGTCAGTTTAGAATGACGCCGCCCTCGGCGGACAACGCTTTTTTGGCCCTTTGAAGGAGCGCATCCCGCAGCGGCTTTGGCCAAGCGTCCAACGCCGCCGCCTCCGCCTTGGCGCAGGCGATCAGCTCCTCCTGCCCCAAGGCAAGAAATTGCGCAAGCTTGCTCTCGCCATGCTGCCTCAGTCCCACGACGTCCCCCGCGCCCCGCTGCTTTAGGTCGCGCTCCGCAATGGCAAAGCCGTCTTGGCAGTCCAACAGCGCCGTTATGCGCTCCTTGACGCGAGGCGTGGCGTGATCGCAAAGCAAAAAGCAGTAGGACTGCTCGCTGCCCCTGCCCACACGGCCGCGCAGCTGGTGCAGCGTGGCAAGCCCAAAGCGATCCGCGCCCTCAATGACCATGGTGGTGGCGGCGGGCACGTCCACGCCCACCTCGATGACGGTCGTGGACAAAAGCACACGAAGCTCCCCCGCTCGAAATGCTTCCATGACGGCGTTTTTTTGTGCCTCCGGAAGACGGCCGTGCAGCACGCCCACGCGAAGCTTTGGAAATTTTGTATGCAGCTGCTCACAAAGCTCCTCCACCGACAGACCCTCCATGCCCTCCGTCCTCTCGATCAGGGGGCAGACCACATAGCTCAGGCTGCCGCCCTCCGCCTGTTTGACAAGGTAGCGGTACAGATCGTCCCGCTTATTGGGGGGGATGTAGCGTGTGCGGATGGGCAGACGCCCTTTGGGCAGCTCGTCCAGCACGGTCAGGTCGAGGTCGCCGTATAAAAGCAGCGCCAAGGTGCGCGGTATGGGCGTTGCGCTCATGACCAGCAGATCCGCCGCCTTGCCCTTTGCCGCGATCTGTGCGCGCTGACGCACGCCAAAGCGGTGCTGCTCGTCCGTAACGGCCACGCCCAACGCTTGGAAGCTGATCTGATCCGACAGGAGCGCGTGCGTTCCGATGACGACCAAGGCCTCGCCATTTTCAATGGCGCTTCTTGCCGTGCGCTTGTCCTTTTCGCTCATTCCGCCCGTGTACAGCGTCATGCAGCCGCCAAACAACGGCTTTAATTTTTCGTAATGCTGCCTTGCCAGCAGCTCCGTGGGCGCAAGCAGCACGCCCTGCATACCGTTTGCCGCCGCGATCGCCAGTGCGTAGGCGGCGACCACCGTCTTGCCCGAGCCGACGTCGCCCTGCAGCAGACGGTTCATGGGCGCGGGCGCGTGCATATCCTTTTCCAACGCTTCCATGGCCTTAAGCTGGGCGTTAGTGGGCGTAAAGGGCAGTTTTTTTAGGAATCGCTCCCGTAGACCCTCCGTTTGAAAGGCAAAGCCCTCCTCCGCCCGTCCGCCGCGCATGGAATCAAGCAGGGCAAAATAGGAAAGGGCGCTTTCAAACGCCAGCCGCCTTTGCGCATTCCAAAGCGCCTCGCGATCCTTGGGTCGGTGCAGCCCCGTCATCAGCTCCCTTCGCGAAACAAGGCCGCAGCGGCAAAGCAGCTCGCTTGGCAGGGTCTCCTCTATGGGCAGACGCGTGAGCGCCTCCGCCGCCGCGCTGCGCAGCAGCTTTTGCGTAAGCCCCTCTGCAAGCGGGTAGATGGGCAGCAGCCCCTGCTGCTCCTTGGAAAGGCGCGGACTTAGCAGCACCCTGCCCCGCGTAAGCTGCGCCCGCCCCGTGACGAACCAGCTCTCCCCCGCCTTGAGCTGCGCCTTTCTGTAGGGCTGGTTGTACCAGCGCAGGGTGAGCGCGGCGCTCTCGTCCTTGGCGCGGACGGAGACGAGGGTCACGCCCCGATTGTAAAAGATGGATGGCTCCCCCGTCAAAACAACGTGGAGCGTGGCCGTCATGCCGTCCTCCAGCTGCGCGGCGGGGGTCAGCTCGCTGTCGTCCACATAGTCGGTGGGGTACAGCTCGATAAGCGACTCCACATCCGTAACGCCCAGCTCAAAAAATGCCTTTTTTCGCTTCTCCCCGACGCCCTTCAGCTCCGTCAGCTCCACGCTCTCCCCCCTTCCGCTTTGGTTGACGCGATGCGCCCTCTTAATGAAAGCGGGGACGTTTGTTTCCGCTTGTTGCGGTCAACAGCCGTCCCCGATCGAATGCTTTGTTCGCAAAACGATGTTTACGCTTTGCTCCGCTTACTCCACGGAGAAGAAGTAGTAGTACAGCGGCTGGCCGCCGAACTGTACGCCCACGTCCGCGTCGGGGAAGCGTTCGCCGATGCGCTCTGCCAAGGCGTTGGCGTTCTCCTCGTCCATGCCCTCGCCATAGTACAGGGTGATCATGGAGTCGTCGTCCTTGAGGGGCATCATCTTTTCGATGAGCGCCAGGGAAGCCTCGTCCACACTGCCCGCCACCACGGAGAGCTTGCCGTCGATCATGCCGATGATGTCGCCCTCCTCGATGTGCTTGCCCTCGAACTGGGTCTCACGCACGGCGTAGGTCACGGAGCCGGACACGACCTCACCAATGGCCGCGTTCATGTCGTGCTCGTTCTCCTCAACGCTCTGATCGGGATTGAACGCAAGCGCCGCCGCAATGCCCTGCGGGATGGTCTTGGTGGGCAGGACGATGACCCTGCTGTCGCAAAGCTCGACCGCCTGCTGCGCGGCAAGGATGATGTTGCCGTTGTTGGGCAGCACGAACACGCTGCGCGCATTGACCTGCCGCACGGTGTTGACGATGGTGTCGATGCTGGGGTTCATGGTCTGACCGCCCGAAATGAGGCGATCCACCTTGAGGTCGGTGAACAGGGCATCCAGACCCTCGCCGCAGCTGACGGCGATGAGGCCGAAGTCCTTTTGATTCTGTCTGCGGGTCTCCATCAGCTGGCGATTCTGCTCGCGCATGTTCTCGATCTTCAGGCGATCAAGTTCGCCAAAGCGCATGGCGATCTGCAGGATCTTGCCGGGGCAGTTGGAATGAACATGCACCTTCACGCAGTCGGAATCGGCAGCGACCACAACGGAGTCGCCGATGCGCATCAGATGCTCACGGAACTTTTCGAGCTGCTCCTCGTCAAAGCCCTCATGGAGACGCACGATGAAAAACTCCGTGCAGTAGCCAAACTCGATGGTGTCGGTGGAAAAGCTTTCCACGTCGAAGGAGGTGTTGGTGGCCTCGGCGGGCTTTGCCTCCTCGGGGACAAAGTAGTCCTCGATCTCCTCGCCGTTGAGCGCCGCAAAGAAGCCGTGATACACCAGCATCAGACCCTTGCCGCCCGAATCGACCACGCCCGCTTCCTTGAGGACGGGCAGGAGGTTCGGCGTGTTGGCAAGGGACTTTTCGCCCTCGTCCAGCACAACGCGCAAAAGCGTCAGCATATCCGGCTCCGCATTGCTCACAGCCGCCACGGCTGCGTCCGCTATCGCGCCCGACACGGTGAGGATGGTGCCCTCCTTGGGCTTCATGACCGCCTTGTAGGCGGCGTTTTTGCCCTCCATCAGCGCCTGCGCAAAGAGCTTGGCGTTGACCTCAGGCTTGCCCTTTAACACCTTGGCGATCCCTCGGAACAGCTGCGAAAGGATGACGCCGGAGTTACCGCGCGCGCTGCGCAGGGAGCCGCTCGCCACCGCGCCGATCACCGCGTCTACACTGACGCTTTGCGGCATGGTACGCAGCTCCTTGACCGCGCCCTGCATGGTCATGGACATGTTTGTCCCTGTGTCCCCATCGGGTACGGGGAACACGTTCAGTGAGTCTACCAGCTTCTTATTTTGTTCCAGCAGCGCCGCTCCGCTGAGAAAC
Organism: uncultured Oscillospiraceae bacterium; assembly: GCA_964490325.1. GTDB lineage: Bacteria > Bacillota > Clostridia > Christensenellales > CAG-138 > DAOPJM01. Next base: position 44,013 of record CAZBBX010000012.1, read on the forward strand.
ATATCCCGCAGCATGGCGCCGTCGATCGAAATATTCGTCAATAAACCTAACCTCCGTGCGCGTTACTGTACGCGGATCCCTTCCACATAGATGTTTACATTGCGCACATGGACTCCCGTCAGATCCTCGACGCGGTAGCGCACGTTCTCCTTCGTGTTCTCCGCCACTGCGGGCAGGGAAACGCCGTATTGCAGCATAACGTGCAGATGGATGTCCACCTCGTTCTCCGCGATCGGCTCAACGCGCACGCCCTTTTTGAGATTGTCTCTGCCAAACAGCTCTACGATGGTATCTCCCGCCTTCTTGGCGGTCATGCCGACAATGCCGTAATTTTCGACCGCCGCATACCCCGCGATGGTCGAGACCAATTCTTCGGGTATGGTGATCGTTCCCAGTGCATTCTTGGTGATCAGATCCATGGTTTGCCTCCTGTACCTGTATTTTGTTATGCCGTATCCGTCTACAGTTTATTCGTCGTCTTCCGGCAAATTGCCATTGTGATAGACTTCCTGTACGTCTTCGTTGTCGTCCAGCTTCTCTAAGAAGCGCTCGATCTTTTCGATCGTTTCGGGATCGGTGATCTGCTGCGGGTTCTGCGGGAGCATGCTGACCTCCGCCGTGAGGAAGTTGAAGCCCGCTCCCTCCAGCGCCTCGCGTACGGATGAGAAGTCGGCAGGCGCGGTGTAGACCTCGAAGGCGTCGTCCTGCGCCACAAAGTCCTCCGCTCCCGCGTCCAAGACCTGCAGCATGACCTCGTCCTCGTTCATTTCGGGGGTGCGCTCAATGATGATCTGCCCCTTCTTGTCGAACATCCACGCAACGGAACCCGCAGCGCCGATGTTGCCGCCGCTCTTGGAGAAGATGTGACGCATCTCCGCCGCCGTGCGGTTGCGGTTGTCGGTGACGATCTCCACGATCACGGCAAGATTGCCGGGGCCGTAGCCCTCGTACACGACCTCTTCGTAATTGATGTTGGCAGCATCGCCCGACGCCTTTTTGATGGAACGGGCTATGTTGTCGTTCGGCATGTTCGCGGCCTTCGCCTTGGCGATCACGTCACGCAGCTTGGAATTGTTCACGGGGTCCGCCCCGCCGCCCTCTTTGACGGCGATGGCGATCTCGCGACCGATCTTGGTGAACACTTTGCCGCGCTGCGCGTCGGTCTTTTCTTTCTTGTTCTTGATGTTTGCCCACTTGGAATGCCCGGACATCGTTTTTTCCCTCCAAAGTTTACTCTATTGCTCTATTGTGACACACGTCTTGTGTTTGAAACCGATCAGGATCTCTACAGCTCGGAAGCAGCTTCCTCGTCCAGTAGGAAGGTCGCGTGGCGGTGCAGCTGCAAAAAGCTCGCAGGGCAGCGTTCGCTCACGGCGGCGGACAGCATGGCCGCGGCCGCCTGCTTGGATCGAAGTCCCGTTGCCAGTATCACGAGGCGGCGGCTGAGCAGCAGCGTGGAGATCCCCGCCGTGACAGCCCTGCCTTCCTGCAGCTCCTCTACATGCGTGACAGGCGCTGCGGCCTCTCCCGTCCGCAGGAACAGCAGACCGCCATCGTCCCGCAGGGACAGTACGCTAAGATCCATGCCGCCCAGCTCCAGTATCTTATCTTCGTAGGCTTGGCAGCTCACCGTCCAATTTTCGGAAGCGGCGGCGGGCGCCGTGAGCCTTGCGCGGTCAAAATTCGTATGCCGCAGCAGCGACTCCTCCAGCGCGCGCGTGATGGCCTTTTCACTGCCAACGCGCTCGCAAAGCTGCACGACCTGCGCCTTGCTCCAGTCCAAAAGGCCGTTCTCGCTCATGGCCGAAAGGGACGCGTAGGCGGGCAAAAGCTTTGCCTCCATGTCCAGACCCACCACGGCGGAGGGCTTTTCGATGAGCGCTGCGGCGATCAGCGTGGCCGCTGCGGCGCAGGCAGTCTGCTTGTCGCGATATACCAGTACGCTCATGCCTGCTCTCCCATGGCGCAGACGGTCTCCAAGAACAGCAGCAGGTCGCGATAGACCTCGTCCTTGTTCGTTTCGTTGAGCATCTCGTGGCGTCCGCCCTCGTACAGCTTGAGGCAGACGTCCTTGTGTCCGCTTGCTGTCAGCGCATGATAGACCTGCTTGACGCCCGCACCGTTGCCGCCCACGGGATCGTTTGCACCCGACAGCAGCAGGATGGGCTGATTGGGGACCTTGGCTGCCCAGCTCTTTTCGGAGATCTCGCCAAGACCCGTCATCAGGTCGCGGAAGCCCAAGGTGGTGAAGGGGAAGCCGCACAGCGGATCCGCCACATACCGATCGACCGACGCCTCGTCGCGGCTGAGCCAGTCGAAGGCCGTGCGCGCAGGCTTGAACTGCTTGTTGTAGGAACCAAAGCTGAGCTTGTCCAGCTTCTCGTTCGGCTCACGCGCCTTGCCCTTTTTCAGCTCGCTCTTGATGATGAGCTTTGCCACGGGCAGCAGGGGATTCTTGCCTGCCGTGCCGGAAAAGATGAAGCCTTGAAAGTCCTCCCCGTGCCGCGCCGCATAGCTGCGGGCAAGGAAGGAGCCCATGGAATGCCCCAGCAGCACGGCGGGGATGGCGGGATAGTCCTTCATGACAAGGTCGTGCAGGGTCTTCATGTCCGCAATGAGCTTGTCCCAGCCGTCCGTTTCGCCGAAATAGCCGTAAGGCTCGTTGGTGCGATGGCTCTTGCCGTGCCCCGCCATGTCCAAGCCGTATACAAGGTAGCCGTTCTGCGCCAAGAAGGCCGCAAAATCAGTGTACCTGTCCAGATACTCGGCCATGCCGTGCATGATCTGCACTGCGCCGCGGATCTCGTCGGGTATCCAAACGCGGGCAGCAATGTCGCATACGCCCGTTGCCGAAGGAAAGCGTTTGTCGCGTACTGTAAGGCTCATGCTCGCACCTCTTTACAAAATATCAAGTTATTATATCACGCTTCCCCAAGGATGACAAGACTTTGATTTTTGCACAAACGCACGCTGCTGTGCGGCTCCTGCGGCGTTTTGGCACAATGCGCTCGCGCCTCGCGGCTGTGTTCAGTCCGTTCCTCCGTGCGCACGCGGCAGGTAGGCTGCCCACTTGACATAGGCACGCTCCACTCCCGTGCCCGAAACGAGCAGCACGCCGTCCGAAGCGCCGCGCCGACGAACAAATATGCCCCGCAGCGTTCCTTCGTCCGAACAAAGTTCGGAGTTTGCCTCGATATATGCACGGTCAGCGGTCAGGTCGGCAATGCAGTTTTCATAAGCCATCGCCGACAGGCAGACCCGTTTGCAGATCCTGTAGGCGCGTTCTTCCTCAATGCGGTGCGGCCTGAGAAGATCCTGTATCGTGTTCGGTTCCTTCACAAAATATGCGGTATCCATGCCGTATCCCCCTGTTGCGATCTGTTGCTATTCTAACACAAATTTCCGTGTTAGTGAACTATCACTAATACGGAAAGTCACAGTGCCATATCATTGTCTTGTTATCTGACGGTAAGGAGATGCGAAATGGATACACAGCAGCTTGTTGCGCTGCGCATACGGCAGCTCTGCAAGGAGCGCGGCCTTACGCCCAACGGCATCAGCAATCTATCGGCCGTACCGCAAGCGACCGTAAAAAGCATACTCAATGGCGAAAGCAAAAATCCGGGGATCCTGACCATCAAAAAGCTGTGCGACGGCTTTGAGATCACCCTCGGGCAGTTCTTTTCCACCTCGGCGTTCGATGCGTTGGAGCAGGAGATCCGCTGAAAGCCTGTCAGCTCTTTGCCTTTGTCCTGTGTCTGCCCTTATACAGCGCCATCGTGGCGGCGCCGCCGCGCAGATGCCGCTCCGCCTTGTTGACGTCCAGCACCTCGCGCACATCTGCTGCCAAGCGGGGATTGAGGCAGGAGAGCCGCGTGGTCACATCCTTATGCACCGTGGACTTGGACGCCCGCAGCGCCCTCGCCGTCTCGCGCACCGTAGCGCCATGCGCAATGATATACTGCGCCTCCTCATAGATCCGCTCCTCGTTGCAGCTCACAATGTAATACCCCCATACACACTTTGTTCAATGTATGAGGGTATTTTGAAAGTATGACGGCTTGACCCCTGCGCCTTTATTTAGTACTGCTCGATGTTGATCTGCTCCGCGTCGTCGGCGTCGACGGCGTCCAAAAAGCGCTTGGCGATCGCCAAAAATCCCGTGTCGCTGTCGCTGACAAAGTAGCGCACCGTCGGCGTGCAGGGCGTGGCGGGAACGTTTAAAAGCCGCCTGATGGACTGCGCCAGCGCGTGTCCGATGTCGATGAAAACGACCTTTGGCAGCAGCTCCTCCATGGCGGAGCGCAGGAAGGGATAGTGCGTGCAGCCCATGATGACGGTGTCCACATCGCTGTCTCTGAGGGGCGCAAGATAGCGCTCCACGCACATGCGCGTGATGGGATCGTCAGCGGTAAAGCCGTTTTCGATCAGCGGGACGAACAGGGGACAGGCCAGTGCCGTCACCCGCACCGCAGGCTCCCGAAGCCTGATCGTCCGTTCGTAAGCGCCGCTGCGAATGGTCGCCGCCGTGCCCAGCACCGCGATGTGTCCCGTCTTGGTCTTTGCAAGCGCCGCGTCCGCCGCCGCCGACAGCACGCCCACGATGGGGATGTCGAAGCACTCGTGCAAAAAGGGCAAGGCGATGGCACTGACCGTGCCGCAGGCCACCACGATGGCCTCGACCCCCTGCGACAAAAGAAATTTTACGTCCTGCTTTGCGTACCGCGCAATGACCGGTTCCGTTCGGGAGCCGTAGGGCACACGCGCCGTATCGCCAAAGTACACCAGCTGCGGAATGGTGTTGACCTTGCAGATCTCGTTGAGCACCGTCAGTCCGCCAAGACCGCTGTCGAACACGCCCAGTTTCTCGATCATAGTTCCTTACTCGCCCTCTCCGTACAAAAATTCATTGACCAAGCGTGCGTTCTCGTCAAGGTCGATGACCACGACGGACGCCCCCGTGATCGGCGCATACGCGTAGCTCCACGTTCCGTCGAAGGGCATGCGTCCCGTCTCGACCTGCAGTGTCCCCGCACTGTACAGCTCCATGGCAAGGTTTATCAGCTCCTTGGTGGAGAGGTTGGTGCGGATATAGTCCGTTGCGAAGTTTGCAAGCTCTAAAAGCATCTGCAGGGACAGCTCGTTGCGCACCTTTTGATACAGCGCCTGCATGAAGCGGCGCTGCCGTGCCGTGCGTCCAAAGTCTCCCTCGCCGAACTTGCGGTTACGGACGAAGGCCAGCGCTTCCTCGCCGTTGAAATGCGCCACCGTGCCGTCCTCATAGGATAAGTCGATGCCGCCTATGGCGTCCACCAGCGTTTCAAACTCGGAAAACGCAAGGGTCACATAGTTCTGTATGTCCAGATCAAAGGCCTCGTTGATGGTGTTGACGGCAAGGCCAACGCCGCCGAAATGGTAAGCGGTGTTCAAGCGGTTGTACCTGTGTCCTTCGATCGGCACATAGCTGTCTCGCAGAAAGCTTAAAAGTTTGACCGTCTTGTCTGACCTGTTGTAGGAGATGAGCAGCATCACATCGCTGCGCGGGCTGTACTCCGCGTAGTGCTGCGAATCCAACCCGAAGATGATGATGTTTAGGATGTTTTCGTCCTTCTGCTCGATGGTATAGATGGGCGTCTCCGTATAGGCGTCGTCCGTCGTGTCGTCAACCTCCTCCTCAAAGCTCTCCGCCGACGGTTCCTCCTCAGACGTTGTCAAGCCTTCGTCGATCTGCGGCGAAGCCGTGGCGTTCGGATCCGCAGTGGGCTTTGTAGTGAAAGCCGGCGCGTCGCTGTGCATACTGCTCACCACGCTGCAGGCCTTGACGCCGACGATCGCCGCCGCAACAAGAACAAGCCCTATCAGCGCCGCCGCGACGATCAAAACGATCTTGATCCACTTTTTCATAAACATCCTCCGCTATGGCAGTATAGCACGCCGCTCGCGCTTGGCGCAAGTCCGACTACAGGCGCTTGGCGTCCAATTTGAGCGCTTCGTACAGCGCCTGTACCCTGTCGACCTGCTCCGTTTCCACCCGCGCCGCGCTGCGCAGGCGATTTTTGACCTGCTTGCGCTACGTGAACAAGCGTTTTGTCAAGCGATGCACATACAGGACGGGCAGCAGCACGGGCGCTTTACCAAGCACGGGGTACAAGCTCGCGCATGAGAGAGGGCGGCTCAAACAGGGCATGCAGATAGTATGCGGCACCGTCGTGCTTCATGCGCTCCAGCGCTTCCCGCTGCACGGGTGAGCCGTAGATGCCCGCCCCCAAAACGTAATCCTCCAGCTCGCTGCTGAGCGCATTAGGCTCCGCCTGCTCGAACCAAACCCGCGTCAGCTCGATGAATTGAGCTTCAAACGTCGTAAGCCCCGCCTTACCAAGCGCCGCTTCGATCAGGGCGCGATCCATCGCAGCTCCCTTTGCCCGTAAAAAGGCAACTTGATCCGCCACAAAGCGCGCTCCCATGCCCCCCCTTTGCAAAGTGCTGCGCCATATGCAGCAGCATATGAAGGTAGAACTGCTCATCCTCCATTTGGAAGCGCAAGGGGTTTTTAGGGGACGGATGGGTGCGCACCCAAGGATCGCCGCGGAAGGGATCGAACGCCGCGTCGGGCGGAGCAGGCGCTTGTGAAGCTCGATCAAAAGCTCGTCGCGGCGGTAGCAAAGGTGGTTCTCGCCGCTCTTGCCCTGCCGTACCCCGGCGGGGCAAGCAGCGCGTCCAAGCGCGGCAGAGAGGCCTCGTCCACCGGTATGTCCGGATCCGACATGCTGCGGTAGAAGCTATGCGGATAGCAGGCCTTGATGACCGTGCCCTTCAGCGGAAGATGCCGTATGCCCGCCGCCGTCAATGCCAAGGAGACGCGCCTTAGCTCGCTTTGCTGCAGCGCATCCAGCCGTATGGCGTTCAGCCGCTCCGCCTGAAGCTGCGCCGCTTTATCTTGCGGAATGTTTGGAAGCAGACACAGCCGATCCGCCGCCAGTCCGCCAAGCTGCTGCCGCCTTGCCGCCTCCATGACGCGTGAAAAAGAGGTGCCCGCAATAGGTGCAGGCACCGCTTCCTGTAATAAAGCGCTTTTTATAAGCTGTATGAGGTATTTTTCGGAGGGATCGCCCGCCATGCCTCAGCCCACCTTGGGCGTATCTTGCGCGGCACGATCCGCCGCACCCGTCCCCCGTTCGGACTGCGGGGCAAAGCTTGGAACGATGTCCTTGAGCCTTGCGATCAGATCGTCGTCGTTGCTTGCCGCCGCTCGTATCAGCTCGTCCAGCTTGCGGTCAAAATTCTTTTCGTCCACCTTGGCGGGATGTGCACGGAAGATGCGGCCGTGAGCGGTCTCGTCCATTACGCCCGCCTCGTCCGCCATCAGCAGCTCCTCGAACATCTTTTCACCCGCCCTCAGACCGATGATCTCGATGGGCATGTCCACGTTGGGCGTGTACCCATGGAAGCGAATGACCTTCTCCGCAAGATCCATGATCTTAACAGGCTCGCCCATGTCCAGCACATAGATCGCGCCGGAATCGCCCAAGGTCACGGCTTGCAGCACCAGCTGCGCCGCCTCGGGGATGGTCATGAAGTAGCGCGTGATGTCGGGATGCGTCACCAGCACAGGTCCGCCCGACTGGATCTGCTTTTCAAACAGCGGAATGACGCTGCCGTGGGAGCCAAGCACGTTGCCGAAGCGCACCGTCATGCAGAGCATCTTGCTGCTGCGGGCATACTGCTGCACGATCAGCTCGGTCACGCGCTTGGTCGCGCCCATGACGTTGGTGGGGTTGACGGCCTTGTCGGTACTCAGCTGCACAAAACGCACGACTCCATGCTCGTCCGCCGAGCGCAGAACATTGCGCGTGCCCAATACGTTGTTTTTGATGGCCTCCGCAGGGCTTTGCTCCATCAGGGGAACATGCTTGTGCGCCGCCGTATGCACGACCAGCTCGGGGTGAAACTCCTCCATCACCGCGTCGATGCGCGCCTTCTCGCGCACGGAACCGATGCGGATGACGACCTCCACCCATGGAAAATCGTGCTTTAGCTCACAGTACAGCTCGTAGGTGGTGTTCTCGTAGATGTCGAAGAGGATGATCTTTTTTGGATAGAAGCGAGCGACCTGCCTTGCGATCTCCGAGCCGATGGAACCGCCGCCCCCCGTGATGAGGACGGTCTTGTGCTGAATGAATTGGGAGATGCTTTCCTTGTCCAGATCGACCTCCTTGCGGAACAGCACGTCGCTGATCTTCGTTTCGCGCAGATCCTTCATGGAGGGAGCGGCGCTCAGCTCCTGCAGCCCCGGCACGGTGCGGACGTGACAGCCCGTTTGCAGGCACAGCGCCACCACCTCCACCTTGCGTTCGTTGCTTAGGGAGGGGATGGCGATGATGATCTCGCTGATGTTGTACTTTTTTACAAGCCCCGGAATGTCCTCAATGTAGCCGCTGATCTTGACGCCGCCTACACGCATACCCTGCTTGGCGGGATCGTCGTCTACGAAGCAGGCGATGTAGCTGGTCGCTGCCTCCTCGCCCGAATCGATCTGCGAACGCACATACGCGCCGAAGAAACCCGCGCCCACGACCAAAATGGCGCGCTTGCCCGCGTGTCTGCTGTTGCGTATCCTTGAAACAGCGCGCCTTGCGATGCGGAAGGAAAAACGGCTAAAGAATACCAGCGGCACCAGCGCCGCCGCGGAGATGATGATGAAGCTCTTGTACTGGTTGCCAAAGGGAATGTTGATGAGCAGCACAAGGATCGTCCCTGTGCCCACGCCCGCCAGCATCTTGAAGGCCTCGCTGATGCCCGACACCTGCCACAGGCTGTTATACAGTCCAAAAGCGGCAAACGCCAGCATGTACGCCGCCGCAAAGCACGCCATCTGCTTCAGATTGAACAGGGCGAGCGTCCCCTGATAGAAGGGGAAGTGATACCCGTTCGCGCCGCCGACCGCCGCCTGCGGGAACCAACAGCCTATGACAAAGGCCGCAAACACCAGCACCAAGTCCATCAGCATGAACATGATGATCCTTGGCAGCAGCTCCCGATAGAAGTTTAGAAACTTCTTGTGTTGATCCTCCATGAATGCCCCCTAAGCCCTGCCTCTTACCGCAGGCTCGATCCTTATTCTGCGTAACCGTTCGGATTGCTCGTCTGCCAATGGTAGGAGCTTTTGCACATGTCCTCGATGTCGCGCTTGGCTTCCCAGCCAAGCAGTGCCTTTGCCTTGGACGGATCGGCATAGTTGGCGTCCACATCGCCTGCGCGGCGCGGTCCGATGCGATACGGGATGGGTACGCCTGCGGCCCTTTCGTAGGCCGCGATGATCTCCAGCACGCTGTAGCCCTTGCCCGTGCCAAGGTTGATCGCCTCCGCCCCCGTATGCCCCATGGCATAGCGGATCGCGTCCACATGCCCCTGCGCCAGATCCACCACATGGATGTAATCGCGCACACCCGTGCCGTCGGGCGTGTTGTAGTCGTTGCCGAACACGTTGACAAAGGGTCGCTTGCCCACCGCCACCTGCGCCACATAGGGCAGCAGATTGTTGGGAATACCGTTGGGATCCTCGCCGAGGCGTCCCGACTCGTGCGCGCCGATGGGGTTGAAGTAGCGCAGCAACAGCGCGGTCGCCTTAGGCTCCGCCGTGCACCAGTCGCGCAGGATCTGCTCGGACATGTACTTTGTCCAGCCGTAGGGATTGGTACACCAAGTGGGCGCATCCTCGCGGATGGGCGGTGTGGGAACGCCGTACACCGTTGCGGAGGAGCTGAACACCAGCCGATAGACGCCATGCTTTTGCATCGTCTCCAGCAGGCTGATGGTGGCGTTGAGGTTGTTGCGATAGTACAGTAAGGGCTTGTGGACACTCTCGCCCACGGCCTTCAGTCCCGCAAAATGGATCACGCCGTCGATCTTTTCCTTGGAGAACAGCTCGTCAAGCGCGGTCTCGTCGCACACATCCATTTCATAGAAGCTCAGGGTCTTGCCCGTCAGCTCCTGTACGCGGCGCAGCGGCTCGTACTTGCTGTTGATCAGATTGTCGGCCACCACGACCCGATAGCCCGCGTTCAAAAGCTCCAAGCAGGTATGCGAACCGATAAAGCCCGCGCCGCCTGTGACAAAGATGGTCTCGTTCATAGAATACCTCCCGTTGCGTTTATTGGTCTGTCGTACAAAACTTTATGCTTTCTTGTTCTTTTCCCCCGCCTGCGGCAGTGCGCTTGTAAGCGTCTCCGCCACGTTGGGCTCGATCCAGCAGAAGGACAGCCAAATGTCCCGCGTGTAGTCGCCTATCTCAATGGCGACCTTTGCCTGCTGCTTATGGGACTTGAGTTCAAGGATCCGTCCCTCGTAATGCTTGAGCGGGCCGTCCACGATCTCGACCCTGCTGCCCTTGCGCAGGGCAAGGCTCAGACCGATGCGGCCGTTGTTGTCGTACAGCCACTGCGCAAAGTCCATATCCACGCCGCGCAGGCGGCTCTCGCCGTCCTCATACTGCAGCAGGCGGTACACGCCCGATATGCGATACAGACGAACAAGGTCCGGCTCGTCGCCGTACAGGAACAGGTAGCCGCCCAGCAGAGGCAGGGTACGTTTGACCGTTTGCCCCTTCTTGCGCTCACAGCGCTCATACTGCGGGAACAGCACGGTAAGCGAGGGAAACTCGCGTCGGATCGCTTCCGCCACACGCGTCTCCGCCCCATTTTGGCAGAACAGGCAGGCGGCAGACGGGGCTGCGCCCTTCGAAAGCGTCATTCCTGCGCAATCCTCTACTTTCCCCAGTTTGTAATAGAGTATATACCCTGCGGCGCTTTCCTGCAAGGGTCAGATTTACCCAAAATGGCAAAAGCAGGCCTGCCAAGGGCGGCAAGCCTGCGTAAAGCGCGATCCCGCTGTATCAGCCTGCGCCGCTTTCCTTGGCGTTTCCCCAAGCAAACGGCTCCGTCTCCGCCAAGGGATGCTGGATCTGATACACAAAATCGCCAAAGGCTTCATCGGGCGGATACCCCAGCTGCATGCGCAGGCGCTCCGCAAGCATGTAGATGAAAGCGGAATTGGAGGGCGTGTCCCTTAGGTCGCTGATCGTATAGCCAAAGTAGCGCTGCAGCGCGTTGAGATTGGATCGGTTCCAAGCCGTGTCGATCGCATGCCGCATGGAATGCTCGACCGTTGCAACGGTCATGTGGCAGCGCTTCGCGGCGGCGGGATACACCTCGCACATCATGGACAGGCGCTCTTCGCGCCCCGCCTCGTACACCATCCGTATGGCAAGGCGCAGACTGTGAAAGCCGCTCAAATGCGGGTAGATGTGCAGCGAAAGCAGCAGCTCCGTGATCATGCGCTCCAGCAGCGCCTCCGTGCAGTGCGGCGCAAGATCCTTGTAGCGTACGCTTTCGCTCAGATCGGCCAGCGTACGAGCCGTCTTTATCCAATCGCTCGGCGCACAGAAGCAATGGATCAGCTCATCGGACAGCACGGCCTGCGTCAAAAGAGCCTTGTCAAAGCACAGCGCAAACAGCAGCGGTCGGCGGTACAGCGGCAGCGCATATACCCGCCGTATGAGGCGCGTTGTCCTTGCGGGAGACTCCGTCAGATCAAACAGCGCCACATCGGGCGGATCCCGATAGAACTGCTCAATAAGGACGGCTTCCTCGGAGAGGATAGGCCGACAGACCAATTTGCTCTGCTCCCGCAGCGCCGTGAGCAAGGGTCCAAGACCCTCTGCCCGCTGACTGAAGATCAGAATGGATCGCATACGCGCCCCCGCCTTTGTTAAATTTCTGTGAACACACACGCAAGTACAAGTATAGCAAACCTATTAGGAGATTTGTGTGGTAAGAATTGTCGAATATATTCTTTTTTTGTCACGAAAAGGCCCCGACAACGGGGTCGGAGCCAATACGATCTTTCAATATGGGGGTCTGCCGCTAAGCCGTGGGCGGCTGCCCCTTGTCAAAAATATAGCTGTGAAGTTGCCGCAGCTCGCCCTGATACAGTCCCTCCCGCGCATAGGCAAGGCGAAAGCCCAGCTTTTCCAACACGCGGCAGGAGGCGGGGTTTTCGGCAAGACAGACGCCCCGCATTTGATCGATCCCGAGGCTTTCAAAGACGAAGGGCAAAAAGGCCTTGAGCGCCTCGGTTGCGTAACCTCTGCCCGTGTAGTCCGCGCCTATGTGGTACCCAAGCTCCCAACCGTCCTGCAGCGGTACGGCCTCGACATGCCCGATCTGCGTGCCGTCCAAAAGCTGCATGGGATAGACCTGCGGCGCGTTCGGCTGCGCATAGCAAAGGCGCAGCTCCGTGATCGCGGCAAGGGCGTCCGCCTCCGTCTCAAAGACCTCGTCGGGCAGGAAGCGTCGGTTGTCCGCGTCCTTGGAGAGGCGGCTGACGGCGGCCGCCATGTCGGGCGTGAAGCGAAGGATGCGCAGTCGTTCGGTTTGAAGATCCTGCCACATAGGTTAGTTGAACAGATACGCGCCGTCCTGTGCAACCCGCACATGCAGCTCGTAGAAGGCCTTCATCCCATCGATCATGTAGGAAAGATCCTTGGCGCCTGCCGTCTCGCAGCAGGAGTGCATGGCCAGCTGCGCCATGCCTATGTCCAGCGTATTGATGGACACATGCGAGGAGGAGATGTTCCCAAGCGTGCCGCCTCCCGCCATGTCGGATCGATTGGCAAAGTGCTGATAGGGGATCTTGTGATCGTCCAGCACACGATGGAACAGCGCAGCAGAGACCGCATCGGTGGTGTAGCGCTGGTTGGCGTTGAATTTGATGACGATGCCCTCGTTCATGTAGACGCAGTTCTCCGCATCGGTCTTTTCGGGGTGATTGGGATGCACGGCGTGCGCATTGTCCGCCGAGAGCATAAAGCTTGCCGCAAGCGCCTTGCGCCTTGCGTCGCCGTTGTTGCCGCAGGCATGGAAGCTGCGGGTCAGCACGTCGTCCAAGAAGGCGGAATCTGCGCCCTGCTTGGTGCCGCTGCCGACCTCCTCGTTGTCGAACACGCAGAGAACGTTCAGGCCGTATGCGGGCTGTTTGGCGGAAAGGAAGGCGGTAAGCCCCGTAAAGACGCAGCCAAGGTCGTCCAGGCGGGGGCTTAGGATGTATTCCGCCTGTGCGCCCACGGTCGTGCCGTGGATCCTGGGATAGAGGAACAGGTCGTTTCCGAGGATGTTCTCCTCCGTCGTGTGCGCCGCCTCTGCAATGAGCTTTCGGAAAGCGCCCTTAGCGGTATCGGCGCCGAACAGCGGGGGAAGGTCGGTCTGCGCATTGTACTTGTAGCCATCGTTGATCTCGCGGTTCATGTGGATGGCCACGTTTGGGATCACTGCAAGGTCGCGGTCCACGTTGATAAGCCGCGTCTCCATGCCGTCCTCCGTGCGCACCAGTACGCGGCCTGCAACGGACAGGGGTCTGTCAAACCAAGTGGAAAGCAGCATCCCGCCATAGCGCTCCGTGTTGAGCTGGGTGTACTTGCCGCGGACGGAAAGCTCGGCGTTCTCCTTGATCTTGAAGGTGGGGGAATCGCTGTGCGCTGCAATGATCCTTGCACCGTCAAGCGCCTCGGTGGGCGTGACGAATGCGATCAGGGAGGAAAGGTTGCGCGTGACAAAATATTTGCCGCCGCTTTGGAGGCTCCACTCGCCGCCTTCCTGCAGCTCGGTAAAGCCCGCTTCTTTTAATTGTTGTTTTAGGTTCTCCACCGCGTGAAAGGACGTCGGGGACGCATCGATAAAGTCAAATAGTTCGGTAACGAAGCTCTGTGCCATAGCTGCCTCCAATTTCGTTTGTCACCATTATAGCGTTTGTTTACCTCTGCCGCAAGGGTGGGAAGGAGAAAGTTGGAAGGGGCGGAAAAATCGGGCAAGAAAAAAGACGCTCAATGGATGAGCGTCTTTGGATCCCGGCGGCTGCCTATCTTCCCGGACCGTCTCCAGTC
>CAZBBX010000013.1:0-37334 GCA_964490325.1 uncultured Oscillospiraceae bacterium
CAAAGCCGAGCTTTTTGACAGCGGAAGCGGAGTCGCCGCCGCCGATGATGGTCGTGCCTTGGCATTCCGCCATGGCGCGGGCTATCTCACGGGTGCCCACCGCGAACGCGGGAAACTCGAACACGCCCATGGGGCCGTTCCAAACCACCGTCTTGGCCTCCTTGATGACCTTGGAGAAGGCGGCAATGCTCTTTTCGCCGATGTCCATGCCCATCCAGCCTGCGGGAATGGCATTGGAAGCCACCGTCTTGTAGGCTGCGTCCGCCGCAAAGTGATCCGCAATAACGGTGTCAGCAGGCAGCATGAGCGCGACCTTGCGCTCCTTTGCCTCGTCCATGAGGGACTTGGCAAGCTCGATGCTCTCCGCATCCAGCAGGGAATCGCCGATCTCATAGCCCATCGCCTTGAGGAAGGTGTACGCCATGCCGCCGCCGATGATGAGGCTGTCGCACTTGGTCAAGAGGTTCTTGATGACGCCGATCTTGTCCGCGACCTTTGCGCCGCCCAGAATTGCAACGAAGGGACGGGCGGGATCCTCCAGCGCCTTGCCCATCACGCCAAGCTCTTTGCCGATGAGGAAGCCTGCAACGGCGGGCAGGTACGCAGCCACGCCTGCGGTGGACGCATGTGCGCGATGCACGGTGCCGAATGCATCGGAAACATAGATATCCGCAAGACTTGCCAGCTTCTTTGAAAACTCGGGGTCGTTGTTGGTTTCTTCCTTATAAAAGCGGACGTTCTCCAAAAGGACGATCTCGCCTTCCTTCATGTCGTCGATGGCGGTCTTTGCGCTCTCGCCGATGGTGTCCTCGGCAAACCAAATGCGCGTGTCGGGCAGCAGCTCCGCAAGCTTTGCGCCTACGGGCGCTAAGGAATACTTGGGGTCGGGCGCGCCCTTGGGACGGCCCAGATGCGAGCAAAGGATGACCTTTGCCTTGTGATCCAGCAGGTATTGTATGGTGGGCAGCGCCGCAACGATACGCGTATCGTCCGCGACCTGACCATCCTCCGTCAGGGGCACGTTGAAGTCCACGCGGACAAGAACTTTCTTGCCGCCAACATCGATGTCTTCGATCGTCTTTTTAACCATATGTATCTCCTTCCGGGGTCGGCTAAGACCCGATTAAGTACTGTTTTAGCGCAGCCATGCCCTCGCCTGTCAGGCTGCTGACCCGAAAGATGGGATCCGCGCCCGACATAAGCAGATTGTCCTCCGCATCCTGCAGGGTCTGCGCATCCCTTGCAAGGTCGATCTTCGTGACCGCTCCTATGACCGGTCGGCCGAAGATGCCTGCGATCAGCGGGGGAATGCTGATCTGCGCATCGGTGCAGTCCAGGAGGATCAGCACCACATCGCAATCCATGGCTGTGACCGTGAGCGCCTTGAAAAAGGGCTTGCGCTCCAAGTATTCGCCCGGCGTGTCCACAAGCTCCCCCACGGTCTCGACCTGCTGGGTCTTGTGGTAGCTCTCGTGCACGCCTGTCAGCGCCAGCGCCAGCGTCGTCTTGCCGCAGCCGCTTTTGCCGATCATCAGCGCACGCTTCATGAGCGCGAGATGGGACAGGGCGAAAAGCCCATCGTGCTGTTCAATACGTCGATTACCTCGCGAACGGAGGCCTCCACCGCAGCCGTTGTGCCTCGGATGACCAGTGAACCCGAAAAGCGGTCGACAAAGACGATCTCCACGGACGCCGCCTTGACCGCCACATCCGCGCCGATGATGGCGCCTTCGCTGGGCGTGATCGTCAGGATGCCCAACGCGCCCGAGGGTTCGCCGACGACTCCCAGCTTTTTGTACAGGGAGGGGTCGGGATTGGGGATCACATGGGCAATGGTGACCTGCTTGCCCGGAACGTATTCTTGTATGATGCGCTGTTTATCCATGCTGTCCTCTCAGATCTCCAAGCTGCGCCGCTCCTTGGCGACACTTGCCCTTTGAAAATTCGCCTGCATAACGAGCTTGTCCTCGTCCGCTCCGCCGCCCCAGATATGGGTCAGCAGCAGGCGTCCCACGCCCGCTTCCCGCGCCAAGCGTCCCGCATCCGCCGCCGTCATGTGCAGCCTTTTACCTTGCGTTGGCTCCTCAACGTAGCAGGCGTTGGAAAGCAAGACGTCCGCACCCGCCGCTTTTGCGGCAAGCTCGGGAAAGTACGCGCTGTCCCCCGTGTAGAACAGGCTGCGTCCCGCGGCGTTCGTGACGCGGAAGGCGTAGCACTCGCCCACATGCCGCACGGGAAAGGCCTGTATCGTCAGCCCCCCAAGGGACAGGGAAAAGTCTTCGTGCAAGGGAAATAGGCGAAACGCCTCCGCAGTCAAAATATCATACCCCTTTGGAGCCGCGATTGCAAGCGGTTTTTGTCCCTGCCCCTGCTGCAGTGCGTAGCCTAAAAGCGGCACGTCCCCGCAATGGTCGCTGTGCAGGTGGCTGAGCGCAACAAAGGAGAGCGCCTTGAGCGGGAGGAACTCCATCAGGCGGGCATACGTGCCGCAGCCGAAGTCCAGCGCAAGCGCTGTGTCGCCTTCCTGCACCAGATAGGCGGAGCAGCAGCCGCCCGCTATGGGATAGGGGCCGTATTTTCCAAGGATCGTCAGCCGCACGTCAGTCCACCGGATCGTAATCGGTCGCGGGATAGTGCACAAGGGGTTCGCCCTCCAACGAGAGATCCTCCCCAGCGCCTTGCTCTTCCTCCTCCTCATCGTCCGCCGCAAACGGGATCTCAATGCCTCCGTCCCTGCTTTCCATGGGATCTTGGGGTATCGGCTCGTCCTCTCCCTCGTCCGCTTGTTGCGGTAAGTCGTCCTTTAGGGTCTCCTCGTTAGGCTCCAAATTCTCGGCAGGCTCGGGCGCCGCTTCCTCCGTTTCCTCGTCCGCAAGGGTCTCGATGAGAAGCTCCGTTTCGACCACGCCCTGCTGATCGGGCGCAATGTCGTTGACGCGCCACAGCCGCTCATCGTCATGGGCGTCCAAGCTCTGCTCCGCCGCCTCGATCGCCTCCGCAGCCTGACGCACCTCCCGCTCGTTTAGCTCGTCCGCCGAGCCGATCAGCTCGGGGATGGCGCTGCAGAGCTGCTCGTAAAACGCGGCATAGCGCCTTGCGTGCGTCTCCGCCTGCCGCGCATTCTCCTTCATGACCTCGTTGTAGCTTTTGAGAATGGAGGCATAGCTGCGAATGGAGGCTTCGGTCTCGTCCCGACGCCGTTTGCCGTCGTTGTCGGCCTCCTTTACGATGTCGCGGGCGTTTTGATACGCGGCCTCCACCAGCATCTCCGCTTCCTTTTGGGAGGCGTCATACTCGCGGATGGAGCTGCTTTTCAGCTCCTCGGCGTGTGCCTCGGCGTCGTTGACGATCCGCTCCGCACTGGCGGCGGCTTCCGTCATGGTCTTGGTGATGAGCGTTTCCCGCGCCTGATAGCGCTCCGTCATCTCGCTGAGCTTTTCGCAGCGCTCCTCTAACTCGCGGATGCGCTGCTCCTTCTTGGCAAGCTCCTCCGTCTGCTGCTTGATGATCTTCCGCTTGGTCAGCATGTCACACCTCCAGTTTGAGTTGTCGAGCCGCAGGGCTTGGCTCGGCGGGCAGGGGCAGGTCTAAATGTCTGTATGCGTCGGGCAGGACGATTCGTCCGCGTGAGGTGCGCGCAAGGAAGCCCAGCTTGAGCAGGTAGGGTTCGTACACGTCCTCGATGGTACCCGCGTCCTCTCCCGTATAGGCGGCGATGGTATCCAAGCCCACGGGGCCGCCCTTGAAGATCTCGATCATGGCGGTGAGCATTCGGCGGTCGACCATGTCCAGGCCCAGCTCATCGATGCCCAGCATGCTCAGCGCTTCCTGCGCAGTCGCAAGGTCGATCCAACCGCTGCCGCGCACCTGCGCATAGTCGCGCACGCGCCGCAAAAGGCGATTGGCCACACGCGGCGTTCCGCGGGAACGCGAAGCGATCTCCAGCGCCCCCTCCTCGTCGATCTCGATGTGCAGGATGCCTGCCGAACGCACGATGATCTCCTTGAGCGCCTCGGGCGCATACAGCTCCAGCTGCTCCTTGATGCCGAAACGGTCGCGTAAGGGGGCGGAAAGCATGCCCATGCGCGTGGTCGCGCCTATGAGCGTGAAGCGGGGCAGGTCCAAGCGGATGCTGCGCGCTCCCGGGCCCTTGCCGATGATGATGTCCAGCGCGTAATCCTCCATGGCGGGATAGAGGACCTCCTCCACGTTGGGATTTAGGCGGTGGATCTCATCGATGAACAGCACATCGCCTGCAGCCAGATTGGTCATCAGCGCCGCAAGATCCCCCGCATGCGAGATGGCGGGACCGCTGGTCACGCGCAGCGAGACGCCCATTTCGTTGGCGATGATGCCCGCAAGCGTCGTCTTGCCCAAGCCCGGCGGGCCGTACAGCAGGGCGTGATCCAAGGATTCGCCGCGTGCCTTGGCCGCCTCGATGTAGATATGCATATGCTCCTTGACCACATCCTGCCCGATATACTCGTTCAAAAAATGCGGCCGCAGGCTGTATTCGTTCTTTACGTCCTCGCTCATCAGCGAGGAGGATATCAAGCGTTCCTCCATGCCTCCCCCTTACTTTGCCAAGGCGCGAAGCGCGCTCTTGAGCAGCTCCTCAACGCTGTTTGCGCTCTCTATGGCGCTCACGGCGCGGGTTGCGGACAAGCCGTCGTAGCCCAAGGTGGTCAGCGCCTGCACCGCCTCTGCGCGGATGCTCTGCTCGCTTTCCTTCCCCGCAGGCGTCGTTCCCACGGCGGGTTCGCCGCTTCGCAGGCCTGCCAGCTCCAGTATCACGCGCTGCGCCGTCTTACGCCCCATGCCCGCAACGCGGTCAAAGGCGGAGGGATTGTCGGTGATGATGGCTGCGCGTACATCGGACGGCGTGAGCTGCGACAAAACGGACAGGGCAAGCTTGGGTCCCACGCGGGAGACGGAAAGGAGCTTGCGGAACATCTCGCGCTCCGCCTCGTCGTAAAAGGCGTACAGCGCCATCACGCCCTCCGCCAGATGCAGATGCGTGTAGAGCTTTGCCACCGTGCCAAGCGTCAGGCGCTTTAAGGTCAGCGCGCTGCAGTTCAGCTCATAGCCGACGCCGTTGGCTTCGATGATGGCGCGGTCGGGCAGCAGCTCCGCAACAGCGCCCTTGATGTAGGCATACATAGTTGTTCCTCCTTACGGCATACGAAAGGTCTCGGCGGCAGGCGCCATCATGGAACCGTGACAGATGGCGGCAGCCAAGGCGTCCGCAGCATCGTCGGGCTTGGGCAGCTCCCTTAGGTTCAGCAGCAGACGCGTCATCTGCTGTACCTGCTTTTTGTCGGCGTGCCCATCGCCCGTCACCATCTGCTTGATCTG
Organism: uncultured Oscillospiraceae bacterium; assembly: GCA_964490325.1. Lineage (GTDB taxonomy): Bacteria > Bacillota > Clostridia > Christensenellales > CAG-138 > DAOPJM01. The sequence goes on from CAZBBX010000013.1 coordinate 5,356, forward strand.
CATGGGCGTGTACTCATACATGGGAAGCTTGCTCTTCTGCGCGGCAAGGATGGCGACCCCCCGCCCCGCGCCCACCGCGATCGCAGTGGTCGTGTTGCGATAGAAGAACAGCTCCTCGAACACCGCCTGCTCCGGGGCAAACTGCAGTATGAGCTGCCGCGTCCCATCGTACAGCCGCTCCAAGCGCTGTGAGAACGGCTCACGGGAGGTCGTGGTGATCACGCCGTAGTCGACGACCGTCAGTTTACTGCCCTGCTTGTCCACGATGCCGTAGCCCATGATGGCATAGCCCGGATCGACTCCCAGTATCCGCACGCGCACTCTCCCTTTTGCCTATATACTTTCACTGTATTATATCATGAACGGAGAAGGCTGTAAACAAATTCGATCAACATAAATGCGGGGGCGCACAGCAGGATCCACAGCACGCTGTACAGCGGGCAGACCTGTCCATACAGGTTGCCGCGCTTGTTGGAATAGTCCCAAACCTGCAGGCCGAGCCTGACGTTGACCAGCGCACCCGTTAAAAACTCCACCGCCGTGATGACGAGCGCACCCATGAGGCAGAGCAGGATATGGGGGAGGCTTCCGAACCTTAACCAAAGTCCGAACAGCAGCACGCAGCAGACGCCGCCCGCAAGCGCCATGCTCCAATGGCTGTGACCGCGCCAAAACAGCTCGATAAGCACATAGAGGGCGCCACCGCCCACAAAAAGCAGTAGGTAGATCATGCTTGCAGTATGCCCCAAGCGGACGAAAAAAAAGACGCTGTCGGATCGGCGGAACGATCCGACAACGTTTTTAGCGAGGGAATGACATGAAAATTCGTCAAAGCCTATCCCTGTGCGGCGGTCTTGACGCCTTGCCTGTCGCCTTGGGTCTCGAAGGCGGCAGGAGAAAGCCCTGCCGCATTGACGAAACGATCAGGATAATTCGAACAGCCCCATGTAGAGCTGATAGTACTTGCCCTTGTCCCTTAAAAGGCTCTCATGGTCGCCGCGCTCGATGATCTCGCCGTGCTCCAGCACCAGGATGGCGTTGGCGTTTCGCACGGTGGACAGACGGTGTGCAATGACAAAGACCGTTCTGCCGTGCATCAGCGTGTCCATGCCCTTTTCGATGAGCGCCTCGGTGCGCGTGTCGATGGAGCTGGTCGCCTCGTCCAGTACCAGCACGGGCGGATCCGCCACCGCCGCCCTTGCAATGGCAATGAGCTGCCGCTGCCCCTGCGAAAGGTTTGCGCCGTCCGCCGTGAGGATGGTGTCGTAGCCCTGCGGCAGATGCGAGATGAAGAAGTGGGCGTTGGCAAGCTTTGCCGCCTCCTCGACCTCCTCGTCCGTTGCGTCCAGTCTGCCAAAACGGATGTTCTCCTTGACGGAGCCTGTGAACAGGTGCGTGTCCTGCAGCACCATGGTCAAGGAGCGGCGCAGGTCGTCCTTTTTGATGTCCTGCACATCGATGCCATCATAGAGGATGCGTCCCTGCTTGAGGTCATAGAAGCGGTTGATAAGGTTGGTGATGGTCGTCTTCCCCGCTCCCGTGGAGCCGACAAAGGCAATCTTCTGCCCCGGCTTGGCATACAGGGAGATGTCCTTCAAAACATCCACCTTTCCATCGTAGCTGAAGGTCACATCCTCAAAGCGCACATCGCCGCGCAGCGGAACGCTCGTGCCGTCCGTCTTGATCCAAGCCCAGCCGTCCTCCACCTTTTTGAGCGTGACCGTGCCCTCGTCCGCCTCCTCGGGGGTGTCCAGCAGCGCAAAGATGCGCTCCGCTCCCGCCAAGGCGTTGAGGATGGTGTTCGCCTGCTGCGACACCTGCGTGATGGGGTTGCCAAACTGCCTTGTATATTGCAGGAAGGCTGCCAAGGTGCCTATATCCGTGGCGCCGTTGATGATCAGCAGCGTCCCCGTCACCGCCGTTGCGGCAAAGAGGATGTAGTTGAGGTTGCCCATGATGGGCATGAGCGTCATGGAGTACGCGGTGGCCTTGGTGGACACATCGCGCAGCTTCTCCGCAAGCCCCGCAAAGGACTGCTCCGCCTTCTCCTCGTGGCAGAAGGCCTTGACCTCGCGCTGCCCTGCGATCATCTCCTCGATGTAGCCGTTGGTCTCCGCCATGGCAGCCTGCCTCTTGCGAAAATAGCTGACGGAACGCTTGCCCAGCGTCTTGACCACCAGCAGCATCAGCACGAACGCGCAGAGCACGACCAGCGTCAGCCGCCACGACAGGCGGATCATGAAGAAGACCACGCCGAGGATGGTCACGGTGCTGGTGACAAGACCGGGGATGGCGTTGGACAGCATCTCGCGCAGGGTGTCCGTATCGTTTGTAAAGCGGCTCATGATCTCGCCGTGCGTGCGTTCGTCAAAATACTTGACAGGCAGGCGCTGCAGATGCTCGAACATCTGCGTACGGATGAGCAGCAGGACGTCGACCGAGGTCTTGAGCAGCAGCCGCTTTGCAAGGAAGTTGACGCCTGCCGCCAAGATATAGATGGCCGCCAGCAGCACGATATAGTAGATGATCCTTGAAAAATCGTGTCCGCCTGTCGAGAGCTGCTCCGCCGCCAGATTGAAGATGGGCTTGAGCAGATAGGTGCCCAGTACCCCGCCCAAGGAGGATACGATCATACACAGTATGACCGCGATCATCACGGGCAGGTGCGGTTTTAGGTAGGACAAGAGGCGCAGGAACGTGCCCTTGACGTCCTTGGGCTTTGCAAAGCCCCTCTGCTTTCCGGGTCCGGGCATATCAGTTCACCCCCCTTTGCTGGGATTGGTAGACCTCGCGGTAGATCTCGTTGGTCTTGAGCAGCTCCTCATGCGTGCCGACCGCATCGATGCGGCCTTCGTTGAGCACAACGATGCGATCCGCATCCATGACGGAATTGATGCGCTGCGCAATGATGAGCTTGGTGGTATCGGGGAAAAGCGTGCGGAACGCTTCCCGAATGGAAGCGTCCGTAGCCGTATCCACCGCGGAGGTGGAGTCGTCCAAGATGAGGATGCGCGGCTTTTTGAGCAGCGCTCTTGCGATGCACAGACGCTGCTTCTGTCCGCCCGACACGTTGACGCCTCCCTGTCCAAGGTCGGTGTCGTAGCCGTCGGGAAAGCGCATGATAAAGTCGTGCGCACAGGCGGCCTTGCAGGCGGCGATCATCTCCTCGTCGCTTGCCTGCTCATCGCCCCAGCGCAGGTTGCTCTTGATGGTGCCGGAGAAGAGCACGTTCTTCTGCAGCACCATGCCCACGTTGTCGCGCAGCACCTTGGCGGAATAGTCCTTGACGTCATGTCCGCCTACGCTCAGCGTCCCGTCCAGCACATCGTACAGGCGGGGAATGAGCTGCACCAGCGAGCTTTTGCCCGAGCCGCTGCCGCCCAAAATACCGATCACCTCGCCCGAACGGATGGAAAGATCCACGTCTGTGAGGGTCAGGTTGTTTGGATCGTTCGTGTAGGAAAAGTCCACATGATCAAAGCAAACGGAGCCGTCCTCCAAGCTGAGCGCGCTGTTAAGGTTCTCGTCGATGTCGGGCTGTTCGTCCAACACCTCCACCACGCGCTTGGCCGAGGCGCTGGACAGCACCATGTTGACAAACACCATGCTCAGCATGATGAGCGACATGAGGATGCTGGAGATGTAGCTGATGAAGCTGATCAAGGCGCCGGATTCGAGCGTCCCCGCAACGATGTCCCTGCAGCCGAACCAGACCACCGCCACAACGCAGGCATACATCGTCAGCTGCATGATCGGCTCGTTGAGGATGAGCAGCTTTTCTGCATTGAACTGGGCGTTGCGCACGCCTCTTGCGCTGTTTTCAAAGCGCTTGCTCTCGTAATCGCCGCGCACAAAGGACTTCACCACGCGGATGCCGATGAGGTTCTCCTGCGCGGAGGCATTCAGCTGGTCATATCGGCGCAGCATCTCCGAAAAGCGCGGGAAGACCTTGACGGCTATGAGCGCTATGGTGCCGCCAAGCACGGGGATGGCTGCCAAAAGGATGATCGACAGATTCCCCGAGATGCGCACCGCCATGATCGTAGCCATGATGAGCATGGTCGGGCTGCGCATCATCATGCGCAGGCTCATCATGTAAGCCTGCTGCAGATAGGTCACGTCCTGCGTCAGCCGCGTCACAAGGGACGGCGTGGAGAAGCGGTCGGTATTGCGAAAGGAAAAGTTTTCGATCTTGCCGAACAGTCCCATGCGCAGGTTGCGGGCAAAGCCGTTTGCGGCTCTGGAGCCAAGGATCGCGCTGAGCGAACCCAGCACCAGCGCCCCGAGCGCCATGACCACCATCAAGGCTCCCATCTTGAAGACGTAGCCGAAGTCCTGCGTTTGTATGCCCTTGTCGATCATGTTGCCCATGAGTATGGGGATCATGACCTCCAAGAGGACCTCGCCGATGATGCACAGGGGCGTTAGGATGGATGCGCGTGTGTACTCCTTGACATAGCCAAGCAGCCGCTTGATACAGTAGCGTATCGTCATGTATTCTCCTCCGAAAAGGGCGAATGCGGCAGACGATAGTCGCCTTCCCCGCCCATGTGTTCTTTAATTTTGGCGATCAACGCCGTAAAGGTCGAAAGCTCCGTCTCGCTAAGACCTCCAAACATCAGCTCGTCGACCCGATCCCAGTTCTCCCGCGCCTTTTTTGCCGCCTCCATGCCAAGCTCGGTGGCGTACAGCTTGTTGCTGCGCCGATCACTTGGATCCACGCGGCGCTCGATGTAGCCCGCCTGTTCCAGTCTTTTGCAGGTCTGCGCCACGGAAGCGGGTGAGCAGATCAGCGCCTCGCAGATCACGCGCTGCGTGCAGCCCTCGTGCCTGATGACGGCCTCCAATGCAGGCAGCTGCCCAAACAGCGCACTCTCCCCCGAAAGCTTCCACATGGCGCAGCGGCGCATCGCCATCAGCGTACGCAGCTCCCACATGATCGAATGATACTTCATATACCCTCATTTGAAACATTTATTAACCGACTAATAGTTAATCCGTTTACGAAAGAGTATAGAGCGCGTTTTTGTGTTTGTCAAGCGGTCGGCAAGGTTTATTTTTTCTTCTGAGTGGCAAAGCTATGTGGCAAGGGGGAAAGATCATTTGGGAGGTACCTTGCTTGTACAAAGTCGAGATCTGCGGCGTGGACACCGCCAAGCTGCCTACGCTGGACCCCAAGGAGATGCACGAGCTGCTCGTGCGCATCAAAAAAGGCGATGAAGACGCAAGACAGCGCTTCATCAAAGCCAATCTTCGGTTGGTATTGTCCGTTGTGCAGCGCTTCGTAGGCCGCGGCGAAAGCCCCGACGACCTGTTTCAGGTCGGCTGCATCGGCCTGCTCAAGGCGATCCAAAACTTCGATCTGAGCCATGAGGTACGCTTTTCGACCTACGCTGTCCCGATGATCATCGGGGAGATGCGGCGGCACCTACGGGATTACACCGCCGTGCGTGTGTCGCGCTCCCTGCGCGATACCGCCTACAAGGTGATGCAAACAAAGAACCGTCTTTCTTCGATACTGGATCATGAGCCGACCCTTGGCGAGATCGCAGCCGAGCTGAAGCTGCCTGAGGAGGAGCTGGTCTTTGCCTTGGACGCCATCAGCGAACCCGTTTCGCTGTACGAGCCTGTGTTCCATGACGACGGGGACGCCGTCTCCATCATCGATCAGCTGCGGGATGAACGCGTCAGCGAGGGCAAATGGCTGGACGCGCTTGCGCTTCGAGAGGGCATCAAGGCACTAAAGCCCCGTGAGCAGCGCATCTTGGAGCTGCGCTACTACCGCTGCAAAACGCAGATGGAGGTCAGCCGCGAGATAGGCATCTCCCAGGCGCAGGTCTCCCGTCTGGAAAAGAACGCCCTTAAGCAGCTGAAGCGCTACGTTTGAGCGAGAAGCGCTGCAAGGATCCCCGCGTTTCGACTGAAGCGCGGGGATCGTTTTATATTGTTGAACTTACCTATTCGACGAGCTGCTTTTCCAACGCACGCGCCTGCTGCTTTTCGTAGTAGTGCGACCAGTCCCCCTTGAGCAGGAAGAACACAAACGCGATGGAGCTTAGACACCAAGTCATGGGATACGCCCAGAAGATGGCCACGATGTCGGGGACGATGGTGGTGATGATGCTGATGTAGGTGATGCGGATGGCGCACCAGCAGACCATCATCACCAGCATGGGGATGATGGAGCGCCCCGCACCGCGCAGTACGCCCGATGCGGCGTGTGAGAACGCCAGCAGGAAGTAGAACAGCGAGTCCGTATGCGCCTGCAGCGCACCAAACGCCACGACCTCCTCCGAGCCGTTGAACGCCGCGATGAGGTAGGGCGCAAACAGATAGATCAGAACGCCCATCAGCTCCGCAAGGATCACCGAGCTGAAGATGCCGAAGCGCGCCCCCCGCTTTGCGCGGTCGACCTGCTTTGCCCCAAGGTTTTGCCCCACAAAGGTGGTCAAAGCAAGCGCAAAGCTGGTGATGGGCAAGAAAGCGAAGCCTTGGATCTTGGCGTAGGCGCCGCAGCCTGCCATGGCGTCCGCACCATAGCTGTTGATGTTCGCCTGCACGATGATGTTGGCGATGCTGATGACGGAGTTCTGTATGCCCGAAGGGATACCCATGTTCAGCACCTGCCCGAGCATCCCCTTGTGAAAGCGGATCTTTTTAAGCTGCACGCGGTACGGCCCTTCCATGTGTGTCAAGCGCCACCAGGCCAAGCAAACGCTCACCGTCTGCGCAAGGATCGTGGCGAAGGCAGCGCCTGCAATGCCCCAATGGAAGACAGCCACAAACAGCAGATCCAGTAAGACGTTCAGCATACTGGACAGGATGAGGTAGTACAGCGGATGCTTGCTGTCGCCCAGCGCTTGGAAGATGCCGCTTGCCGTGTTGTACAGCACCAGCGACATTGCGCCGCCAAAGTAGATGCGGAAATACAGGATGGAATTGGGCAGCACGTCTGCAGGCGTATTGATGAGCCGCAGGAGGGTCGGCGTGAGCAGCACCCCCACAACGGTCAAAAAAGCTCCCGCCGACAGGCCAAAGGCGGCGGTGGTATGGATGGCGTCGCTGACCTTTTCGTGTTCCTGCGCACCGAAGTATCGGGCGATGACAACTCCCGCGCCGATGAACACGCCGGAGAACAGCCCCACCAGAAGGAAGATGAGCGTGCCGCTGGAGGTGACCGCCGCAAGCGCGTTCTTGCCCACAAAGTTGCCCACGATGAGGGCGTCCACGATGTTGTAGAGCTGCTGAAACAGGTTGCCCCAAAAGATGGGCAGCGCAAAGCGGACGATCGCTTTTGGGATCGACCCCTCCGTCATCAGTACCGCACCCGTTGCCTTGCTTTTCATGCCTTCTCCTGTAGAACGGACAGGTAGCGCTCCCCCGTGTCGGGCAGCAGCGCCACCAAGCGTTTGCCGTAAAATCGTTCGCGTTTGGCCAATTCGACAAGCGCGCACAGCGCCGCGCCCGAGGAGATGCCGCACAGCAGTCCCTCCGTCTTTGCCAAATATCTTAGCAGGGAGAACGCGTCCTCCGTCTTGACGGGCAGGACCTCGTCCACGACCGTTCGATCTAAATTCTTGGGAATGAAGTTCGCGCCTATCCCCTGAATGCCGTGACTGCCCGCATGACCTTTGGTGAGCAGCGGACTTTCGGCAGGCTCCGCGCCCAGCACATAGCAGTTTGAATTTGCCTCCTTGAGGCGGCGACCCGTGCCGCTGATGGTGCCTCCCGTGCCGATGGTGGCGACAAACGCGTCCGGCGCTCCGTTCAGATCGTCAAGCAGCTCCTGCCCCGTAGTCTCATAGTGGGCGGCGGGGTTGTTGGGATTTTCAAACTGCCGCGCCAAGAAGGCGTTTGGCAGGGAGGCTGCCAGCTCCTCCGCCCGCTTGACCGCGCCGTTCATGCCCTCGCTTGCAGGCGTCAGCACCAGCTCCGCCCCGTACAGGCTGAGCAGCGCTCGCCGCTCCAAGCTCATGCTTTCGGGCATGGTCAGTAGGACGCGATAGCCTAAGACTGCGCCGACTAACGCCAGCCCCACACCCGTGTTGCCGCTGGTGGCCTCGATGATCGTGCCGCCCTCTCCGATCAGCCCGTCGCGTTCCGCCGCACGAATGAGGGAAAGCGCGACCCGATCCTTGGCGCTGCCGCCGATGTTCGCCCGCTCTAACTTTCCGTACAGCTCCGCGTTAAGGGAAAGACCCCGCTCGATGCGGCTGAGTCGCACGAGCGGGGTGTTGCCGATCAGCTCCAATGCGCCGCTGACGATCACTTCTTAATGACCTCCAACGCGGTCTTGGCGATGTGTTCCCCCGTAAAGCCGTATTCACGGAACAAAACGTCGTTGGGTGCGGATGCGCCCCAGCCGTTGATGCCCACAATGGCGCCGTCCAGACCCGTGTAGCGCTCCCAGCCGAAGGGCGAAGCCGCCTCGACCGCAACGCGGGCACGGATGGAGGAGGGCAGGACGCTCTGCTTGTACGCCTCGTCCTGCGCATCGAACAGCTCGAAGCAGGGCACGGAGACGATGCGCGCCGTGTAGCCCTGTACGCTCAAGATGTCCGCCGCGTCAAACAGCTTTTCGACCTCGGAGCCGGACGCCATGAGGATGACGTCGGGCGTGCCCTTCGGCTCTCTGAGGATGTACGCGCCCTTTAGGGCGTCCATGCCGCTGTTTTCGTACAGGGGCAGGCTCTGCCGCGACAGTGCCAGCACGGTGGGTCCCTTATGCTGCAGGGCTGCAAGATAGCCCGCCGCGACCTCCTTGGCGTCCGCAGGACGAATGACCCAGGTGTTGGGCGTGGCGCGCAGGGACGCAAGCTGCTCGATGGGCTGATGGGTGGGGCCGTCCTCGCCCACGCCGATGCTGTCGTGCGTGAGCACATAGGTCACAGGCAGCTTCATCAGCGCGGAGAGACGCAGCGCGGGCTTTAGGTAGTCCGTGAACACAAAGAAGGTGGCGCAGAACGTCCGCACGCCGCCGTAGAGGGTGGCGCCGTTGCAGAATGCCGCCATCGCAAACTCGCGAATGCCAAAGTGCAGGTTCTTGCCCGCGTAGTTCTCGGCGGAAAAATCTCCCTTTCCTTTTAGATAGGTCAGGTTGGAGGGCGCCAGATCGGCGCTGCCGCCAAACAAATTGTCGATGCGCTCCGCAAGGCGGTTCAACACCACGCCGCTCGATTGACGGGAGGCCAGCCGACCCTCGAACTGCCAGTACGCGGGGTCGTTTGCAAGGTCGGGCAGCTGATCGGAATGATCCAGCTTCCATTGTTCCGCCAGCTCGGGATAGGCGGCGGCATAGCGAGCGAACAGCTCGTTCCACGCCTCCTCCGCCTTGGGCAGATCGTGGGTGAGCGCGTCAAAATGCGCATAGACCTCTGCGGGAATGGCAAAGGCTTCCTCGTTGGGCCAGCCGTAGTTTTGCTTCATGATGCGGATGTTCTCCGCACCCAGCGGGGAGCCGTGCACCTTGGCGCTGCCTGCCATGGGCGTGCCGCGGCCGATGATGGTGTGGTAGATGATGAGGGACGGCTTGGTGGTCTCTGCCTTGGCGTTCTCCAGCGCCTTGGCGATCGCCGCCGTGTCCTCGCCGTCTTCGACCACCTGCACCTGCCAGCCGTAGGCCTCGAAGCGCGCCTTGACATCCTCGCGGAAGGTGATGTTCGTGTCGCCCTCGATGGTGATGCGGTTGCAGTCGTACAGGGCGATGAGCTTGTTTAGCTGCATCGTTCCCGCCATGGAGGCGGCCTCCGCCGCAACGCCCTCCATCATGCAGCCGTCGCCCATGACGGTGTAGGTGTAGTTGTCCACGATGGGATAGCCCTCGCGGTTGTAGATGGCCGCTTCATGCGCCTCGGCTGCCGCCATGCCCACCGCCATGGCAAAGCCCTGCCCCAGCGGTCCTGTGGTGGCTTCTACGCCGACGGTGTGGCCAAACTCGGGATGCCCCGGCGTCCTGCTGCCCCATTGACGGAAGGACTTGATGTCGTCCATCGTAAGGCCGTAGCCGAAGAAGTGCAGCAGCGAGTACTCCAGCATGGAGGCGTGTCCCGCAGACAGCACAAAGCGATCGCGTGCAGGCCATGCAGGATCCTTGGGGTTGTGCTTCATTTGCTTCCAGACGGTATATACGGCGGGTGCGCTGCCGATGACCAGCCCGGGATGGCCGCTGTTCGCCTTTTGGATCGCTTCCGCCGACAGTACGCGGATGGCCGTGATCGCCAATTGTTCGCCGTTCATTCTGTGTTCTCCTTATATTGCCTTTTTTTTGATTATAGCATTCCGCCGCCCATGATGCAAGCGCCGCATCTGTCTTCGGGGAAAAAGCCCTTGCCCCCGCTCACTCCAAAATTTCAAACAGGGTTATGGCTGTCGCAAGCACGATCAATACGATACCCGTGACGCGGTTGAGCGTCTTGGACTCGGCTCGATTGGCGATGAGCGCCGCGATCCTTGCCCAAAGGAGCGTAAAGACGATGCACAGCACCAAGGTGAGCGTGTCGGGCATGCCGCCGATGGTAAAGTGCGACGCCGCTCCCGTCAATGCCGTAAAGGACATGATAAACACGCTGGTACCAACGGCCGTCTTCAGCTCGTAGCCCAGTACGCTCGTTAGAAGCAAGAGCATCATCATGCCGCCTCCCGCGCCGAAAAAGCCGCAGATGAAGCCTACCACCGTCCCGCAGATTACGGATTCGATGATGCGCTTTTTCTTGGGGATGCTCTGCATATTCTCCCTTGTGGTCAGCACGGGACGAACGATGAAACGGACGCCCAGCACAAAGAGCATGACGTTAATCATACTGCCCATCGCGTGGGATGGCAGCAGGCTGGAAACATAGCTGCCGATCACCGTGAACAACAGCACAAAGAGCATCATGACAAGTCCGTTTTTGATGTCTAAATTCTTGTTGCGGCCGTAGGTATACGCCGAAACGGCGCTTGCCAGTACGTCGGAGGCAAGCCCGACGCCCACGGCAAGATAGGCGTCCATGCCCAAAAAGGTGGTGAGCATGGGGCCGATGATCGCCGCCGCGCTCATGCCAGCAAAGCCTGTGCCGATGCCTGCGCCCATGCCCGCAAAGAAGGTCACAAGGATCGTGATAAAGATCTTCATAGTGTTCCCGTTGTCCGTCAGCCGCGCTTGCGGCCGCAGTTCTCCAGTCTGTCTAAATTGTCGCTGAGCTTCCTTGTCGCCGTGTCCAGCGCCGCAAGCTCCTCCTTGGTGACGTCCTGCCGCAATGCGTCCCAGAACGCCTGCTGCATCCGCCTTCCCTCCTCGATGAGGGGGGCTGCCTTCTCCGTGGGCGTCAGCCGCTTAAAGCGCTTATCCCTTTCATCCGCGCTGCGCGTCAAAAGGCGCTGCCTAAGCAGGCTCTCGATGGCAACGGAGGCCAAGCCGCTCTTGATGCCGCGCACCGTATAGGCGTCCTTGGCGCTGGTATACTGCGGATTGTTCGCAAAGAACAGCAATACGTCAAAGCAGGTGCCGTTGACGCCGTACTTTTTGCAAAGGGGCTTGGTCAGGTCGGCGTATGCATTGTGCAGCCTGCGTCCCAAAGCTATCATATCCAAAGCAGCCATGCTGCAGATCCCTCCCGATAGTCTAATTTTGAAGCAAAGAACAGTATAGCTTTTTTTTCGTCCTTGTCAAGTATTTGTGCGGGAAAAAGCTGCGGCAGCGTGCAGGCAAAAACAGGAAAAGCTGCGCCTGCGGCGAGGCTGTCCGCGCCCCTGCCTGCCGTTTGCTTAACATGGATTTAACAAAAGCGCTCTTTTGTATTTGATGTTGCCGCCGTATCCTTATGCCTGTAAGAAGAAAGAAAGGTAAGGAAAATGAAGATGAAGAAAACGATACTTGCGCTTGTCCTTGCGGCGCTGCTGTTGGCTGCGGGAACCGCCTGCGGCACAAAGTCCGTCGGCGGGACGGTGTCCACCAACGGCTCTACCTCGATGGAGAAGGTCATCGGCGCTTTGGGCGAAAAGTTCACGCAGATGGACGCCTCCGTCTCCTTTACCTATGATCCCACCGGCTCCGGCAGCGGCATCACCGCCGTGGCGGAGGGACGCTGCGACATCGGCCTGTCCAGCCGTGACCTGACCGATGCGGAGAAGGCGCTGGGCTTGACGGGAACGGTGCTTGCCTTTGACGGCATCGCGGTCATCGTAAACCCCGCAAACAGCGTTACGGAGCTGACCCTTTCGCAGATCGCCGACGTCTACACGGGCAAGATCCAAAACTGGAGCGAGCTTGGCGGCAGCGACGCCCCGATCGTATGCATCGGACGGGAAGCGGGCAGCGGCACGAGGGACGGCTTTGAAAGCGCCACCGACACGAAGGACAGCTGTCAATACAGGCAGGAGCTGACCGCCACGGGCGATGTGATCGCAAGCGTGGCGCAAAACCCCGATGCGATCGGCTACGCCTCCCTTGCCTCGCTCAAGGACACGGTCAGAGCGCTTGCCGTAAACGGCGTGCTGCCCACCGAGCAAAGCGTTCGTGACGGAAGCTACCTCATCTCCCGTCCCTTCCTGCTGGTCACCAAGGACGATACGCCGCTCTCTAAAACGGCGCAGGCCTTCTTCGACTACTGCCTGTCGAAGGATGCGGCGGAGCTCATCTCGGCTGCGGGCGCGGTGCCCAAGCTGTAAGGAACGCCTATGGAGCGCCTGTCCTATCCCGTCACGGCGGTGTATCAAAAAAAAGGCACAGGCAGAAAGAACGCTCCGCGCAGGGTCGCCGAAACGATCCTGCACGGCGTCTTTTTGACGCTCGGCCTTGTCATGGTGGGCTGCGTGCTGCTCATCTCCGTCTACCTCATCCTTGCGGGGCTGCCAGCGCTGCAAAAGATCGGTCTTGTCCAATTTCTGTTTGGCAAGGAATGGGCAAGCACCGCGGCGGAGCCTGCCTACGGCATTCTGCCCTTTATCCTAAGCTCGGTATACGGCACGGCGGGAGCGATCCTGCTGGGCGTGCCCATCGGCTTTCTGACGGCGGTGTATCTGTCCAAGGCCGCGCCAAAAAGGGTCAAGGCGCTCGTCTCGGGCGCGGTGGGGATCCTTGCGGGCATCCCCTCCGTCGTGTACGGCTTGGTGGGCATGCTGGTGCTTGTTCCCGCCATACGCTCCCTGTTTCATGTACCCGACGGCGCAGGCCTGCTTGCCGCCATCCTTGTGCTTGCCGTGATGATCCTGCCCTCCATCGTGAAGGTGTCCATGACCGCGCTTGACGCCGTGCCCATCGAGTACGAACAGGCCTCCCTTGCGCTTGGCGCAAACGAGGTGGAGACCTGGTTTCGCGTCAGTGTGCCCGCCGCCAAGAGCGGCATTGCCACGGCGGTGGTGTTGGGCGTGGGACGCGCCATTGGCGAGGCCATGGCGGTGATGATGGTGTCGGGCAACGTGGCAAACATGCCCTCGCTGTTTCAAAGCGTTCGCTTTTTGACCACCGCCGTTGCAAGCGAGCTGTCCTACTCATCGGGGCTGCAGCGGCAGGCGCTGTTCTCGATCGGTCTTGTGCTGTTCCTGTTCATCCTGCTCATCAACGCCGTTTTGCAGCTGCTGCTGCGCGGCAGAGGAGGGAAACGCGCATGAAGAAAACCGTCGTGCAAAGAAAAAGGCTGCTGTACACCCTTGGCCTAAAGGCGCTGCTGCTGCTTGCCGCAGGTCTTACGACGGCGCTGGTGCTGTTTTTGATCGGGTATGTCCTTGTGAAGGGGCTGCCGCAGCTTTCATGGGAGCTTGTGTCCACAAGCCCAAGCTACCTCACGGATCGCATCGGCATCCTGCCCGACCTTGTCAACACCCTGTACATCGTGATCGCAACGCTTGTTGTCCTGCTGCCCTTGGGCGTGGGGGCGGCGATCTATCTGACGGAGTACGCAAGGAACAAGCGGCTCGTCCGCCTCATCGAATACGCGGCGGAGACCCTGTCGGGCATCCCATCCATCCTGTACGGACTGGTGGGGCTGCTGTTCTTCGTGCAGTTTTTGGGGCTTAAGACCTCGCTGCTGGCAGGCGCTTTGACGCTTGTGATCATGAACCTGCCCACCGTCATGCGCACCACGCAGGAGAGCCTCAAGACCGTGCCGCAAAGCTATCGCGAGGGCGCTTACGGTCTGGGAGCGGGCAAGTGGCGGGTCATCCGCACCGTGGTGCTGCCCGACTGCGTGGACGGCATCCTCACGGGCTGCATCCTGTCCGTGGGGCGCATCCTTGGCGAGAGCGCCGCGCTGCTGTTCACGGCGGGCTTTGCGCACAGCCTGAACGGCTTTGTCGAGGGGCTTTTCGGCTCGGGCGCAACGCTGACGGTCGCGCTCTACGTCTATGCAAAGGAGCAGGGTGCGTTTGACGTGGCCTTTGCCATTGCGGCGATCCTTATGCTGCTGACGCTTGTGATCAACCTTTCGGCGGCCTGCTTAGGCCATTATTTTCAAAGGAGGAAGGCGGTATGAACCCCATCCTTTCGACACGCGATCTAAACCTGTGGTACGGCGATACGCAGGCGCTCAAGGGCGTCTCCATGGAGCTTTGTGAAAAGAGCATCCACGCGCTCATCGGTCCCTCCGGCTGCGGCAAGTCCACGTTCCTAAAGACCCTAAACCGCATGAACGACCTTGTGCCCGATGTAAAGATACGCGGCACGGTGGAGTATGAGGGGGAAAATATCTACGCCCCCACGGTGGATGTGTACGAGCTGCGCCGCAGGATCGGCATGGTGTTTCAAAAGCCGAATCCCTTTCCCATGAGCGTATACGACAACGTTGCCTACAGACCACGGACGCACGGGATCCGCAGCCGCGCCAAGCTGGACGAGCTGGTGGAGCGCGCCTTGACGGACGCCGCCATCTGGTCGGAGGTGAAGGATCGGCTGAAGAAGTCGGCGCTGGGGCTTTCGGGCGGACAGCAGCAGCGGCTGTGCATCGCAAGGGCGCTGGCCGTGGAGCCGCAGGTGCTGCTGATGGATGAGCCCACCAGCGCGCTGGATCCCATCTCCACATCGAAGATCGAGGAGCTTGCCATGCAGCTGAAAAGCAGATATACTATCATCATCGTCACGCACAACATGCAGCAGGCTGTCCGCATCTCCGATCACACCGCGTTTTTCCTGCTGGGCGAGCTGATCGAATACGGCGAGACGGAACGACTGTTCGGCGACCCAAGCGACAAACGCACCGAGGACTATATCACAGGGAGGTTTGGCTGATGCGAAAGCAATTTTTGGAGCAGCTCGCGCTCCTAAACCGCGAGCTGATCGAGATGGGCGCCATGTGCGAGGAAGGGATCGCTCTTGCGGCAAAGGCGCTGCTGACGGGCGATACGGCGCTTGCCGCCACGATGGCGCCGCTTGACAGCGCCATCGATCAAAAGGAGCGCACCATAGAGGCGCTGTGCCTCAAGCTCCTGCTGCAGCAGCAGCCTGTGGCGCGGGATCTGAGGCAGATCTCCGCCGCGCTCAAGATGATTACCGACATGGAGCGCATAGGCGATCAAGCGGAGGACATCTGCGAGATCATCTCCTTCCTTGCAGGCCGCAGCTGCGACGACTGCGTGCCCATCTTTGAGATGGCAGGCGCCGCAAGCCGCATGGTGACGGAGAGCGTGGACGCCTTTGTGCGCCGCGACAGCGAGCTTGCCGCCTCCGTGATAGCCTACGACGACGTGGTGGACGGCCTGTTTATCAAGGTGAAAAGCTCCTTGATCTCCCTGATCGCCGTGATGCCGTCGGAGGGGGAGTACGCCCTTGACCTGCTGATGATCGCCAAGTATTTTGAACGCATCGGCGACCATGCCGTGAACATTGCCGAATGGGTGCTGTTTTCCCTGACAGGCAAACATGAAGGAGGGGCGGAAGCATGATCTATTGCGTAGAGGATGACGCGAGCATCCGTGACATCGAGCTGTATACCCTGCGCTCCGTGGGGCTTTCGGCAAAGGGCTTTCCCGACGCCGCGTCGTTTCTGGACGCGATACGCATCGAGCTGCCTTCGCTTGTTCTTATGGACGTGATGCTGCCCGAAATGGACGGCGTGGAGCTTTTGCGAAAGCTCAAGGCCGACGGCAGGACGCGGGAGCTTCCCGTCATCATGGCGACCGCCAAGGGCGCGGAGTACGACAAGATCCTAAGCCTCGATCTGGGGGCGGACGATTATCTGGTCAAGCCCTTCGGCATGATGGAGATGGTCTCCCGCGTCAAGGCGGTGCTTAGGCGCAGCTCGCCCAAGGAGCCGCCTGCCGTCCTGTCCGTCGGGACGCTCAGCATGCTTCTCAGCTCGCATACCGTCACCGTCAACGGGGAGCGTGTTGCGCTGACGCTCAAGGAATATGAGCTGCTGCGTCTGTTTTTGGAGAATCGCGGCCGCGTGTTCACCAGGGAGCAACTGCTAAGCGACATTTGGGGCTTTGATTACATTGGCGAGACCCGCACCATAGACGTACACATCCGCACGCTCCGCCAAAAGCTTGGCGACTGCGGCGAGCTGATCGAAACGGTTCGGGGCGTGGGCTACAGATTGGAGGCGCAGGTATGACCAAGCGCATCTTTCGATCGATCCTGCTTGTGGCCGTTGCCGTGCTGCTGCTGTGCTTGGCCCTCATCATGGGCGTGCTGTACCGCTATTTTTCCTCCGTACAAGACGAGCAGCTCAAGGCGATGCTGACCCTTGCCGCGCACGGCGAGGAGGACGGCGGCATCCCGTGGCTGGAGAGCTTGGAGCTGGGCGAGTATCGCCTGACGCTCATTTCCCCCGACGGCACGGTGCTGTATGACAGCAAGGCGGACGCTGCGAGCATGGAGAACCATTCGGATCGCGAGGAGGTGCGGGAGGCGCTGTCAAAGGGCAGTGGCGAGAACGAGCGCATCTCCGCCACGCTCACGGAAAAAACGCTGTACCGCGCCCTGCTGCTGCCCGATGGGAACGTGCTGCGCAGCTCGGTGACGCAAAGCAGCGTATTCTCCCTGCTTATCGGGATGCTGCAGCCCATCTGCATCGTGCTTGCCGTCTCCGTTCTGCTTGCAGCCCTGCTGGCAGCCCGCACCGCCAAGCGCACGGTCGAGCCGCTCAACAGGCTCGATCCGGAGCATCCCCTTGAAAACGACGCCTACGCGGAGCTGTCCCCGCTGCTGACGCGCCTTGCACAGCAGCAGCGCTATATCGATGCGCAAAAGACGGCTCTTAAAAATAAGCAAAACGAGTTTGCCTCCATCACGGAGAACATGAACGAGGGGCTTATACTGCTCAACGAGGCGGATGGGATCGTAAGCATCAATCCCGCCGCGCAGAGGCTTTTCGGCACGGATGCGGACGCCGTGGGGCAGGATCTGTTGACCGTGGAACGTGACCGAGGGTTTTGCGCCGCGCTTGACGAGGCCAAACGCAGCGGCCACGGGGAAGCGAGCCTTACTCGTGACGGAAGGCAATACAGCTTTGTCATGAGCCGCATCCCCTCCGACAAAGGCGGCGGCGGCATGGTCATCTTGGCCTTCGACGCCACGGAAAAAGCACGCTCGGAACGGCAGCGCCGTGAGTTCACCGCCAATGTTTCCCATGAGCTGAAGACGCCGCTGCAATCGATCTTGGGCAGCGCCGAGCTGATGGAGAACGGGCTTGTCCCGCCTGAGGAGCTGCCGCGCTTTACGGGTCACATCCGCACCGAGGCGGCAAGGCTGGTCACGCTCATCGACGACATCATCCGCCTGTCGCAGTTGGACGAGGGCGAGAGCTTCCCCGCGGAGCTGCTTGACCTCAACGAGCTTGCGCACGAGGTCGCCCTGCAGCTTGGCGACAAGGCCGCAAAACGGCAGGTGGCGCTTACGGTGAGCGGCTCGTCCGTCATGGTCTTCGGCGCAAGGCGGCTGCTGTTGGAGATCCCGTATAACCTGACGGATAACGCCCTGACCTATACCGAGGCGGGCGGCTATGCCCATGTCCAAACCGAGCAAAGCGGCAAAAATGCCATGCTGACCGTCAGCGACAACGGCATCGGCATCCCAAACGAGCAGCAGGAGCGCGTCTTTGAACGCTTTTATCGCGTGGACAAGAGCCACTCCAAGGAGACGGGCGGCACGGGGCTGGGGCTGTCCATCGTCAAGCACGCCGTGCAGACGCTTGGCGGCGAGATCCGCTTGGAGAGTGCCATGGGCAGCGGAACAACCATGACCGTGACCCTGCCCGGGATGGATCAGTGAAGATCCTGTAGGGGCGGATACCATCCGCCCGCTTCGCGGACGGAAGTGAAGTGCCGCCGTTGGCGGCGTGATGCGGCAGGCCTTCGTCTGCCGTGATGCGTTGCGCTTATGGCGCAACAGGATGCAAAGCGATCTGAACTGATCACTGATCACTGTTAACTGATCACTGTTGCCCGCGATTCGGCGGGTGGATGATATCCGCCCCTGCAATTTCCGTTAAGGGGGGGCAGCAGCACCGCCACACCGCAAGCAGAAATGGCAAACAGAAATTCTCTGCGTGATGATCTGAAAAACATATACTCGTATGGTTTCAGATCCCGCCGTTATTTTGACCTCCTATAAATCATCTCACTTTTTATCGTTTTCGTGGTTACTGTCTTTAAAGCTTATGTATCAGTTCCGGTGTAGAAGGTCGCTTTGCCTTTTCCGTGGCGTTCTATAACACCTTCTTCAATTAGCTTCTTCAAAGCATTTTCAACGGATGCTTTTCCGATCGACGGAACGATCTCCATGATGTCGCTCTTGGTAAACTTGCCGATCTTCTCATTTACTGCTTTTTTGACCTGTTCAATCGCAGGCAGCTTTTCGTCCATCAGGTTTACCCAACTTTCAAAATCACGATAAGCAGAGAGTACAATGCTGAGAATATACTTGATAAACGGTGTTGCATCATTTTTGCCCGCATGCCATTCGTGGTCACTTTGCTCCAAGACAGCATAGTATTTTGATTTGGTCTTTTCAATTTTGCTCTCAATACTGATATACCGTCCGACAAAATAACCGCAGCGACACAAAAGCAACGTTGTCAGTAAGCGCGACATTCTTCCGTTGCCATCGCTAAACGGATGGATACAGAGGAAATCATTAATGAATATCGGAATAAGAACAAGAGGATCAACCACGCAGGAATCAATAACGCTGTTAAAGCTCTCACAGATTGAGTCGATTGCATCAGGTGTTTCATTGGGAGGGGTCGGCAAAAAACGAATGCTCTGCTTGCCGTCGGCGTCGGTTTGGGCAATGAAATTCTGCGTGGATTTGAATCTGCCGCCGATGGATCTCTCTGAATACTTATATAGATCGCGATGCAGCTGCAAAATACATGACGCACGAATCGGAATATATTCGTAGCTCTCATGAATGGTGTTCAGAACATCACGATACCCCATGATCTCTTCTTCATCGCGGCTGCGCGGCGTTGTCTTTTCCGCACAGAGCTGCTGAATTCGCGTGCTCGTTGTAACGATCCCTTCAATTCTGTTAGACGCCTCGGTGCTTTGTATCTTCGCAACCTCGGTCAATTTATCAAGAACGGCGGGTTTTCGCTTCAGATACAATTCCTGTCTGCCCTTATGCTCATGGATCTGTGCGACAAGTCCGAGTATCTCGCTGTCCCACTGCCTATTCGCAAGCGTTGTATAATCAAAACTCTCATTTGCCTACCTCCGTCTTGATTCGCCTAATTTTAGCACGTATTTAGGCGATCGTCAATTGCTGTCCGACTATATACGCATAGTATTTGCTTGTATTAGGCGATTATTCGTTTGATAGGCGAATGCGTAATGCTGTTTTCGGACCGCACATCACCCGAATGCAGCGATCCGCCGTCTTTGTGCAACCGACAAGAGCAAACTTCTCTTTTCTCTTTTATCCGAAAAAGTCACCGGGATCACAGAGAAAGAAAAGAACGAAGACGGCGCTTAGCATCTGCTGCAGACATTCGCTGCGCGCATTCATGAAGTGAAGTCACCCACGAAATCATTCGCTCCAAAGGAGTAAGCTCATTAACCAAGCGCCTTCCATCTTCGTTAGCCCATAAGGGCAACTTTTAACAAAAAAGCACCTCTGTCCATAGGACAAAGGTGCGCTTTTTTGGCTGCGGAACAAGGATTTGAACCTTGACAATACGAGTCAGAGTCGTAGGTGCTACCATTACACAATTCCGCATTCTTTTGTAAGAGAATCCCGAGTTGCCGTCCGTTGCCGTGATAAGACCCGCCTCTCGGCAGGTGGGTGTATCGTGGTGGCCTCAGTCTTCCCATAAATGGGCTTGACTTCTTCCGTTCCAACAAGTACTCCCGGCATCACTCTGTGGGTTTATCACACCAAACGTAACGCACAACGCAGGATCCAATTCTGGTGGGATTAATTGGGATCGAACCAATGACCTCTACGATGTCAACGTAGCGCTCTGACCAGCTGAGCTATAACCCCTCAAGGACGTTTTCTATTATACACAAAGTTCCGTAAAATGCAAGCACTTTTTTTGGAGCTTTGCGCTTTGTATGGATCATAGGCAGCTTGCCTGCCGCCGCCTCACAATCCGCGCACTGCCAAGTTTTCCACCAGCGGCGCCGCCGCCTGTGCCGCTTCCCGCACATAGGAGGGCAGATGCGGCTGCGGATCGTTGTCGAAACGCTTGCGGTACTGCTGGATATAGTACTGCTTTGCGCCCTGTATCAGCTCCGCCGCCTCCACTATGTCCGCCTTGTCCAGCTCGGGGGCAAAGGTGGTGCGAAACTCGTAGTCGATCCCGCTGCTGCGGATCAAAAAGATGCTGCGCCGCACCGCCGCCAGATCCACGCGGCTGCACGTCACCGTATCATACTTGCTCGGCCCCGCCTTTATGTCCATGGCGACATAATCCAACAAGCCCGCGCTGAGAAGCTCTGCAAGAACCGTTGGCTTGGTGCCGTTGGTGTCCAGCTTGACAAGAAAGCCCAGCTCCTTTAGGCGTTCGATGAACGGACGCAGCTGCTGCTGCAGCGTGGGCTCCCCGCCCGATACCACCACGGCGTCCAGCAGGCCGCGCCGCTTCTCTAAAAAATCCCACACGGACGCTTCGGAAAGAAGGGGAGCCTCCTTGCCCAAAATGTGGTAGTTATGGCAGTAGCTGCAGGCCATGTTGCAGTAGGGCGTGAACACCACCGCGCAGGGATGCCCGGGGTAATCCATCATCGACATTTTTTGCAGTCCCGCGATCAGCATGGGCTTTTCCGTTCCTTTCCTCAAAAAGCGGGGGACGAGCGCACCCGTCCCCCTGCGATATCCGTCTGTATCCTTAGTTTTCGGCCGCAGCGCTTGCTTCCGTATGGTTGCTCTCGCTGCCGATGACGAACTTCTTGCGCAGCATGTACTCCTCGCGCTTGCCGGGGTTGTAGTTCTGCACGGGACGCAGGTACCCTACCACGCGGCTCCAGACCTCCGCGGGACGTCCGCACTCGGGGCACTCGAAATGCTCACCCGCAATGTAGCCGTGCTCGTGGCAGATGGAGAAGGTCGGCGTGATGGAGATGTAGGGCATCTTGTACTTGGTGAAGATGGAGCGGATGAGCGTCTTGACCGTCTCGATGTCCTCCACGCGTTCGCCCAGATACAGATGCTGCACCGTGCCGCCTGTGTACAGGGACTGCAGCTCGTCCTGCAGATCCATGCACTCGAAGATGTCGTCCGTATAGGTGACGGGAAGCTGCGTACTGTTGGTGTACTGCGGCTCACGCACGCCCGATTGGATGATGTCGGGATAGCGCTGCTTATCCAAGCGTGCCAACCGATAGCTGGTACCCTCCGCAGGCGTGGCTTCGAGATTGTAGCTGTGATCCGTTTCCTCTTGGAAGGAGATCATCAGATCGCGCAGGAAGCGCATGACCTCCAGCGAGAAGTCCAAGCCCTCCTTGCTGCCGATGTCCTTGCCAAGGAAGTTCAGGCAGCACTCGTTCATGCCCACAAGGCCGATGGTGTTGAAGTGGTTCGTCCAGTACTCGCCCGTGCGCTCCTTCACGTTGCGCAGATAGTAACGGGAGTAGGGGTACAGGCCGTCCTCCGTCTGCCGCTCGATGATCTTGCGCTTGATCTCCAGCGACACCTTGCCCAAGGTGGCAACGTGCTTGAGGCGCTCATAGAAGTCCTCGCGGCTGGTCGCCAGATAGCCGATGCGCGGCAGATTGATGGTGTATACGCCGATGGAGCCCGTCATGGGGTTGGAGCCGAACAGTCCGCCGCCGCGCTTGCGCAGCTCACGCTTGTCGATGCGCAGGCGGCAGCACATGGAGACCGCGTCCTCGGGGCTGAGGTCGGAGTTGATGTAGTTGGCAAAGTACGGGATGCCGTACTTGCAGGTGATGGCCATAAAATCGTCCACCACGGGGGAGTTCCACTCGAAATCGCGGGTGATGTTCAGCGTGGGAATGGGGAAGGTGAACACGCGTCCCTTGGCGTCGCCCTGCAGCATGACCGCGCAGAAGGCGCGATTGAACAGGTCCATCTGCTCTTGGAAGTCGCCGTAGGTCTTTTCCATGTACTCGCCGCCGATGATGACGGGTTCGTCACGCAGGGTCTTGGGGACCTTGATGTCGAAGGTCAGGTTGGAGAAGGGGCACTGGAAGCCCACGCGGGTGGGCACATTGATGTTGAACACGAACTCCTGCAGGCACTGCTTGACCTGATCGAAGTCCATCTTGTCGTAGTACAAAAAGGGTGCGCAATAGGTGTCGAAGCTGCTCCACGCCTGCGCTCCCGCCGTTTCGCCCTGTGTGGTGAAGGTGGAGTTGACCACCTGCCCAAGGAAGGAACGCAAATGACGAGCGGGCTTGCTTTCGACCTTGCCCTCTACGCCGCCAAAGCCGTCCGTAAGGAGCTGACGAAGATCCCAACCCGCGCAGTACGGTCCAAAGAAGCCCAGATCGTGGATGTGGGCGTCGCCGCTCTCATGCGCCTTGCGCACGTCCTCGGGATAGATCTCGTACAGCCAGTACTTCTTGGTGAATGCCTCGCGCACATAGTTGTTCAGGCCGTTCACGCTCTTTTGCATGTTGGCGTTTTCCTTGATGCCCCAGTCCTTATCGTCCAGGTAATCGCCGAACATGTCGATGGTGGCGCCGATGAGGGCGTTGATCTCGCGGGTGCCGCGTCTCTTTTCACGATAGAGGATGTAGGCCTTCGCCGTGCGGGCATGCCCCGCCTCGATCAAGACCTTCTCTACGATATCCTGAATGGATTCCACATCGGGGATCTCGTCGCGGAATTTGTCCTCCGCTATGCGAACGACCTCCTCCGCAAGCTCGTCCGTGAGCGCCTCGTTGGTGCCGTTGACGGCCTGCGCCGCCTTCCAGATCGCGATACGGATCTTTTCCTTGTCAAAGGCTTCCACCCGACCGTCGCGTTTGCGAATCTTCGTAAGCATGTTGCTTCCTCCGTTTTCTTAGTGCACGGTCAGTATACAAGACGGCACATTTTGTGTCAAGGGGCATTTTTGAATACAATATGTTGTGGTCACCCCGCCGTATGCGTTGCATGAGCGCCTCGGAAAAACTGTATAGCGGCGCTTTAGCGCCCAGTCCTTCAACGCATAAAGCAGGGTGCGTTTTTGCCGCGCCACTGTCAAAATCTGTATTTGCCTTGAATGCTGCGAATAAGTATGAATTTATTTAACCGCACGTTCATAATTCGGACGGAGCAAATCACAAGATGTTGTGTTCGAAACAGTTTCCGCATCTATATCTTGGGTTTTTCGCCGTACATGCGCGGATTCTTTTGCAGCAGGTACAGCAGCGGCAGCCCCAGCACATAGCAGGAGATGGCCTGTCCGCCCCCCACCTGCAATATGGCCACGGGGTAGCTTAAGCCGTACTCGTAGGCATAGGTGAGCAGAGCGCCCACCACGAGCGCGTTTACGACCACGCCGGGCAGCGGCGCAAGGAAGGCGGGCAGCTTGCGCTTGCCGATCCAATAGGTAAGCGCCGCGGCAAGGAGCGTCGCAAGGCTTCCGAAGATGACGTCCAGCGGGATCGCGCCCGACAGCAGATTTCCCACAAGGCAGCCCACGAACAGCCCCGGCACGGCTGCGGGCATCAGGTAAGGCAGCACGCAGAGCGCCTCGGACAGGCGGCATTGGATGGGGCCGATGGACAGCGGCCAAAGGAAGGTCAGTGCCGCATACAGCGCGGCTACGACGGCGCTGCGCGCCAGATATAAGGCGGAGGATCGCAGCTTCATAGGCTTAGCAGCCTTTCCGTTTCCAGGCGGCTCTCGGCCGCAAGCTTTTCCTCGTCCAAGCCCACGATGCGCCCCTCCCGCACGACGAGCCTGCCGTTTACGAACACCAGATCGCAGGGGCGATGGTAGCCGACCGTTCCGAACAGCTCCTTTGGGTCGCGTTCAGCGCAGACAAGATCGCTTTGCCTTAGGTCGATCGCCATTAGATCCGCCGCCATGCCCTCCTTGATCGCGCCTATGTCGCTGCGTCCGAGGACGCGAGCGCCGCCCCTTGTCGCCATCTTCAGCAGGGTATAGCCGCTTGGCGCAAGGTCGCCGCTGACCAAGCGGTGCAGCAGGTAAGCCGTGCGGATCTCCTCCATGAGGTTGCTTGCGTCGTTGCTGGCGGAGCCGTCCACCGCAAGCCCCACGGCTATGCCGCGCTGCAGCATATCCGGTATGCGCGCCACGCCGCTTGAAAGCTTCATGTTGGAGCAGGGGCAGTGTGCGACGCCGCAGCCCGCCGCCGCCAGCTTGTCCAGCTCCTCGTCATTGAAATGGATGCCGTGCGCAAAGAACACGTCCTTGCCGAGCCAGCCCAGCGTTTCCATATAGGCAATCGGCCTTAGGCCGAAGCGCGCAAGCGTGAAGCGCTCCTCGTCCTTGGTCTCGCAAAGATGCGTATGCAGGCGCACGCCCTTTTGCCGCGCCAGAGCCGCGCTCTCGCGAAGCAGGGCGTCGGACACGGAGAAGGGCGAACAGGGCGCCAGCACGACTTGGTGCAGGGAATAGGGCTTGGGATCGTGAAACCTGTCTATGACGCGTTCGCTGTCCTTTAGGATCTCGTCCACCGTCTGCACCACCGAATCGGGCGGCAGACCCCCGTCCTTTTGGGACAGATCCATGCTGCCGCGGGAGGCGATGAAGCGTATGCCGAGCCTGTCCGCAGCCGCAAACTGCGCCGCGCTCAGATCCCCCGCCCCCTTTGGAAAGACGTAATGCTGATCGAAGCAACTTGTGCAGCCGTAGCGCAGCAGCTCCGCCATGCCGCTAAGCGAGCTTAGGTAGACGCTCGTTTCGTTGATGCCCTTCCAGACCTCGTACAGCTTGGTGAGCCAGTCGAACAGCTCCAAGCCCTGCGTGGAGGGCAGATTCCGTGTGAAGTATTGGTACAGATGATGGTGCGTATTGATAAGCCCCGGATAGACCGCCATGCCCGCAGCATCGCAGATCCGATCGGGCACGGCGTCCAGCTCGCCAACGTGCAGGATATGCTCGTCCTCGATCCAAAGCGCGGTATTGCGTAAAACGCGGTCATCATCGTCGCAGGTGACAAGGGTGTCGATGTTCTTGATAAGGGTCTTCATGCTGCCTCCCGTGCGGGAAAGTCCCGCCTGTACAGAGTATTATAGCAAAACCCTTGCCAAATGGATAGCCCTTGATTTATAATAAGAAGAATTTGAACTTACGGAGCGTGGCATGATACGATTCGATCATGTAACTCATATATATGAAAGCAGCGACCGTCCCGCCCTGCAGGACATTTCGCTGACCATCCCCGACGGGGAGTATTTGGCGATCGTTGGGCACAACGGCAGCGGCAAAAGTACCCTGTCCAAGCACATCAACGGTCTGCTGCTGCCCACCGACGGCACGGTCACGGTGGACGGACTGGACACGCGCAAGGAGGACACCCTGCTCGCCATCCGTCAGAAGGTGGGCATGGTGTTTCAAAATCCCGACAACCAGCTGGTCACCACCATCGTTGAGGAGGACGTCGCCTTTGGGCCCGAGAACCTCGGCGTGCCGCCGCTTGAGATCCGCGAACGCGTGGACAAGGCACTGGACACCGTGGAGATGCGCGCCTATGCGGAGGCCTCGGCGCACCACCTTTCGGGCGGACAGAAGCAGCGCGTTGCCATAGCGGGGATGCTTGCCATGCACCCCGAGGTCTTGGTGCTGGACGAGGCGACCGCCATGCTGGATCCCGGCGGAAGGGCGGAGCTGCTGGAGACCGTGGAAAGGCTCAACCGCGAGGAGGGCATCACCGTGGTGATGGTCACGCAGTATATGGACGAGATCGCCGCCTGCGGCCGCGTCTTGGTGCTCGATCACGGCAGGATCGCCTTGGAGGGTACGCCGCGTGAGATCTTCTCGGACGTGCATCGCCTGCATGAGCTGTCCATGGACGCTCCCGAAGCCGTCCTGCTGCGCGATGAGCTGCGCCTGCACGGCGTGAAGCTTCCCGCCGACCTGATGACCACAGAGGAACTTGCGGAGGCGCTATGCCCATTGTTATAAAGGATCTGTCCTACAGCTATTCCGACGGCCCCGCCTTACGGCAGGCCGCGCTTACAAACGTCTCCCTCACCATCACGGAGGGAGAGTTTTTGGGCGTGATCGGTCACACCGGCAGCGGCAAGACGACCTTGATGCAGCATCTCAACGGCCTCATCCCCGCGCAAAGCGGTACGGTGACGGTCGACGGCTACGCCCTTTCCGACAAGAAGCAGCGCATCAAGGCGCGCAGCTTGGTGGGCATGGTGTTCCAGTACCCCGAGTATCAGCTTTTTGCCGACACGGTGGAGAGCGACGTGGCCTTTGGCCCCCGCAACCTGAAGCTTGACGAGGAGGAGATCAAAAGCCGCGTGCTGTCCTCTTTGGAGCTGGTGGGGCTGTCCCCCGCGCTGTTTTTGAAGAAAAGCCCCTTTGAGCTGTCGGGCGGTGAAAAGCGCCGCGCCGCGCTGGCTGGCATCCTTGCCATGCAGCCCAAGTATTTGGTCTTGGACGAGCCGATGGCGGGGCTGGATCCGCGCGGACGCCGCGACATCCTGTCCATACTGGAGAATCTGCGCCGCGAACGGGGCTGCACCATCGTCATGGTGTCCCATTCCATGGACGATGTGGCGCGCCACGCGACACGCATCGCCGTACTGGATCACGGTAAGCTGCTCTACACAGGCTCCCCCGCCGAGGTCTTTTCCAACAGCAAGGAGCTGAGCGCCATTGGGCTTGCCCTGCCGCAGGCCTGTAAGTTAGCGCTGCTGCTGCGGCAAAGGGGCAAGGACGTTCCCGCTTCCGTCTGCACGGCGGAGGACATGCGAGATTTTCTGCTCGGGAGGCTGACACATGAGTAAGGACATCACGCTGGGTCAATTTGTAGCGGGCAATTCCCCCGTCCATCGCCTCGATCCGCGCACCAAGCTGGCGCTGATGATCGCGTACATCGTGATGGTCTTCTTGGTGAGCGAGCTGTGGATGTTTGTCGTGCCGCTTGCGTATGTAGTGGCGGCGCTGCTGCTGTCCCGCATTCCCGTCAGCTATCTGTACAGCTCGCTCAAGCCCATCCGCTTCCTGCTGATCTTCATGTTCATCCTGAACCTTTTCTTCACCGAGGGCGAGACCATCTGGTGGCAGTGGTGGATCATCACCATCAGCAAGGAGGCCGTCCTGCAGGCGATCTTTATCACGCTGCGGCTGATGTTCCTTGTCTCCGGCAGTTCACTTTTGACGCTGACCACCTCTCCGCTGGCGCTGACCGACGGCATCGAGCGCATCCTCTCCCCGCTCAAGGTCATCCGCTTCCCCGCGCACGAGATCGCCATGATGATGACCATCGCGCTGCGGTTCATCCCCACGCTGATGGACGAGGCGGACAAGATCAAAAAGGCGCAGATGGCAAGGGGCGCCGACTTTGAGTCGGGCAACGTCATCACCCGCGCAAAGAGCATGATCCCCATCCTTGTGCCGCTGTTCGTGTCCGCCTTCCGCCGCTCGGACGAGCTGGCGATGGCCATGGAGTCCCGCTGCTACCACGGCGGTGAGGGACGCACCAAGCTAAGGCAGCTGCATTTCCATTGGGGCGACCTTGTGGCGGCGCTCATCACGGGGGCTGCCATTGCGGCGACCGTGCTGCTTCCCCGCCTGCTGCCGTAAGCCATGCGCAGGATACGATGCATCATCCAGTATGACGGCAGCGCCTACGTTGGCTGGCAGATCCAGCCGAACGGCGTATCCGTACAGGCAAAGCTGGAGCAGGCTCTTATCGAGATCACGGGGACGGCAAGCACCGTGTACGGCTCCGGCCGAACCGACAGCGGCGTTCACGCCTATGCGCAGGTGGCGCATTTTGACACAGAAGCGCGCATGAGCGCGGATAAGTTTGCCATCGCGCTGAACATGCGACTGCCCCGCGACATCCGCGTGCTGTACAGCGAGGAAGCGCCTGACGACTTTCACGCACGCTTTTCCGCTAAGCGAAAGACCTATCGCTACACCGTCCAGTTGGGCGAGCATGCCTTGGTCGCGACCCGAAACACCGCGCTGCATGTTCCCGCGCCCCTGTCCCTTGCACCCATGCAGGAGGCCGCAGGCGCCATCGTGGGCACGCACGACTTTCGCGCCTTCATGTGCCGCGACACGCACATGGAGAACACTGTGCGCACGATCTATGCGAGCGCTTGGGAGCAGCGGGGCTGCTATTGCCTATATGAGGTATGCGGCAACGGCTTTTTGTACAACATGGTGCGCATTTTGGTGGGGTCGATGCTGGAGATCGGCAAGGGGAAGCGTCCCGTTTCCTTCCTCACGGACGCGCTTGCCGCCAAGGATCGCGTGTTTGCGGGTGCAACGGCTCCCGCGCACGGTCTGACGCTGCAGCGGCTGCAATATGACGACTTTGACACGGAGACGATCCTAAAGCGCTATGAAACTTGAGGATGGGATGCGCCTTGCCCTGCTGGAGGCGCAAAAGGCCTATGCAGAGGACGAAACACCCGTAGGCGCGGTGCTGCTTTGCGGGGATACGCTGCTGTGCGCCGCGCACAATCGGACGGAGCAGCTGCACGACCCCTGCGCCCACGCGGAGTTCCTTGCGCTTGGCGAGGGGTATCGAAGGCGCGGCTCCCTGTCGGGCTGCACCCTGTTTGTGACCATGGAGCCCTGCGCGTTCTGTACGGGCGCGATGCTTCTGCTGAAGCTGCCGCGCCTTGTCTATGGCGCCTTTGACGAAAGGGCGGGCTGCTGCGGCAGCCGCATCGACCTGACCGACCATTGGTTTTTGCACAGCGTGGAGACCTATGGCGGTATATTGGAGGCGGACTGTGCGGGGCTGCTGACAAGCTACTATAAGGCCAAACGCGGCGCATCCGACGGCGATATCCAAGAGCGCAAAAAGTAAGGTTCTAAGGCAAATTTGACACGATCCATTTTGGGCGTCCGTCTTGTGCGGGGGCTTTTCGTGTGCTACAATATATCTATACGATCTGCGGAGGGCTTATGAAACGCTTTTTTGCTTTTGCGCTTGTTTTATCCCTGCTGTTGTCCGTACTTTCCGAGCCGCTGTCCGTTTCATCGGAGGCGCTCGGCACCTCTTCCTCTGCCGCCGCAGGCGTTTCAAGCGCCCTGTCAAACGGTGGGCAGCAGGATCTTAGCGGGGATCTGACGACCTTCCATGTGACCTCCAACATCAGCGGGGTCGACATCTATGTAGACGGCGTCTTCACCGACAAGGTGACCCCCGCCGATGTAGACGTCCAAAGTGCCGCTGCGGTCACCCTGTCGCTGAGGGGCTATGCCACCACCGCCGCAGCCGTTGAAAACAACTCCATAAACTTTACGCTTGCAGCAGAGCTTGTGCCGTCCGGCTGCAGCAGTCACACCCTGACCGTTACGACAGAGGACGACAGCGTGGACGCCAACGACTCCGTCCTGTCCCTGCGCGAGGCCGTGCAGCTTGCCATGGCGGACACGAGCGAGGATTGGATCGTGATCGACTTTGCGGACGATGTGATCCACCCTGCGATCTATGCAAGCATCGTGATCAACGAACGCGGCAAAATCACTATCAACGGCGGCGGGGACGTTGTCGTTCCCTCCTATGGCTGGGAGGGAGCCATCAAGCCCTTGACCGCAAATCTCCGGATCGTCGATCTGATCTTTGACGGCAATTCGCAAAACACCTGCCTGAGTCTGCGTCCCGTCGGCGACGAGGTCGCGGCCCTGCACATTGACGAGCTGTACATCCTCGGCTGCACCTTCTCGGACACCTGGGAGGTCGGCGTCACCACCTGCGTGCCATATGGCAGGGGCGGTACGGACTACGGCAGCGACTACACGGTCAACTATAAGGACCTTACCTTTGCAGGCAACAGCTTTCAAAAAACGCGGCTCTTCTCCTTCGCCGCCGCGGGGGACGGCGATTACAATGTCATTGACGGCTACTATGTCCTTGCCAACCAATTTGTAGACGGCGGCATCGGTATGCTTGCGGCCGACGCGCACACCGGCTATGTCTACGGAGACACGAACATGGCGTACTGCGAGTACAACATCCTAAAAAATGTGCTCGTTTCGGGGAACACCATCACCATGACCGAGAACACGCCTGCCGTCTATGAGGCTCTTTTGGGTATCGGCACGGCGAACCTTGGCAACAGCAACAACTTGGTCGAGTATGTGGAAGTGCGCAACAACACCACCCGCATCACAGGCGGCGACAAGAACATGTATTCCGCCGTCAACATCACCAATGCCGCCGTTGCGGATGTGGGCAATGACAAGTATTCCATTTCCGAACGCACGCACTCGACCTCCAACAATACAATGCGGTATGTGTCCGTGCACAACAACGATCTTGCGCTTGGCAACGGAAGGGAGTTTGCCGTCTGCAACGTCAGCGCAGGCGAAGGCTGTCAGTACGGCTCCGACAACACGATGGAGCATATCGACATCCTTAACAACAGCATCTATGCGGCGCACGGCGTAGTCATTGCCAACTTTGTCAAGACCGCCAAAAGCTGTGACTGCCTGAATAATACCCTCTCCTCTGTTCGCTTCGAGGGGAATACGCTGTATGCCGATACGGAGCTGTATTGGGACGTGGGACTGCTGGTCGCGGGGACGCAGATAAGCAACCACGGGCAGCAGGCTGTCGCATACCCGAACTACGCGGGGACGTTTTCCGACGTCACCATCAGCAACAACGATATCTCCGGCTACGGATACGGTATCCTTTGCGCAGGCAGTGCAGGCGACTATGGCGTGGGGGCAAACGTCTCTGACATAAGCATCGACCATAACCGCATCACCACCGCTAACTATAACAGCTATGCGGAGGTGGACGTTGGGATCCTTGTGGCGGGAAGCGCGCTGCAGACCCACAGCGATCCCGCAAACCCCGAAGGTTCGCCGCTGCAGCCGTCCAACAAGGATTGCAGCGTCACGAACGTTTCCTTAAGCGACAATAGTATTACCGCTCGGCTGGGCATACTGGTCTGCGGGAATGAGATAGAGAACCTCGGAGACGGCGTGTCAACGGGCAACAGCGTGAACGGCGTTACCCTAAGCGGCAACAGTGTGACGCTGCGAACGCTTAAGACGGGTGAGCAGGGGCTGAATCTGCCTGCCGTCCTTCTTGCAGGCGCGGTCGATTACTGGGGTCGGCTGGCCTCTGCGGTCTCCAACGGAACGGTCGCGTACAGCGTTCCCGCCTACCTGAAGGGCAATGTCGTCACGGACGTGAGCCTCGCGGATACGACCGTTGTTGACTTTGCCGTTGGCGTCTTGCGCTGCGAGACGATCGACACCGCGCAGCTGAACGCTTGGGAGCACCTTGGCGATGGGACATATCGCCTTACGGATAACGCAACGAATATCAGCGATGTGTATACCTACCTCAGCGTGCCGCTCTACACGGCCACGCCTACGCCTGTGGTGACGGCTACGCCTACGCCCACGGCGACTGCTACGCCCAAGCCGACAGCGACCGCTACGCCTACGCCCACGGCGACTGCTACGCCCAAGCCGACAGCGACCGCTACGC